>NZ_BEWG01000086.1 GCF_002723835.1 Mycobacterium sp. shizuoka-1 | reverse complement strand
GAGTACGAGACCGTCTACTACGCTACAAACACAGCCCCATCAGAGGCTGCGCACCAGTAACCGGTGTGCATCAAACCCGGGGCGGTTCAAATACACCGGCGTCTGAGTCCGTGCGCGAATGCGCGGCCACCTCTGGTCGCCGTCCTATTTTGCCGTCTCCTGCGGCGGCGCACCGTTGTCGATCATCAAGCGGTACATCGACGGCCAAGCCCGACCACTGTGACCGCCGGGCTACGCCCGCCGACAAAATGGGATGGGCTCACCCCGGACTAAAGTCCGAGGCTTGCGCCCAAGAATCCGGTCACGAGAAGGTCCTCGACGGTGCTGGTGTCGCTGGCGGTGGGCTCTCCCCCGACTTTGCCCAATGTCGTCGCCGGCAGGGTGTCCGCCAGGGCGGTCCTCGCGTCGGGGGTGTTCTCGGCCGACCTTGCGGACGTCAGCTTTCAGTGAAAGGTAAATCCGAGCTGGCCGTCGACATCGTCGTCGGCCTGCGTTTCCTTGGCTACCGGAGCCTGATTGGCGCGGCGCTGCGGATCGTTGGCTGCACCCGGCCACT
This sequence comes from Mycobacterium sp. shizuoka-1, assembly GCF_002723835.1. Lineage (GTDB taxonomy): Bacteria > Actinomycetota > Actinomycetes > Mycobacteriales > Mycobacteriaceae > Mycobacterium. The sequence goes on along the minus strand of NZ_BEWG01000086.1, from coordinate 1,742 downwards.
CCACCCCCGCCGAGGCCAGATCCGAATAGCTGGCCACTGGCCTGTCCAGGATTCGTCCGAGCAGCTCAGCTTGTGCCGGCTCCAGCTCGACGAGGCGATTGAGCACCGACAGCAGGTCGATGAGCTCACCATTCCACTCTGCTGGCCAGGCCGAGGCGTTGATGTCATCCAGTGCACTGGTCCGACGGCCAGTCGGGTTGGCTTTGCGGTAGTTGAACCACGATTTGATGACGGCGCGGCCCCCGACCGTGTAGCCCCAGACCGCCGCCGGGACCGGACCGAACGAGCCTGACCCGATACTCAGTACTGCGGTCTCGGGGTCGTAGCTGGCGTCCAGCGGTAGGGAACCTACGGCGGTCAGATTGGTGACGCGCCGGGGATCATCGGTCGGATAGCGGATTCCGCCGTCGTGCCCTTCCGTGAAGGCCTGCCCGTATGTGTGTAACCAGACCACTTCGCGTCCGAGGTGGATTGCACGTTCGAACAGTTCAGCGTCACCGGTGATTGGGATCCGCACTCCTGGGGTGTCCAGCTCTTCAGCGAACCGCTCGGTGAATCCCGGGTGCGCGGCCACCCCGGCGATGTAGGCGACAAGGTCGTCCGCCGATAGGGCACGGCCGCTGATCGTCGAGAGGGCTCCGAGCAACCCTTTAGCCATATTTACCCGGCCACCGGGATGCAGCATCGGTAGCACCCGGCCACCGCGCCCGTTGAAATGATGGGCATCAGGGATCAACGCCGAGAACACCACGGCCGGTCCGTCGGCGATGGGTTGCGAATGCTGCTCAACAACAAAAACCTGGCCTGGGCGACGGGCTGCCCATAGCTCGGGGCGTGACCTATCCAGCAGTCGGCGATCAGCGACGATCCACTGCCGGTCGAAACTTCGGCATCCGTAGCGGACGATGGCCGGCGACTTGAGATAGGTCGCGGTCTCCGAGGCGAACGGCCGCGTGGTGTTGGGCTCGGTATCCGCAGCGCCGAGGGGATCCTTGGTCATCGCAAGAGTCGACGCGTCAGTTTCCTTGAACAGCTCTGCCTTGCGCGCCAAATCAGTCTCCGCGACAAGGGCTTTCAGTCGCTCCTTGAGCACCCCTGCGGCAGGGGCGCTGGGCCAGTTGCGGTTGGCCGTCACCCCGGTGCTGCTCCACGGCAGAAGATCATTCAGCGCGGGGTAATCGTCCCATTGAGATTGAGCGGCGGGCGTGAACGGGGCCTGCCACGCTGTGCGCGTGGGCTGCCAGTGCGGACCATCCAAACTCAACGTCTGTAGCGCGGCGTACTTCTCATTGCGATGGCCGTGCACTGCGGTGTAGTGAACGATTGCGGGGACCTGCGGATCGCAGTCCGGAGTTCGGGTGAAGATGGCGATCGCCAAAGGCTGCTGCACACCCGGGAAGATGCGAGTTGCAACTTCTGGACGTTGCCCTTCCGGTGAAACATCGACGATCCAGCCTTCAGTGGTGTTGCGCCTCAGGTACTCGCGCATTCCCTTGAACCCCGGCCCACGCAGGTAACCTGAGGTCGTGATGTAGCACACCACGCCGGTGTCGCCATTTGGCTGATCAGCGTTGGCGTCAAACACCTTCCACGTGCCCCACCGCCAGAAGTACACGTACAGGTTCTTCAGATTGAACTCATGACGACCGTTGCCCTCGGCGCGAAAGTCGTCTAACCCGGATTTTGCGTGGTAATTGGTGTGGGTTCGGTGTGATGCCGAGTTGTGTTGTTGGGTAGTGGTT
>NZ_BEWG01000085.1 GCF_002723835.1 Mycobacterium sp. shizuoka-1 | reverse complement strand
GTCCTGCATCACCCCTCGATGTCAGGACGGTGCCGCGGCTCGCTCAGGCTGCGGTGTGCTGGCCCTCAGTGTCGGACAGTTCCGCTGCGATGGCCGCATTGACCTCGGCCAGTTCTGACCGGGCGGCGGCCAGATCGGCCGGCTCGGCCAGATCGGTTCCCGCGATCACAGTGCGGGCAGTGGCCGCCTGCTCGGCATACTCACCTCTGCGGGCGCGGGTCTCGCCGAGCTCGTCATCAATGCCGCCGATCCACGCAGCGACCATGGCCTCCGACCAGGCTTTGACCGCGCCGGCTCCACGGCGCCAAACCCGGCCCGGTACCGCCTCGGCCCACAGAGTGCGATACTCGAACGACAGCACCAGCCGCCGACCCGGGTCGCTGTCCTCGATGCGTATCCGTACCCGGCCATCGCTCCAATCGCGCCCATATCCCGAGAAGACCCGGCCCGGCTCACTCTGAGTGCATGCCCGTTCGGCAACCACCGACAGATCGATCGCGGCCATACCCGAGCTGTGGGCGGCGAACTGCCCGAGCCTGTCGATCCGCTCGTCGGCGGCCTGCTGGCCGGCTTCTGCGCGGGCTGCCTGGCTCAGCAGGGTTTTCACGTTCTGCTGGACGGTGACGTGTGCCAGCCGCAACTTGCGGACCCTGGTGGCCAGTTCGTGCTGACGCAGCAGCAGATCATTGCCCGCCGCGGCGGCTTTGAGCTCCCCGAAGCTCAACGTGCCGTCACCGGACAGATCCTCGATCTCGCGAGCCTGACCGTCGACGCGGTAAAGCTGCTCGAATCCGCGGGCCTTGCGCTCGACGATGCCGAACATGTACGCGTCGAAGGTGCCTTCGGTGACGTAGGAGTAGATGTCGACCACGTCGTGCTGATTACCGTTGCGCACCGCGCGGCCGTTGCGCTGCTCCCACGCCGCCGCGGTCCAGGTGGGGTCGACATGGTGCAGCGAGTGCAGCCGGTTCTGGATATTGGTCCCGATGCCGACCTTCGGCGTCGACCCGATCAGGACCGCCACCCTGCCGTCTCGGCATCCGGCGAACAACGCCTCGCGTGCCTTGGGGGTCGTGGCTTCGTGAGCGAACCTGATCATGGCGGCAGACACCCCGCGTGCGATCAGGGCTTCGCGTAGCCGCCCGTAGCTCTGGGTATCACCCGGGCGTGGGGTCCCCAGATCGCAGAGCACTAACTGGAATGCCCCCGGCGTCGCCGATCCCCGGTACACCAGGTCTCGGGTGGCGTGGTGGATCTCGGCGACTCGATCAGCGACGGCCCTCAGCTTCGGGGCGGTGTCGCTCCGGTGCTCTTCGGACAGGTCCCCACCCCTGTCGGCGGCGCTGTCGATGCCCACCAGGTGCGGGTCCAGGGCGACCTTGCGTCCATCACCACAGATCAGCAGCATGTTGTCGGCATCCGCGCTCACAACTCGTTTGCGCAGCGCATCAGCACGGGTCACCAGCGTGTCCATGAATGCCTGCTGCCGTGGTGTGGGCGTGGTGACCTCGGTGTGGCGGCGCACCTCCGGCCGCGCAAGCCCCACGCTGTCAGCGCGGACCATCGACATGAACTCCGCGAGCATCACCCGCAGCTCGGGCACGTTCTGGATCACCGAGGGCCGGCGCCGTGACCGGAATCCCGCCCCATCGGGGCTGGTTTCGATCAGCACCTCGTAGCGCACGAACTGCGCCGCCCAGGCGTCGAAGTGGCCCAGGCCGGTGCGGTCGAGCTGGTCAGGCGCCAACATCTGCTGCCACACGAAACCCTCGGCCAACGTGTTGGTAAACGGCGTGCCCGTCATCAAACACGCGTGCGGCCGGTCGGGATGAGCTCGCCGGAGCATGGCGATCTTCAAAAACAGGTCGAGTGCGCGTTTCGAGGACCCCAGCGAAAACCCCTCTGCGCGTGTCGTCACCGGCAGGCGCCGGAACTTGTCGGCCTCATCGACGATGAGATAGTCCAGACCCAGATGCGAAAACATGACCGCCTGCGGGTCGTTGTAGGCCGACCGCAGCCGCTCAATCTTGCCCTGCAGAGCCCGCACCGCGGCCGCGATCCGTTTGCCGGCGTGCCCCACGGTGCGCCCGTAGTTCTCCAGCTCGCCGAGCTGATCTTCAAGCCACTGCCGTTCCACACGGGCCGGGACCGGGATCGAGGAGAATGTCTCGTGGGTCATGATGACCAGATCCCAGTCCCCGGTCGCACATCGGGCCGCGAACCGCCGCCGCGCGTCACCGTGGAGATCGTTGCGGGTCACGATCAGGAACCGTCCCGCCGGCCACGCCTGGTATGCCTGACGAGTTGCCTGTTCTATCAGATGATTGGGGACGATCATCCCCACGCGGTTTACTATTCCGAACTGCCGCAATGTCATTGCGGTAGCTACCGCGGTCAGCGTCTTACCTAAACCGACCTCATGGGCACAAAACGCTGCCGGTGTTGAGACGGCCCTGTCCACGAAATCGCGCTGCCACGGCCATAGTTCGATGCCCTGCGCCAAGCTCGGGAACGTCAGATGCGACCCGTCGTGGTGACGCAGCACCCGTGCGTTCATTGTGTCGTTGTAAGTCTCGACGATTCGACGCTCACGCTCGGCGCTCTCCCAGACCCACACCGAGAATCGTTCCTGGATCGCTGCGAGCTTCTGCTCGGCCGCTTCGGTCTGATCGGCGTTGCGCACCCGTCGCCGCGTCCGCGACTCTGAGTCATACACCTCATCCCACACCACCGGAGCGGCGCCGTTGAGACCGATCTGCAGCAGCTCGAAACCGTCCATCCTCTCGGTGCAGTAGTCGATCTGAGCCTGCGCCGCCATCGACCGCCGGCTGCCCTCCACGTCCCAAGCCGCCAGCGGAGCTATGTGTTCGACCCGAGCGCGCGCACCGAACACCTCACGGCAGAAGTCCGCGACGTCGCCGGCACCCACCCATGGCGATCCCAACTCGATGCGGATCTCGTCGCGGCCCAGCCATGCCGGCTGCACCGCCTCCAGGGCGGTGACGTTGCGCTCATAGCGGCTATCGGCCGCCGCGGCGGCCAGCGCCTCCCGCAACTTGCTGCGTACGTCACCAGACAGGTAGTCACGGGCGAGCACCGGCCGATCGGTGTTCGGCTCCCGGTAGACGAGATCCCCGAGCAGGTCGAACGCGCGCTCAGCGTCGGTGAGGCCCAGTAGTGCGGCCACCCGGTCAAGGTCCAGTCCGCGTCCCTCACCCAGGCACACCGACAACGCCTCCCCAGGTGTGTCGGCGCTGGTCACCGGCTGCGGTCGTTTGTTGACCCGACGCGTCAGGATCGGCGCCGGCTCAGCCTCGCCGCTGTCCTGGTCGAACACCTCCAATGCAAACACCAGCGCCGCATCGGGGTCCCGGCGGAATCCCGACAGCGTGGCAGCGCGCCACCCCAGGCGTGGCATCCCTGTTTCGGGATCCGGCTTGCCGGTGGTGGCCACGCCCCGGTTGAGCGCCCCGAACCTCTCCACGTACTGCGCGTAGGCCAGGGCGCACTGCGCGCGACACGGCTCTAGCACGTCATCAGGGGTGTCCCAGTCCGCCTCAGCCTCGATCAGCGCCACCGCCGCGTCGCGTAAGCCGATCAGTGCGCGCAGCTCAGCAGTAGGCCGTTTCACCGGCTCCAGCGCTCCGTCGACAACCTGGACCACCTGAGCGTCGACGAGATGAAACGATCCCTCTTTGCGGCCCTGATCGTCGGTCAGCCGCACCTCGCCGAGGTCGTCGACGGCATCGCTGTCGGCGCCGTAGGCGACCAGGCGGGGAGCCACCGCCGCGAACGCCGCCTCTACCGCCGCCGCGGGGTCCTGGGCCTGCACCCTCAACGGCTGGCGGTCGAACCCGGTCAGGGCCATCCGGCCGGCCACCAGTTCAGGGTGCGCCGCCCAAAAGGCGCTGACCCGCTCCCGGCACAGCCGCCCGGATACCGTCTGCTCAAGAGTCACCGGGGCCGCACCATCGCCGGCCGACCATCCCAGCTGCTCGTCGTCACCGTCGCGCACCCGCAGCACCAACACGTCGGCGACCACATCAGTGCCCACGCCCCCGAAGTAGCCCGACGGCAGCCGCACCGCCGCCAATAGGTCCGCCCGTGCGCCGATCGCACTCGACAGCGCGCGGGCACCATCGAGCGTGTGCCGCGACGTCACCACCACGACATAGCCGCCGGGCCGCACCGCGTCGACGGCACGGCGGATGAAGTACTCGTGCAACGGGCCGTAGAAGCTACACGCGCCGTCATGCACCCGCGCTGATGAGAAAGGAACATTGCCGACCGCCGCATCAAAACGACGGTGAGGCAGCGACACTCGCTGAAGTTCCCCGGTGACGATGGTGGCTCCGGGATGCAGTGCCCGGGCAATCGCCCCCGACAGCGGATCGGCTTCGACACCGGTGTAGGCAATCGGCAAGTCCTGCGGGGCATGCTCTAGGAACGCCCCCGAACCACACCCGAGATCGAGCACCGAGCCCCCGGCAAACCCGGCCGCACACAGCACCCCGTAAATGTGCGCCACCAACGCCGCCGGGGTGAAGTAGGACGTATCAACAACCCGGGCCGCCGCCGCCACGGCCTCGCCGGCGATCTCGTCGAGCTCGTCGGCGATCTCGGCCCACACCCCTTCGGGCTGCGCATCGAACACCTTCGCCACCGGCCCCCACCCCGGGAACGCAGCCAGCACCGCTCGCTGCCGGTCGTCGGGAACGCCCCCGTCGAGGTCGCGGACCACACCGGCGGCAGCAACCACCCGTCGCGCCAGACTTACCGGCCCCTCGCCACGGACTCGCAACGGGCTAGCCAGAGAAACCACAGACATTCGACACTCCCCTTCGTGGGATCAGCGGGCCCGCCCACACGCGTGCCCGTCACAAAAGAGTATGCCGGAAACCACCGACAAGACCGCCGCAGCTACCCCAATGTAGATTGCCAAACTCCATGTCATATGGCGATGGCTCTGCCTGCGGGTTTCCTGTCTTGCCACGGAGATGACGAACCAGTTTTGCCATCTAAATGGCGAATCCTAGAACCGAACGGTCGTCCATGAAATCGCATCGCGTCAACTGCTGACATCTCGCGAGGAGTCGTTCCTGCAAGACCGTAATCCGGCCGCCGTAACCGCGTGCTCGTCCAGAATCTCGATCGCCGGCTTCCGCCGCGTCCGAGGGATGAACAACGCGACATGCGACCTCTAAGTTATGAGCCGGTCAGTCGCCGCCTCACGCGGTCAGTTGTGTCCTGAATGCCCAGGTCAGGTCACTTAATGCGTCTCCAGTGTCATTCTCGTTCGGCCTCATCTCACGCTTTACGCACTGTTTCGTTCACAAATCCGTTCACACCGGGGCCAGAGTCTCTTGGCTTGGTGGAAGCCGACTGACAGCAGCCGGTGCTCGTCTTCCCACAGCTTCGGGGTGACGCGGGCGGAGTCCTGGGCAATCTGCTCGAGAATGCGCTGCGGCACACTCCACCGGGCGGTTCTGTCGAACTCGGCTGTGTCCGCGACGGCGACCGGCTGACGATCGCCGTCGCCGACAATGGCGAGGGAATCGCTGCCGAATGCATCACCCGGGTATTCGAACGGTTCTACCGCGCCGACGCCGCCCGCGACCGCGAGCACGGCCGCTCTCGGCCGTACCGGCCGCAAACCAACGGCAAGGTAGAAAGATTTCACCAAACCCTCGGCGACGAATGGGCCTATACCCGGCTCTACACCAGCGACGCCCAGCGCTGCGAGCAGTTCCCGATCTGGCTACACACCTACAATTACCACCGCGGCCACACCGCACTCGGCGGCCAACCACCCGCCACCCGCATACCTAACCTCTCAGGTCAGTACAGCTAGTCGCGCTCAGAATATCCGCATGCCGCGCAATCTTGCCGCGTCAACAAAGGGTTTTGTGTGCTTGCCGATGCTGGAGGGTTCTATCTCGGTCACCGGATCGGGGCCAGTCCCGTCGTCTGTACGCCGCAGCCACATCGCGTAGTTGTCGCCCAGCGTCGTACCCCATTTGGACGGGTAAACAATCCCGTGCGGACGCTCCCCGTCGAACAGAACCGTCCGGTCTCGAATCCACGTTGCGATGCCCGTCGTGAGCTTCTTCAGGTCTTCGGATGAGCTGGTCAGCTCGCTGAGGGTCAGGTGCTCGACCTCACACTCAGCCAGCAGAGTCGAGCCCAGCCGTTCGGAAAGCACCGAGATCGATTCGGCGCCAGTGACGTCGACGAACCAACCGCTGTAGGGCAATTGAAGTTCGTAGAGGGAGCGCATTTCCCGCCAGCCCTTCGAGATTGACCGGTAGGGCATCGCCCCGTGCTGTGGCAACTCCTTCGCAACCTGCGCGGCGAACGTCGCGGCGTCATCGGGCTCCACGTCGTCGAAGAGGTCACTCAGCAGCGTCGCCGGCGGGTCCGGTCGGATATACTCCAACACTTCAACGAAAGCGCCTGTCGCCGAGGAACATCCGTATATGGTTCGCCCAGGCGTATCCCATCGCGACCAGTCCTCGACCGGATGTTCACCCGGAACGCGCGGGGGTGGATTAACCGGACCGTACTGCGTCCGAGCCACTCGAAAGACACTCTGACCCGAACTCGCAACGATGTTTAGCCCACTCGACGCGCAGATAGTCGCACCCACCAACGACACCCGCGCCTGCCTCTCTGTACACAGCGAACGGGCTGAGTATAGGAAGAGTCGACGTCACGAGTGACTAGGCATGGTAGGTGTCGGTGATAAACGCGTCCGCGGCGCGAAAGACAGCACCAAACTGATCTTCGCGTAGCAGTTGCGCCGGCGTGATCCCGTCTAGGCGAGGATTCGCAGAAATCAGCCAGTTCCGGGCAACCTGGTCGTTTTCGGCTTCCTCGATCAGCCAGAAGACGGTATGCGTTGCCGTCAGCCGCCGCGCTTTCTCAGTCGAGGGTTCGGCGTGGTTGCGCTCCCCCGGAGGGGTGGCCCACCGGGCTGGCATCGCACGACTTCGTGAACTGGCGATATACGCCGTCAGGGTGGGTCCGAGGCGCGCCAGAAGGTAGGCGACAACCTCGTGGGTGTCCATCCGCGCGGTGTCGTCCCCAGCCTTGATCAACAAGTCGGACATCTCGCGAGCACCTCCTTCGTCAGCAGCGACTCTACAGCGCCTAACCATAAAAGCGGCGAGAATAATCCGCAAAGTGACTCAACAAGCTCCACAAAACATACACATAATGCGCGTTATTTGCCGTCTCAGACACCCTGTCGTGCAGGTAGACGCCCGATTACAGCACCTAAGACGCCGCCGCCACTACCCAAGCAAGTGGCATATCCCGGCGAATGCTCGCGGATGTCGTCGAGGCGCCGTAACGGCACCGTGCAACACGAAATACTCGAAGGACAACGGGCCGTCGCGTTCGCAGCGGGCGATGCGCCTGAGATCAACGTTGACTGCCGCGTGGACGTGGGCCGGTTGGCGGCACCGGTCCGCTATGGACTGGCGGCGACGCTTGAGGTTGCCCCGACCATCAGAGTCGACATCCACCAAGAAGTACATCAACAATTGCAGGTCCGACTGCGCACCAGGACCCGCCGACACGCGTATCCCGGACGAATGTCTGCGACCGCTCTTCAGCAGCGAGCAACGACCCGCGAAATCGCTACATTCGCCGACGCTAAGTGCGAGCGGGCGTCCTACCGCACGGCCAAGCGGCGGTGGTCGAGACTCAGAGGGTGGCATCGACGGCGTCTACGTAGGAAGACAGTAGTTGATGACAAATGAATCTCGGTCGTGTTGAGATGTGGTGTCATGCAACCGCTGTCGCGGGTGGCGCTGTCATCCTGGTTCGGTGGCGCCAAGGACAGCGAAGAAAACCGACAGCCGGTTGGCGGCTCGGCTCGCCGCGCTCGCATCGCTGGGCGCCGCGGTCATCCACTTCGCCGTCGTACCCACCCACTGGCAGGAGTGGATGCCAGCAGGCTTGTTCTTCGCAACGATCGCACTCTTCCAACTGCTCTGGGCGCGCCTGGTTCTCGCACGAACCACGACTCCTGTGCTTGCTGCCGGCATCATGCTCAACGTTGGAGCCATTGCTCTTTGGGCCCTGTCCAGGACCGTGGGAGCCCCGTTCGGCCCCAGCGCGGGAGAAGCGGAATTGGTCCAAGCCGCGGACCTTTGCGCACTGCTGCTTCAAATCTACATCGTGATGGGCGCCAGCTGGGTGTGGTACCGCGGCCTGCAAGGACAGCCGGTACCGGTGTTCGGCAGCGCATTAGTGCTCATGGGCGCCGTCGGTGTCGTGACGCTGGCGTCCACGGTGGGCGTTGCTTCAGGACTGCAGCACGGCCATGCGCCAGCGAGCGCGGACGGTGGCCACCACGGGACGACCCCCGAGGATGGGCACGGCGAGCACGACGCGACGACCCCCGACGATGCGCATAGCGATCACCACGGCGCTGGCGCCGAGCCCGCGGAGGGTAATGATCATGGGACGAGCAGCGAGCATGTTCAAAGCCCTGACAGCAATCACGAGCCGGCCGCCCCGCCGCCCGTCAACGAGCCTGCCGGCGAGTCGGCTGCACCGGCGACGGCCGAAGTTCCGGCCCCACCCGCGGTGCCTGCGCAGGACGACCACGGCGATCATGATCACCGCGAGTAAACACCTGACTTCTCCGCTCGTGTGAGCACAGGCGTCAAACTAAGCTAACGCATCTCTGAGACCGGTCCTGAGCCGGCACGTGTCCTGGGACCACGAAGCCGGCCTTTAGCCGGATCATTCAAGCGCCGCCGTGTCGGTGACCGCGACGATTCACGGCATGAGCACGACTTCTCCGACATCGACGGCGGCTACCGCGGCCCAGGCGGTGGCCCGCTACGGCTACGTGCCGTTCATGCTGATCGGCCTCAACGGCGCCGGCATCGTCTTCACCGCCGGCGGCGCCCAGAAGTACTGGCTGCTGGCCGTCCTGGTCGTCGCGATCACGACGACGTTCCTGGTAGAGCTGGTCATTCCGTATGACACCGCGTGGAACCGTGACCGGGCCGACAGCACGCGCGACCGCATCCACGTCGCGGTCAACGAAACCCTCATCCTGGCAAGCGTGGCCGCCATCCCGCTGCTGGCCGCGATCGTCCCCGCACCGCCGTTGTGGCCACACAGCTGGCCATTCATCGCACAGGTCCTCGCCGCGATCCTGGTCGCGGACCTCGGCATCACCGTCGTACATCTGGCCAGCCACAAGATCGGTGTGTTGTGGCGCTTTCACGCGGTGCACCACAGCGTCACCCGCTTCTACGGCCTGAGGAATTGTCAATACCTGTGGATCGGCGTGTTTCAGGCGACCTCCGTTCCGGCTTGCTGATCGCCGTCTGAGGGCGGTGTCGGTG
>NZ_BEWG01000084.1 GCF_002723835.1 Mycobacterium sp. shizuoka-1 | reverse complement strand
GTGCGGCGCCGCACCGATCAGCGAGGCGACGATCGTGCCGTGCGCGTCGCAGTCCATCAGGCCGTCGCCACCCATGATGTAGTCCCCGCCGGGTACCACCGGCAGGCGGGGATTCGGATTGACCCCGGTGTCGATCACCGCTACCGGCACCCCGTTGCCCGTCGAGTACTGCCAGGCCTTGGCGATGTTGAGCATCGCCAGGTTCGGCGCGGGCAATGCCACGTTCGGGTCGGCCACGGTAATGGTGCGCGCGCAGATGTTGCTCTGCCGCATGGGCTGGTCCGGTCGCGGCGGACCGTCCGGCGGAACCATCGAGGGGTCCACGCTCGGCGGTGGAATCGCTTGCGCGGCAGGGAGGTTCGCAACCATCCCGATCAGCAGGACGACCATCACCGCCGCGACGAACCGCTGTCCGTTCATCGCATCCTGACCCAGGTGAACAGCCCGCCGATCCAGGCCGCCAACGGAAACGCGGCCACGATCGCCGCCAGCTCCAGCCATTCCGCGATCATCCGCACCAGCGGAGTGAAGCGGGTCACCGGAACGAGCAGCGCCGCAGCCAATCCGGCGCCGGCGAAGGCGGCCAAGGCCAGCGCGCCCCCCAGCAGCGCCGCCCCCGAATCCGCAGGCTCGTGCAGAACGTAGCGGACGACACCGATGCAGAGCGCCGCGGCGGCCCCGCACACCAGCGCGACGGCCTGACGCTTGTCGGCGAAGGCGCGGCCACGGCTGATGAAGATCAGCACGAACAGCCCCGCCAACACCGCGGCGCCGGTGCTCTTGGCCCGGCCGGGCATCAACGTCGCCCACACCGCGGCGGGCAAGGTGACCGCCGAGGCGACGCAGATGCCGGTGAGCACGCTGTTCGCCCGGGTGGCAGCCGCGGTGATGGCGGCACCACGCGGTGTGGTGTCCGGGTTCGGCTCGTCCTCTGCCTCGTCATCGACGGGCGAGACGGTGTCGACGGGGAGACCGTCGCTGCGCCGGAACAGGTCGCGCCCGGTGATCGAGCCGAAGTGCGGCGGACGAATTCGCGCCGCCCACAGCGCGAACGTCGGTGCCAGCGTGAGAAGCAACAGCAGCCCGATCAGGGTGCACATGCCCAGCCACTGGGCCGGTACAGCGGCCCACATCCGCGCAAGTGCGACCAGCCCTCCCACGCCGCACAGCGTCACCACCGTCGCGGCGACAGTGACGTGCCGGCCGGTCATGGTGACCGCACCGACGGTGAGCACCGCGGTGGCCAGAGCCGCGATGAACAGATGCGCGGCGCCCACGCCGCCGGGCGCCGCGGCGGCGAAGGCCACCGCCCACAGCGGGACGGTCAGCCAAGCAAACCCGGCGAGCAGATCCGCGCGCCGCGGCCACCACCGCCACACGCAACCGGCACCCACGGCGAGCAGCAGACCGGCCGTCCCGGTCACCGCGGCCGGAATCCACGAATCGGTGTGTAGGCGGCTACGCACACCGAGGCCCACAACCGCAACGGCGACCATCGCCAGTACCGCCATCGCGGTGTGCGCGGCGGTTTCGGCGGTCACCGGGGCGAACAGTCTCTTTCCGACCCGGGCCAGCCCTGTGGACAGCGACTCGTACTGCGGCTCGAAGGACTCGCCTTCCTGCGCCGGGACGAGAACCAGCGTGGCTCCGTCTTCAACACCGAGTTCGTCCAGGGTCTTCGTGACGTCGAGCCGAGTGCCGTTGGCGCGATTCAGTTCATAGCCGATGCCTGGGTCCAGGCCCGGTGCGCCACGACGTTTGAGCTCCTCGTCGAGCAGCTCGACGACATTGTCGATGAAGACTTCGACCGGCACGGAGGCTGGGTACACCTGGGAGACAAGGTGTTCACCGCAGATCACCGCGACGGCGCAGCGAGCCGGAAACGAGACCTTGGCCATCAGCGCGGCCTGTCGGCGTCCGGAATGTACTTGTCGGCCAGGGCTGCGGTGATCTCGAAGAGCCGCAGTCGCGTCTTCTTCTGCAGTTCGTGCTGGGCGTCGATGATGCCGCCCTTGGCAAGATGCGGGTCGTACGGCATGAATTCGACGGTCGCGCCGGATTGGCTGAATCGTTCGGTCAGATACTTGCGGGCGTCGGAGTCGTAATTGTTGCGGCTGTCGTTGAGGATCACCATGCTGCGCGACACCAGCTCGTGGTAGCCCAGTGAGCGCAGCAGGTCGATCGAGCGGGTCACCGGCAGCGAGGTGTCGGCGGTCAGCCCGGAGACGAACACCAGGGTGTCGCAGGCGTCAAAGACGGCCTTCATGACCGGATGTTCCAGATCGTCGGCGGTGTCCACCAGGATCACGTTGTGGGTGCGGCGGAGCCGGGACAGCACGCCGGTGAACATTGCCGGGACCAGTGGGCGAGGCTGGTCCGACACCCGGTTTCCGGCCAGGACGTCGAGTCCGATCTGGTTCTGCCCCAGATGTTCTCGAATGTCGGCGTAGCCCTGCACATCGGTGTCGTTGAGTACGGCGGAGTAGTCGCCCGGGGGTGCTTCGTCGATGCGGCCTGCCAGCGTGCCGAACCCGGGGGCGGCGTCGATCGCCACCACGTTCTCGGGGCGGCATTCCCGGAACACCGCACCCACGCTCGCCGTCATCGTCGTCTTGCCGACCCCGCCCTTGCCGGAGACGAAACCGATGACGTACTGCTTGCGGATGTGCCTGCGGATCCGTTCGCGGAGTTCACGATAGTGCCGCTCCGCGGGCGACTCGCCGAGATTGATGGACTTGAACGACAGGTTGTAGATGAACTTGCGCCAACCCGATCCGGGCGGAATCTTGCGCGGCGCCACCATGTCCGAGATGCGCAGAGTGCCCGACACCGAGTCCTGCTGCGGGCGGTGGTGGCCCCCGAAGCTTTCCCGTCCGGCGGGGTCGCGGGGATCGGCAGAACGCCCCGGCTCATTCCAGGGATTCGTCACCTAGACAACCTTTCTGTGAGAGAACCACTCGTCGTCGGCGGGCAGTCGACGAACCATCTTCAACACCGCGGAGGCGATGTTGGCCGCTGATCCCGGGGAGACGATCATCCAGGATTTCCCGGAGCGGGTGACGTGTTCGGACACCAGCCTGCCCTGGGGGGTGTCGATGATGGTGACCGCGCCCTGGTCGATGTGGTTGCGGGCCGGCCCACTGGGCATCCCGGACTGGATGGCCACCACCGACGCCTGTGCCGAGCGCTCGGTGTCGGCGGCCAGCGTCAGCATCGTGACCTGGTCGCCGTCGAGTCTGCGGTCCATCAGAAAGCTGCGCAGGCTCGCCCGATCATGAACAGCGGCAAGCAATTCGGGCACCTCGAGGGTGACGGGACGCAACGAAGCGGCCTTCATGACCCCGCACAGCCGCTCGATCTGCGCATTGATCAGCATGCCGGCCGACTCCTCCGAGGTCGCGGTACCGGCTCCGGACAGCCGCACCAGAATGCCGTTGCGTTCCAGCACAACCCACCACTGGGCGAAGCGTGCCAACAGCACTCGTTCCGGTTCGACATCCTGCGCAGGCGTCTGCGCGTAGATCAGCAGGGCGATGTCCCGGCGGGACAACACTGTCAACCACTCCAGGACGGCGTCGTCGACCCCGCCGGCATCGGTGATGACGCCCGCGGCACGCAGTTCGTCGGCCACGGGGTGCGCCAAGGCCCGCTCGCGGGTCTCGATACTGGGCAGATGCGGCCGCAGGCCGAGTTCGGGTGCCACTACTTCGATGCCGGACAGCACCTGTAGCACCCACAGGCCGTCCACTGTCGTCGTCAACATGGTGATCCCAAAACAGACAGCAGGGGCGCACCGACTGTGCGCCCCCACCGGCTGAGAAGTCCGGTTAGAAGAGGTTGCCCATCATGATGTCGGTCTGATGCGCGCTGTCGTTCACACTGCTGATGGTCGATCCGTGCTGGTTCATCGTCTCGATCAGGCCCTGCAGGCCTTGCAGCATCTGCATCTGGGCCTCGTGGAACGAGCCCGCGGCAGCGCCCTGGAAGAAGTCGGCGATGGCGTTGGTGCGCTGCAGGATGTCGTCGTGGATCTCCATCAGCTGGGCTGACCGGGAGCCGACGTCGGAGGCGAAATCAGCGACGCCGCCGTGGTTGTACGTGATGTTGTCCGACATGGTGTGAAGTCCTTTTCGTGAGGTGGCTGGGATCAGGCGTTGGCGGCGAAGCTGGTCAGGCTGTGGGCGGCGTCGGCTTCGTGCTGTTCCATCATCGAAGCCGCCTGGCTCAGGCCGTGGGCCAGGCGCGTGCCGCCGGTGATGGTCTGCTGCAGGTCGTGGTTGATCTGCGCGGCGGTGTTGACCGAAGCCAGCTGCGCCTGGCCACCCCAGACCGCCGAGCCCAAGCCTTCATGGCTGCTGAGGTATCCGTTGGCGATCGCCGTGGCGTGCTCGAGCGCGGATTCGATGGCCTGCTGCGTGCTGCGCAGCACTTCCGGTGTGACGACCAGTGTCATGTGCTTCTCCCTTTTGCTGATTGAGGTCCCGGTCTGGGGATGTGTTGACGAGTATCGGGCGAAGACTGACCTGCTGTCACTTCACCCCTGGCAAACGTTGACGGACGCACCCCCTCGTAACAAGCCGTTAGCTGAGCCGCGGATCCCACCGCGGATCTTTTTCCACCACGATGCGCGCGTGCGCCACATCGTCTTTGCTGTTCTCGCCCTTGCCCTGGCCGAGCATCCCGGCGTGGGCCGGTGACATCGGCATGGCGCCACCACCCATGGGTGCGGTGGTCGGACGGACCTCGGCGGCGCTGAGCAGGCCGGTCTTCAGCGACGTCGGGCGTCCTGAGTTCTCCGGGGCAAAGCTGCTCGTGGGGCGGGTATAGCTGGTCAGGCCCGCGCCGGGCACGCCTCCACCGCCGCCACCGATTCCCCCGCCACCGAGCCCGGCGCCCCCGGCCGTCGGCGCTCCGGCTTTGACGAGTTCGGCGGCCGGCATGGCCGCATCGCCGGCCTTCATGCCGTTGAACATCCCGCCCAGCGAGCCCATCATCGACTGCGGCAGGCTCGACAAGCCCTGAAAGGCCTGCATGGGGGCCTGAAACATGCCCATCAGCGGCTGCATCGCGCCCATCGCCGCCTGCATGGGCTGCATCATCATCGAGCTCATCTCGCCGCCGGCAGAGGCGGGTGCGGCGGCAGTCTTCCCGGCCATCTGGGTGACCTGGCCGGTGCCTTGCGTGGCGGCCTGCATGCCGGTGGTGCCGGCGGCCTGGGCCACCGCGGCCGCCGCGGCGGCGGGTGCGGCCGGCGAGGCGCCCAGCGGCGCAATCGGCGGAGGTACTGCCAGAGCGGCGGCCAAGGAGGCCAACGCCGCGCCGTAGGTGGCGCCGGCGCCGGAATTGTGCGGCCAGTGCTCACCGAAGTATTCGGTGTCCAGAGCGACGATCGCCGGGGTGAGCGCACCCAGCACCGCGGGATTGATCGCCACGTCCGATGCCTGTTCGGTGCGATTGGCGATCGAGACCTCCGCCGGGATCATCGTCGACACCGCGGTCTCATAGGCCGCCACGGCGCTGGCAGC
Organism: Mycobacterium sp. shizuoka-1; assembly: GCF_002723835.1. Taxonomy (GTDB): domain Bacteria; phylum Actinomycetota; class Actinomycetes; order Mycobacteriales; family Mycobacteriaceae; genus Mycobacterium. The sequence continues at coordinate 43,797 of NZ_BEWG01000084.1, read as the reverse complement.
GATCGGCGGCTTCTCCTGTACCCAACCGGCGAGCAGCTGCAATGCGGTGTTGAGGCCGGTGACCGCGGTCATCGAGCTGAGCCCGCCGATGCCCTCGAAGTTCAGCGCGGTGACCGCGGTGTTCAGCTGCGACAGCGAGAAGGCCAGCTCGTTGCTGCCCATCAACGCCTGCCAGGCCGCCCCGCTGGCCATCGTGGTCGCCGTACCGCCCGCCCCCGGCCCGACGAGCCGCAGGTAGTTGGTCTCCGGCGAGAGCGCCGGCCACGAGGGATCGGGCATCGACCTACAGGCCCAGCGCGGCGTTGTTCAGGACGTCGGTGGCGGTGTACGTGGCCGCGGCCATGTCCTGCGCACCGGCGAACATGCCCCGATTGGCGAGATGCTCGGTGGCGGTGCCGATGTAGGAGGCGCCCGCGGCGTTGAGTGCCGCAGCGAACTCGGCAGAGTCCAGATCCGCACCCATCGGCAGGACCCCCACCAACGCTGCCGACGCCGCCGAGGTGGCCGCGCCCATTTCCGCGCTGATTCCGGTCTCGGTCGTCGCAGAGGTGGACACCGATGCGGCATTGACGTTCAGAACCATGTTGCTCTCCCTTGGGTGATCGCAGGGGAAACTGCAATACCGTTGTATTGTAGAGTGTGCTGGCTACCTAATGCGACTTATGTCGTTGCACTCGCAGCTAACTCACCGACTGTCGCTCAGTCCGGCGTACCAACAAGTACTCCTTCCATCGCGCCGTCGGTAGTCACCAGCAGTCCGCGGCCCGGCGGTAGTTGCTGGGCGCTGGTGCGGCCGAACACTTTCACCGTCTGCGGGTCGTTGTCCATGAACAGCGTCGGCGCCCGCGAACCGGTCAGCTTCTGCAGGAACGGGCTCATCGCCGAGACGCCGGCCCAGTTGCCCGGCAACCGGGTGGCGATGACGTGCAATCCGATCTCCCGGCTTCGCTCGATGAGCGTCCAGAGCGGCGCGGTCGCGGCAGCCTTTCCGATGGCCCCGCTGGGCCGCAGTTCCTGCTCGTCGTCGATCAGCACGAAGTGGTGCGGACCGGTCCACGAAGAGCGGGTCATCAGCTCCTCCTGGCTCAGTCCGGACGGTGGCAGCCGGTCGCGCATGATCTCGGCCAACTCGGCCAGGACCTGATCGATGTCGTCGGGCGTATAGGCGTATGCCCGTACGTGCGGTCCTTGAATCTTGCCGATCAGGCTGGTCTTCGGATCGACGATCGTGATCTGCGCCTCGTCGGGCGACAACCGCAACGAGATGGCCTGTCCGAACGCGGCCAAGGTGCTGGTCTTCCCGCAGCCCTGCCTGCCGACGACCAGCAGGTTCGGCGCCTGCCGGGTCGGCAGCGCCACCGGTTGCAGCGCGCTCTCGCCGAGTGCGAACGGGATGTCCAGGCGCTCGCCGGTGGCCGGGTAGGCGGCGACGATCTCCCGCAGGCCGATGTGTTCGGGCAGCCTGGCCAGCGTCTCGACCCGCCCGGCGCCGGTCTGGGCGGCGATCACCTGGCCGACCTGGCGAGTGGGGATCCGCTCGCCGTCGGGGCCGACGATCTCCGGTAAGCCGATCAGCAGCTCGTGCCCCAGCCGGCTCACCCCGAAACCGGGCCGGTCCAGGGTGTTGCGCGCCGCCCGGCGATGCTCCATGCCGGTACCCATCTGTGTCTCGTCGGGATTGCTCAGACGCAGCTGGATGCGGGCGTTCGAGACGTTCAGCAGGGCCTGCTTCTGTCCGACCAGCCACCCGCTGGCGCTGGTGACGACGTGAATGCCGTAGGACAAGCCCTGGCGGGCGATCGTGATCGCCCGATCCCCCATGCCGTTGTCCTTGTCGTACAGGTCGCCGAAGTTGTCGATGACCAGAAAGACGTCGCCGAACTTGTCGTCCGGATCGGTGCCGCCGCCGCCCGCAGCCCCGAACCGGCGCTCGCGGAATTCGCCGATGTCCATCTGGTAGCGCTTGAACGATGCCTCGCGCGCCCGGATCAGTCCTTCGATCGTGGCCAGTGTCCGCGACACTCCTTCGGTGTCGGTGAGGCTGACGACGCCGGCCACGTGCGGCAGGTCTTCGACCGGGTACAGCGACGCACCCAGGCAGAAGAAGGTCACCCGCTCCGGCCGGTACATCAGCGAGGCCGACGTGATCAGCGTCATCAGCGTGGTGGACTTCCCACGCTGGGCGGTCGCGACCACCATGACGTTGTCCATCTCGGCGTCGATGACATGCACGCGCTGGGCGTGGTCCTCGGGGAAGTCCTCGATCCCGACCGGAATGACCAGTCCGGGGTTCTGTCCGTAGTCCACCCACCACGGTTTGCCTCGCCAGCGCTCGACCAGGACATCGGCCGTCTCGCCGACTTCCAGTGGCGGCAGCCAGATCTGGTGCGGCGCACGGGCTGGATGCGAGATCAGCGACTCGCGGATGACGTCGAGCAGCTTCTTCTTCTTGAAACCGTCCGCGTGATAGAGGAATTCGTCGGGCTCCTCCGGTGCGTCGGCACCGGCCAGCGCGGCGTTGTCCTCATCGGAGAGCGGCTGGTACTCCCAGGTCAGGGGCCGGGGTTGAGTGAAACTCACGTCCACCGTGGTGTCGGTGTTCACCACCTTCTTCGGCACCACGAACGGGGCCGAGACGTAGAAGCAGCGGAACTGTTCGAGCTCACGCGGGCCGACCTTGAGCAGACCGTAGCCCGCCTCCTTGGACGGCAGGTGCAACGCGGCGTCGCTGCCGATCACGTCACGGGAGTCCTCGGCGGTCTCGGCACGCAGGGCGACCCGGAAAGCGATGTTGCTCTTGGCCTTACTCAGCGACGACAGATCCAGCCGCTGTCCCCCGAGCGTGAAGAAGACATTGCAGCCGCGGCCCTCCTGGCCGATGTGGATGACCAGATCGATCCATTCGGGGTGGTTGTGGAACAGCTCGAGATACTCATCGATGATGACGAGCAGGATCGGAACCGGCTCGAGGTCGCGCCCGGCCAGGCGCATCTCCTCGTACTCGTTGGCATCGCGGGCACCGGCATCCTTGAAAAGCCGGTAGCGGCGGGCAATTTCACCGTCGATGGCCTTGCGCATCCGCTCGGCGAGGTGTCGATCGTCCTTGCCGAGGTTGGACAGTGAACCCGCCACATGGGGCAGGCCTTCGAGATCCTGAGCAGCCGATTCGAACTTCATGTCGACGAAGATCACGATGAACGTCTCCGGCGAGTGCGTCAACGCTATCCCGTTGCACAGCGACAGGAAGTACTCAGACTTTCCCGAGCCGGAGGTGCCGATCACCACGGAATGGAAGCCGAAGCCACCGAAATCCTTGGCTCGCAACACGATGTACTGAAGCTCGCCGCCGGGTTTGACCCCGACCGGAACCACCGCCCACTTGGGGTCGCCCCGGCCACGGCTCTCTGCCCACAGCCGGTCGACATCGAGTCGGCGCGGGTCGGTGATGCCCAGCGCACGCAGCAGCTCGCCGCCCTGGCTGTCGGTCTCCGACAGTTCGCCGGCGGTCATCGGCGACCAGCGGGCCAGCGCCCGCGCATACCGGTCGGCCGTGCTCTCGGCGAGCATGTCGGCGACGGCGTAGAAGGCGCCGCGGTGCCGCAGCCGGCCTTCCCGCAGCCCAAAGCGTTCTTCCTCGTCGGCAAAGCCGACCCCGACACCGGGACGGGATGCCAGGCGCAGCACCGTGATTCCGGCCATCCCCTTCTGGCCGGTGATGCCTTCCCACTGCTCGGGGGTGCCGACGTTGTCGTCGACGATCACCCAGTGTGGCCCCAGCGCGTTTCCGGGCAGCGCCTCCATGGGCGACCCCATGGTGGTCGGGCTGGATCCGGTGGGCGGCGCCCACGGACCCCTGCCCTTGCGGTGCAGCTCGGCATCCAGCGCGTCCTCGAGTTCGGTGGGCGAGGTGAAGACCAGCCGCCGCAGGCCGCAGGCGTCGAACATCTCGTCGTGCTGGTTGTGGGGCAGCCACACCAGCCATGACCACAGCTCCGGATGCCGGGTCACCACCATGAGCTTGATGTCGTTGGGGCTGTGATAGACGGCCAGCGAGCACAGCACTGCCCGCATGAACGCGTGCAGCTCGCCGGGGTCATCACCGACGAAGCTGAATCCGGGCCGCGAGCGCAGGCTCAGCACCTTGCCGATGTCGCGAATCTTGCTCTGCTCCAGGATGAAATCGCGCAATGCGCGGCCCGTCACCGGTTCCAGCTCCTCGCCGACGGGGACTTCGGGCCATTGCAGAGAAACCGCGGAGTCGGCCGCCGACTGCACCCCGATACCCAGCCGTACGTCGAGGAAGTCGGCGTCGGCGGGCCGGCGCTCCCACATCCGCGGCCCACCGATCACGGTATCGAGCTCCTGCGGGTCGCCGTGGACGAACAATTGGCTGCGGCGTTGTTCGGCAGCGGCGTGCTGCACCTCGTCGCGATCGTCGTCGAGCTGACGCAGATACACCCGGCGCTGCTTTTCCTGCTCGCCCCAGCTGATCCGGCGACCGCGACCGAACCGGCCACTGAACATCAGGGCACCGAAGCCCACCAAGCCGATCAGCGGGAAGAACCCGGACTGCAGCGAGCGGACACCCGAGGTGTACATCACGACGAGCGTGCCGATGATGCCGACCAGCAGCGCCGGCAGCGCGATCATCAGCAGGATGTTGCGCGGTTCACGCTCGGGCAGTGCCAGTGGTGGCGCGACCGCCACCCGGACCGGTGGCACGCTGGGCGCCGGTCGGCGTCCGCCGCGGACGAATCCCCTTTTCGACACCGCTACCCTCCCGCGTTCTGTTGCCCGGGGGCAGCCACCGGGGCCACCGCCCCTCCGGGGTCGATGGTGTCGCGGGCCAGCAGCGCGGTCGCCCGGTTGATGGCCGGGCCGGCCGCGAAGGTCCGCACGATGGGCCAGGGCGCCTGAACCGCCCGGCGTGGATCCAATCCGAGCGCCTGCAGGGTGTTCTGGTCCCACTCGATGCCGTACCGGACGCCTTGTGGCGAAACCCAATACAGACTTTCGCGGGTGTCCGAGGACATGGCGGCGCTGGTCGACGCGACGAAATTCGCCGCGCCCGGCAGCATCAGGGTCTGGTTGGCCTCGACGGAGTCCGGGTCGCGGCTGTCCCGCACCAGCCGCACAATGTGGGAATCCAAGCTCTGCGGGGTCGGCAGGCCGCGCCCGGAGAAGAAGGTCACCGCGGCCTGCCGGTCGGTGGTCTGCTTCTGCCAGCCCACGCAGGTCACCGGATTGGCATCGGTGTCGACGAAATCCAGCTTTCCGGTGGGATAGAAGTCGACGTTGAGCACCGTCAACTCGGGGATGTTGACCAGTTTGTCCGGCGAGACCAGTTTCGGGGTCGTCGAGCCCTGGCTGTCGGCGGTGCGCAACAGGTCGGCGACGAAGCCGGTGATCTTCTGCACGCCGTCGGGCAGGAGTACGTAGAACCCGCTGACGGCGCCGTTGGAGTCCTTGGTCTCCAGGACAGCGCCCACCACTGAGCCGTCGAGCAGGCGTGACGGCGTGCCCGCCTCCGGAATGACGGGCACCACGAGGGGCTCCGTCGCAGGCATGGCGTCGAACAGGGCGTTGGATATCTGGATCGGACGGGTGGCGCCCGGATCGAGTCCCAGGTTGAAGGTGACCGAGCGATCGGTCGGGTCGATCTGGGTGCGCTGCCCATTCCAGACCAGATAAGTGTCGGTGCCGTGGGTGGCCAGCACCGCCTCGGTCGGCCGCATCGGCTGGGCGCGTCCGCCGGCGGACAGCTGCCCCGCGATGGCGGTGACCACCGGCGGCTGACCGCTGCCCCGGGCAGGAGCGGTGTCACATACCGACCACGCCGAGACCGGGTTGGCCGAGACGGTCAGATCGTCTGGGACGCCGGGGATCCCGATCATCGGCCCGGTCGGGTACTTGGCGATCTCGGCGGCGTTGACCCAGGTCGGCGCCGACGCGCTTCCCGTCGCCAGCCGCGCAGAGGTCAGGTTCAGCGCGGGGTAGAGCCGATCGTCGATCTTCGCGTAGAGCGCCCCGGTGTCGCGGTTGCCGATGATGTTGGACTGGCCGACCAGCCCGGCCGGTTTCATGAAATGCAGCAGCGCCATCCACCCGCAGCCGATCAGCACGAAGACGATCGACAGCGCGACCGCGGCCTGCTGCTTGCGGTCGTCGTGTTTCATCCGCACCGAGAACCGGGTGATGGCCGCGCGCAGCCGGCGGTTGTAGAACAGGTGACCGGAGTTCTGGTCGCGGTTGGACAGATTCAGCGGCACCGGATCACCGCAATTCGCCGCCGTACCGGGCGTGGTTGTCGGTTTCGGCTTCCTCACGCAGGGCTGCGAACGCCAGATTCAGCCGGTCACTGAGCTCGCCATGGCTGTAATCGGTCACCACCGCGGGGTGCAATGTGAGCTCGATGAGTTTGCCGTCGGAGTTTGCCACCGCGTGTATATCCCCCAGGTCGACGCTGTACGTGACGGTCTCGGCAGCAGCGACGAGCGCCTCCCAACGCTGCGCAGCCTCGCTCAGTTCCTGTAAGACCGCATCGACGAGATCCCTGTCGCTAAGCTCGCGATCACTACCGGATCCCGCCACCTAGCCAGTATGTCGAGCACCGCTACCTGCGTCAATTCACTTCCGCGAGGAACACGGTCAACGGCGTGGAAAACGCCCCAGCAACCTCAGCCTGCCTCACCCGTCACGCTGTGGTGCCCCAACGGCTGGGCGGCGGGGCGTTGAGGGCTTCGAACCAGGCGACGTGATAGTTGGCCGACGACTCGTCGGCGACGGCGATTGCCTCGGTAGCCGCGAGTAGTAAGCAGTTGCTCAGCAGATCCTGGTCGACGTCGGGATACTGGGCCATCAGCTGATACCGCGCGGTGTCGGAGTGCACCCGCAGCACGTCCACCTCGGCGTCGACCACACCGGTGCGGGCGGCCCCTGCCTTGGCCAACGTGTGCGCGATCCTGGGCAGGCCCTCACGCCAATGGGTGGCCTCCACGAGTGTCCACCCGAGGTCGTCGAGGCGGGGCAGCTCCCGCGGCTTCTGTGACGGCGGCGTCGTCTCGTCGCGGCCCATGGTGAACGGATCGCCCGGGTGGTAGACCGCGGATCGGATGACGTCACCGAGCAGTTCACCGATTCGGCCCGCTCTCCTGGCCGGCGCCAGCAGCATGACACCGGCGGGCAGTGCGACGCCCGGCGGGATCCAGCCGTGCGCAAGGTCGGTGACCAGCAACGTGGTTCCATCCGCGCGGTCCCCGATCGCCCACCGCAAGCCGGGTTCCTGGCGCGCGACGAATTCCAGCAGCCGGGCCAAGCGCCTGTCGTCGGGCTCGACGTGCGGTTCGGCCTGTGGCGGTGATTCGGGTTCCGGTTCGGCGACGATCACGGGAATCGCCGGATCGGTGTCGAATTCGATTGCTGCAGAACGCAGTTGACGGATCGTCGATTCGACGCGTTGCACCGCGAAGGCCCGGGCGGAGTCGATGATCCTGGCTTCCTCGGCCCGGCGGGCGAAGTCGGGGAGATCGGCGTGGCGTAGCGCGCCCATCCGCTCGTTGGCCGTGTCCGCGATGCGCTGCAGATCTCGCTTCAGGTGTTCGGCGACTGTCGCCGTGGCCGGGGTGACGGTCGCCAGCTCCGGTGGCCACAACCCGCCGATCACCCACGGTGTGCAGTCGGCGGGCGTGTCGAATGCCGGCACCGAGAGCGCGCTCTGGGTCGCCCTCTTCAGACGCTGACGGGCCGAGTTCCGGCCGAAGATCGCCACTGGAAGCAGCCTACCGTCCGTTCTCGCGCTGTCAGTTCGGCGGAACTACCCGGGACCAGCTTGTTCAGGCCAGCGGCCGGTTTTCCCGCACGCCCTTGTAGATGCCGCGGCGCACGATCCAGGGCATCAGCACCCGGTCGATCGACCACGCCGGGAACCGGTAGGCGGTGCCGTTGGGGGCGAACACTTCCAGCCCGTCGGCCTGGATGCCGACGATCGAGCCCCAGCGCCGCCGCGGGGGTCGGTACTGCTTGAGCGGGCGGTCCTCCAGCGTGGCTTTGATGTTGTGCGCCAGCAGCCCGTCGGCCCTGGCCCGCGCCGAGGCCCGCAGCGGGTCGGTGGCCGCCACGTCGCCGATCGCGAACACCCGATGATGGCCGCACAGCTGCAGCTCCGGGGTGACCCGCACGAAACCCTGCTCGTCGAGCAGTTCCGGCGGCAGCCACTCGGTGTTGGGTGTGACCCGCCCGATCGCCCACAGCACCGCGTCGGCCTGCGCAGGCGGCTGGCCGGTGCTCCACTGCACCGGCTCGGCGGTGATCTCGGCGCCGTCGAAGCCATCGGGCAGCACCGCCCGATGCCCCGGATGCAGGCCGACGCCGAGCCCGATCAGCCTGTTCTGCAAGCGTTCCCACGCCCGCGGATGATGCTCGGTGAGCGCCCGCTCGGCCGGGAAGTACAGATCCACTTTCTTGCCCGGCCAGGCGGTGGCGATGTTGGCAGCGGCGCTGACCGCCGCGGCGCCCCCGCCGACGATGATCACCGAACCCGCGTCGGCCAGCCGGTTGTGGGTGGCGGTCAGCTCGGCGGCGATCTCGTCGGCGGTCTGCACGGTGGGCTGGCGCCAGAACCCGTTGCGCACGCCGGTGGAGATGACCAGGACGTCGTAGCTTTCGGCCACCGGCGCGCCGTCGGGTGCGCTGCCATGGACGGTGCGGTTCTCCAGATCCAAGCCGGTCAGGGTGGCCTGCACGGTGCGCACCCCGTCCAGGGCGCGGTACTTGTCGAACGAGATCCAGTTGTCGCGGGCCCAGTCCTTGGGCCGGGCGAGCCGCAGCCCCAGCTCCTGACCGCTCACCAAAGCCGGCTTGACCGAGATGCCGACGATGTCGGCGTGGCGGGCCAGCCGGATCGCCGTGAGCACCCCGCTGTCACCGAAGCCTGCGATCACCACCCGGGGTTTGGTCGCGTTCATACGGCGGCCTTTCGCGGGGGGCGGGGAATCAGCATCGGCACCCGGTCGATGACGTCCTGATACTGCGGGCGTCGCGCCAGGCTGCGCTTCTCCATCATCGGGATGCTGGCGCCCAGGAACATCGCCACCATCGCGATCACCCCGACGAACAGCCACCACGCCGAGCCCGGGGCGGCGGCCACGCCGAACAGCGCCAGGGCGAACCAGAAGCTGACCTCGCCGAAGTAGTTCGGGTGCCGCGACCACGCCCACAGCCCGCGGTCCATCACCGCGCCGGGCACCTTGTCGCGCACGAAGCGGTGCATCTGGGTGTCGGCGACCAGCTCGAGGGTGACGGCCGCGATGCCGACGGCGAACGCGATCCAGCTCAGCGACATCAGGCCGGAGCCGGGGGTGGTGACCGCGACATAGACCGGGAGCATGCCGAGGAACACCTGCAGGGTGGGGACGAGGTGGATGCCGAACAGGTCGGCGAGGAACTCCCAGCGCCCGGCGCTCTCCCGCAGCAGCGGGTAGCGCCAGTCCTCGTGGTGCAGGCCGGGGAAGCTGTAGACCCAGTTGCCGGTCAGCCGCACCGCCCAGTACATGACCACGATCAGGATCAGCCAGCAGCGCAGCGAATCCAGACCCAGCGGGCCCGCGGCCCACCAGTAGATCAGCAGCAGCGGCGGGATCACGCTCCAGAAGGCGTCATAGAAGCTGGAGTTGCGGTAGGCGCGGGAGAACACGAACACCACGAGCGTGGCGATGACGTCGGCGATCAGCGCGTCCAGCCATAGCCGGCCGGTCGCCGACGGACCCCACAGCAGCCAGGCCGCGCCGGCCCCGACCGCCAGGACATACGCCAGCGTGACCAAATACAGAGAACCGGCCCGGTTCGGCGTCACAGTCATGCACCCTCCTACCGCGGCCGAACTGTAACACGTTCTAGTTTGAGGATGCACTGCCGGATTCGTCGGGGCCGACGCACACCACGATCACGACACGATGATCTGCAGCGCCTGCCGTGAATCGAGACGAATTCCACCGAACCGTTTGATATTCGCCAGAAGTTGCCGGTCAACCGCTGGCGCAGACGACAACTGGGCTTGGGCATCGAACTGTGCCGCTATCCCCAGGTACACGGCGATGTCGTGGTACTTCACGTCGAGCACGTGCAGCCCGGTCCCCGGAATGGGCGGCTCTGATTCGTACCAGATGATGTCTTTGCTATCCGCGGGATCGGTATCCCAATCGACATCGGCATCGGCCCAGTGGCTGAAGTTGATCGGCACCGGGTCGTTCTCGTCGATGAATGCCAGTGCATCGCTGTGGAACTCGCTCGCCTTCTTGATCAGTGGCGCTCCCACCACGACCACCGACGTCACTTCTGCGGCGTACTTACCCGAAGCCGCGTAGAGCTGCATCTGTTGCCCGCCGTTGCTGTGGCCCACGAGTTCGATCTCCTCGATGGGCCCGTCCTTGCTGAATTCCTCATACGCCAAGTCGATGTAGTCCTCCACATCCTCGCGGAGAGATCCGAAGTTGCTGGTGATGGAGTTGAGAGTCGACTCGTTGACACCCGGCGCGATTCCGGACATGTACACGATCATCCGGACCTTGCCGTCTGAGCCGCGAACCTTCTCCGCATAGATCGTGTCGGAGTCGCGAGGAATACGCGACACGACCGCTTCGGTCGTCGTCGTCACCGGCAACGGAAGGCTTTGCACATGCAAACCGGTGTCGATGACCGAGATTCCACCCAGGCCGCCGGTAGCGGTGTAGGGCGTTACGACGTACAGCCTCGTGTTGTCGGGGCTCGCCGTCGCGGAGATGGGGACACCACCGTCGTTGAGGAACAACTGCCCGCCGGTCATGATGTCGGTGCTGGTGGAACCGACGAAGGTGTTCTTGGCCGTGTCGAAGGTGGCCACCACGCTGCCGGTAACCGACCAGGAGACGACGAAGACGCGGGTCCCGTCGGCGCTCGGCGCCAGCATCCGTGGCGCCGCGCTGAAGGACGCTCCACCGATGACTTTCTTTGTCGCCGTATCGATCACGCGAAGGTACATGGCGTTGTCAGCGGCGTACAGTCGCTTGCCGTCTGGGCTGATCGTCAGGTAGAGCGCGAGGTAGTCCGTCGCGATCGGATCAGCGACGGACGCATGCACGGTGTCGACCACCGAGATGCCGCTGGTGGCCGCCGGCAGACTGTTCGCGAGATAGATCGCATTGCCGTCCGGACTCATCACCGCGGCACCGAAGGCCTGCCCAACTTGCACTGTCGCAGTGACGGTTCGGGAATGCGTGTCCACAATCGCCACCTGGCCCGAGCGCGGGTCGAGGACAAAGAGGCGCGCACTGTCGGGGCTGACCATGAGGGTCGACGGCGCCAGATCAAGGGATATCGGGTCGCCGACGACACGTCTGGTTGTCGTGTCGATCACTGAAATGGACGCCACCGACGAGTCCCCGTCGGACGCATAATTCGTCACGTACATCGCGGCGCCGTCCGGGCTCGCGACGACGTCGCCGGGACTGATTCCGAGCGCGATCTCCGAGTCGACTGTGAGCGTGTCACCCGTGGTGTTGATCACCGAGACGACGCCCCGCGCCGTATCGCTGACGTAGAGGAAGCGGCCATCAGCACTGAGCGCGGCGCCACCGGCCTGATAGCTGGTGGTCAGGGGCGTACCGACCAGCTTGTTCGTGACCGTGTCGACGACGGAGATGGAGATACCGCCCGAGACATTGGCGTTTATCGCATAGGCCCGCAAGCCATTTGGATCGGTCACGACGTAGATCGGGGCGGCGGCCTCGGTCCCGTCGGCGTATGCCGGAATGCTGGTGACCAGTTTGGCCGGCTTGGCGCTGGACGCCGATCCCACCGGTGCGACCGACACCGTCACGGTCGTGGTTGTCACGCCGCCATATCCGTCATCGACGGTGACGGTGAAGCTGTCGGTGGTCGACGCGGTTGCCGTGCGCCGGGCAGCGTCCGTCGGGGTGTAGGTGAATACCCCTGTGCCGGAGTTGATCACGACGCTGCCCAGCGCGGTGCTGCGCGGCGTGCTGTAGACCAGGACGTCCCCGTCGGGGTCGGTGGCGGTGACGGTGCCGGTGACGACCCCGGTGGAGGTGTTGGGCGTGCCGACGGTCGGGATGGCGATCACCGGGGCGGCGTTCGCGGGAGCGATCGCGACGCTGACCGCGATCGTGGTGGTGCCGCCGGCGGCGTCGGTGGCGGTGATCGTGAACGTGTCGGTGGTTTGGGCACTACCCGCCCCCACGCGCGCGGACTCGTGACGCGCGGTGGTGGTCGGGGTGTAGGTGAAGCTGCCGTCGGCAGCCACGACCACCGCACCCTTGGCTGTCGTCGTCGACCCGCTGTAGGTCAGCGGGCCCGCTTCCGGATCGGTGCTCACCGCCGTACCGGTGGCCACCCCGGTCGCCGGGTCGGTGCTCACCTCGACCGCGACATCGCTGACCGGGTTGACGGTCAGATGCACTGTCGCAGTAGCTGTTCCGCCGTTCCCATCGCTGACGGTGTAGTCGAAGCTGTCGCTGCCGTTGTAGTTGGCGGTCGGGGTGTAGGTGATCGCGCCGTTGGCCCCCAAGCTGATCGTCCCGTGGCCGGGCGCGGTGGCCTCCACCACGCTCAGCGGATCGTGATCGGCATCGCTGTCATTGCTCAGCACCGCGATCACCGCCGAGGTGTCCTCGTCGAGGGTTGCGGCGTCATCGCCGGCAACGGGAGCGTCGTTGATCGGGTTCACCGTGATCTTGACCGTGCCCGTCTTGCTCTTCGGGCCGTCGCTGACGATGTAGGTGAACACATCGGCGCCGTAGTAGTCGGCCGTCGGGGTGTAGGTGAACGAGCCGTCGGCCTCGAGCGAGACCACCCCATGGGCCGGGCCCTTCTTCAGGGTGGCGGTCAAGACGTCGCCGTCGGCGTCGGTGTCGTTGCTCAGCACATTGTCGATCAGCGGGGTGTCTTCATCGGTGGTGAAGGTGTCCGTGCCGGGGCTGGGCGCGTGGTCCCCGGGGGCCGGGTCGGGTACCCGCAGGCGCGCAATGGTCCCCGCCAGCGGAGCGCCGACGACCGGGATCATGCCGATGACGTCGACGGTCATGTCCGCGACCTCGTCACCCATGTCGGCGGTGTCGCCACGCAGCGCCGCGATGGTGAAGTCCAGAAAGTCCGACACCAGGCTGAGTCCGTTGAGCACGGTGCCCACCCCCGGAATCCAGCCGACCGACATGTTGAGGTCGGCCACGCTCTGCTCCCGCTCCGCCTCGGTGGGGGAACCGGCATCGGCAGCGGTCGCCCGCGCCACCGCCGCGGAGGGCGTAGTCGAAACATCCTGCTCGACAAGCGATGTGGTGGTCGAAGGACCGAAAGACACCCGGCGATGCACGGCCGACTCGACTTCCCGCACCGCACCCAGCACCGCGGCGAACAGCGGAGCGCCCGGCGCCGACGGTAAGCGCGGCCCAGGTTGCCGGCGGCCCAACGAGATACGGCCCGGGCCTTCGGTGACGGCATTGTCGACGGTGACCGGTGCCCGATCCGATTGTGAGGTCGTCACCGGGGCGGGTGCAGAGCGTCGGGTGGGGCCGGAGACCGAACTGTGCCGCGCCGACGGTGCGGTGCGGCCGGAGTGACCGGAGTGGCCGGTCGACGACGTCTGACTGCCGCCGACGTCGGCGTGGGCGACCCCGGTGCCGCCGGCCATCGCCGTGCCCAGGCCCAGCGCCAGGGCTCCCGCGCCCAGCCACTGATACGGCGCACGTCGGCGCCCGCGGGCACGCCGGCGTCGAGAACTGCTGGCGAACTGGCGATGTGCGTCAGATTCGCGCACCATGGCATCCCCCGGCCAAAGTCGTCGAAATCGTGCTTTGCTACTGAACCCCTCCGCATATCGGAGCGGCATTCAGCGCCTACCCACGATCCACGGCCTCGCGCAGACTAACACGGCTATCGGCCCACGTCGTGACTTCGCGCGCACCCAACGAAGCACATCACCAGATCTTTGCGACACTGCCGCGATGGCGGAGCGGCAGTTCCGGCGTTCCCCGCTCGACCCCGAAATTTGACACCTGCCAACAACTGACAACATCGGGTTCCTTATCGTGTCGGAATGAGCACCGTCGCTGATGCCGACCGGGTCGCGGACCTGGCCCGGCAGGTCGTGGCCGACCACGACCCGAAGAAGGTCCCGATTCCGGAATTCCTCGGCGCCTGTTACGACGCCGGCCTGTCCTGGGTGCACTTCCCCGAGGGGTTGGGCGGCCTTGGACTCTCGCGCGGCATGCAGGCCGTGGCGGACCGGATCCTGCAGGGAGCCGGTGGCCCCGTGCCGCTGGGTCTCAACCCGATGGGCTACGGCATGGCCGCCCCGACCGTGCGTGAGCACGCCCAGACCGACGAGCTGAAGAAGGCGCTGCTGCGCCCGCTGGCCACCACCGAGGACATCTGGTGCCAGCTGTTCTCCGAGCCGGGCGCGGGCTCCGATCTGGCCGGGCTGGCCACCACCGCCGTGCCCGACGGTGACGAGTGGGTGATCAACGGCCAGAAGGTGTGGACCAGCCTGGCCCACCGCGCCCGCTGGGGTCTGCTGCTGGCGCGCACCAATCCCGACATCGCCAAGCACAAGGGTCTGACCTACTTCGTGCTCGACATGCACGCCCCCGGCGTCGAGACCCGCCCGTTGCGCCAGATGACCGGGCAGGCCGAGTTCAACGAGGTCTACATGACCGACGCCCGGATCCCCGACAGCCACCGCCTCGGCGCGGTCGGCAACGGCTGGAACGTCGCGATGACGACGCTGATGAACGAGCGCAGCGCCCTGGGCGCCAGCGGCAGCCGGCGCGGCAGCGGGACCATCAAGGACGCCGTCGCACTGTGGGCCTCACGCCCCGACCTGCACACCCCGGTGCTGCGAGATCGGTTGTCGCAGTTGTGGTTGCGGTCGGAGGCTCAGCGGCTGACCTCGGAGCGTTCCCGCGCCTCGGCCACCGCCGGCGGCCCGGGCCCGGAGGCGTCGGTCGGCAAGCTGGTCGGCGCCCTGCTCAACCAGCACATCTACGAATGGTGCATGGATCTGCTTGGGCCCGAAGGCATTCTGTACGACAGCTACGCATTGGCCGACGGTGCCGGTGACGCCGGCGACTGGCGTGGCCCGATCCAGCAGCGCTACCTGCGCAGCCGTGCCAACACCATCGAGGGCGGCACCACCGAGGTGATGCGCAACATCCTCGGTGAGCGGGTGCTCGGCCTGCCCGGTGACCTGCGCGCCGACGCCGGCATGCCCTGGAAGGAGATCCCCCGTGGCTGAGAGTGCTGAATTCACCTTCACCGAGGAGCAGCAGCAGCTGCGCTCGGCGGTGCGCAAGTTCTGCGCCGACAACTTCGACGAGGCCACGGTGCGCCGCCTGATGGAGTTGCCGGTGCCTTATGACGCCACGGTGTGGAACCGGCTGGGCGCCGAACTCGGCGTGCTCGGGCTCTCTGTGCCGGAGGCCGACGGCGGTGTCGGCGGCTCGCTGGTCGACCAGGCGGTCGCGGTGGAGCAGTTCGGCGCCACCCTGGCGTGCGGGCCGCTGTTCGGCACCGTCTATCTGGCCATTCCCGCGCTGGTGGCCTGCTCTGCAGGCCCCGCGCGTGACGAGCTGCTGGCCCCGCTGGTCGACGGCACCGCCACCGCGGCGCTGGCCGTCGCCGACAAGGCCGGCGCATTCGATCCGACTGCGGTCACGGTCACCGCCGCCGGAGACACGGTGTCGGGCACCGTCGAGCGGGTCGTCGACGGTGGCGCCGCCGACGAGGTCCTGGTCGCGGCAGCCCGTCCCGATGGTGTCGGGCTGTACGCGGTGCACGCCGCGGACACCCAGCGCACGCCGCTGAGCACCCTGGATCTGACCCGGCCGCAGGCCACGGTGACGTTCACCGACGCCCCCGCCCGTCTGCTGGCCGGGCCGGAAGACGCCGAACGGGTGATCACCCACGCGCTGCAGGTCGGTTCGGCGCTGCTGGCCATCGAACAGGTCGGTGCCGCACAGCATCTGCTGGACCTGTCCGTCGAGTACGCCAAGTCCCGGCTGCAGTTCGGCCGCCAGATCGGCTCATTCCAGGCGATCAAGCACAAGCTCGCCGACATGCTGGTCGACCTCGAGCACGCGCGCTCCGCGGCCTACCACGCGGTGTGGGCGCTGACCGATGGCTCCGACGACCCGGCGCTGGCGGTCAGCATCGCCCAGGCCACCGCCTCGGCGGCGTTGAGCCATATTGCCGCCGACACCATCCAGGTGCACGGTGGGATCGGCTTCACCTGGGAACACCAGGCGCACCTGTACTTCAAGCGCGCCGCCACCGACGCCGCGCTGCTGGGCAGCGCCGAGCAGCATCGTTCGCGGGTCGCCGATTTCGTGCTGGACGACGCGAGTACCGAGGGCGGGGCCAGGGTGGCCGACGGCCTGCCGGCCTGAGTCGCAACAGACGGAACGTTCGGGTGCGAGAAGGCTGAGAACTTCTCGCACCCGAACGCTTTTCCGTGGCCGCTCGGCTCGTCAGCCGCGATGGCGGTTCCACTGGTGGTGATGATGGATCGAGGAGCCAGGGACCGGCTGGTTGTGTTGCTGAGGGAACGTCGGGTGCGGGGCCGGGTGGCTCATGTTCGGTCCGGTGGTGTCGGCGTAACTCGCCGGCGCGGCGCCCAGAGCGACCAGCGTGGAGCCGGTGGCCAGGATCGCGCCGGCGGCAATGCGCTTGAACCAGCAGGCGGTCGTGGAGTTCGTGGTGGTCGTGATGGTCATGGTCGTGCTCGTTCTGTTCGTGCCTTCGCCGGTTTGCCGGCGGTGATCTAACTTTCGCGCACGGCGGGCCCGCTGTCTGTCGGGTGACCGGCCCCCGGGCGGGTGGAATCTGATGTCCACTGATCAGGGGATAACTCGGCTCAAGGCCGCTTCGCTGCGGGCTCGTCGTCGAGGACGGTGACGGAACCGTCGTTGCCGTCGACTCGCACCCGCTGACCGGTACGCAGCACATCGGTAGCACCCGGGATGTCCGCCACCGCAGGCAAGCCGTACTCCCGCGCCACGACCGCGCCGTGGGAAACGGTGCCGCCCACCTCCATGACCAGGGCCCCGGCCACCAGAAACAGCGGCGTCCAGCCCGGATCGGTGCTCGCGGCGACCAGCACCTCACCGGGTTGCAGGGTCGCGCCGACCGGGGAGTCGAGGACCCGGACAACGCCGTCGTAGGACCCGGGTGCCACCGCTGTTCCGAGGAGACGTCCCTTAGCGTCCGAGCGCGCCCGACGCGCTCCGTAGATCGCCTCACCATCGCTGACCAGAATGCGCGGCACAGCGCGGCGGCGCAGCTCCCTGCGGAACTCCTTGCGGTTGGCCGCCGCAGCCATCGCCAGGCCCTCGCACTGTCCCCGCAATGCCGCGCGCAGCTCCGTCGGGGTGAGGTAGTACACGTCGTCGACCGCACCGAGCAGGCCCTCGTCGACCAACACCGAGCCGACCCGCCCGAGCACTCGGCGTCCCAGCGCGATCGCCCGCACCATGTCGAACTTCGGCCACTCCCGCAGGCCGCCGAGTTCGCGATGACGACGCAGAACACTGCCCAGCAGCCACGCTCGCCACGCCCCGCGGCGACGGTGCACCTGAGCAACCAGGTTGTCGGCCGCACGCACGGAGTCGGCAGCCCCCGTCTCGACCCGGCTCGTCAGCTCGGCACCGGCGCGCTGATACTGCCGAATCAGGTCGACCACCACCAACGGATCGTCGGCGAACCGGGCCAGACCCAGGTCGATCTCCCGGTCGGGCGCACGGTGACCAAAGGTCTGCAGGAAACGGGTGACCCGAACGTCGGTGGGTTCGATGTCCGAACCGGCCGTCTGCCGCGCGATGCGCGCCAGTTCGGCACCCATCGCCACCGTCGGGTCGTGCGGCAACCAGCGCCGGACGGGCTCGAAATCGGCATCGGATCCGAGCCAACGCCGGATCAGATGCTCAGCCAGCACCCTGATGAACTGCTCCGCGTAGGCGACCGGCAACTGCTTGACGACCAGTTCACACGTGCGAGCGGGCAACACGTTCTCGACAAAGTCCAGTTGCGCCGTCGGCGCGCTCAACGCGTCGGCTTCCCGTTGGAGCCTCACGAGGTCGAGGTCTGCATCGGCCAGGACGCGGCGGCGGGTGCGGCCCGGGGCCACCAGCGCTACGGCCGTCGCGGCCATGATCAGCGTTCCCAACACCGCCATGGCCTTCAGCGCCGGCCGTCCGGAGGGACGCGGCAGCCGTGAGCCGTTGTCGGCGAGCCACTGTTCCAACGCCGCACTGGTGGCCGGCTCCTTCAGCTTGAGCTGCGCCGTCAGACGAGACGCGAGCCGTCGCCGTTGCAGCACCGAGGTGGCGTCGATGAACATCCGCCC
Organism: Mycobacterium sp. shizuoka-1; assembly: GCF_002723835.1. GTDB lineage: Bacteria > Actinomycetota > Actinomycetes > Mycobacteriales > Mycobacteriaceae > Mycobacterium. The sequence goes on along the minus strand of NZ_BEWG01000084.1, from coordinate 25,412 downwards.
CGCGACGGTGGGAAGCCACGGCGGCGCGGAGTCGCTGATGACCACCCGGCCGCTGACCAGATATCGGACCCACCCGGCGGTCAGCGCACCGAAGAACGCATTGCCCGCCGGGGTGAGGGGCTCGGCAATGCCCTGCGCGACGAGCATCGCCGGCAGATAGACCCGTAAGCCGGGCTCCGGGGACGCCGGCGGCAACGGGAACAGCGACGTGATCGGCCGGGATTGCAGCAGCCAGCACCCGCCCGCGTCGAACGCCCACTCGAGGTCTTGCGGAGCACCCAGCAACGCGGCGGCGCGGCATCCGAGATCGGTCAGGGTTCTCAATTGCCCTTCGACGAGCAGTGGCGACCCGTCCGGTGCCGACACGACCGCCCCGTCCCGGTGGTGGTCGAGGACCCATCGCTGCGGGGTGACGTGTCCGCTGACGACCACATCGCCCAGTCCACCGGCCGCCTCGATCACCAGTCGGTCACGCCGCCCGGACATCGGATCGGCGGTGAACATCACGCCCGCGACGGCTGCCGGGACCATTCGTTGGACGACGACGGCTACCGCGAGACCCGACTGCCCGATCTCATTGCGGTCCCGGTAGGAGATCGCCCGTGCCGTCCACAGCGACGACCAGCACCGGCGCACCGTATGACAGAGGTTGTCGATCCCGACGACGTCGAGGACGCTGTCCTGCTGACCGGCGAAACTGGCCTCGGGCAAGTCTTCGGCGGTTGCCGAGGAGCGCACCGCCACCGGCGGTTCGTTCAGGCCGGTGTAGGCGACCGCCAGCCGGTCGCGCACCTCGGCAGACAGCTCGCACGCTTCGAACGCGCCGCGCACCCGCTGCGACACCGCGTCGATCTCATCGGGATGCTCAGCAAGACAGCGCAGTTCGCGCTCCACCACCGAGTCCAGGCCGTGCTCCTCGACAAAGCTTCGGTAGGCGTCGGTGGTGACGACGAAACCGTCAGGGACCGGCAGGCCGGCCATCGCCAGCGCGGCCAGATTGGCGCCCTTGCCCCCCGATCGCCGCAGGTCGCGAGTCAGCGGATCGGCCAAGGCGGTGATCACCACGCCGGCTGTTTCCATGTCACCTCCGCAGTACTGCCTCGCGCAGCAGACTCTAGGCACCGGGGCCGAAGCCCCGACAGGGCCGAAACTCACTGTCCGTGGTGCCGGTGGTCCTGCTCAGCGGCACCACGCCGCCCTCAGGGCGTGTTGCGTTCGGCGAAGTGCGCCTGGCGCTTGGCCAGCACGGCGGCCCGTTGGGCCGGCGTGACGCGGTGCGACGGGTCGAAGTACCGGTCGATCACGTCGGTGTCGATGACCGTGACGACGGGGGTGCTCGGCTGGCTCGCGGCGCTGGCCCGCCAGGTCACCACACCGCCGCGGTAGCCCCGCGCATCCAACCAATTGGGCACGCCGAAGTCCGTGGTGGACAGCAGAATCCGGACCCGTCCGTCGCTCGTCTCGGACTGGCCGAGGTTCAGGCTCGTCTGCCTGGTCTCGATGTCGACCATCGCGCTCCACCGGTCGGTCAGGCAGATCCCGACATAGGGGCTGTCGTCCGGGATCTGGTAGTCGATCACCAACGCCTGGCCCGGGGCGAGTTCCCAGGCGATCGGCACGAACCAGGCGCCGGCCATCGCCGAGGGCGGCTGCATCGGCGGTATGGCGACGTTCTTGGGCAGCGCCCCGAACACCCGAGCGGGGATGTCCTTGACCCACATGGTGAACAGCTCGCGCGAGGCAGCCAGGTGAGCGTCGAACGCCGCGACGGCGGCGCCCATCGATTCCGGCTCGGCGGGCGCGACGTCGTCGAGGCATTCGATGCGGATGACGCCCTTGCGTTCTCGTTCCCAGTCGCCGTAGGTCTGGTAAGCGCAGAACGAGTCCGCCCCGCGCGGAAGATCAAACCAGTTGGTGCCCCGCCGCTCTCGGCCGAAGAAGATCTCGAACGTACCGTCCTCGCCGATCTCCAGCTCGTCGGCGAGCACCTTGACCGCGACGCCCTGGTCGCCCTTGCCGGTGTAGACGCCGAACGTGGTCTGGGATACCGATCCCAATGTGCCGGAAACCCGGTAGTCGTGGGTGTCGTCGATGCGTGCCGACAGGTAGAGGGTGTCCGGATTGGAGTGGCCCCAATTCCACGGCGAATACTGGGTATTGATCAGTGTGGGCCGGGCCGGGTCGCTGTTCAACAGCAGTCCCGAGTACTGGATGTGCCCGACGAGTCGCGACAGCAGCGTGGCTGCCGATCCCTCGTCCAGTCCGCCTTCGGCAAGCGCCAGCTCGAGCAGTTCGGTGTTGAGGTCGTTGAATGCCCGCCACGTCGTCCGTAGCAGGTCGGCGTCGCCGGTACTCACGCTCGGGTGTCCTCGATTCCGTAATAGTCGCGGTAGAACTGCAGATGCGGCCAGAGCGCGTCGGTGTCCAGACCGTAGTCCTGAGCCCGGTAGACATGCGGTTTGCGGGTGGCCATCCCGCGTTGGTCGACGAAACGGCTCATCGTGGCGCGGTTTGGTTCGGTGAGCTCGATACCGAACCGGTGGTAGATCTCGGCCACACACGAGAGCGGATCAGTCACCATCCGCTGCATCGGGAAGTCCACGAACCGGTCGGCGAGATGTGCGAACTCACGCCGCAATTCGACATTGCGCTCCAGCATCCGGGTGGTGCGCCACCGCATGAACCGGCCGTGGTCGTGCCAGTCGGGATCGTCTTGGGCCATGTGGAACACCGTGCCGGCCAGGCTGCAGCCCGAGGCGACGATCTCGGTCGGTTCCCGGTAGGTGGTGACGAAGCGGGCGTCGGGGAAGACGGCCAGGATGTTGTGGATGTTCTCCATGTGCGGCGGAGTCTTGAGCAGCCAGCTGGTCCTCGGCCGCAGACCGCCGCTCTGCATGTACTGCAGGAGCAGCTTCTCTTCCTCGTACACCCAGCGCAGGTCCTGTTCGGTCAGCCAGCGGGCGTAGCCCTGGCAGTTGAACATCACGTGGAAGGTGTCGCTGTGGAAGGCGTACGCGTGCAGCAGCGCGCACTCCTGCGCCTCCCAGGCCCCGACCGGGTGAGCGGCGTCGAGGTTGGGAGCCATCCTCATCGCGCGGCGAATCTGCTTCTCACTGCGCACTATTCGCGGATCACGGTCCATGGTGGCCGGATCCAGCGGCGGATGCAGTTCGTCGCATTCCCAGGTCAGTGGATACCGGAAGCCGCTGTCCTGGCTGAGCAGATGATGGGTGACGGTGGTGCCGGTGCGCGGTGCGCCGATGAGGAAGATCGGGCGCTCGATCTTCTCGTGACGAACCTCGGGGTGCAGGCGTAGGTGCTCGGTCAACAGCAGCCGCTGCCGCAGGAGGTTGGTGAGGTGCGCACCGGCCAGCACCCGGCCGAACCCGTTGAGCCGGTCCTCGTCTTCCAGCGAGGCGATCAGGCGATCGAGGCCCCGTTCGAAGCGGTGGTCGCCGAAGTCGGTCAGCCCGCCGGCACGGCGGCTCGCGCGCTCCAGCAATGCCGACGGGCGCAGCGTCAGGGGGTGGCTGCCCAGGCGCCGCGCGCCGCGATAGGCGAGGTTCAGCGCGCGGATCGGCGCCGGCCGCGGCGGCGTCTCGATTGCGATGGCGGCCACCTCCCGGCTCATCGGGGCTGGTAGCCCCCAACGTCGGATTAGATTACGATCGTAACGTAATGGAGTCAACGAATGGGCCGGGCGATACTCGGCGCGCGCCGGGCCGGCCCCGCGACAGCCGCATCGACGACGCCGTCTTACGCGCCACCGTCGAATTGCTGGACGAGATCGGCTACGCGCGGCTGACCATTCCACTGGTGGCCGCCCGCGCCGGCGCTACCCCGCCCGCCGTGTACCGGCGGTTTCCCACCAAACTCGAGCTCGTCTACGAAGCGGTGTTCCCGACCCCGCCCGAAACCGGGCTACCGCTGACCGGTGACCTCGAGTCGGCGATCCGGGGGCTGCTCCTGGCCAGCGTCGAACTGTTCAGCCGTCCAGCCGTACACACGGCGATGTCCGGCCTGATGGCCGAGCTGCCCGCCGCGCCCGGCCTGTCGGCACGCCTGCTGGGTCGCCTCCAGGGCAGTACCTACGTTGCCCTGCAACACTTTCTCGACGAGACCGCCGCCGCCGGACGCGCCGCCGCCGGGGTCGACGCCCGCGTCCTGCTGGACACGATCGGAGGCACGGTGATGATGGCGTTGGCCAACGAACGACAACTCGACGCGCGGTGGGTCGAGCAGACCACATCGCTGATCGTCAACGGGTTGGCGCGATGACGACGATGCAGCTGGTCACGTCGGCGCCCGCCGCGATGGGCCCTGGCGAGATCGGTGCCTTCGCGGCCCGCGCCGAACGGCTCGGCTTCGACGTCCTCCACGTCTCCGAAACCATCCACGATCCCTTCACGGTGGCCGCGCTGGCGCTGCAGCACACCAAACGCCTGACCGTGCGGACCAGCATGGTGCTCGCCTTCCCCCGCAGCCCGATGATCACCGCCTACGCCGCCTGGGACCTGGCGAAGTACTCAGGCGGCCGGTTTCAGCTCGGCATCGCCTCCCAGGTGCGCGGCAACATCGTCGGCCGATTCTCGGCACAGTGGTCCGAACCGGTGGCCCGCCTCGCCGACTACATCCGGTCGCTACGAGCCATCTTCCACTCGTTCCAGACCGGCGAGAAGCTGGATTACGTTGGGCCACACTATCGTTTCGAGCGGCTGCAGCCGTACTTCAATCCGGGACCGCTTGAGGATCCCGCACCGCAGATCTGGACCGGGGCGGTGAACGCCCGAATGTGTGCGATGGCAGGTGAATTGGCCGACGGCTTCGTCTGCCATCCGACCAACTCCCACCCCGTGGTGCTGAAGTCCCGCACCCTTCCTGCCCTGGCCGAGGGCGCCGCCCGCGTCGGCCGCGAGAGCGGCGAACCCGCCGTCGTCGCCAACCCGCACGTCCTGACCGCCGCCACCCCCGCCGCCGTCGAAGCGTTGCGTGACGCACGGCGCAGGGAACTGGCCTTCCTGTATAGCACCCCGGCCTACCGCAGGCAGCTGGAGGACTTCGGCCTCGCCGAGGTCGGCGCGACGCTGTCCGCGATGGCGCAGCGATCCGAATGGGACGATCTGGCAACGGTTCTCACCGACGAGGTGATGACCCGGCTGGTTCCGCAGGGCACCTACGACGAAATCCCCGAGGTGCTGGCCCGGTGGTACTCGGGGCTGTGCAACGGCATCAATCTGCCGGTGCCCGCCGACGACGGCGACGACGCGCGCTTCGGTGCGCTGCTGGACGCCTGCCGCCGGATCCCCGCGGCCGGGCTCATTCGGGGCGACTGAGGGCTAGGCCGGGCGGCGAAACCGTTCGAGGTACTCGCGCTCGTTCCAGGTCGACAGGAACCTCTCGGCGGCGCGGTAGCCCTCGGCGTAGAGGGCGTCGATCTCCGGCTGGCCGATGTCGAAATCCAGCACGCCGACCTCCGTCGCATCCACCCGGATGGTTCGGGCGCTCACCCACGGCAGATTCAGGTAGGCCTGATCGCGGCCGACCAGGATCGTGGTGATGACGTCCTCGAGCAGGCTCGGACCGCCGAACAGCCGCAGCGGGGCCAGCGCGGGGATCACCGTGTGGTTGTTCTCCGGCAGGTCGGGCAGCAAGGTCACCCCGAAGGTCGGCCACCGGGGCTGCTTACCGTCGGGGCGGTCGAGGGACTCGATCGGGTAGTTCGACAGCAGCCCACCGTCGACCAGGGTGGATTCGCGGCCCGACGCGCTGGTGAGGGTGACCGGCCGGAAGAAGAACGGGATCGACATCGAGGCGCGCACCGCGTCGGCAACAGGTTGCTCGTCGGGGTCGAGCCCGTAGACCCGCTGGTAGTCCCACGGCAGCCGGACCAACTGTCCCGTCGTCACGTCGGCCGCCGTCACCACCAGCCGGTAGCGCTGCTCGTCGGGTAGCTGATCGTCGTCGAGCCGGAGGTCGCCGAAGGTGCTCACACCGAGCTGACGCAGCTGCTCGGCGACGAACGTGTGGGCGTAGTCACCCTGATAGAAGCCGCTGCCCTGCAGGATCGCCCACGACGGGCCGAGCAGCGGCAGGCGTTCGACCGGGCCGCGGTCGAGGAACTTGCGGTAGTCGATGCTCAGGGTGAGGTCGCGGACCTCCTGCGGGGTCAGTCGGTCGTTGGTGGCGGCCGCCGCCACAATCGACCCGACGATCGAGCCGGCCGACGAGCCCGCGACGCGGTGCGCCCGGTAACCGGCCTCCATGAGTTTGACCACGGCGCCGGCCAGGCCGATGCCCTTCACCCCGCCGCCGGCCAGGACCAGGTCGATGGGCTTCGTCGCGGCTGTGGGCATCGTCTCATGCTAGGAGCCGCGCCTGACAAAACCGTCGGGGGGAGAAGCAAGACGCTTCTCCGCCCGGGGTTGGGGTCTGGATGGGCTAGCCGGCGCGGCGCCACTGATGGTGATGGTGCTCACGCGAGCCGGGCACCGGCTGGTTGTGCTGGCCGGGAAAGGTCTGGTGATGCCCGGGCCGGTTCACGGTGGGCCCACCGTTGAACGAGCCGCTGTCGGCGACCGCGTCGGTCGCGGCACCGAAGGCGAACAGTGCGGAACCGGCGGCCAGTGCGCTGCCGGCGGCCAGGCGCTTCATCCAGATCGTGGTGGTCATATCGGTCGTGTCCTTCGTCGTCGTAGTCGGTGTCGGCCTTCGCGTTTCGCCAGTGCCTCTACGGTCTCGCATTCCCGCCGCGATGTCTGTCGGGCAGCCGGTGGGTGAAGGGGTGTAATCCGATGTCCCCCGATCAGTGGATATCGCTCAATTCCTGCCAACCGGCGATCATCTGCTGCCAGCGGAATTACCGCGCCCCCCGATGGCGTTGGGTCTGTCAGCGGCACGGAAACCCCACCGCCGCCGCCACGGAAGAGGGATAGACATGAAGAAGTACGCCATCACCACCGCGATCGCCGGCGCCATGACGGCCGCCGTCCTCGGCCTTGCCGCGCCCGCGCAGGCCGACCTCGGTCACAACGACTGGGTCAACAACATCGGCCCGACGGCCACCGCGCCGCACGTCGACACAACCGTGCATGGAAGCCGTTGATCGTCAGCGCAATCCAGCAGAGGGGCACCCGAATCGGGTGCCCCTCTCGCGTTGGTTCACCCCAGCACGGCGTCGATCGCGCGGTAGATTCGCTGCTCGCTGACCGGCCGTGGGGTGCCCAGCTGTTGGGCCCACAGGCTGACCCGCAGTTCCTCGATCTGCCAGGCGATATCGCGAACGTCGGCTGCCGCGGCGCGCGTCGGCGAGAGCGCATCCACCACCTCGGCGTAGGCCTCCTCGACGGCGTGTACACGTTGCATCCGCTCACGGTCGGCCTGCGGCGCCTGCGACAGCCGCTCGAGCCGGCGGGTGATCGCGGTGAGGTAGCGGGTCAGGTCCGCCAGCCGCGCGGCGCCCGTCGTCGTGACGAACCGATCACCCACCAAGCCGCTCAGCTGCGCGCGGATGTCGTCGACCGCCTCGGCCAGCGCGGCAGACGGCTTGGCCGGCAGCGCCAGCTGCACCTGCTGCAGAGCACTCAGAACCGTCTGAACCCGGGTCACGATATCGCGGGTCGTGGCGGGCAACGCGGCAGCCACGCGGTCCCGCAGTGCGGCGAACTCGGTTGCGGTCCAGACCTGCCCGGCCGCCAGGATGTCGACGGCGGCGTCCGCACAGTCGTCGAGTAGCGCCGCCAGCGAACCGTCCGGATTGGCCCCCAGCACCAGGCGGGTCCGCGGATCCAGGGATTTCTCCAGCGACTTCACCGGAGAGGGCACCGCCAACCTCAGCAGCCGCCGCAGGCCCGCCGTCATCGCCGCATCGCGTTCGGCCGCGGTCGCGAACACCCGCAGGTCCACCGCCGTGCCTGCATCGACGAACGCCGGATACCCCCGGACCACGTGCCCGCCGACGGTGCGTTCGACGCTCGCGGGCAATCGGTCCAGATCGTCCGGCCACGCCCGCAGCCCGGTGCGCTCCAGGTCGCCGGCCACCGCATCGGCCACCGCGCGGCGTGCCGAGCCGGCGAGTTGGCGCTGCAACACCTCGAGATCCTTGCCACGGGCCACCTCGGTGCCGTCGGCCCTCTCGACCGCGAACGTGACCCGCAGATGGGCGGGCAGCTTGTCCAGATCGAAGGCGGTGATCGGCACCAGAATGCCGCTGCGCCGGTGCAATTCCCGCTGCAGGGCTTCCAGCAGTGGCTCGGCCAGCTCCTGCCCTCCGAGGACGGCCAGCACGGCCCGCGCCGTGTCCGGGGCGGGAACGAAGTTGCGGCGCAGGTCCTTGGGCAGCGACCGGATCAGCGCCGTCACCAGTTCCTCCCGCAACGCCGGTACCTGCCAGCCGAATTCGTCACCGCCGAGCCGGGCCAGCACCTCCACCGGAATGTGCACGGTGACCCCGTCGTCGGCGGCGCCGGGTTCGAACCGGTAGGTCAGCGGCAGGGACAGATCCCCGGCCTGCCAGTTGTCCGGTCGCTCGGCGTTGTCGTCGTCGACGCGCAGCAGGTCGTCACGGGTGAAGGTGAGCAGCTCGGGGGTCCGGTGGCGCTGCTTTTTCCACCACCCGTCGAAGTGCCGCGCGGAGACCACCTGCGGGGGAATCCTGCTGTCGTAGAACGCGTAGATGTCGTCCTCGTCGACGAGCAGGTCTCTGCGACGGGCCCGCTCCTCCAGCTCGGTCAGCTCTGCCCGCAGCCGCGCGTTGTCGGCGAAAAAGTGGTGGCGGGTCTGCCACTCTCCCTGGACCAGGGCGTGCCGGATGAACAGTTCGCGCGACACCACCGGGTCGACGGCGGAGTACCCCACCCGCCGGCGCGGTACCAGCGGCAGCCCGTAGAGCGTCACCCGCTCGAAGGCCATCACCGCCCCGCGCTTCGCATCCCAGTGCGGCTCACTGTAGGTGCGCGACACCAGATGCCCGGCGACGCGTTCGACCACTTCCGGTTCGACGCGGGCGGCGATCCGGCCGTAGAGCCTGCTGGTCTCCACCAGGTCGGTCACCACGATCCAGCGGGGCGGCCGTTTGGTCAGCACCGATCCGGGCGCCAGGACGAACCGGGAGTTGCGTGCACCGGTGTACTCCCGCGAATCTCCTTCGCGCAGGCCGACATGCGACAACAACCCGGCGACCAGGGCGGCGTGCACCCGGGCCGGATCGGCCGGCTCGGTGTCGTCGGATTCCCGGATCCCGATGTCGCGGGCGATGCTGCGCAACTGTCCGGTCAGGTCCTGCCATTCCCGGATCCGCAGGTAGTGCAGGAACTCTTCGCGACACATCCGTCGGAACGCACTGCCAGATCTGGCCTTTCGCTCCTCGCGCAGGTAGTGCCACAGGTTGAGGAAGGATACGAAATCGGAGTGCTCGTCGGCGAATCGGGCGTGTTTCTGCCGGGCCGCTTCCTCGCGGTCGGCGGGGCGCTCCCGCGGGTCGGGGATGGACAGTGCCGCCGCCAGCACCAGCACCTCGCGTACGCAGCCCTCGGCGTCGGCTTGCAGGATCATCCGGGCCAGGCGGGGGTCGACCGGCAGCTGTGCCAGCCGGCGACCGATATCGGTGATGGCACCGGCTGAGTCGAATGCCCCGAGTTCCTGTAGCAGCCCGACCCCGTCGCGGATGCTGCGTTGCTCGGGCGGGTCCAGGAACGGGAAGCTCTCGATGTCTCCGAGCTGCAACGCGGCCATCTGCAGGATCACCGCGGCGAGATTGGTGCGCAGGATCTCCGGGTCGGTGTAGCGCGGCCGGGCGGCGAAGTCCTCCTCCGAATACAGCCGGATACACACCCCCGGAGCGGTGCGACCGGACCGACCCGCGCGTTGCGCTGCCGAGGCCTGCGAGATGGGTTCGATCGGCAACCGCTGCACCTTGGTGCGCCGGCTGTAGCGGGAGATTCGCGCGGTGCCCGGATCGATGACGTAGCGGATGCCGGGCACGGTCAGCGAGGTCTCGGCGACGTTGGTGGCCAACACGATCCGCCTGCCGGTCCGCGGCGGCTGGAAGACCCGCTGCTGCTCGGCGGTGGGCAGGCGCGCGTACAGCGGGAGTACTTCGGTGTTCTTCAGATCGCGCAGGGCCTCTGCGGTGTCGCGGATCTCGCGCTCGCCGGACAGGAACACCAGCACATCGCCAGGCGGTTCGGCCGCCAGCTCATGGACGGCGTCGACGATCGCCTCGGTCTGGTCGCGAATCTCGGTACGCACGATCTCGTGGTCCGGGTCGTCGGGATCCTCCGAATCATCTTGGGCCACCGGCACTTCCAATGGTCGGTAGCGGATCTCGACCGGGTAGGTGCGGCCGGACACCTCCACGATCGGGGCGTTTCCGCTGAGTCCATTTTCGCCGAAGTGCGCCGCGAACCGCTGCGGCTCGATCGTCGCCGACGTCACGATCACTTTGAGATCCGGCCTGCGGGGCAGCAATTCGCGAAGGTAGCCGAGCAGGAAGTCGATGTTGAGGCTGCGCTCGTGAGCCTCGTCGAGGATCAGCGTGTCGTAACGCAGCAGACGCCGGTCGCGCTGGATCTCGGCGAGCAGGATGCCGTCGGTCATCAGTTTGACCAGTGTCCGGTCGCTGGCCTGGTCGGTGAAGCGCACGGTGTAACCGATGGTCTCCCCCAGCGGGCTGCCGAGTTCGTCGGCGATCCGCTGGGCCACCGTGCGGGCCGCCAGCCGCCGCGGCTGGGTGTGGCCGATCGTCCCGCGGATCCCGCGACCGAGCTCCAGACAGATCTTCGGCAACTGGGTGGTCTTGCCCGATCCGGTCTCCCCGGCGATCACCACCACCTGGTTTTCGGTGATGGCCTTGGCGATCTCGCCGCGACGGTCGCTGACCGGAAGGCCGGGATAGGTGATCGCCGGGACGGCGGCCAGCCTGGTGGCCACCAGAGCTTCGGCGGCGGTGAACTGTTCGGAGATCGTGCGCAGTGTCTCGGCCGAGATGTCACCGCGCAGGGACTTCAGCCGCCGGCCCAGCCGGGCTGCGTCGCGGATCGTCAGCCCGTCGAGGCGAGCACGCAGCTGGCGCACCTGCTGGACGGACGTGTCGGACACTGTCGCCACATTAGCGGCGAGCACCGCTGCGAGCGCCGCGGAGTGCGTAGGCTCGACGGCAATGACCATTTGGATCGTCGTCGGTCTGCTGCTGGTCGGCCTCGGGCTCGTGGCCAGCCAGCTCTTTCGGCTGAAGGATTGGCTGAACAAGCCTGCCCCGCCCAGTGACCCACCCAGCGAGCACCCCGACGAACCCGACACGTGACGGATCTGCCCGCGCAGGTGCGGGCGATGGCTGCCCGCGGGCCGCAGTGGGCGACGTGGGTCGACGCACTGCCCCGGCTCACGCGTGACGTCCTCGGGCAGTGGCGGCTTCGGCCGGACGGCCCCGCCACGCACGGACACTGCTCGCTGGTGCTGCCCGTCCGCACGGCCGACGCCACGGCGGCGGTACTCAAGCTCGGCTTCCCCGACGATGAGTCCGAGCACGAGCATCTGGCCCTGCGGCGCTGGGGTGGCCACGGCGCTGCCCGGTTGCTCAGTGCCGACCCGCGTCGCCGCGCCCTGCTGCTGGAGCGCCTCGGCGCCGACGACCTCACCGGTCGAAGCGATGTCGAGGCCTGCCAGGTCGTCGCCGGTCTGTACAGGCAGCTGCACGTCCCGGCGCTGCCGCAATTGCGCACGCTGACGTCCTATCTCGACAGCTGGACCGCCGAGCTGGCCGCGCTGCCGCGCAGTGCGCCCATCCCCCGCCGGCTGGTCGAACAGGCACTGAGCCTGAGCGGTGACCTGAGCGCCGACCCGGCGGACGCCGACCGCGTCATCCACACCGATCTGCACTACGCGAACGTGCTCGCCGGCCGGCGCCAGCCCTGGCTGGTGATCGACCCCAAACCGGTCAACGGCGATCCGCATTACGAGATCGCCCCGATGTTGTGGAACCGCTTCGACGAGCTGGCCGGAGACGTCCGCGGCGGTGTGCGCCGGCGGTTCTACACGTTGGTGGACACCGCCGGGTTCGACGAGGACCGGGCGCGCGCGTGGGTGGTGGTGCGGATGATGCTCAACGCGATGTGGGCGGTGCGAGACGGCGAGCGCCGGTGGCTGACGACCTGCATCGCGGTCGCGAAAGCCGTCCAGGATTAACGGGTTTCGTCACCGGGGCGGATCGCCGCGCCACATGAAGCTGTTGACGTACTTGCCCATGTCCTTGGCGATCTCCAGGTTTGCCGGCGACGGCGGTCCCGGGCCGTCATTGGGCCCGAATTGGTGGAACGGTCCGACCGCTCCCGCGACCAGCGCCAGGTCGTTCTTCACCGCGACGACGATGAGGACCCGAAGGTGCTTCGAATCCGTGCTGGTCCCCTTGGGCCAATCGTCGGCGACCTCGCCGTAGCCGGGTTCGTAACCCAGGATCGCGTTGGGCAGCTCGTAGGACGTGACGGCGTCGGGGAACATCTGGCCCAGCAGGTCGGCAGCCACCTGACGGGCATCCCGGCCCTGCGCGGGTTCGCTGAACAACCGCAGCGTCCCGCCGTCGCCGATGTTCAGCTCGGCGCGCACCCCGTTGGGTTCCATGGTGATGTCGTAGGCCGTCCCGGGGGCCGGGTAGGACACCGAGAACGACCCGTCCTGGGCGAAGAAGCGGGGGTTGGTCGCGACCGGAAGACCCGTCGGTGGGCGCCCGCAGTCCGGCGGGCAGTGATACCGGGTCGGCGCCGTGCTGACCCGGGTGGAGATGACGCTCAACGCCATCATCGCGGCGACCAGGACGGCCACCCAGACGCCGAGGGTCAGAAAGTACCCGGGGCCGCGCTGCCCACGGGCCCGATACCGGCCGGCCGGCACCGCGTATCCCGCGAACGAGCCCGTGTCGTCGGAGTCTGCTGCGGTCTCGGTCATCGGCGCAGCGACTTCAGCACGAGAAGGGCCTTGATCAGGTTGTCGACGTTGGGCGTTCCCAGCCCGGTGATCATGTCGTAGCCGGGCACGACGGGCGTCACGGCGTTGGCGCCCAGATAGATGTCCCGGAAGGCGGGCAGCTGCGCGTCGTTGGCGATCTCGTAGAGCAGCGGGTTGAGATCGCCGAGCTGTGACAGCCCGCGTGCGGTGAGGAACTGGTTCATGATCGCGGCCAGCCCGGCCCAGATCGGCGCCGCCTGCGACGTGCCGCCGCCGACCGCGATCTGACCGTTGGAGACGAACTTGACCCCGGTGAACGGGTCGGCCACCGCGGCGATGTCGGGGACCAGCCGCTTGTCGTGCGGGCCGGCATGCTCCCCGGTGACCTGCCAGGCCGGGCGGGCGAACAGGACCGACGCGCCGCCGCCGCTGCCCTGGGTCAACGGGACGTCGTACCAGCCCTGCTCGGCCAGCCATTGCCCCTCGGCGTCGGTGGACAACGTCGTGCCGCCGACGCCGGTGACCTCCGGCAGCGAGGCCAGCACGTCGACGCCGTAGTCGTCGGGGCTCGGCGGATCCGACCAGTCGTGGCCGCCCTTGCATTCCAGCCCGGCCAGGTCGCCGCTGGCCACGAAGGTGGTGGTCCCGCTGCGGCCGGCGCGGGCCAGGGCCGAGCGTACCGGCGCCAGATCCGCCCGGGACAGCAGGCGATCGCACCCCCAGCCGATCGAGAAACTCCACGTCGCCCCCGGGTAGCGGCGGTCCACATCCTCCATCAGCTTGCCGAGCTTGACGTAGGTGGCGTCGCCCTCGGCGGTCGGGCGGGCGTTGACCAGGACGATCTTGGCCGCCGGCGCGATCGCGTGGATCAACTGCACGTCCATGGCGGCCTCGCCGTGCCGTTCGGCCGGCATCCCGCCCATCACCTCCAGCGTGAACGGCGGCAGGGTGAACCAGTCGGAGAACTTGTCGAGATCGTGTTGGTCGACCCCGTCGAATGCGAAGACGACGACTGTCTGTCCCCGGCCGGTGTACCCGGCCGAGCTCAACGCGTTGACGTTGTAGGCGCTGAGTAGTTCGGTCGGCAACAGACCGCCGTCGGGGACGTCCAGCGGCAGGTTGGGCGGCGTGCCCTCGTGATACGGCGTGTAGCCCAGGATCCGGCCCATCCCGGCCACTTCGCCGCGCAGCGGCGACGGCACGGCGGGCTGCTGGGGGGAGGCGTAGAACACCCGTCCGCTGGTCCGGCGGTAGTCGTTGACGGAGACGTCGAGGGCGCGCGAGATCGCACCTGGTGCGCCTTCGAGTACCGCCCACGTGTCGCCGTCGCGCCAGTGCATGGTCAGGCCGTGGGACCGGGCCCAGCGGCTCAGCGCGACCGGCTCGGTGGGTGCCTGCAGTTCGGCGGTCAGCTGGACGCGTTCGGTGCGGGCCGGCCCCAGGTCGACGGCCTGGGCGAGCAGCCGGGCAAACGGACCGGCGATCACGTTGTAGGGCAGCGCCGGTGTCGGGCGGTCCGCGGCGAACGTCGACATCACGACGGCCAGCGCCACCAGGAGCGGTGCCAGTCGCAACCCCCGGCGACGCCGTAGCCACACGCGTCTGAGCATCAGCTACTGGGTTTATCACGACAAGCCGGGGAACGCGACGCCACGGGCCGAAACGATCCCATACCGATGCCGCCGCCATGCCGCCGCCACCGAGCGACGCAGCTAACAATGCCGTCTGCCGCCGCGATGAACCGGGTAACCGAACTGCACTTGAGGTTTGCGAGGAGGTGGACGGTGACGAAACTCGGTTCGGTGGTGGTCTGCGGGATCACCGCCATCGGCATCGGCCTGGTGAGCGCCCCCAGCGCGAGCGCAGGCTGCCAAGGGATGTGGACCCCGTGGGGCGGCGGTCAGCGCTGCGACGGACCCATCGACGCGGGCGGGTTCTTCCAGCGCTGCGACACCGGGGGCGCGTTCGGCTTCAACACCCCACAGCAGTGCTATCAGGTCGACGCGAACAACCTCGGCACCAACCAGCCGTGGATCGGCCCGTGATCGCCGCGCTCAGAGCGGGATGGCCAGCTGGCTGCGGATGAGCGGCGCGATCTTCTCGGCCATGTAGGCATGGCCCGCGTCGGTGGGGTGCACACCGTCGGCTCCGATCAGCTCGGGGTGTCCGACGAACCATCCCTCGGCGAGCGGGTCGATGAAGACCGCCCCGACCGCCCTGGCTTGCGCCCGCAGCCCGTCGCGCAGGGCCAGCACGGCGGGCGGCGGGTCGGCGGTCGGCCACGGCGGTCCGATCACCAGGAACTTGGCCTTCGGCGCCACCCGGCGGGCGATCTGGAATGTCTCGCCGACGAGCACCGGATACTTCTGCATGTCGACGGGCTGGTCGTTGCGCGACCCGAAGAACACCACGAGGACGTCGTCGCGGTTGACCGCCCGCACCGTGAGGTCCTCGAACAGGTTGCCGCGGTTACCGCGGATGCCGTACCCCGCACCGCCTTCGGCGGCCACGTCGGCATCGACCTTGGCGCCCTGGTTGGCCAGCAGCAGCCAGGCGCGCGAGGTCCACGACTGCGGCCCCTGGCCGCCTTCATCGGTACCGGTCGTGTACGAGTCGCCGATCACCGCGATGCGGCTGAATTGCGAGCCACGGTTGGCCAATTGGATGTCGGTAGACGGAAGGCAGTAGCCCAGAAGCACCGCCAGCGCCACCACTGCCGGCACGCCTGCCGTGGCAACGCGGATGAGTCGTTCCCTGCGGATCAATGACACCCCACTGAGTTTCGCGCCCGACGCAGGCAGCCTACTGCCTCCGAAGGTGTTGTCGCACACCGACGCTGGGTTCGTTACTACCCGGCCCGAGCCGAGGTGTGCGGCGGACGGACATCACGGGCGTGGTCGAGGGAGGCCAGTCGGCCGCTCTCGGCCCCCGGCGGTCCGGTGTGCTTGTCGTGTTGGACATCACGGAAATCGACCATGCGGCGCATCCACCGCCGGGCCGGTTCCTCCACCGCGTGGTACAGCAGCACCGCGCCGCCCACCGCCGCGGCGATCAGCCCCACGACGACCACCTTCTGCACCGATTTGGGCAGGTCGATCTGGTACTCCTGGACCGCCCAGTTCCACGAGGTGTGCACGATCTCGTGGACCATGTAGAGGCTGAACGAAATCTGCCCACCGTAGACGAGCAGCCGGGTGGACAGCAGCGCAGGCAGGCTGCCCACCCCGAGCGCCAGCGTGACCACCAGCGGCATGAACAGCAGATCGACCACCCCGCCGGGGTCGACCATTCCGGCGACCGGGTTGGCGTCGTAGTAGTAGAGGATGCCGACGATCGCGGCGGTGATCAGCACCGCGCTGTAGCCGGCGACCCGCCGGCCGCGCTGCCCGAGCTGCAGCCGGCGCACCGCCGCACACGCCAGTGCACCCGCCACGAACTGCGCCACGATGCGGGGCAGCCAGCTCCACGGCGTGTAGAAGTGGCCGCTGGCCAGCAGTAGCACCGTGGGCGGCAGCGCGGCCGCGAAGGCCAGCAGCAGCAGGGTGCGCGCACGGGTCACCTGCGCCATCCGGAAGATCACCAGAACGATCCCGCCGAACAGCAGGTAGGCCAGCCATTCGGCGCTGATCGACCAGGCCGGTCCGTCCCAGCTCGTGCCGTCGAAGAATGGTTCGAACCACAGCTGCACCATGAACAGCTGGCGCACATAGCTGATGGCGTTGAGCTTCTCGACGTCCGGGGACGGGACGGTGCCGACATGCAGGGTGAAGATGATCCATGCCGCGGCGAGGTGCATCGTGACCAGGTACACCGGCCACACCCGCGACAGCCGCAGCCACAAGAAATGCACGGTGGCCCGGGCCGAAAAGTGCGATCCCATCCGGTCGAGATAGTTCCAGGTCAGGACGAAACCGCTGAGGATGAAGAACAGGTCGACGCCCTGTGCCCCGGCGTTGAAGAGCGGCGCGAGGTCGTCCTTGAGTCGCGGGGAGGCCTCCCAGATCAGCGGGCGGAAATGGAATAGCACCACCCACATTGCGGCGACGATGCGAAGACCGGTCAGAGCCTTGATTTCTCCGGTTCGCACGACACCCATTTCCGACTTTTGCTTATCTTCTCGAGACCACGCCGTCGACACCACGTCGTCACGCGGGCCGGACCCCGCAACACCGGGATCGGGCACCGATGATCTCTGGCAGCGTATCAGCGCGACGCCGCCGCGCCTGGTTGCGCAATGCTGTGCGGTGCCTGTGCGCGCGATTCGGTGTGGCCTTTCGGCAAACGGCGACAGCCGCCACAGCGATCGCTCTACCCTGGCGCCATGCAACGCCTTTCCGGTCTCGACGCGGCGTTCTGGTGGGCCGACACCCAGTCCTGTCCGATGCACATCGGCGCGCTCGGAATCTGCGATCCCACCGGGGTACCGGGGTTCAGCTTCGAAGCGGTGCGCGATCTGATCGAAGCCCGGCTGCCCGAGCTGCCGATCCTGCGCCACCGGGTCGCCGGTGCCCGGCACGGCCTGGATCGACCCTGGCTCGTCGAGGACACCGAGCTGGACGTCGACTACCACATCCGGCACGTCGCACTTCCCTCGCCGGGTGGGCAGCGCGAGCTCGAGCAGCTGATCGGCAGGCTGATGTCCTACCCGCTCGACCGCGAGCGACCACTGTGGGAGCTGTGGTTCATCGAGGGCCTGGACAACGGCCGCATCGCCTACCTGACCAAGATTCACCACGCCGTCATCGACGGGGTGTCCGGGGCGGGGCTGAGCTCGATCCTGCTCGACGTCACCGCGCAGCCGCGACCGCCTGCCACCGAGGTACCCGACACCGACGGACGCCTGCCGGGCATCGAACGGCGCGCGCTGGGCGCGTTGTTCAACATCGCGGTGATGACGCCCTATCGGGTGATGCGGGTGGTGCAGCAGACGGTGTCCCAGCAGCTGGCCGCCCGGTCGGTGACCAACAAACCGCCGAACTTCTTCGACGCCCCGGCCACCCGGTTCAACACCAAGCTCGGCATGCAGCGCCGGGTGGCCTGGACGAGTGTGCCGCTGGACCGGGTCAAGGCGGTCAAGCAGGCCTTTGACGTGAAGATCAATGACGTTGTGCTGACCATCATTTCGGGTGCGCTTCGGGATTATCTGCAGGTCCGTGGCGAGCTGCCGGACCGGCCGCTGGTGGCCCAGGTCCCGGTGTCCACCCACACCGAGGCGTCCACTGCCGGGAACCAGATGACGTCGACCACGGTACGACTGGCCACCGACATCGCCGACGCGGCCGAACGACTGATGGCGATATACGAAAGCTCCAGCGGGGCAAAGGAGATGGCTCGAACGCTGTCTGACCACCAACTCGTCGGGCTGACCGAGACCACCCCGCCCGGGCTGCTGGGCCTGGCGGTCCGGGCCTATTCGGCGGCTCGTCTCGGCGACCGCGTCGTGCCGATCAATCTGGTGGTGTCCAATGTGCCCGGCCCGGACTTTCCGCTGTATCTGGCCGGCGCCCGGGTCCAGACCCTGGTGCCCATCGGACCGTTGATGCTCGACGTCGGTCTGAACATCACCTGTCTGAGCTACTGCGGCTCACTGGATTTCGGGGTGTCCACCACACCGGAGATCGCGGGAGACATCGGCGATTTCATCGCCGCGCTCGAACCTGCGCTGGCCCAACTCGAGGAAGCCGCCCGGCGGATTCCGGTGTCCTGACCCGAGTGCGGCCTAACCGCCGTTCTGCGCCATCCCCCAGCAGGTGCCCCAATGCTGCCAGTTACAGGGCACACCGTTCATCGTGGGAATCTGGTTCGGCTGGAAGTTGGTGCTGACGTCCGACGGGCCGACAGCCTGCGGAATCTGCCCGCCCGACTGGCCGGCCACGCACACGCCGGGGAAACGGGTCGGGACCGTGCCGCTGGGGCAATCCGCGGCGGCCGGCGCGGCAAGCGCCAGCGAACCGGCGGCGAGCGCCACCGAACACACGCCGATGAGGATCCGTCGTTTCACTGTCACCTGATTCCGCCCCCCGAGAGTCCGCGGTTGACCTACTTAACCACGTTATCGACCGGCCGACCAGATCCGTTAGCCGTCGCAAACCGTCACAGGGCGTCGGTGATCTCGTTCTTGAGCGCCTCGGCCTGGGTGCCGAAGACGGCCTGCACGCTGGTGCCGACCTCGATGACCCCGGCGGCCCCCAGGCTGCGCAGCCTGTCCTGGTCGACCTTGCCGGTGTCGACCACCTCCATCCGCAGGCGGGTGATGCAGGCGTCGACGCTGCGCAGATTCTCCCGGCCGCCGAAGGCCGCGATGAGTTGTTCGGCTTTGCTGTCGACGCCGGCCGGCGCGGTTGCCGCCGCGGCACCGGCGTCCACGGCGGTCGCCGAGTCCGCCCCTTCGGAGAGGTTCGCCCGCTCTTCGGCGGCGAACTCGGCGTCGGGCTCGCGGCCGGGAGTGCGCATGTTCCACTTCGTGATCGCGAACCGGAACAACACGTAGTAGACCGCGAAGAAGACCAGACCCATCACGATCAGCAACGGGATGTTCTTGGCGGCGGGCGCGGTGCCGTACAGCAGCAGGTCGATCAGGCCCGCCGAGAACGAGAACCCGAGATGGATGTCGAGCAGGTAGGCGATGGCCAGCGACAAGCCGGTCAGCACGGCGTGCACGATGTAGAGCGGAAAGGCCACGAACATGAACGCGAACTCCAGCGGCTCGGTCACACCGGTGAGGAACGCTGTCAGCGCGGCGGCCGACAGGATGCCGAATGCCACCTTGCGCTGCTTTTTGTTGGCGACGTGGATCATCGCCAGCGCGGCGGCGGGCAGACCGAACATCAGGATCGGATAGAAGCCCGAGGTGAGCAATCCCGCGCTGGGGTCGCCCGCGGCGAACCGGCTCAGCTCGCCGGTCGCCACATGGCCGTCGCCGGTCGGGTAGCTGCCGTAGATGAACCACACGTAGGAATTCAGGATGTGGTGCAGGCCCAGGGGTATCAGCATGCGGTTGGCGAAGCCGTACACGAATGCGCCCAGGGCTCCGGCGCCGCCGATGAAGTGCCCGAGCCCGGTGAGCCCGGCGTCGAAGACCGGATAGAAGTAACTCATCGCGAAGGCGACCACCAGGCTCGCCAGTGACACCACGATCGGCACGAACCGCCGGCCACCGAAGAAGCCGAGATAAGGCGGCAATTGGATGGTGTGGTACCGGTCGAACAGCCATGCGGTGAGCAGCCCGACGATGATCCCGCCGAACACGCTGTAGTTGATCTGCGCCTGCTCGCCGGCCTTGTCGAGCTGCCCGGCGAGCACAAACGGCGACATCGTCTTGAACACCGCCTGCATCACCAGATATCCGACGACCGCCGACAATGCGGTGGATCCATCGGCCTTGCGGGCGAAGCCGATCGCCACGCCGACCGCGAACAGCAACGGCAGGTTGGTGAACAGCGCTCCGCCGGCAGCGCTCATCGCCTGGAAGAACGGGCCGATCACCGGGGCCTTGATGCGGCCCAGCAGGTCGTCCTGACCCAGTCGCAGCAGGATGCCCGCCGCCGGCAGAACGGCGATCGGCAGCATCAAGCTCTTGCCCAGGCGTTGCAGCTGCGCGAAGCCCGGGATGCTCAGTCCCGACTTTTGCTGTGCCCCTGTATTTTTGGTGGGTTCGCTGGTCAACTGCCGACCTCCCTCTGTCGCAGCACAGCCGAAGCTTAGACACACATTCGCATGTCAGACGAAGTTTTCGCCACGCCCGCGTGCGCCGACTCTCTATTCTCGAATACCACCCGAGGCAAGGAGATGCTGTGAGCACCACGCCAGTCCACGCGCCGGTATCCGGGCGCGCCGTCGCCCTCGGTGACGTTCCCGACCCGGTCTTCTCCCAGGGCATGGTGGGTTACGGCGCCGCGGTCGATCCCCCGCATGGCGTCGTCGATGCGGTGGCGCCGGTCAGCGGACGGATCCTCAAGCTGATGCCGCACGCCTACGTCATCATGACGAGCGAGAACGTCGGTGTTCTGGTCCATCTCGGGCTCGACACGGTGACGCGCAACGGCGTCGGCTTCCAGGCTCATGTCGCCGAGGGCGACACCGTGACCACCGGCCAGAAGGTGATCACCTACGACGTCCCGGCGGTGGTGGCGGCGGGCCTGAACCCGATCGTTCCCGTCGTGGTCATGGACGAACGTGATGCGGGTAATGTCACGGTCGGCGATGCGGTCGCCACCGGTTCTGAAATCACTGCCGGTGCAGAACTTTTCACGGCCGACAAGTAGGGCGCGGGTTGGGCTATGGAAGTCGTCATCGTCGAGGACAGCCGCCAGATCGGCACCATCGCCGCCGATGCGGTCGAGGCGCTGCTGAGGCGTAAACCGACCGCGGTGCTGGGGCTGGCCACCGGCTCGTCGCCGCTGACGATCTATGACGAACTGGCCGCCCGCTGCCAGGCCGGCCGGGTCTCGTTCGGTCAGGCCCGCGGCTTCACCCTCGACGAGTACGTCGGGCTGCCCGCCGATCATCCCGAGCGCTACCGCAACGTCATCGATTCGGTGTTCGTCTCACGCGTCGATTTCGCGCCGGGCGCGGTGGCCGGTCCCGACGGTCTGGCCGCCGACATCCCGGCGGCGTGCGCGGCCTACGAGCAGGCCATCGACGCCGCCGGCGGGATCGATCTGCAGATCCTGGGGATCGGCACCGACGGCCACATCGGGTTCAACGAGCCCGGCTCGTCGCTGGCATCGCGCACCCGGATCAAAACGCTGACACGTCAGACGCGTGTCGACAATGCCCGCTTCTTCGACGACGACGTCGACCGCGTCCCGACGCACTGCCTGACCCAGGGACTGGGTACCATCATGGCGGCCCGGCACGTGATCCTGGTGGCCACCGGGCGGGCCAAGGCCGAGGCGGTGCACCATCTGGTCGAGGGGGCGGTGAGCGCGATGTGGCCGGCCACGATTCTGCAGCACCACCGCCACGTCACGGTGCTGCTCGACGGCAGCGCCGCGCGCCGGCTGCAGTTGGCCGACTACTACCGGGAGACCTACCTGTCCAAACCGCAGTGGCAGGGCATCTGAGTGCTGCTGACCGCACAGAGCGTGCTGACCGGCGCAGAGTTGTTGCGGCCGGGGTGGATCGAGGTCGCCGACGGCACCGTGCGGGCGAT
Organism: Mycobacterium sp. shizuoka-1; assembly: GCF_002723835.1. Taxonomy (GTDB): domain Bacteria; phylum Actinomycetota; class Actinomycetes; order Mycobacteriales; family Mycobacteriaceae; genus Mycobacterium. The sequence continues at coordinate 3,322 of NZ_BEWG01000084.1, read as the reverse complement.
CGGGTCCGGTGCGTCCCCCCGGCCCGCCGATCGCGACTTCGACACCATCGCGCCGGGATTCGTCGACACCCACATGCACGGCGGCGGCGGTGCGGACTTCTCGGGGGCCAGCCGGGCCGACACCGTGGCCGCCGTCGAGTGTCATCGCCGGCACGGCACCACCACGGTGATCGCATCACTGGTGTCGGCCGGGCCGGTGGATCTGCTGCACCAGGTCGAGGTGTTGACCGGCCATGTGGCCGACGGGCTGATCGCCGGTGTCCACCTGGAGGGACCGTGGCTGGCCACGCAGCGGTGCGGGGCACACGATCCGGTCCTGCTGCGGGACCCGGATCCGGCCGAACTGGACAGCGTGCTGCGCGCCGGCGCCGGCGCCATCCGGATGGTCACCCTGGCACCCGAACGCGCAGGCGCCCTGGCGGCGATCGAGCGGATCGTGGCGGCCGGCGCGGTCGCGGCGGTCGGACACACCGAGGCCACCTATGACCAGACCCGCGCGGCGATCGACGCGGGCGCCACGGTGGGAACACACCTTTTCAACGCGATGCGCCCGATCCACCACCGCGAACCCGGGCCGGTGATCGCATTGCTCGACGACCCGCGGGTGACGGTCGAGTTGATCGCCGACGGGGTGCATGTCGACGCCGCCCTGTACCGGCACGTCTGCCGGGCCGCCGGCCCCGACCGGGTGTCGCTGATCACCGACGCCATGGCCGCCGCGGGGATGAGTGACGGACGGTATCGGATCGGCCGGATGGACGTCGACGTCATCGACGCGGTGGCCACGCTGGCCGGCACGTCGACCATCGCGGGCAGCACAGCGACCATGGGCCGGGTGTTCCGGTTCGCGGTCACCCACAACGCACTGCCCCGCGACGAGGCCTTACTGCTCGCGGTGCGCCAGTCGTCGGTCAATCCCGCTCGCGCTCTTGGGCTTCCGCCTCCAGAGCTGGTCGCCGGCGCGCGCGCCGATCTGGTGGCCCTCGACGCAGACCTGGCGGTGGCCGGCGTTCTGCACGGCGGCGCATGGGTGGCGCGCTGAGCGACGAACGCGTGTTCGAGTTCTTGTCGGACCCCCGGTGCATGGTGTCAGCAGAGCCGTCGACACGGCCGTGACGAAAGGGGTTCCGCGATGTGCTGGATGTGCGACCACCCGGGCTGCACCGTCGCCGACTATCTCGATGTGGTCCGCGCCAAGATCCTGCGCCGCGGCTGGGCAGTGCAATACGTCGAGTCGGCGCGCATGCCGTTGGCCTACACGGTCGGCTTGAGCGACTACGACGTGCCCGAACTGTTGATGACCAACGTGTCACCACAGCGCGCGGCCCGCGTGCTGAACGGATCGGCAGAACGCATCCTGCGCGGCGCGCAGCTCACCGCGGGCCAGCAGTTCACCTTCTGCGGCGGCCCGATGCTGGAGGTGGTCGAGGTCGACCATCCCGACGCCCATCTGACCTGTGCGGTCGCCCTGTACGGCCCGATCCGTGCGCTGCAGCTGGTGTGGGCGGACGGCCGCGGGCGGTGGCCCTGGGCGGCGGACTTCTGCGATCGCGAGAGCCGACAGCCGGTGCTGGGGATACGCGGGCGGGCGGCATGAGAATGCAGCCCGAAAGCCTCTGATCACAAAGCCGTTACGGCAGGTGTGCCGGTCCGGGCCGGAGGCTGTTGCGTTGCTACCTTGCTCGTCGTGATGACCTCGCTGCGCGCCGCGGTCCGCGGGATGCGCCGGCTTGCGGTGGTCACCACAGCGGCCGTGCTGATGCCCGGCCTCGCGGGGGTTGCGGGCCAGACAGCAGCGCCCGCGGCGGCATACTCGCGGGCCGGCCTGCCGGTTGAGGCGCTGGACGTGCCGTCGCCGGCGATGGGCCGCACCATCCGGGTGCAGTTCCAGGGTGGTGGCCCGCACGCGGTCTACCTGTTGGACGGGCTGCGCGCCCGCGACGACGAGAACGGCTGGGACATCAACACCGCGGCGTTCGAGTGGTACTACCAGTCGGGCCTGTCGCTGGTGATGCCGGTCGGCGGCCAATCGAGCTTCTACAGCGACTGGTATCGACCGGCGGCCGGGTCCAACGGGACGCTGACCTACAAGTGGGAAACCTTTTTGACCCAGGAGCTGCCGAACTGGCTGGCCGTCAATCGGGCGATCACACCGATCAACAATGCGGTGGTCGGGTTGTCGATGTCGGGCAGCGCCGCGCTGACGCTGGCGATCTGGCATCCCACCCAATTCATCTTCGCCAGTTCGCTGTCCGGCTTCCTCAACCCGTCGCTGGGGCTGTGGCCGACGTTGATCGGTTTTGCGATGAAGGACGGCGGCGGCTATCGCTCGACGGACATGTGGGGGCCGAGCAATGATCCGGCCTGGCAGCGCAACGACCCGATGGTCAACATCCCGCGGTTGGTGGCCAACGGGACCGCGGTGTGGATCTATTGCGGCACGGGAGCACCGTCGGAGCTCGACAACACCGACGACCCGACGTTCGGCGGTCTGTTCACCGCCGGCTATCTGGAGAACATCACCCTGAACACCAACAAGGAGTTCCAGCGCAAGTACTTGGCTGCCGGTGGCCGCAACGCGGTGTTCAACTTCCCGCCCAGCGGAACCCACAGCTGGGGTTATTGGGGTGCACAGCTGCAGGCGATGAAGGGCGACCTGCAGCGCGTTCTGGGTGCGACGCCGACCGGATAGCGCTCAATCCGGCTGCCCCACAACGTTGAGCACATTGCCGCTCGGATCGCGGACGAAGAACCGCCGCACGCCCCACGACTCGGTGGTCAGCGGATGGACGATCTCGTAGCCGCGTTCCCGGGCTTGGTGGTAGGCGGTGTCGACATCGTCGGTCAGACACCTGGGCAGTCATGGGTCGTCGTCCTCGAGTAGTCGTTCGGGGTGGTGGTAGTCGTTGGTGCCGCCGTGGAGCATGGGTAGGCCGGGTGGGGGGATCCATTCGGTCTGGCCGTTGGGCAGGATGCGGGTGTTCCAGCCGCCGGTTTCGACCAGTTGGTTGTCTGGTGGGCAGGCCAGGGTGAGGTCGTCGATGTCGGTGCGGCCACCGTTCTTCCAGTCTCGGGCGGCGTGGTGCACTGCGGAGTGATAGCCGGGGGCGTCACAGCCGGGCCGGGTACAGCCGCGGTGCTTGGCGTGCAGGATGATTCGTTGATCGGTCGACGCGATGCGTTTGGTGCGTCCGAGCCATAACGCCCGGCCGTCCACCCCGTCGAACAGGGCCAGGTAATGACGCCTCTCTGTGTCAAGACCCTGCGGTTGTAGCGTGAGGGGGCGGACCCGGGAAGTGACTTGTCTGAAGTGCCGGTGTAC
>NZ_BEWG01000083.1 GCF_002723835.1 Mycobacterium sp. shizuoka-1 | reverse complement strand
ACGATCTTCAGGACTGATCACCAGTGCAGATGACGGCATACACCATCATCTCACACTGTAAACTAATTAATGACGCACGACACTAGTCGGCAAGTCTGCACCGCCACGTGACCCAAAGTGGGCGATCGACCGGCACTCGGACGCTTGACATCACGCCGGCGCCGTTTCACGTGCACACGAACGTTAGGGTCGCAAATCCTGTGGTTATGCTGTCGCTTGCCTGCGGGCAACGCGGGTGGGGAGATCGGGGGATTTCATGACGCTGCCGGCGCCGGGGTGGTATCCGGACCCGAGCGGAGTACCAGGACAGCGGTATTGGGACGGTGCCACTTGGGGGCCCGTCGCCCCAGGGGCGACCCCGCCGCCAAGGCAACGCAAGGTATGGCCCTGGGTGGTCATCGGTGTGATCGTCTTGCTGTTCGGCGGATGTGTCTCGACGTGCGCCTCCATCGCGAGCAACAACGACAAGGACGGAAGGGCCTCGTCCGCGTCCAGTTCTGGCGGCACTTCCAGAACTGTCGAATTCCCCTCGCAGACGACGTCCAAGAGGATGTTCACCCCGGCCCAGGACAATGCAATCGCGAAGGCAGAGAGCTACCTGAGTCACAGCGCGTACTCGAAACAAGGTCTGATCGAGCAACTGGAGTATGAGCAGTTCACCGCCGCAGATGCCGCCTTTGCCGTCGAGCACATCGAGGCAATCGGCGGTGTCAATTGGAACGAGCAGGCGGTCAAAAAGGGGAAGAGCTACCTAAGTCATAGCGCGTACTCCAAGCAAGGACTGATCGAGCAATTGGAGTACGAAGGCTTCACTCCCAGTGAGGCTCAATACGGCGCCACCATGGCGTACGGCGGCTGACGACAGCCAAGTGGCGCGGCAGGGGATGCCTAGAAGCGGAGGCAGATTGCCGCCAGCTGCGAAAAATTGGGCCGCTGACGCCAACCAAGACGAGGTGTGGCAGCCTGTCGGTGACCATTATTGACGTCCACGTAAAATATACCGCGGCAAGGATCTCACGGGGAGGGTGAAAAACAAATGCGCATGTCGAGAGTGTTGGCGCTAACAGTGGCTGGCCTGATGCTGTCTGGGTGTGGATCCGGGCAGCAGTCGCCGGCGGCGTCGACCGTGATCAAGACCAGTGTTGAGACACAGACGGTTACGGCGACAGCGTCCGCTGCCGCCCCTGCTGCACCCCCTGCCGTCGCGGCGCCCTCGGAGCCGTCGTCGTGGGTCATGCCGAACTTGATCGGACGAAATCTTCAAGCCGCACAAGACGCCATCCAGGCGCTGACGGGGAATCCCGCGTTCTTCTCCAGCTCGACCGACTTGACCGGTGCGGGTCGAATGCAGGTGTTGGACCGAAACTGGCAGGTGTGCAGTTCCACGCCGCCGCCTGGTGCGACCTTCACATCAGACACCGCGGTCGACTTCGGGGTAGTGAAGATCGATGCCGAAACGTGCCCGTGAGCTGATTACTCCGGGTCGCCTGAAAGGACCAACGAATTGGGCACCTCTGCGGCGACCGCTAAGGCCCTAGCGTTCGGGCTTGTCGGGGCTGTCGCCGTAAGTCTCGGAATCGGGGTGGCCGCCCAAGCCTCGGCCACCCCAATCCAGAAAGACTGCTGCGAAAGCGAGTTCGACTGGGCTGCACCGTACGCCGACGCCTTGAGAATTCATGGACTAGAGAACTTGATCTCCACGATGGGAATCGGCTCAGCGCTCGCCATGGAAGACGCGTGCGGCTTGGTACCTGCAATAGGCCCGGTAGCCACTGTCGAGAAGCTGGCGCGGGACTACAACATCAGCCCAGGCTCGGCGGGCAAGCTTCTCGTAGCTGCCGCCGATGTCTGTCCGAACATAGGCCCATTGCTCGGGTAGCCGACCAACCTCAGCAGCCGGGGCATTTCGGGTAGAGGCTGCCGTGTTTCCAAACCGGGCAGAGTCTCTGGCTGACCGGCATCGGCGTTCCCTCTAACTAACCGGGCCTGCAGGACGTCGCTCGGTATACCAGGACGTCGCTCGGTATACGTGGTGTCGCCCGTGGGCGTCCGGACGGTACTTGAGCACCCGACGGTGGAACCATCTATCGAGCGCCGTACTCGGCGAGGATCCAGCGCGAGCGCGACCGCACCCGACATCTTCGCCTCCCGTCCTGCTGCGTCTGCCTAGACTTACCGCCATGGCGCGTCTGCAGCTCACCCAGGATCCCGCGTCCGACGACCTGTTGTCCGAGGATCCGTTCGCCTTGCTGACCGGAATGCTGCTGGATCAGCAGATCCCGATGGAGACGGCGTTCGCCGGGCCGCGCAAGATCGCCGAGCGGATCGGCGGCATCGATCCCCGCCTGGTGGCCGACTACGACCCGGAGCAGTTCACCGAGAAATTCTCGGAAACCCCTGCCGTCCACCGCTTTCCGGGATCGATGGCCAAGCGTGTGCAGGACCTCGCCCGCGAGATCGTCGACCGCTACAACGGCGACACCGCCCAGCTGTGGCTCGACGGCGACCCCGACGGCGCCGAGGTCCTGCGCCGGCTCAAGGCACTGCCGGGCTTCGGTGAGCAGAAGGCCAAGATCTTCCTGGCCCTGCTCGGCAAGCAGTACGGCGTCACGCCGAAGGGCTGGCGCGAGGCGGCCGGTGACTACGGCAAGGCCGGCACCCACATGTCGATCGCCGATGTGGTCGACAAGGGGTCGCTGGACGAAGTGCGGGCGTACAAGAAGAAGATGAAGGCAGCAGCCAAAAAATAGGAGGCACCGTGAAGACGCATATCAACTGCCCGTGTGGCGAGGCGATCAGCGCTAAGGACGAGGACGAGCTGGTTGACCTGACCAAGCAGCACCTGGCCGCGGCGCACCCCGGCATGGACTACGGCCGCGACGAGATCCTCTTCATGGCCTACTAGGCCATCAGCGTTGAGTGAGCGTCCAGGCCGACGATTCGCCCG
>NZ_BEWG01000082.1 GCF_002723835.1 Mycobacterium sp. shizuoka-1 | reverse complement strand
GCCCTGACCTCCGATCCCGCCGGCGCCGGCCGTGCTCAGCAAGGTCAGCAAGCCGACATTGCCGCCGGCGCCGCCGGAGCCGCCGGCGCCCCCGCTGATGCCGTCGCCGCCGGAGGCGCCGGCTGCCTTGCCGTCGGAGCCGCCGGATCCCGCAGCGCCCGCACCGCCGGCCCCGCCGGCCCCGCCGCGGCTGAACGAGGCGAGAGCACCGGCGTCGCCGCCTCGGCCGCCGTTGCCGCCGGTGCCGTTGTTGGTCCCGGCCACGCCGACGGCGCCGACGCCACCGGCGCCGCCGTTGCCCATGAATGTGCCGCCGGCTCCGCCGTTTCCGCCGGCGCCGTTGTTGACCCCGGCGACCCCCGCACCGCCGGCGCCGCCGTTGCCGAAGAGGCCGGCGGACCCGCCGTTGCCACCGTTGAACCCGGCGCCGCCGTTGCCGAACAAGCCGGCGCGGCCGCCGTTGCACGCGGTGCCGCCGGTGCAGGTCTCGAGGGTATAGCTGAACCCGTTGCCCACCAGGATTCCGCCATTGGGGTGGGCCGCGGTCCCGTTGCCGACGAAGGTCGCAATGAAGTTGCCGACGGCCGAGGTGACGTCGGTGGCACCGGCCAGACCGACTGCGCGGGTGCTCGACGGACCAGCCAGAGTCGGCGGGAGACTGACCGCGTTGGTCGGCGACGCACGGTGTGCGCGCTTGGGGGAGTCGGCGAGATTCGTGGTGCGAAGTCCACGGCCCGAGGTCGGCTTGGATGTCTTGGTCGTTGTATTGCCCTGTGCTGCAGGACTGTTCGAGCCGCTGTCAGGGTCGGGTGAGGACGGGCGCCCGATCCGCGGGCCAGCTGAGGCCCCGCCGGGTTTCGTCGCCTTCGGCCCGACGTTGGTGGCCGATTCTCCGCTCGCTCCCTGATGCCTGCCGCTCGACGATGAACCGGTGTCGGCGGCAGCGACCGCCGCTGATGCGACTGCTGCGCCGATTCCCAAGGCCACGGCGAGTGCCCCCACTCGACCCACGTAGCAGGCATAGCTCGGCGGTGCAGGCCGCGAGTGCAGCCCAGCAACGACATTCAGCGAAACGGCAGCACTCATTCACACGCCCCCCGTGTTCAGGCACGCCGGAATCCCCACCAAGCAATAAAGAAAGAAGAACCCCAACCCCGGCGTGACTCGGTACCGAAGCCGCACGGCCTCAGTCGATCAACAGCACATGTATAGCGATTAATTGACGTCCCCGCAATAGAAAAGAGACTTTACTGAAATCGCTTTGTAGCGCGCATTGTTCGACGAAGTTAGCTGTATTACCCCATAACGCGCGCTCAGACCGGTCAGTCGTATTGTTTGCCGATTGCGGGTACCTCGGTGTGGGGCGGCGATCGATCACGCGGCGTCGGCCTCGCGTCGCCTGGTGACTACCATCAAGGCCGAGGGCACCCACCGATCTAACGAAGGGCCACGGCATGAAGGTGATTGCGTTTGCTGCGTCGCGCAAAGCGGTGCTGGAGGAGGCGGGTGGAGTCAACGCCGAGGGCTTCCCCATGACCAGCTGCTACGTGGAGAGCCTGCCTTCGCAAATCACGCTTCCGCTGGTTCTGTCCGTATATGCAAGTGGCGGAACGGATTACCAGCCACGACGCTATATAGTCGCGAAGTCTCCCGAGGGGGAGCGGGTGGGCTTGTTGGAGTTCGCCTGGGAGTGGCCGGACAATCCCGGTGTTCCGTACAAGTTCAGAGTGTTTGCTCATCAGCTGCCGATGACGGTCTATTCGAATGGCGTGTACACCATCGGCCTTTACGGGCATCCCGATGACGCCGAACCTGAGTTCGAGTTCCCGCTGCCGGTGATGCGGCTGAATCCGTTGACCGGCGGGCCGACCGGCTGACGCGCGGGGTGAGGTCGGCGCGGATTCGCCGGGCGGGCGCAGCTAGAGCTTGCGCAGCCGGAGCCGGTTGATCGCGTGGTCGGCGTCCTTGCGTAGCACCAGGGTCGCCCGCGGACGGGTCGGCAGGATGTTCTCGATCAGGTTCGGCCGGTTGATCGAACTCCAGATGTCGCGGGCGGCGGCGACGGCCTGGCTGTCGGTCAGTCCGGCGTAGTGGTGGAAGTGCGAGGCCGGGTTGGCGAACGCGCCGGCCCGCATGGCCAGGAACCGGTCGATGTACCACTGTTCGATGTCCTCGACGCGGGCGTCGACGTACACCGAGAAGTCGAACAGGTCCGACACCATCAGCGTCGGGCCGGTCTGCAGGACGTTGAGACCCTCGAGGATCAAGATGTCCGGATGCGTGACGACGTGCTTTTCGCCGGGGACGATGTCGTAGATCAGGTGTGAGTACACCGGCGCGCAGACCTGATCGGCGCCGGACTTCACCGTCGTCACGAATCGCATCAGCGCGCGGCGGTTGTAACTTTCCGGAAAGCCCTTGCGGTGCATGAGGTTTCGACGGGCCAGCTCGGCGTTGGGGTACAGGAAGCCGTCGGTGGTGACCAGGTCGACGCGCGGATGGTGCTCCCAGCGCGCCAGCAGCGCCTGCAGCACGCGCGCGGTGGTGGATTTGCCGACCGCCACGCTGCCGGCCACCCCGATGATGAACGGCACCGGCCGGTCCGGGCTCTGCTGCGGCTCGCCGAGGAACTCGGAGGTGGCCGCGAACAGCCGCTGCCGGGCGGCCACCTGCAGGTGGATCAACCGGGCCAGCGGCAGGTAGACCTCTTCGACCTCGAGCAGGTCGATCTGCTCGCCCAGGCCGCGCAGCCCAATCAGCTCGTCCTCCGTCAGCTTCAACGGGGTCGACATGCGCAGTGCACGCCATTGACTCCGGTCGAACTCGACGTAAGGGCTGGGTTCGCTCAGCCGCGCCATGCGCTCAGTCTTGCAGTTAGCTTGGTTGACATGCAGCCCGGCACCCTCATCCGCGACTACCTGACCCTCGGTTTGCGCTTCGACCGCATCGAGGAGGGCTATGTCGACTCGTTCACCGGCGATCCCGAACTGCGTCGCGCGGTCGCCGACGAGCCTGCCCCGGAACCGGCCGACCTGGCCCGGCAGGCCGACCGGCTGCTCGCCGCGCTGCCGAACGTCCCGCGGGAGGCGGGTTTCACCGATCAGCGCGCCGACTTCATCGGGGCCCACCTACGTGCCCTGGCGTTCTCGGCCCGCAAGTTCGCCGGCGAGCAGGTGGGTTTCGTCGACGAGGTGCGCAACTATTTCGATGTCGAGATCAGCCGGGGCGACCAGGAGCGCTACCGGGCCGCCCACGCCCGCATCGACGAGGTGCTCGGTGGCAGCGGGCCGCTGGCCGAGCGGATGGAGGCCCACCGCCGGGCCGACGAGATCCCGCCGGCCCGACTGGAGGAGTGCGTGCAGGCGTTCTCCAGCGCGCTGCGCGACACGGTCCGCGCGACGTACCCGCTGCCGGACGCCGAAACCATCGTCTACGAGGTGGTCACCGACAAGCCGTGGTCGGGCTTCAACTACTACGAGGGCAACTACCGCTCGACGGTGGCGATCAACGCCGACCTCAAGCAGCAGATGGCCAACCTGCCGCGGCTGGTGGCCCACGAGTCCTACCCGGGCCATCACACCGAGCACTGCCGCAAGGAAGCCGGGCTGGTGGCCGGCCAGGACCAGCAGGAGCAGACCATCTTCCTGGTCAACACCCCACAGTGCCTGATGGCCGAGGGGCTCGCCGACCTGGCGCTGTATGCCGCGGTGGGACCGGGCTGGGGGAGTTGGGCCGGCGAGATCTACGCCGATCTGGGGCTGCGGTTCGACGGCGAGCGGGCCGAGGCGCTGTCGGAGGCGACGGCCGCGCTGGCTGATGTCCGTCAGGACGCCGCGCTGATGCTGCACGACGAGCATCGCGACGCCGACGAGGTCGCCGCTTTCCTGCAGCGCTGGCTGCTGGTCGACGACACCAGGGCGCGGCAGATGCTGCGATTCCTGTCCTCGCCGCTGTGGCGGGCCTATACCAGCACCTATGTCGAGGGGTACCGGCTGCTGCGGGCCTGGCTCGACGACCGACCGGCCGGGGTGGGACTCACCGAGCGGTTCGGGCGCCTTCTCGACGAGCCGCTGACCCCGTCGGCGCTGCGGGTGGACGCGGCCTGAACAGCGGCGGATAGGCTTGGGGCATGACCGCAGACTCGACGATTTCGCCTTCTCCCGCCGCCCCGGGCGCGGACTATGCCGCCACGGCCAGTGAGGCCTACCGCGCAGCGTTAGAGGTGATCGAGTCCGTCGAGCCACGGATCGCCGCGGCCACCCGCAAAGAGCTTGCCGATCAACGGGATTCGCTCAAACTGATCGCCAGCGAGAACTACGCCTCGCCGGCCGTGCTGCTGACCATGGGCACCTGGCTGTCCGACAAGTACGCCGAGGGCACCGTCGGGCACCGGTTCTACGCTGGCTGCCAGAACGTCGACACCGTCGAGAGCGTGGCCGCCGAGCACGCGCGCGAACTGTTCGGCGCCCCCTACGCCTACGCCCAGCCGCACTCGGGCATCGACGCCAACTTGGTCGCGTTCTGGGCCATCCTGGCCACCCGGATCGAGTCGCCGGCGCTCAAGGAGCTCGGCGTCAAGGGCGTCAACGACCTCTCGGAGGCCGAGTGGGAGCGGCTGCGCGCCCGGCTGGGCAGCCAGCGGTTGCTGGGCATGTCGTTGGACGCCGGCGGCCACCTCACCCACGGTTTCCGGCCCAACATCTCCGGCAAGATGTTCCACCAGCGCAGCTACGGGACGAACCCGGAGACCGGCCTGATCGACTATGACGCCGTCGCCGCGGCCGCCCGCGAGTTCAAACCGCTGATCCTGGTCGCCGGCTATTCGGCATATCCGCGGCGGGTCAACTTCGCCACCATGCGCGAGATCGCCGACGAGGTCGGCGCCACCCTGATGGTGGACATGGCGCACTTCGCCGGCCTGGTGGCCGGCAAGGTGTTCACCGGCGACGAGGATCCGGTGCCGCACGCCCACGTCACCACCACGACCACGCACAAGTCGCTGCGCGGCCCGCGCGGCGGCCTGGTGCTGGCCACCGAGGAGTACGCGCCGGCCGTCGACAAGGGCTGCCCGATGGTGCTGGGCGGGCCGTTGTCGCACGTGATGGCGGCCAAGGCCGTCGCGCTGGCCGAGGCTCGGCAGCCGTCGTTCCAGGCGTACGCCCAGCGGGTGGCCGACAACGCCAAGGCGTTCGCCGAGGGTCTGCTCAAACGCGGCGCCCGGCTGGTCACCGGCGGCACCGACAACCATCTGGTGCTGCTGGACGTGCAGAGCTTCGGGCTGACCGGCCGCCAGGCGGAGTCGGCGCTGTTGGACGCCGGTGTGGTGACCAACCGCAACTCGATCCCGGCCGACCCGAACGGTGCCTGGTACTCCAGCGGCATCCGGTTCGGCACCCCGGCACTGACGACCCGGGGGTTCGGTCCGGCCGAGTTCGACCGGGTCGCGGAGCTGGTGGTGGACGTGCTGACCAACACCGAGGCCGACGGCACCTCCAAGGCCAAGTACACGCTGGCCGACGGCACCGCCGAGCGGGTTCATGCCGCGTCCGCCGAGCTGTTGGCGGCCAACCCGCTGTACCCCGGCCTCACCCTGTAGCGCCTGAAACCCCCGCGAAACGCCGGGTGGGCCAGATTTCCGGACATCCGTGTCTGTGGGTTACAGTTACCGCATGGCACAGAAACCTGTCGCAGATGCGCTGACGCTCGAGCTTGAGCCGGTTGTCGCCGACAATCTGGCCCGCTACCTGGAGACGGCCGACGAGTGGTACGGCCACGACTACGTTCCGTTCGACCAGGGCGAGAACTTCGCCTTCCTGGGCGGCACGGACTGGGACCCGTCGCAGGTGACCCTGCCCGCCGACGTCGTCGACGCGCTGGAGATCATCCTGATCACCAAGGACAACCTCGCCGGATATCACCGCGAGCTGGTCGAGCATTTCATCCTCGAGGACAAGTGGGGCCGCTTCATGGGCCGCTGGACTGCCGAGGAGAACCTGCACGCCATCGCGATCCGCAACTACCTCGTCGTCACCCGTAACTTCGACCCGACGGCCAACGAGGACGTCCGCGTCGCACACGTCATGCGCGGCTACCGCGCCGACAACTACACCCAGATCGAGACGCTGGTCTTCATGGCGCTCTACGAGCGGGCGCACGCGGTGTTCACCCGCAATCTGGAGGCCAAGATCGACGAGCCGGTGCTCAAGGGCCTGGTCGGCCGGATCGCCGCCGACGAGGAGCGCCATGAGGCGTTCTTCGCCAACCTGGTCGCGCATTGCCTGGAAACCCATCGCGACTCGACGATCTCCGCGGTCGCGCGCCGCGCGGGCGGTTTCGGTGTGGTCGGCGGCGACATCTTCGAGTACGCCGACAAGCTGCACAACGTCGCCCAGGCCGGGATCTTCGACCTCGACCTCTCGCGGCAGGTGGTCTCCGATCGCATCACGGCATGGGGCCTGGACGGCGAATCGGTGCTGAAGAAGTTCGTTCGCGCATAACACGGCGGCGCGCCTGACCGGCGCGTGGGCGGCTACCGGAGTAGCGTCGCTTCCGATGGCTAGCGACATGCTTTGTCGTCCGGGCGGCACCTTTCGTGACTACGACAGGACCGGTCCCGGTCCTGGTGCCGCAGTGTCCACCGAGGGGTTCGCGGGGACCGCGTGAGCCTGAGGAGCGCCCAGTGACCGATTCGCAGTCGCCCGTTCGGACGTATGTGCTCGACACCTCAGTCTTGCTCTCCGATCCGTGGGCGTGCACCCGGTTCGCCGAACACGAAGTGGTGGTACCGCTCGTGGTCATCAGTGAACTGGAAGCCAAGCGCCACCACCACGAGCTGGGCTGGTTCGCCCGGCAGGCGCTGCGATTGTTCGACGACCTTCGTCTGGAACACGGTCGATTGGATCAGCCGATTCCCATTGGGACAGAGGGCGGCACGCTCAATGTCGAACTCAACCACAGCGACCAGTCGGTACTGCCGTCCGGTTTCCGCACAGAGAACAACGACACCCGGATCTTGACCGTGGCCGCCAATCTGGCCGCCGAGGGCAAGCGAGTCACGTTGGTCAGCAAGGACATTCCGCTTCGCGTGAAGGCGGGTGCGGTGGGCCTGCTGGCCGACGAATACCACGCACAGGACGTGATCACCTCCGGCTGGACCGGGATGACCGAGCTCGACGTCACGGGCGAGGACGTCGACACGATCTTCGCCGAGGGTGAGATCGACCTGGCCGACGCCCGTAATCTGCCGTGCCATACCGGAGTTCGGTTGCTCGGTGCCGGTTCCAGTGCGCTGGGCCGGGTGAACGCGGACAAGAAGGTCCAGCTGGTGCGTGGTGACCGCGAAGTGTTCGGCCTCCGGGGAAGGTCAGCCGAACAACGCGTCGCCCTCGATCTGCTGCTGGACGAATCGGTCGGCATCGTCAGCCTGGGCGGCAAGGCCGGCACCGGCAAGTCGGCGCTGGCGCTGTGCGCGGGTCTGGAGGCGGTGCTCGAGCGGCGCACGCAACGCAAGGTCGTCGTGTTCCGCCCGCTGTACGCCGTCGGCGGACAGGATCTCGGCTACCTGCCGGGCAGCGAGAGCGACAAGATGGGCCCGTGGGCGCAGGCCGTCTTCGACACCCTCGAAGGGCTGGCTTCGCCGGCCGTGCTGGAGGAGGTGCTCTCCCGCGGGATGCTGGAGGTGCTGCCGCTGACCCACATCCGCGGCCGCTCGCTGCACGATTCGTTCGTGATCGTCGACGAGGCACAGTCGCTGGAGCGCAATGTGCTGCTGACCGTGCTCTCCCGGCTGGGCAGCGGGTCGCGGGTGGTGCTCACCCACGATGTCGCCCAGCGCGACAACCTGCGGGTCGGCCGCCACGACGGCGTGGCCGCGGTGATCGAGAAGCTCAAGGGGCACCCGCTGTTCGCGCACATCACGCTGATGCGCAGTGAACGCTCGCCGATCGCCGCCCTGGTCACCGAGATGCTCGAGGAGATCAGTCCCGGCGCGCTGCCGTGACGCGGTTGTCGAGGATGACCTTGCCGACGGTTTGTCCGGACTCCAGCAGCCGGTGAGCTCGGGCGGCGTCGGGCAGTGGCACCACGGTGTCCACGACGGCACGGATGGCTCCGCTGTCGAACAGGGGAAACACGTCGCGGATGACTCCTGCGACGATGGCAGCCTTCTGCTCGGCTGGGCGGCCCCGCAACATGGTGGCGGTGACGCTGGCGCGCTTGGCCATGAGCGCACCGAGGTCTAGCAGGGTCGGCTCGGTGGAGCCGCCGATGATGACCAGGTGTCCATCCGGCGCGAGGCACTCCAGGTTGCGCGCCAGATAGTCCGAGCCCACCACGTCGAGGATGGCGTCGACGCCGCGACCGCCGGTGGCGGCCAGGGTGGCAGCCACGAAATCCTCACGGCGGTAGTTGATCGCGTCCTGCGCGCCCAGGTCGCGCCCGGCCTGCACCTTGGCGTCGCTGCCGGCGGTGGTGATGACGTGCGCACCGATGGCGCGGGCCCACTGGATGGCGAAGCTTCCGATGCCGCCGCCGGCGCCGTGAACGAGCACGCTCTGCCCACCGGTGAGGCCGGCGACCATCGCGAGGTTGGAGTACACCGTGGCGGCCACCTCGGGGACCGCGGCAGCTTCGAGGAGGTCCAGCCCGGGCGGGATCGGCATGACCTGGGTGGCGCGCACCGCAACCTGGTCGGCGTAGCCGCCGCCGTCGAGCAGAGCGCACACCCGGTCACCGGGTGACCATGCGGTGACCGCATGCCCCGCGGCGAGGATGGTGCCCGCGCACTCGAGTCCCAGCGGACGGGGCGCGCCCGGTGGCACCGGGTAGCGGCCGCGTCGCTGGAGCAGGTCGGCGTTGTTGATCCCGGCTGCCTCGACGGCGATCGTCACCTGGTCGGCGTCGGGATGGATGGGCGCCACCGGGCGCCACTGCAGGACATCTGGCTCGCCGGGGTGATCGAACAACACTGCGGACGGCATGACGACTCCTCGACGGTGGAAGGGGCTAAGCGGCGGCGCTGGCGGCCCGTTGCGCAGCCCAGCGGGCGATGCTCTGGGCATACAGCGGTGTCTCCACTCGGCAATGCCGTCCCGACGCGTCTTGACGGGCCTCGGCCGCCTCGGCGAAGGTCTGGCCGTGCTGGGCGATGAAGTCCAGGAAGTGCTCGGTGGGGTGCGACGTCACCGTGTTGGTGTAGCGGCAGTGGTCACCGGCGAGTTGTTCCATCCGCAGTTCCCAGATGACCTGTGTGCTGGTCCATCCGAGTGGGGTCAGGACGTCGGACAGCGACACCATGCGGCAGTAGTGCGGCGCGGCGATGTCGAAGCGGTACTGCTGCACCACCAAGCCGGATCCGATCATCTCCACGTTGATCGACATCGGCGTGCCGTCGTCGTCGACGGTGTAGCCGGCGGCCTTGTGGTCGCCGGGTGCGCATCGTTGATATTCGTGTGTGGGAAGGGTTTTCAGCCATTGGGCGATATCGACGTGATCGAACGGCGCCTGCACCTCGGCGGTGATCGCCGCATGCGACAGGATGAGATCTTCGCGGACCGTTGAGGTCATGAGCTACTCCGTTTCACCAGGGGTTGGTGCGGTCAACACTGCCCGCCGTGGCGCCGGGGCACCACGCTGCTAGCCGCACAATCGGCGGTAGTGCTAGCCCCCAGCGGCGCCGGTGTCAGGGACCAGGCAGCTTGGCCCGGTAAAATCGGTCGCGTGCCGCGCCGTCCCGACAATCTGTCCTGGTCCTATCTGCGGACCGTGATCGGTGTGGTCGCGGGCGTGGCGGTGGTCGTCGTCGGCGGCTTCACCGGCCACGTCAAGGTGGCCAAGGCCGACGCCGTGGACTGTTCGGTGGTCAAGTGTGTGGCGCTGACCTTCGATGACGGGCCGACGCCCTACACCGACCGGCTGCTGGGCATCCTCAACGACGCCGGCGCGAAGGCGACGTTCTTCGAGATCGGCAACAAGGTGGCGGCCAACCCGGCCGGCGCCAAGCGGGTGGTCGACGCCGGCATGGAGCTGGGCAGCCACACCTGGGAACACCCGAACATGACGACGATCCCGCCCGAGGACGTGCCGGCCCAGTTCAGCAAGGCCAACGACGCGATCAAGGCCGCCACCGGGCAGACGCCGACACTGTGGCGGCCGGCGGGCGGGCTGACCAACGACGCCGTCAACAAGGTCGCCGCCCAGTACGGGCTGGCCGCGATCCTGTGGGACGTGATCCCGTTCGACTGGATGAACGACTCCAACACCGCCGCGACCCGCTACATGCTGATGAGCCAGATCAAGCCCAACTCGGTGGTGCTGTTCCACGACACCTACTCGTCCACCGTGGACCTCGTCGAGCAGTTCATCCCGGTGTTGAAGGCCAACGGCTATCACCTGGTGACGGTGAGCCAGATGCTGGGGCCGCGCGCGCCGGGCAGCGTGTACGGTTCGCGCGACAACGGTCCGCCGGTGAACGAGTTGCAGGACATCCCGGCCGCCGACATCCCGACGCTGCCGGCCACGCCGTCGCCCAAGCCGATGCCGAACATTCCGATCACCGACATCCCCGGCGCCAATTCCGGCGGTTCCAACAACGGTGCTTAGGGCCGGCGACTAGTTGCATACCGCCACCTCTTTCGTCCTGACGCTGTTGGTTCTGGGCTATGCCGTGGTGTCGGGTCTGGTCAACCGGTGGTATGTCGCGCCGGCGCTGATCTTCGTCGGGCTGGGAATGGCTCTGGGGCCGTTCGGGTTCAACCTGCTCGACGCCGGGCCCGGCACGCAGGGCTACACGGTGCTCGCACAGTTGGCGTTGACGGTCATCCTGTTCAATCAGGCGGCCAAGCTGGATCCCGGCAGGGTGTTGCGGCGCGGACATGTCACGTTCCGGCTTCTGGTGGTCGGTATCCCGCTGACCCTGATCCTGGGGAGTCTGACCGCTGCGCTGCTGCTGCCGGTGCTGCCCTGGTGGGAGGCAGTGTGCCTGGCCGCGATCGTGGCACCCACCGAGGCAGCACTGATCGATGCGCTACTGGAGGATCACCGGATCCCCGAGCGGGTGCGCAACGCCCTGTCGGTGGAGAGCGGCTTCTACGACGGGTTCGCGCTGGCCGTGCTGCTGGCGGCGATGGCGCTGGCGTCGGCGCACACGGATTCGCGGCCCCGGAACTGGATGTGGTTCGTCGTGCGCACCGAGTTGCTGTCGCTGGCGATCGGCGCGGCGATCGGCCTGCTCGGCGCCGGAGTCATCGCGTGGTCGCGACGTCGCGACTGGATGAGCGACACCTGGGCGCAGCTGGCCACCGTCGCCGTCGCGCTGATCTGCTTCGAATTGGGTGAACGCGTGCATGCCAGCGGATTCGTCGCAGCGTTCACCGGCGGACTGGCGTTCGCGGTGGTGGCACGCCGGACGAACACCCAAGTGTCGGGACAGGTTTCGGATGCCACCGGGCAGCTGCTGGAGTTGACGGTGTTCGCGATGTTCGGTGCGTTCGCGGTGATCGACGCCTGGCAGCATGTCACGTGGCAGATCGTGGTGTTCTGTGTCGCGGCCCTGTTCGGGGTGCGTCTGGTCGCGGTGCTGATCGCTTTGATCCGTACCGATTTGCCGGGCTACAGCCGGGTGTTCATCGGCTGGTTCGGGCCGCGCGGTATCGGCACGGTGGTACTGGGTCTGTTGGTGATCGACCGCGGCGATATGCAGCATGCCGGCCTGTTGGCACAGGCCGGCATCATCGCGGTGACGTTGAGCCTGGTGCTGCACAGCCTCACCGCGCCGCTGGGCATCCGCCGCTACGAAGCGGACGCCCAGCGCGCGTGAGAACTAGTCGCCGTCTTTGACCTTCGCCATCGCCAGCACGTCGAGGCGCTTGTCGAGCTCGGCTTCAGAGAGCTTGTCGCCGATCAGCCCGCGGTCGATGACCGTCTGCCGGATCGTCTTCTTCTCCGCCAACGCCTGCTTGGCCACCTTGGCGGCCTCCTCGTAGCCGATCGCCGAGTTCAGCGGTGTCACGATCGACGGGGACGACTCGGCCAGCTCGCGCAGGTGGGCCTCGTGGGCCACAAGGCCGTCAATGCACTTGGTGGCAAACAACTTCGACACGTTGGCCAGCAGGGTGAAGGACTCCAGCAGGTTGCGCGCCATCATCGGGATGTACACGTTCAGCTCGAACGCGCCCGACAGCCCGCCGACGGTGATGGCGGCGTCGTTGCCGATGACCTGGGCGGCCACCTGGGTGACGGCCTCGGGCAGCACGGGGTTGACCTTGCCGGGCATGATCGAGCTACCCGGCTGCAGGTCGGGCAGCGCGATCTCGCCAAGACCGGTCAGCGGGCCCGAGCCCATCCACCGGATGTCGTTGGCGATCTTGGTCAACGACGCCGCGATGGTCTTCAATGCGCCGGAGGCCTCGACCAGCCCGTCGCGGGCGGCCTGCGCTTCGAAAGAGTCCTTGGCCGTGCTCAATTCGGCCAGGCCGGTCTGCGCGACGAGCACCTCGACAACCTTGGCGCCGAAGCCCTCGGGGGCGTTGAGTCCGGTGCCGACGGCGGTGCCGCCGATGGCCAGCTCGCCGAGGCGGGGCAGCGTGGCCTTCACTCGTTCGATACCGGCCTCGATTTGGCGGGCATAGCCGCCGAACTCCTGGCCGAGGGTCACCGGCACGGCGTCCATCAGGTGGGTGCGGCCGGACTTGACGACCGTGCGCCACTGGCGGGCCTTGCCGGCCAGCGACTCGTGCAACACCTCGAGGGCCGGGATCAGCTGGCGCACAGCGGCTTCGGTGGCCGCGATGTGGGTGGAGGTGGGGAACGTGTCGTTGGAGCTCTGCGACATGTTCACGTCGTCGTTGGGGTGCACCGTCACGCCATTGCGCGCGCAGATCGAGGCGATCACCTCGTTGGCGTTCATGTTGGAGCTGGTGCCCGAACCGGTCTGGAACACGTCGATCGGGAAGTGCTCGTCGTGCAGGCCGTCGGCGATTTCGCCGGCGGCGGCGATGATGGCGTCGGCCTTCTCGGCCGCCAGCAGCCCGAGGTCCTTGTTGACCTGTGCGCAGGCGCCCTTCAGCAGTGCCATGGCGCGGATCTGGTTGCGGTCCAGACCGCGGAACGAGATCGGGAAGTTCTCCACGGCCCGCTGGGTCTGGGCCCGCCACAGGGCCTTGGCCGGCACCCGGACCTCGCCCATGGTGTCGTGCTCGATGCGGTATTCGCCTTCGCCGGCTTTCTTTTCGACGGCACTGTCGGTCATCAATTGCCTTTCTTAGGGAAGCGGGTAGGCCGCGGACTTGTCCCCGGTGAAGTCCACCGCGGAGTATTCGTTGAGCTTGGACAGCCGGTGGTAGGCGTCGATCATCCGGACGGTGCCGGACTTGGATCGCATGACGATCGACTGGGTGGTGCAGCCGCCGCCGAAGTAGCGCACTCCCTTGAGCAGGTCGCCGTCGGTGACGCCGGTGGCGCAGAAGAACACGTTCTCGCCGGCGACGAGATCCTTGGTGGTCAGCACCCGGTCCAGGTCGTGGCCGCGGTCGATGGCCTTCTGGCGCTCGGCGTCGTCGGTGGGCGCCAGTTGCGCCTGGATCTCGCCGCCCATACAGCGGATGGCTGCCGCGGTGATGATGCCCTCGGGGGTGCCGCCGATTCCGGCCAGCAGATCGGTCCCGGATTCGGGCCGGCAGGCCGAGATGGCGCCGGCGACGTCGCCGTCGGAGATCAGCCGGATGCGAGCGCCGGCGTCGCGCACCTCGGCCATCAGCTTCGCGTGCCGCGGCCGGTCCAGGATGCAGACGGTGATGTCCGAGACCGAGGCCTTACGTACCTTGGCGATGCGCTGGATGTTGGCCGCGATCGGCGAGGTGATGTCGATGAAGTCGGCGACGTCGGGGCCGCCGGCGATCTTGTTCATGTAGAACACCGCCGACGGGTCGAACATCGCGCCGCGCTCGGCCACGGCCAGCACCGAGATGGCGTTGGGCATGCCCTTGCTCATCAGCGTGGTGCCGTCCACCGGGTCGACGGCGAAGTCGCAGTCCGGGCCGTCGCCGTTGCCGACCTCTTCGCCGTTGTAGAGCATCGGGGCGTTGTCCTTCTCGCCCTCGCCGATCACCACGACTCCACGCATGGACACCGAGTTGACCAGCTCGCGCATGGCGTCGACGGCCGCGCCGTCGCCGCCCTCCTTGTCGCCGCGGCCGACCCAGCGGCCGGCGGCCATGGCCCCCGCTTCGGTGACTCGAACCAGTTCGAGGGCGAGGTTGCGATCGGGCGCTTCACGGCGGCGGGCGTCTGGCATGGCTGAGATTGTCCCAGAAGCAGGTGAGCCGTCTAGACCTGGGATACTGGCCGACGTGACACTCCCCGCGCCCAAGGAGCCCAAGCCCCGGTTGCTCCAGGACGGTCGCGACATGTTCTGGTCGCTGGCCCCGCTGGTGGTGGCCTGCATCGTGCTGGCCGGGCTGGTCGGGATGTGCTCGGTTCGGCCCAGTTCGCCGCGTGACGGCACGCCGCCGCCGTATGACGCGCCCGCCGCGTTGAAGGCCGACGCCGAGACGCTGGGCATCCCGATTCGGCTGCCGCAGCTGCCGGCCGGCTGGCGGGCCAACTCCGGTGCTCGCGGCGGGATCGATGGCGGCCGGGTCGGGCCGGACGGACAGCGTCAGCGCGCCGTCACCTCGACCGTCGGCTATCTCGCCGCCTCCAAGATGTATGTCAGCCTCACCCAGAGCAATGCCGACGAGCAGGCCCTGGTCGGCTCCATCCATTCCTCGATGTATCCCACCGGTACGCAGGACGTCGACGGTGTCAGGTGGATCGTCTACGAGGGTGGCGAGGGCACCGAGCCGGTGTGGACCACCCGGCTGGACAGTGCCGCCGGACCGGCCCAGGTAGCCATCACCGGCGCGGGCAGCAATTCGGACTTCCGTACCCTTGCCGTTGGCACTCAGACCCAGAAACCCCTGCCGCCAGGCTGAACAGGAGACGTCGATGCCCGGACCCGAATCCCGTGCCGCCGGCCAGGCGGCTCCGGCCGCCGACCTCACCGGGTGGACCTGCGAGCCGTTTTCCGCGGCCGGTTTCACCCACGACGTGTATCGCAAGGGCGAGGGGCCCGGCGTGGTGCTGATCCCGGAGATGCCGGGCGTGCATCCCGGTGTGCTGGCGCTGGGAAACTACTTGGTGGACAACGGGTTCAGTGTGGTGATCCCGTCGCTGTACGGTACGCCCGGTGCCGCGGCGCAGCGGCCGGGGATGGTGCTGGATCTCGCGCGCGGGTGTGTGGCCAAGGAGTTCGCGGCGTTTGCGACCAACAAGGAGCGCCCGGTGTCGCATTACCTGCGGGCGCTGGCCCGTGACCTGAAGGCGAAGACCGGCGGCAAGGGCGTCGGGGTGATCGGGCAGTGCTTCTCCGGTGGGTTCGCGCTGGCGGCCGCCGTCGACGACAGCGTCTTGGCTCCGGTGCTCAGTCAGCCGTCGGTACCGATCGGGTTGACCGCCAAGCACAAGCGCGACCCCGGTTTGTCCGAGGGGGAGCTGAAGGTCATCGAGAAGCGGGCCGCCGAAGACGGATTGTGCGCGCTGGCATTGCGATTCAGCGGCGACCCGTTGGCGCCGGCCGAGCGGTTCAAGACGCTCAAGGACCGGCTGGGCGACGCGTTCGAAGTGATCGAGCTGGATTCGTCGAAGGGCAACAAGGACGGCTTCGGCCGGATGGCGCATTCGGTGCTCACCCTGGAGGTGCGCGAGGTCGAGAACCAGCCGGCCTATGAGGCCCGCAAGCGGGTGGTGCAGTTCCTCAAGGAACGCCTCACCTAGTCATTCGCGGCCACTCCCGGTCATTCGCGCTCCGCCGTCCGCAGCCCGTGCGCGGGTGTCCACCACTCGATGACGAGCAGTGTGGCCGCATCGTTGAGATGAGTGAGCACGACTTCGGTGATGTCGGCGCGGAACAGATCGCCGTCGGGTCCTTCGGTGATCTGCCCGGCCCGGATCGCCCGCCCGGCGATCTTGGCCTCACCCGGCCACTGCGCCTCGGCGCCCTCGACCGGGTCGACCGTCGCGCTGTGCAGCGCGAAGCGGGGATCGCGCAGCAGGTCGGCGCCCTTGCGGGCGTGCGGCATCGAGCCGAAGGTGAGCTCGCCGTCGGCGAAGGTGGCCTCGATGCCGGAGATCCGTGGTGCACCGTCGGCGCGCAGCGTGGCGATGGTCTTGTGTGTGTGGGCGTCGAACAGCGTCTGCACCCGCTGCGCGAATTCGGGCGCAGCCGACTGCACATCTCGCCAGCTTGTCACCCCCCGAGCGTAGTATCGAACGTATGTTCGGAACAAGTCGGCTGCACGACTATTTCGAGCCGTCCGACACGGCGGAGTCGCGGGCCCTGCTGACCAGCATCGGTGTGTCCGCCAGGGCGGAGAATCAGGCCGCCGCGCGGCGGCTGGCGGCGATCGCCGAGCTATTCGAACTGCGGCGTCGTGAACGTGGTGAACGCGCCGACTGGGCGGTCGACACGTGGGCCGCAGTAGGTGCGGAAGTATCTGCCGCGCTGCGGATCAGCCTCGCGAAGGCGGGCAGCTACCTGAACTATGGGTTGGCCATGACGTCGCTTCCCGCGGTGGCCGCGATCTTCGTCGCAGGCGAGATCGATGCGGAGATGTTCCAGACGGTCGTCTACCGCACCGGTCTCATCACCGACGACGTCGTGATGGCCGAGGTCGACCACCGACTGGCCGAGTTGGCGTCCCGGTGGCCGTCGATGACGCGCGGTCGACTGGCGGCCGAGATCGACCGCGTCGTGGCCAAGCATGACCCGGATGCGGTGCGCCGGGTCCGGGAGCGCGCCGCGGATCGCGAGATCGTCTTCGGGGACGACGATCGCGGCTGCACCGATGTGCTCGGCCGGCTGTTCTCCACCGACGCCGAGGCGTTGGACCGGCGACTCGATGCGATGGCCAAGACGGTGTGCGATGCCGATCCGCGCACCGTGGCGCAGCGGCGGGCCGACGCTCTCGGCGCACTCGCCGTCAACGCCGACCGGTTGGTCTGCCGCTGCGGTCAATCGGGTTGCGCCGCAACTCAGGCGCCGGCTCCCGGCGCGGTCGTCATCCACGTCGTCGCCGACGAAGCCACGGTTGCCGGGCGCGGTGACACCCCGGCATACCTGTTGGGCGCCAACACACTGATCCCCGCCGAGTTGCTCACCGAACTGGCCGCGCGCGCTCGCCTCAGCCCGCTGATTCATCCGGCCGATCTCCCGCCGGAAGTCGGCTACCGACCCTCGCGCGCGCTGTCCGATTTCGTCCGTTCACGGGATTTGACCTGCCGGGCGCCCGGCTGTGACCGGCCGGCCACCGAGTGCGATCTGGACCATACGATTCCGTACCCGACGGGTCTCACTCATGCCGGCAACCTCAAGTGCCTGTGCCGTCGCTGTCATTTGCTCAAGACGTTCTGGGGTTGGCGCGACAGGCAATTGGCCGACGGCACCGTGATCTGGTCCCTGCCTGGCGGTCAGATCTACGTCACCACGCCGGGCAGCGCCCGTTTGTTCCCGAGCTTGATGGTTCCGACCCCGGCGCCGAGCGGACGGCCGGCAGTCGAGCGGTCCGGCGATCGCACCGTCCTGATGCCTCGGCGCAAGACGACGCGGGCGCAGAACCGGGCGCGATCCGTCGCCACCGAGCGAGGGCGTAATCGCGCGACCCGAAGAGCCCGCCATGGCGCCCTGTTCGGCCCCGCGCCGCCGGCGGAGGGCGACGACGATCCGCCGCCGTTTTAGGTTAGGAAAACCTGTCCATATCGCACGCGTCAATATACGATGCCGCGTGTGACCTCCACCACACCCGTAGAGCCGGAGAGTCCTCCGCCCCCGGTCGATGCGGGAAAGGGCAGCATGCCGGCGTCGCGGCGCAGGCTCGCCATCCTCGCCGGCGGCGCGATTATGGCGCTCGTCTACGTCGTGACTTTGTTCGGCTACTGGTGGCTGTCCGGTTCCGCCAAGGAGCTCGAAGCGTCCAACGAGGGCAATGGATCCGAGACGGTCGTGCTGATCACGCTGCAGTCGCTGCGCACGGTCGACTACAAGGTGGACGCGAAAGTGCTTGTCGTCCCGGCTGATTCGCTGGTCGATGACAATCTGGACGTGCTCAAGGAGGATATCGCGGTGCGCCTGCACCCGTGGAACTCCCTGGGCGATCTGAAGTTTCCCGCCGGGGCGGCACCGGCTGAGGTGACCACCACCATCGACGTCAACGGCGACGTGAACACCTGGCCGTTCGACACCTACCAGACCGAGGGGATCAGCGCCGACCTGCTGATCGGTGAGGGTGACGACCGCAAGATCGTTCCGGCCAAGGTCGAGATCGCCGGCGCGCTGCAGGGCTGGGACCTGTCCAGCGAGCAGGTTGCCCCGGCACCGGCCGCCAAGGGCGACGGTGACGCCACCCAGGTGACGTTCAGCCGTGCACTCGGCCCGCTGGCTTTCGACCTCGGCATCGTCGTCGTTCTGATCACGCTCCCGACCATCGCGATCTTCACCTCCGTGCTGGTGATCACCCGGCGCAAGCAGTTCCAGATGCCGTTCGCGACCTGGTATGCCGCGATGCTGTTCGCGATCGTGCCGCTGCGCAACATCTTGCCCGGGGCGCCGCCGCCGGGTGCGTGGATCGACGTGGCACTGGTGTTGTGGGTGATCGTCGCGCTGGTGACCGCGATGGTGATGGTGGTCATCTCCTGGTATCGCCAGGTCGACTAGTCCGGATCAATCCTGGGCCGGTTCGCCGTCCTTGCCGCGGCGCGCAAACATCCGGCGGCGTTTCTCGGGCGGTTCGTGCGAGGTCATCTCCACGCCCTTGTAGACGGCCAGGTACACCGAGATCGTGGTGACGATGATGATCATCAGCACCGGCCCGAGCACGATGCCCCAGAAGCCGAACATCGCGATGCCGGAGAACACCGCCAGCAGCATCAGCGCCGGGTCCAGTCGCGCCTCGCGCGGTACCAGGATGGGCCGCAAGAAGTTGTCGACATTGGTGACGCCGATGATGTGGAACAGCACCACGAACAGGCCGCCGCCGATGTTGCCGAAGAACATCATCCCGATGCCGAACGGAATGGTGACGATGCCGCTGCCCAGCGGGATGACCGACAGCGCGGTCAGGAAGATCGCGAAGATGAAGAACCCTTGGTGGAAGCCGCCGATGTAGATCGACGCTGCACCCAGCAGACCCTGAACCAGCGCGATGATGAACTGGCCCTTGACGGTTCCCTTCACCATGGCGCCCATTTTCGCCAGGTAGAGGTCGGTGACGTCCTCACCCAGCGGATTGAGCCTGCGGATCAGCAGCAGCAACTTTTCGGAGTTGGTCAGCAGCGAAACCAGCACGTACAGAAAGATGATCGCCGACGTGACCACCCCGATCACGCCGCCGGCGGCGCCCTGCAGCGTGTGCAGCAGCCAGCGCCCGAGGTTTTGCGACACGCTGATCATCGTCTCCCGCAGCGATTCCGCGCTGACGGAGAAGTGACCGAACGGCAGCTTGTCCAGCGCCCGGTTGGTATACGACAGCGCCTGGTCGCCGACGGTGGACATGTCGGCGGTCTGCACCCAGTCCGCCACATGCACCACCATGTGCGAAATCTGAAGCACCGCAAGCGTCACCAGCGCACCGACCGGGATGATGACGGTGGCCAGCGCGGCCAGCACGGTCAGTGTCGCCGACAGCCCCGAGCCGAACCGGCGCCGGCATCTTTCGTACAGCGGGGTGAACAGGTAGGCGACGATCGCGGCGATCACCACCAGGATGAAGTAGTGCCGCAGGAAGTACGCCCCCAACACCAGCGCGAGCACGGTGACGACAGCCAGTGCCCGCTTCTGGGTGAGGGTGAATTCGGTGTTCACCGACGCTACTGATTCATCAGCCGGGTCAGGTGCTCGTGGATGTTGGGGTAGCGCTTCAGGTGTGCGCCGCCGTTGAGATCGAGGATCTCGCCGGTGAGCCACGACGACTGCGGTGAACACAGGAAGGCCACCGCGTCCGCGATGTCCTGCGGGGTTCCCGGCCGGCCCAGCGCGGTGTTCTCGACGTATTCATCGACGACACCGGGAACCGCCGCAGCGCCCTCGGTCAACGGCGTGTGCACGAAGCCCGGCGCGACCGCGTTGACCCGGATACCGCGGGGGCCCAACTCCAGTGCGGCCACCTGCGTCAGCATCGACAGGCCCGCCTTGGCCGCGCAGTAGGCGCTCATCCCGACCGCGGGCTGGCGGGCGTTCAGCGAGGTCAGCGACACCAGGGCGCCGCCGTCGCCGAGATGACGGCCGGCATGTTTCATCACCAGGAATGCGCCGTTGAGGCACACGTCGACCACCGAGCGGAACTGTTCGGCGTCCAGGTCGGTGATCAGGCCGAAACCACTGAACCCGGCGCAGTTCACCACCACGTGCAGGCCGCCCTCGCGGGCGACCACACCGTCGAAAAGTGCCGCCACCGTGTCCTCGTCGGTGACCTCCACCGCGGCCCAGGTGTGCGGTGCGCCCAACTCGGCGGCCCGCTGTCGGGCCAGATCGGTGTTGCGGTCGGCGATCGTCACCCGGGCGCCTTGGGCCGCCAGGGTTTGGGCGCTCGCCCAACCGATTCCGGAGGCACCCCCGATGATGACTGCGATCCGTTGGCTCATGACACCTTCCCGTCGTCTTCCGGAGCACCCCACTTGCGTCGCACCGCCTCCCACGGGTTGCCGTACCCGGGCGGCTGCCCGTAGTACGGCGACTGCCGTTTGAGGAACTCCCGGGCCACCGGTGCGATCAAGCGGAAGGCGTAGCGCTTCCAGCCCACCTTGTCGGCGGTCTCGGCCAGCATCTCCGGCCAGGAGTGGTGCTGGTGTTTGAGCAGCTGCTGGGCGGTGGCCGAATCCATCCAGTCGGTGGCGAACCAGCCCCCGTCATCGTTCGGGTCGCCCTTGCGTCCGGTGGGCAGCGCCCCGACCAGTCCCATCGCCGCCGCCGTCGACTGGCCGATGTCGCCTTGGCGGAGCCGGTGGCTGTCGTCGCCGCCGATGAGCAGGGTCTGGCCCAGCACGTCGGCGGTGGTGGCGGCGGCGAACGCGAACCCCACATCGCGGACGTCGACGGTCTGCAGGCGCCCGTCGGTGGGCAGCACGCCTTCGAAGAAGATCAGGTTGGGATCCATGCCCAGGTTCGGTTCGGTGCTCAGCACGCCGCCCAGGCGCAGGATCACCCAGTCCAGCGACGACCCTCGGACGATCGCCTCGGCCTCGACTTTGTGCTTGCCGTAGTTGTCGTAGGGATTGACCGGGGTCTGTGCGGTCAGGACCTCGCTGATGCGGTGCGGGTTGCGCGGCCCGTACACCGCGATGCTGGACGCCAGCACCAGCCGCGGTGGTTTGTCCTGGGCCTCAGCGGCTTTCACCAGGTTGGCGGTCGCGCCCACATTGACCTGGTAGGCCAGCCGGGGCTTGGCGTAGCACAGCGGCGGGATCACCGCGGCGAGGTGGATGACGGCGGCGGGGGAGACCTCGGCCAGTAGCGTGGCCACCTCGGCCGCGTCGGTGAGATCCGCCCAGTGGACAGCCACTCCGGCGGGCAGGTTGGCGGCGGCCTTGCGGGTCGCCTCGGTGCCGAGGTCGGTGGCGACCACGTGGCGGCCGGCAGCCGCCAACTGCTTGACCGTCGCGCTTCCCACCAACCCGAACGCGCCGGTCACCAGCACAGCATCGGACATCGAGCTCCCTTCCCCAGACGCGTTCTAGTGAAGCATGGGAGCGCGCGCCATTGGCCGCTGACGCCGTCGTTACCCTCGAACCATGCGAAGCCGAAGCGGGCCGGTCGTCGTGTTCCTGGCCGCGGCGCTCGCGGGCTGCGCAGGCCACCACGCCGCTGCGCCCGCCCCGAGTGCCCCGCAGGGCGCGGTGATGCTCAACAACGTGTCCGTCGACGCCGTCATGGACGGCATCGCCAAGGCGAACCTGCCCGCGCTCAACGCCCACGACGTCACGGCGGCGACCTGTCCGGAGGCGGGCTGTCTGCAGGCGACCGCCACCGATACGGTGACGATCCTGAAATTCCCGAGTACCGGACGGGCCGAGCTCTACGCGGCCGCGGTGCCGGACATGTTGCAGGTCGAGGACTTCGTGATGGTGTTCGCCCCGACGCTGACCATTGAGCAGAAGGCCGCCTACGGTCAGGTGGTCACGAACGCGATGCGCTAGCTAGCCCTTCATCTCGGCGTAGAGCTCGGTGTAGTAGCCCAGGCAGTGCTCCAGCGCCTCGTCGGTGGTGTACAGCGGCTGATAGCCCAGATCGCGGCGAGCCTTGTCGATCGAGAAGTAGTTGTCGATCGACACCCGTTCCACCGCAAGGGGTTCCAGCGGCGGCTGGGGCAGTCCGAACTTGAAGTGCAGCCACTGCCAGCCGGTCAGCACGGCGTGGACCAAGCCGCCCGGTATCCAGAACGTCGGCCATTTCTCTCCGCAGGCCTCGACCACCGGTCGGGAGAAGTCGAACATGTTGATCGGCTCGCCGTCGTTGATGAAGTACGCCTGGCCCGGTGCGGTGCCGCCGGGCACCAAATGCTCTGCGGCCAGGATGAATCCGTGCACCAGGTTGTGCACGTAGGAGTTGTCGAGCTTGGCGTCCTTGTTGCCGACGAGCACCTTGACGTGGCCGGCGATCACCCGCTCGAACAGCTTGCGGAACATGGTCTGGTCGCCGCGGCCCCAGATGCCGCTGGGCCGGATCGAGCAGGTCAGCAATCCGTCGGTGCCGTTCTGGCTGAGCACGAACTTCTCGGCGACCACTTTGGTCTCGGTGTAAAGATCGTTGAAACGCGCTGTGTAGGGCATGGTTTCGTCGCCGTTGACGATCCGCTGGCCGCCCATCACCACGCTGTTGGACGCGGTGTAGACGAAGCGTTTGACCCCGGCGGCCTGCGCGGCGCGCACCAGGTTCTGGGTGCCGCCGACGTTGACGTCGAAGCTGCGTTTGCGGTACTCGTCGGTGACCGAGGCCCCGCCCATCAGGTCGATGATGGCCGCGGTGTGGAAGACGGTGTCGATGCCCTCGACCGCCGCGGCGACGGTGGCGGTGTCGCAGATGTCGCCCTGGAGCACCTCGAGTCGCTCGTGCGGGGGCAGCGACGACGCCGCCCGGTCGAAGGCGCGGACGAAGTGTCCGCGGGTCAGCAGTTCGCTCACCAGGTTGGCGCCGACGAACCCGGCGCCGCCGGTCACCAGGACGCGGCCCAGTTCGGTCGTCAGTGTGGCATCACCCATGGCCGGGAGGATAACTGAAACACGTTCCAGTTTTCTAATATCGCTGGTGAGCGGGCCGGTTCGGATCAGTCCTCGTCGTCCGCGCGCGCGGCCAGTGCATCCTCGATGCGCTTACGGGCCCCGGCTAAGTGCTCCTCGCACCGTCGTGCCAGTTCCTCGCCTCGTTCCCACAGCTTCAGCGACGAATCAAGATCGAGCCCGCCCTGCTCGAGGACCCGAACGACGTCGATCAGCTCGTCGCGGCACTCCTCGTAGCCGAGCTGACTAATGGGCTTCATCTCGTTTGGGTTTCTATCGCTTCCGCTCATGCGGCTCCATCCGTCGGCCCGGTACTGGTGGCACCGATCGCCCCGTCGCCCACCCGGATCCGCAGCCGGGTGCCCGACGGTGCGTCGGCGGTGGTGCGCAGAATGTCTCCGCTCGCCGTCTGCACCACGGCGTAGCCGCGGGCCAGCGTGGCCGCCGGGCCCAGGGTGGCCAGCCGGGCCGCCAGATGCCCGATCCGGTCGGTTTCGGCGGCGACCAGCCGGGTGACGTCGCGACGGACCGCGGCGCGGGCCCGTTCGATCTCTTCGGTGCGCTGGGTCAGCCCGCGCATCGGGTCGGCCAGCACCGGGCGGCTGCGCAGATGGGTCAGGGTGCGCTGCTCGCGGCCCACCCAGTTGCGCAGGGCCTGGGCGCTGCGGTGTCGCAGCTCGGCGACCAGGGCTCCTTCGGCGACGGCGTCGGGGACGACCTTCTTCGCCGCGTCGGTGGGGGTGGCCGCGCGCAGGTCGGCGACCAGATCGCACAGCGGGTTGTCCGGTTCGTGGCCGACCGCGCTGACCACCGGCGTGGTGCAGGCGGCGATCGCGCGGCACAGTGTCTCGTCGGAGAACGGCAGCAGATCCTCGACGCTGCCGCCGCCGCGCGCGATCACGATCACGTCGACCTCAGGGTCGGCGTCCAGCGCCGCCAGGGCTTCCACGATCTGGGCCACCGCGTTCACGCCCTGCACAGCGGTGTTGCGGATCGCGAAGCGCACTGCCGGCCAGCGGGCCGCGGCCACCGTCGTCACGTCGTGCTCGGCGGCGCTGGCCCGCCCGGTGATCAACCCGATCGTCGACGGCAGGAACGGCAGCGGGCGTTTGAGTCGCGGGTCGAACAGGCCCTCGGCCTCCAGCAGTTTGCGCAGGCGTTCGATGCGGGCCAGCAGCTCGCCGACCCCGACGGCGCGAATGTCGCTGACACGCAACGAAAACGAGCCTCGCACCGTGTAGAAGGTGGGCTTGCCGCACACCACCACCTGGGTGCCCTCGGTGAGTTTCACCGGTGCGGCGAGCACCAGATCACGCGGGCAGCTGATGTCCAGCGACATGTTGGCGGCGGGATCGCGCAGCACCATGAAGGCCGTCGAGCTGCGTACGGTGATCTGGGTCAGCTGACCCTCGACCCACACCGTGCCCAGCTTCTCGATCCAGCCGGCCACCCGGATGGCCACCGCGCGGACCGGATACGGGTTCTCCGCGGAGCTGCCCTGGGCGCTGGTCACTTGGCGGACGCGCGGGTGATCCTGTTGGCCAGCAGAGTCTGGAACGGGGCACGGGCCTTGGAGGCTTCCTCGTAGGCCAGCAGCGCCTCGAGATCGGCGACGCTCAGCGACTGCAGCCGGGCGCGCAGCTGGGCCAGCGTCAGCGACTCGTAGTCGAGCTCCTCGACGATCTCCGGCGCGCTCGACGGGGCCGGCGGCGCGGTCTTGGTCTCCGACTTCGTCTCGACCCCGTCGGTCACCGTGTAGAGCGCGAAGCGGCCCTCGGTGCGGCGCTCGCCGTCCGGTGCCGGGGCGTCGGCGTCCTCCCCGGGGAAGTCCTCGTCGAAGGTCGCCCACTCAGGCTGCTCGTCCTTGGGCGGGAAGATGTTCTCCAGCGCGGTGTCGCCCTTGATCACCAGGTCAGCCAGGTCCTGCTGCACCTTCATCACGATGTGCGCGACGGTGCTGGCCATCGTCATCGGGTACATCAGGATGGTCTGGGGCAGCTTCCGGGTTTCCTCGATGGCCGTCACGGCAGCGCCGACCAGCAGACGAACCCCATATGGTGCAGTTGCCATGGCCCACAGCCTACGGCTGGCCCGGTCAGGTTGCGGGAACGTACCCTGGAAAGCATGCCGCCTTCCGTCAACATGGGGATCCCCGGTGCGTCGAGCTCGGCGGCCGATCGGGTGACCGGCAAGCGGGTGTTGCTGGCCGAGCCGCGCGGCTACTGCGCCGGCGTGGACCGCGCGGTCGAGACCGTCGAACGGGCGCTGGAGAAGCACGGTGCGCCGGTGTACGTGCGCCACGAGATCGTGCACAACCGCTACGTGGTGGAAACCCTGGCCAAGGCCGGGGCGGTGTTCGTCGAGCAGACCGACGAGGTGCCCGAGGGCGCCATCGTGGTGTTCTCCGCGCACGGGGTCGCGCCGACCGTCCACGAGGAGGCGGCCGCGCGCAATCTGAAGACCATCGACGCCACCTGCCCGCTGGTCACCAAGGTGCACAACGAGGCCAAACGATTCGCCCGCGACGACTACGACATCCTGCTGGTCGGCCACGAAGGCCACGAGGAGGTCGTCGGCACCGCCGGGGAAGCGCCCGATCACGTCCAGGTCGTCGACAACCCCGACGCCGTCGACAAGGTCACCGTGCGCGACCCCGACAAGGTGATCTGGCTGTCGCAGACCACGCTGAGCGTCGACGAAACCATGGAGACGGTGCGGCGGCTGCGGGAGAAGTTCCCGACGCTGCAGGACCCGCCCAGCGATGACATCTGCTACGCCACCCAGAACCGCCAGGTCGCGGTCAAGGCGATGGCGCCCGAATGCGAGCTGGTGATCGTCGTCGGCTCACGGAACTCGTCGAACTCGGTACGGCTGGTCGAGGTGGCGCTGGGTGCCGGCGCGAACGCGGCCAAGCTGGTGGATTACGCCGAGGACATCGATCCGGCCTGGCTCGACGGCGTCACCACCGTCGGCGTGACGTCGGGGGCGTCGGTTCCCGAGGTGCTGGTGCGCGGCGTGCTGGATCGGCTGGCCGAACACGGCTACGGCACCGTGCAGACGGTGACCACCGCCAACGAGACGTTGGTGTTCGCGCTTCCGCGCGAGATCCGGCCGGCCCGCGCCTAGCGCGGCTCAGCGCTCGGGGCGCCAGGATTCGGCGTCGAGATCACGGGACCGGCGCGGCCGGGGCGCCGAGCCCTGACCTTCCTCGCCCTCACCGCGGTACCGCACCCGCGACACCGGGTGGTGGGTGCTGCTATCCCCGTTGGCACGCCCGGGCGGCCGCTGCCGGGGTGGCGGCTCGTAGGGCGGATACGGCTCGTAGGACGGGTAGGGCTCGTAGGGCTCGAAGCGGCTGCTGCGTTGCGGCGGCGGCGCGTAGGGGTCGCGCCGGTCACGTGGCACCCGAGGTTCGCGGGGGTCCCGCGGTTCGCGGGGTTCGCGCCGGGACGACGACGGCGTGCGGGCGCTGGGGTCGCGCGGTTGGCGCCGGCGGCGCGGGATCTCGCCCGAGTCGGCGCCGGGGGCATCGGCGTCCGGTGCGGGACGCCGCCTGGACGACTGGCGGCGGGGACGGTCGGGCGCCTCGGTGATGTCCTCCAACGGTGGCCGGGCATGCCGGGAGCGCGTCGGCGCGGGCCGCTTGGCGGGCCGACCCGACCGGGGCCGGCGCTCCGCGCTGGCGGGGCGATCGATGCCGTGCCTGTTGCGGGGTGCGGCGTCGTCGTCCTCGACGTCGCCGCGCTGCAGGACCGAGGTGAGTTTGGCGGCCAGCCCGGCGAACAGGCTGGGGGCCGCGGTCCCGTCGTCGTCGGTGGGGGCGGCGACGACGGTGGATCGACTCGACATCGCGAAGTACCAGCGCACCAATCCGATGAGCAGCACACCGGCCGAGGTGAACAGCATCAGCGGGAAGCGCTCGATCAGCGGGTAGCCGAAGTTGATCAGGGTGTCCTTGATGCCGGTGAACGCGGCGCCGTGGAACAGGAAGTAGGCGCTGGGCACCGCGACGAACAGGATCAGCGGGGGCTGGATGACGGCAGTGAAGATGCTGGATTGCCGAACCGCGAGGACTGCGGCGACACATCCGACGGCATACAGCGCGGCGAAGACGTTGCCGAGCTCCTTGCTGCCCGAGCCGGCGTCGAATGCGAACCCAATTGTGGTGGCGATCACAGCAATCAGGACGGCAGCCCACCACGGCACGCCGGGGAGGTTCGGATGCGCCGAGCGATTCGGGGCCGCCACCGACGACCTGGCTCGCTGTGCTGACACACGTAGACCGTACCGGTTTCGGATGAATGTGGGCTGTCGGCCGCACCGGGGTGCGTCGCACCTCTCGTAGACTGTCTTCTCTGTGAGCCTGAGCCTGGGAATCGTCGGTCTGCCCAACGTGGGGAAATCGACTCTGTTCAACGCGCTGACCCGCAACAACGTGCTGGCAGCCAACTATCCGTTCGCCACGATCGAACCGAACGAGGGTGTCGTTCCGCTGCCCGATCCACGGCTGGCCAAGCTCGCCGAGATCTTCGGTTCCGAGCGGATCCTGCCTGCGCCGGTCACATTCGTCGACATCGCCGGCATCGTGAAGGGGGCCTCCGAGGGGGCGGGCCTGGGCAACAAGTTCCTGGCGAACATCCGCGAGTGCGACGCGATCTGTCAGGTGGTCCGGGTGTTCGCCGACGACGACGTGGTCCACGTCGACGGCAAGGTCGATCCGAAGTCTGACATCGAGGTCATCGACACCGAGCTGATCCTGGCCGATCTGCAGACGCTGGAGAAGGCGGTGCCGCGGCTGGAGAAGGAAGCCCGCAACAACAAGGACCGCAAGCCGGTGTACGAGGCGGCGGTCGCGGCGCAAGAGGTGCTCAACGGCGGCACGACGCTGTTCGCCGCGGGCAAGAAGGTGGACTCCGAGCTGCTGCGCGAGCTGAACCTGTTGACCACCAAGCCGTTTCTGTATGTGTTCAACTGCGACGAGACGATCCTCACCGATGCGGGGCGGATCGCGGAGTTGCGGGCGATGGTCTCGCCGGCCGATGCGGTGTTCCTCGACGCCAAGATCGAAGAGGAGCTCCAAGAGCTCGACGACGAGTCGGCGGCCGAGCTGCTGGAGTCGATCGGACAGAGCGAGCGCGGACTGGATGCGCTGGCGCGGGCGGGTTTTCACACCTTGAAGCTGCAGACGTACCTGACGGCCGGGCCGAAAGAGGCGCGGGCGTGGGTGATTCATCAGGGCGATACCGCGCCCAAGGCGGCCGGCGTGATCCACACCGACTTCGAGAAGGGCTTCATCAAGGCCGAGGTGGTGTCCTTCGACGACCTGGTCGAGGCCGGGACGATGGCCGCGGCCAAGGCCGCAGGCAAGGTGCGGATGGAAGGCAAGGACTACGTCATGGCTGATGGTGACGTGGTCGAGTTCCGGTTCAACGTGTAAGGCAACCGTATGGCTCAGGCCGACCTGTTGACCATCTACCGCGACTACCTCCGGTGCTTGAACGCCCGGCGATGGGACGAACTCTCACGATTCGTCTCAGATGAGGTCGTCCACAACGGAGTACGTCTGCGACTCAGCGGCTACCGGGCGATGCTGGAAAGCGACACCGACGCGACACCGGACCTTCAGTTCGTGCCAGAGATCCTGATCGCCGACGATCGAGTGGTGTCGTGCAGGCTTTTCTTCCGGTGCACTCCACAGCGGGCGTTCCTGGGCTTCGAACCGACGGGTGGGCAGGTGTCGTTCGCGGAGCACGCCTTCTACAGATTCGAAGATGGGCGGATAGCCGAAGTGTGGTCGGTGATCGACAAGGAAGCCGTTCGCGAGCAAATTTCTGATCAGCGGTAGCGCCGACGGCCAGGTGCCGAGTGTGGGGGATATGCACGCAATCGGCCCAGATTTCGTGCACAGGGCCCACAGTCGCGCGGCGGATCTGTCGGGGTGAGCCTCTAGCATCGCGGCGACCGCAGCCCTATGCCAGCCATCCGAGGAGACCGCTGATGAAGTTCGTGTCGACCCGCATCATCACCGCAGACGTGCACCGTCTGGTGGCCTTCTACGAGCTGGTCACGGGCACCGCCGCGGTGTGGGGTAACGAACTGTTCGCCGAGATCCCGACACCGGTGGGCACGCTGGCCATCGGTAGCGACAAGACGGTCGCGTTGTTCGGACCGGGATCCGCCGAGCCCGCCGCGAACCGAAGCGCCATCGTCGAGTTCATCGTCGACGATGTGGATGCCGACTACGCGCGGCTGTGTGAGCACCTCGGCGAGGTTGTCACCGCGCCGACGACGATGCCGTGGGGCAACCGCGCGCTGCTGTTCCGCGACCCGGACGGCAACCTGGTCAACTTGTTCACCCCGGTGACCGACGAGGCGCGGGCCAAATTCGGGTTGTGACCGCGATGAGTTCGGCCGAACCTGCGAGTCTGAACACCCATGGGAACCTTGAGCTACACCGCGACGATCTCGCTGGACGGCTACGCCGCCGACGCCGACGGCGACTTCCAGTGGTCGGCGCCGGACGGCGCGGTGTTCGACGAGCATGTCGAACGCATGGCGCAGATCTCCACCGAAGTGCTGGGGCGTAAGACCTTCGCGTTGATGCAGTACTGGGAGACCGACCCGGTCGACGAGGTGTGGTCCGCGGCGGAGCGGGAGTTCGCGCGGCGCTGGCGAGCGATCGAAAAGGTGGTCGTGTCGTCGACGTTGACCCAGGACGACGTCAAAGCCGGCCGGGACCGTCTGGTGGCCGACCTGAGCGTGGCCGAGCTGCAGCGGATCGTCGACGAGGCCCCGGGCGTCGTCGAGATCTTCGGGCCGACGGTCGCCGCTGAGGCGATCCGGGCCGGGATGGTCGCCGAATTCCAGTTCTTCGTGGTGCCCAGGGTGGTCGGCGGCGGCCTGCGGGCGTTGCCAGACGATGCGCACCTCGATCTGGTGCTCGCCGGGCACCGGGTCTTCGACAACGGGACGGTGCAGCTGCGCTACCTGCCGCGTCAGGCGTAGCCGACCCAGCCCCGAAACGCGAAGGCCGAGAAGAACTCGGTGACGTCGGTGAAGCCGGCGTCGCGAAGGATCGCGACGTCCTGCTCGGGCGACAGGATCGGAACATTCATCTCGATGGCGGCGCGGGCCTTGTCTGCATCGGCCGGGTCGATACCCGCTTCGACGAGGTTCGTCAGATGCCGGGTCAGCCACCGCTGCCGCTCGGCCTCGTCGTCTTGCGGAAAGCTCAGGTGCACAACGACGAACGGTGCGCCCGGGACGAGCCGCCGGTGCACCTGGGCCGCGGTGCGGCGGCGTTCGTCGGAGGGCAGGAAATGCAGGGTCAGCAGACTGGTCGCCGCGGCGAACGGACCCGGCGGCGCGTCGTCGATGTATCCGTGGTGCATGCGCACCCGGGACCCGTCGGCGCCGAGGTGGTGCGCGGCGAGATCCAGCATGGGCTGCGACGGGTCCACGGCGTCGAAGTGCCAGCCCGGCCGGGCCTGGGCGAAGGACTTGGTCTCCAGCCCGCCGCCGGCTCCGAGCACCAGAATCCGGGCGTCGTCGGGCGCGCGCTCGCCGATGAGCACCGTGGCCATCCGATGGAGGTCCCGGTACGCCGGCACCATCTGTGCGGCCCGTTCGGCGTAGAACGCGATGTGGTCGGCGTCGTCAAAGGGATTGCGGACAGTGGTCATCCCGCGATCGTGCCGACGGCGGCGAGCAGCTGGCAAGGCTGTTTGCCGAATAGGCAACGACTAGAGGATGTGCCGCCGGCGCGCCTCGGCGATCGAATCGCCGCGCTTGCCCACGCCGAGCTTGATGTAGATGCTCTTGAGGTACCACTTGATCGTGTTGATCGTCACGCCGAGGTTGCGGGCGATCTGCTTGTTGGACAGCCCCCGCTCCAGGAGTCGCAGGATGTCGACCTCCCGGGCGTTGAGCGGCTCCTCGGGCAACGGCGATCGCTCGGCGACACGGGTGATCACCGGGATCGCCGCGTTGCGGGCATCGGCGTGCGCGGTCGCCAGCACCCGCGACAGATAGTGGGCCGACACATCGGGAAATCCGTTGGGCCCGCGGCTGATCCGATTGGCCTCGCGAAGCTGAGCGACGATCTTGAGGATCTCCGGGCCGGTGTCGACGACAGTGCGGACCAGGCCCGCCCGCGCCCCCGCGACCAGCGCCGGCACCAGGATCTCGGTCGCGGCCGCGGGATCCCCGCCGAGATAGCGCACTTTGGCCAGCTTGATGGTGGTGGCCGTCTCTGCGTACCGCCAGCCGACCGCCCGGCATTCGTCTCTCATCGCCTCGAGTAGACGGAACGCGCCGTCGAAATCGTTGTCGGCGCGCATGATACGAGCGCGCATCCCGCTCTGATAGTGGCGCACCGCAAAGGCGATCCCGTCGTCTCGCGTGGTGACGTCCTCGGTGCTGCGGGCGAGCGCATCCTTGGCCAGGCCGATGTCGCCGACGGCGAGGTGAAGGCGCACGCAGTCGCTGAGCAACGCCGCCGACAGGCGCGGCATCGACAGAGCCCGGGCGGTGTGAATCCCTTCCTCGAGCAGCGCCATCGCATCGTCGATGTCGCCACGCAGGACCTTGATCCGGGCAAGGGTGCTGTAGGTCGCGATCATGAAATCCGCGACGCCGGATTCGGCCCCCAGTTCATGGCATTGCTCTAAAAGGGTTTCCGCCGAGTCGATGTCACCGTGCTCGTAGTGCACGCGGCCCAGCAGCGCGCCGGCCAGCCGGGCGGCGTGGGAGTGCTGCCCGGCCAAGCGCTCGGCCACTGCCAGGGCTTCGGAGTAGCGACTCTCGGCGCTGGCGAGGTCGAGCCGGGCGAACGCGGCCAGCCCCGCGAAGCAGCGGCCGTACACACCGGCGAACGGACCGACGGCGGTTTCGTGAAAGGGGTTGGCCCAGCGCTGGCGCGCCTCGGCCGAGTCGTAGGCGAAGCTGTGGATGTCGACGAAGGTGCTGATGTTGGCCGACACCGCGACCAGGAAGGGCCGGTAGCGGACATTGGCCGCCAGGTACGGCGCGACGAGATCGGCGGCCCGGTCGATCCGGTCGCCGTAGACGTCGATGCACGCCTGCACCACATTCGCTTCGGCCAGCACACTCGCGGTCGCGCTGGCCGGTGCCAGCCCCAGTCCCAGTGCGGCGCGGGCGAGGTCGAGCGACACCTGCGCCTGCTCGCCCCGTTGCAGTAGACAATTGGCCCAGGCGATCGCCAGATGCAGGTGCGGCCGGTCGCTGAGCAGCTCCTTGGGCAGCTTGCTCACCAGGGCGAGCAGGGTGGCCATCCGGCTGTGCTCGACCAGCGACATCGCGTGGCGCTCCACCAGGTCGACCGCCTGGGTGCCGTCCCCGGCGGCCAGTGCGTGCGTGACGGCCTCGCTGTACAGCCCGTTCTCGGCGAACCAGGCCGCGGCGGTCCGGTGCAAGCCGACGATCTTCTCGCCGTGGTCGCGCTCGAGCCGCTGGCGTAGGTAACCGGCGAAGAGGTGGTG
This sequence comes from Mycobacterium sp. shizuoka-1, assembly GCF_002723835.1. Taxonomy (GTDB): domain Bacteria; phylum Actinomycetota; class Actinomycetes; order Mycobacteriales; family Mycobacteriaceae; genus Mycobacterium. Next base: position 89,812 of record NZ_BEWG01000082.1, on the reverse strand, counting down.
ATAGCGAAACCACTCCCGGTTGTCGTCGAGTGGCCGCAGGAACAGCTCGCGCCGTTCGAGGTCTTCGAGGATGGACTGCCCGCGCGGGCGGCCACTGACGGCGGCGGCGAGCCCGCCGCAGAGGCGTTCGCAGATCGAGGTCGTCAGCAGGAAATCGAGGAGATCGGGCGGCAGCGCGTCGAGCACGTTCTCGGCCAGGTAGTCGCCGATCGAATGGTGGCGCCCGGAGAAGCCGCGAATCAGGGCCGACGGGTCCGCGCTGTTGCGCAGCGACAGGGTGGCCAACTGGAGTGCCGCCACCCATCCCTCGGTGCTGGACCACAGCGAACGCACGTCTTCGCCGTCGAGGTTCAGCGCATTGAGCTCGAGCAGAAATGCCGCCGATTCCTTGTGGTCGAACCGAAGCTGGGTGGCATCGATCTCGTGCACCTGCCGGCCGACGCGGAGCCGGCCGATCGCCGGCGCGCGGGTCCGGCTCGTCACGATCAGGTGCAGATTGTCCGGGCCGAAGTCGAGAAGAAACTCCAATACCGCTGTGGCGCCGTCACCTTCGACGAGGTGCCAGTCATCCAGGACGATCGCCAGCGGTCGGCGGTAGTCGGCACAGTGATTGACCAACTCGGCCAGCACGTAGCGCTGGGCCTCGACGGACTCCTGCTCGAGCAGCCCGCCCAGATCCGCGCCGACGCCGGGTTCCACCCGGCGTACCGCCTCGACGAGATGACCGAGAAACGACGCGGTGTCGCGGTCGTCGTGGCCGAGCGTGATCCAGGCGACCGGCACCCCTTCGGCGCTCAACACCCGCTGCCATTGCGCGGCCAGCGTGGTCTTGCCGAAGCCGGCCGGGCCATGAATCACCGCCAGACGTTTGGTACGTCCGGCCCGCAGCGCGTCGATGAGCCGGTCGCGGGCGATCAGTCCGCCGTCCAAGGCCGGGGCCCGCAGCCTCGTCGTGACCACCGGCGCGGGCTGCCTCCTCGGCTGCATCCGGTGGGCCTCCCCTTCAGGCTCTTCGATCCGGCCGCCGTCGCGCGTGCCGGTCGTCTTGATCATGTCAGAAAACTCCGCTCAGCGAAGCCTCACCTAATAGTCGCGACGCTTTGCTCGCTGTGCTGGCGCGTTGGGTAGTAGGCGTAGGCAAAACGGGTGGTGGAACAGTCAAACAACAGCGCCGCAGCTAACTTGACCTCATCGATTTCGGTCGTGACCGCCCGGCGGCCGTCACCCATCCCGAGGACGTCATGACGGACTTGATCGACGAGGCACTTGCGGGTCATGGCCTGGTGGCGGCGTTTCAGCAGGTGGTGGAATTACCCAGCGAAGTGGTCGTCGGCTATGAGGCGCTGGCCCGGTGGCCCGGGCTGAACAATCCGGCGCCCACCGACATCTTCGACCGCGCGGCGAAGGCGGGCCGGCTGGCTTTTCTCGACGAGCAGTGCATCCGCGCGGCGGCCAGGGGCGCGATGCAGCGTGATTTCACCCGGGGGACCCTGTTGCTGGTCAACTCCGAACCGACCACGCCGGCGATCGACCCGAGCGCCGACGCCGATGTGCTGCGCGCCGCCGCCGCATTTCGTCTCACGTTCGAGATCACCGAACGCGGGCTGCTGACCGATCCGCGTGCACTGCTGCGCAAGGTGGCCGCCTTACGGTCCCTGGGTTTCGCCATCGCCTTGGACGACATCGGCTCCCACCCCGATTCGCTGGCACTGCTCGATGTCGTCGCGCCCGACATCATCAAGCTCGACATGGGCCTGGTCCAACGTCAACCGGATCGGATGCAGGCCCGCACCGTGGCTGCGGTCATCGCCCACCACGAGCGGACCGGGGCCGTCATCTGTGCCGAGGGTATCGAGACGGCCGAGCATCTGGATCAGGCCCTGGCCTACGGTGCGACGCTCGGCCAGGGCAACTGGTTCGGTTCCCCGGGAGAGTCGACCAGCCGCTCAAGGCCTTTCGCGTGGCCGGCCAGAAGCACTCCCCGCGCACCCGCCGACACCACGCCGACGCTGGCGGCAGCCATTGCCGGATTACCCACCCGCACCGTACGCAAGCCCACCCTGACCGCGTTGTGCGAGCACATCGGCGGGATTGCCGCCAGCGCGCAGGACGCGCCGATCGTCCTGTCGACGGTGGCGGTCGATGAGTCCTTGGATCCGCAGACCTGGCAGAGGTATTCGGCGATCGCCGAAAGATCGCCCCTGGTGGCCGTGTTCGCTCAGCACCCGCCGGACGATCTCGGCCCCCGAGTCAGAGGCGTGCGGATCGATCGCAGCGACCCGTTGCTTCGAGACTCGACGATCCTGGTGCTCGGGCCGGAGACCGCCTGCGCGCTGGTGGCACGTGAAAGGACTTGTCGAGCAGGGCAATCTCCCGATGCCGAGAAGCGGCGGTTCGACATGGTGATCACCTACAACCATGAGCGGGTCACCGCGGCGGCGCGGCCGCTGCTGGACCGGTTGGTCTGAGAACGAGACGTCCGGCGGCCCGAAAGCCGATGCGCGCTACCATGTCGCGAATGCGCGGAACACGGGTGTCCAGGGTGCTTCTCGGCTCGATCGTCGTGGCACTGATCGCGTCGGGATGCGGGGGAGCGGGCTCCGATCACCCTTCCGCGAGCAGCGCACCGGCCACTTCGACAACGCCGCCGGCCAAGCAGGCGGTCACCTTCGGGACCGCGGTCGACGTCGCCGCCGCGGACGGGTCGACGGCGACCTACACCGTCGACAACCTGCGGCCGGTGCCGGCCGACGCGCAGATCGTGCCGGCCAAGGGGACGATGTTCGCCGTCGACGTGACCATCGTCGCCAAGACCGGGACGACGACGTACAACGGCTTCTGGTTCGTCGCTCGCGCCGCCGACGGCTCGAACATCGCTCCCGCCGTCGGCGCGGTCGCGCCCGGTATCACCTCGGGACAGCTTGCGCAGGGCCAGCAGGTCGCGGCCCACGTCGCCTACGATGTGCCACCGGGGCAGACCATCACCGCCGTCATGCTGCGGGATCCGCACGGCAAGCTGCTGGCGGTGTGGGCCACCGGGTAGTCCACACGCGCCAATCAGTCTGCGACGACCCGGATTTCATCGCCGAGCGAGTAGCCGGCGACCAGCGGCAGGGCGTCCCCGCTCCAGAATCGCCCGGGATCGAACCAGTTCTCGTTCTTCTCGGTGGTCAACAGGCCCATCTCCTCGTAGGTGATGGCAACCGTCTCGGCGCAGTAGGCCGTCTGCAGTCCGACCTCCCGCTCGGCGGCCTTACGCCGTTCGGCGGATTCACGGACTTTCTTGTGTACGAACGGTATTCCACGGGTCCAGTCGCTGACGGTCGGGATCCGGCCGCGGAGCCAGCGACCCGTCAGCCGGGCGGTGGACGGAAACGGGGTGCCGTCCATCCGGGCGATCACCGTCAGCAGCCGGTCCTCGGCGTCGCGGCTGACGTGCGGGGTGAGCTGGCGCAGCCAGCACCGCTGGCCGTACTGGTGCAGCCATTGCTCGGCGGCTTCGCGGGCGTCGTTGAGTTGCACCCCGCGATGATGAGTGCCTGTCCACAGGTCGATGAGTTTGTGCCCGAGTTCGGCATGCCACATCAACGGCGGCAGGTCGTCGATCGCGACCGTCATGCCGACGTGGTTGACCGGCGCATTGGTCAGGGTCTGGATCGCCCGGTCCGGGCCCGAGCCGCCGCGGAACAGCCAGACGTCACCGGTGCGGGTCTCGTTCAGCGCCTGTGTCAACGACACGGTGTGCTCACTCACCAGCGCAGCATAGTGTGGTCTGCCATGCGCAGTATCTGGAAGTGGATCGGGCTCGCCGGTGCCGCGGGCGTGGTCGCCGGCGGCGTACTGGTCGCGCGGGATCAGCGTCGCCGTGAGGCGTACACGCCCGACGAGATCCGCGCCCGGCTGCACCAGCGGCACGCCGAGGCCGACGCCGCTGCCAAGGATCAGCCGACCGCATAGAGCCGGTGGGTGCCGCCGAACCCCTTGAGTTCGGCGTCGCGGCCGTCGTCGAAGTCGTGGCGATCGCCCACCGCGGTGCGGACGGTTTCGCTGACCAGGATCTCGCCGCCGTCGGCCTGACCGGCCACCCGGGCGGCCATCGCCACGTTGCGGCCGAACAGATCGTCGCCGCGGCGAACGGACTTGCCCATGTGGATCCCGATGCGCACCCGAATGCTGTTGTGCCGCGGCTTTTTCGCATCGCGTTGTAGAGCGCGCTGGATCGCCACGGCACAGCTCACCGCGGCGACGGGATCGGCGAAGGCCACCATGAAGCCGTCCCCCTGACTCTTCACGACGTGGCCGTCGTGCGCTGTGACCAGCCGTCGAACCAGCCGGTCGTGGCTGCCGATGAGCTTGACCCACGCCCGGTCGCCGATGCGTTCGTTGAGTGCGGTGGATTCCTCGATGTCGGAGAACATCACCACCACCTTGCCGTCGGGGATCAGCCGGGCCAGGTCCGGGCGTTCGACGTCGGCCCAGTCGGCGAGCTCCTCGATCGAGGACCGCACCGCGCCGCCGAGGCCCTGGGTGCGCACCAGGTTGGCCGTCTGCCAGACCTGCTTGACCGCCTCCCGCCCGCCGGTCCACAGCAGGTTGCGGGTGTCCAGCCGGGCCCGTAGCTCCTCGGTGTCGCGGCGACTGGCGTGCAGCCGCGCGCGCAGCACCACCAGCGCCACCGCCTCGGCCACGGCCAGTACCGCCAGTACCGAGACCCCGATTGTCCAACCCACTGCCGCGCTGCCCTCCCGTCGGGAATCCTGAACTGATGATGCCTCCCTACTACGAGAGCAGATTCATCCGCGCCAATCACCCGGATCGGGCGCAGGCGATCTGGCTGCGCTGGACGTTGCTGTTGCCCGCACCCGGCGAGCCGGTGGCCGACGTGTGGGTGATGCTCTTCGATCCCGACGGCTCGGGTAACCGGGCCCTCAAGGTGCCGCATCCGCTGAGCGCGGCCGACTACCGGTCCGATCCCTGGTCGGCGACCATCGCCGACACCGCGCTCGACGATGCGCACGCACGGGGCACGATGGACGGCGCGAGCTGGGATCTGGCCATCGCGCCCGGCGGGCAACCGCCGGTCAAGCTGCTCACCGACCGTGCCTACACCGCCAGGTTCCCGACCGCCAAGACCCAGGTCCGCCACCCGCTCGCGCATTTCGACGGCACCCTGAGCCATGGCGACACCCGGGTGGCGGTCCAGTCGTGGCCGGGCAGCGTCAACCACAACTGGGGCACCAAGCACACCCCGGCCTACGCCTTCGGCCAGGTGTGCGGGTTCGACGGCCGGCCCGACACCAGTCTGGAGGTGGTCACCGCCCGGGCCGCGGTTGGACCGCTGCGGCTGCCCGCGGCCACCCTGTTCGTGCTGCGGCACGCCGGGCGGGAGGTCGCGGTGCGCTCGGTGCTCGCGGCCCGGCACACGCGCGGGTCCTATGCGCCGTTTCACTGGACCTTCGGCGGGCGCGCCGACGGCGTCGAGATGCGTGGTGAGATGCATGCCGAACCCGGCGACGTGATCGGGCTGACCTACACCGACACCAACGGCGCAACCAAGTACTGCTACAACTCTGCGCTGGCGACCTGCCGAATCACTCTGTCCGGCAACGGTATCGACACCGAGCTCACCGCGACCCGGCGAGCGATGTTGGAGATCCTCACCGACGACCGGCACGCCACCGTGCCGGTACTGGTGTGATTGCGGCCGGGGCAGGTAGCCGGTGGCGGTGCACAACGAGTAGCCCACCACTCTAGGGCGAGTGCCGCACCGGCGCGATCCTCGGTGGCATGGTCGCAACCCAGGAATCCGCCGACATCCGCGCGCTGCCCCTGGCGCCCAAGAACCCGATGTCCTTGCGCGCCAAGATGCGCGCCCTGCGCAACTACCACACCGGCTTCGAGCAATTACGCGACGCCGGCGGCCCGGTCACCCGGGTGGAATTCGGGCCTCGCTGGCTGACCCCACCACTGGTGGTGGTGACCTCACCGCGTGGCGGACGCGACATGATCGGGCGCACCGATGCGTTCGTCGACAAGGCCAGCGTGCACCTCGAGGTCCGAAAGCTGATGGGCGGCAACCTGTTCAGCCTCCCGCACAAGGAATGGCTGCCACGCCGGCGCAGCCTGCAGCACGTGTTCACCAAGAAGCACGTCCTGGAGTTCGGCGGCCACATGGCGCAGGCCGCCCAGACGATCTGCGACAGCTGGTCCGACGGCGCCCAGATCGACCTGGACAGCCAGTGCCGGTTGCTCACGCTGCGGGCGCTGGGTCGCTCGATACTGGGGCTCGACCTCGACGCCCGCAGCGAGCAGATCGGCCAGCCTCTGCAGGTCGCGCTGAGCTATGTCGCCGACCGGGCCATGCGGCCGGTGCGCGCGCCGAGTTGGCTGCCCACCCCGGCGCGGCGGCGAGCTCGGCGCGCCAGCAAGACCCTGCACGAGCTGGCGCGCGACATCCTGGCCGAGTGCCGCCGTGACCCCGATCGCGACGCCCCGCTGGTGCGGGCACTGATGAACGCGGTCGACCCGGAGAGCGGACGGTCGTTGTCGGATGCCGAGATCTGCGACGAGCTGCTGGTGTTCATGCTGGCCGGGCATGACACCACCGCTACGACACTGACCTATGCGCTGTGGCAGCTGGGCCGGCATCGACATCTCCAGGACCGGCTGCGCGCCGAGGTCCACGCGCTGGGGCCGACGGGGCCGACACCGCAGGATGTGGCCCGGCTGACCTACACCGCCCAGGTACTGCATGAAGCGTTGCGGCTGTGCCCGCCCGGTGCGGTGCTGTCCCGAACGGCCATGCGCGACATCGACGTCGACGGCTACCGGGTCGAGGCCGGATCCATTCTCGGCTTCGGGATCTGGGCGGTGCAGCGCGACCCGGCGTTGTGGCCCGAGCCGCTGACGTTCGACCCCGACCGTTTCAGCCCGCAGCGCGCCAAGGAGATCGAGCGCTACCAGTACCTGCCGTTCGGTGCGGGCCCGCGGTCCTGCATCGGTGACCACTTCGCCATGCTGGAAGCCACGCTGGCCCTGGCCACCATCATCGGGCGGTGCGAGATCGACTCCCTGGACGACGACTTCCCGGTGGCCGTTCCGTTCACCGTGGTGGCCGCCGAACCGGTGCGGGCCGTCGTCGTCAAACGTTGAGTGATTCCGCCGATGCGAGGCGCTCACCTGCGTAAACTGCGGTGGTGGGGGAGAGCCGGGCGTGGCCGGTGATGCGGCGGGCCGACGAGCTCGCGGCGATCGCGGCGACGCTGCACGGCCGGCCCGGCACCTGCGGCACGCTGCTGCTCGGTGAGCCGGGCGTCGGCAAGACCACGCTGGCCCGGCAAGCCACCCAGGCAGCGCGGACCGCGGCGGTGTGGCTGGCCGGCACCGCCTCGGCCCGCGACGTGCCGCTCGGAGTGTTCGCCCACCTGATCGGCAGCCCGATGCCCACCGACCCGGTCGCCATGCTGGGCGCGGCTTTTCGCGCCGTGCGCGACGAGAAGATCGCCGTGATCGGGATCGACGACGTCCACCTCGTCGACCACCTGTCGGCAACGCTGCTGCATCAGCTTGCCGTCGAAGGTGCGGTGCGCATCGTGGCCACCGCCAGGACCGGTGAGGCGATGCCCGACACCATCACCGCGCTGTGGAAGGACGGGTATCTGAGCCGGCTGGACGTCGCCGCGTTCACCAAGGGCGAGGCGGTCGAATTGGTCGAGAAGGCACTCGGTGGCCGGCTGGAACAACTGTCGGCCGATCTGATCTGGGAGGCCTCCAGCGGCAACGCGTTGTACGTCCGGCACCTGGTCGAGGGTGCCCTGGAAGCCGGGACGCTGCGACAGGTCGACGGTGTCTGGCAGTTGCGCGGCGACGCCCCGGTGGCCGCCAAACTGGCGCCGCTGCTGAGCAGCCGGCTCGACCGGCTGCCCGACGACGAGCAGCGCGCCCTGCACCTGCTGGCGGTCTCCGAGCCGGCGACGCTGGCGGTGATGTCCGACCTGGTCGGTACCGCCACCCTCGAACGCGCCGAGCGGCGCGGCATGATCCGCATCGTCGATGACACCGGCACGACCGAGGTGCATTTCACCCATTCGGTGATCGGCGAGGTCATCCGCCGTGACCTGGGCCAGGTCGCGGGCCGGCGGCTGCGCACCGAACTGCTGACCGCACTGAATCGGCACCCGCCCACGACCGCGGTCCAGCGGGTGCGTCGCGCCGAACTCGCGCTGCACGCCGACACCCAGGTCGACGCCGAATTCCTCTCGCGGGCAGCCGAAGACGCGATCGCCTTGATGAACATCACCCTGGCCGAACGGCTGGCCCGGGTGGCCGTCGGCGCGGGCGGTGGGCTGGTGGCCAGCGAACTGCTGGCCCGCACGTTGCTGTGGCAGGGCAGGGCGCCGGAGTCCGAGGAGATCCTGGCCTCGTTCGATCCGGACACCCTCAACGAGTTCGAGCTGGTGCGCTGGGGCATGGCCCGGATCGCCAACCTGCAGTGGTCGATCGGTGACAGCCAGGCGGCGGCCGAGGTGCTGGAGATGCTGCAGCAGCGCGTCGGTCATCCGCGGCTGCGACTGGTGGTCGACGGCCTCGCGGCGGCGCTACTGGTTCTCGACAACCGTCTCGAGGACGCCGCCGAACTCGCCGAACAGGTGCTCGCCGACCCCGGCGCGCCGCCGATCGCGGTCGGCTGGGCGGTCTTCGGCGGCGCCATGGCCGCCGCGCTGAAGGGCTGCACCGCCGACGCGGCGCGGCTGGCCGCCCGCGGCCACCAGGTGTACGACAAGATCGACGCGCTGCTGCGGTTCCTGCTCACCTTGGGCGAAGTGCGCGCCCTGACCCTGGCCGGCGATTTCGATGCGGCACAGGCCCGTTCGGGTGACATCGTGCGGATCACCTCGCCCGGCCAGTACCGGGCCCGGGCGATGGCGAATGTGCTCGCCGGTACCGTCGAATTGGGTCGCGGCCAGTTGCGGCCCGCGATGGCGCGGCTGCAGGAGACGTTGGCCGCACTGAGCGGAGAAGCCGCCGCCTCCTGGAATCTGCCGGCCAGATTGCTTCTGGTGCAGTGCTATTGCGGGCTCGGGTATGACGATCTCGCCGCCCCGCTGGTGGCCGAACTGCGCGAACTCGTCAGCCGCGGGGCGACGATGTTCTCCCCGGCCGTGCGGATCGCCGAATCCTGGCTGGCGGCCGCGATGGGCCACCTCAGTGGTGCCGTCACCGCGGCCCTGCATGCCGCGGATCTGGCCGCCGGGTCGGGACAGCGCGCGATCGAGCTGATGGCGCTGCATGCCGCGGCGCGATTCGGCGACAAGAGCTGCCTGCCGAGGATGATCGAGGTCGCCGCGGTGATCGGCGGTCCGCTCGCCGCGGTCGACGCGGCACATGCCACCGGGCTGATGAACAGCGATGGGGCAGCGGTCTTTTCGGCGTCGCAGGAGTTCGAGCGCATCGGTGCCCTGTTGTCGGCGGCCGATGCGGCGGCGCAGGCGTCCGCCTTGTTCGAGGCGGCGGGCCAACACCGGCAGTCCCTGGAGGCGGCAGCGGTCGCCCAGCGGTTGGCGAATGCCTGCGGTGGACTGAGAACTCCGGCGCTGTGCGCAACGTCGCACCCGTTGCCGTTGAGCGCGCGCGAGCGAGAGATCGCCAACCTGGTCGCTCGCGGACTGTCCAACCGGGAGATCGCGCAGCGGCTGGTGGTGAGTGTCCGCACGGTGGAGGGCCACCTGTACCGGATGTACCTCAAGCTCAACCTGTCCGATCGTGACGACCTGGGCAAGATCATCCGTCGCGAGGACGACGACGAGCCTGATTGACTGGTCGCATGGCCATCCTCGTCGTCGGCAGGCTCGAACCGTCGCTTCAGACGCAACTGAGCGCCGCCCACGTCCCGCTGCGGATGCCCGTCGATCCGGGGTGGGCCGCCACCGTCACGGTCGTCGTCTGCGGTGGCCGCCCCGGGGTGGACGCCGCTCTGATGGACGAGCTGCCGCAGCTGCGGGCGATCGTGAACTTCGGCGCCGGAGTCGACGCGATCGACCTCGCCGCGGCCCGCGCGCGGGGGATCGGGGTGAGCAACACCCCCGACGTGCTGAGCGACACCGTCGCCGACACCGCGCTGGGCCTGATCCTCGACACGCTGCGCGGATTCTGTGCCGCCGACCGCTACGTGCGGGCCGGGCGCTGGGCCACCGAGGGACCGTTTCCCTACACCCGCGACCTCACCGGTAGCCGGGTCGGCATCTTGGGGCTGGGCCGCATCGGCTCGGCGATCGCGCGGCGACTGCGCGGATTCGACTGTGCCATCTCCTATCACAACCGCCACGAGATACCGGACAGCCCATACCAGTACGCCGCATCGCCGCAGGCGCTGGCCGCCGCGGTGGACGTCCTGGTGATCGCCACCGCCGGCGGGCCCGGCACCGCAGCGCTGGTGGATCGCGAGGTGCTGCGCGCCCTGGGCCCCGAGGGCTATCTGGTCAACATCGCCCGCGGCAGCGTCGTCGACCAGGATGCCCTGATCGACCTGCTGGCGACCGGCGGGCTGGCCGGCGCCGGGCTCGACGTCTACGCCGACGAGCCTGAAGTTCCCGCCGCGTTGATGGCACTCGACAACGTCGTCCTGCTGCCGCACGTCGGCAGCGCGACCGCCCGTACCCGCACGGCGATGGCCACCCTGGCGATGCGCAACCTGGAGGAGTTCTTGGCCGGCGGCCGGCTGGTCACCCCGGTCTAACGGGTGACGAACGAGACGACGGCCTCGCTGAACGCGTCGTTGTCGTCACCGGCGGCGGTGTGGCCGGCATCGGAGAGCTCGACGAACTCCGCGGCGGGCACCTTGGCCAGGAAGTCCTGCACCCCTTCTTCGCTGACCACATCGGAGAGCTTGCCCCGGATCAACAGGATCGGGATGGTCAGGTCGATCGCCGCCTGCTCGAGGCGCTCCACCCGGCCGAACGGATCGTCCTTCGGGGCGGTGAGAAACGCCGGATCCCAATGCCAGAACCACCGGCCGTCGCGATGCCGCAGGTTCTTCTTCAACCCGTCCAGATTGGTCGGGCGCTTGCGGTGCGGCAGGTAGGCGGCGATCGCGTCGGCCGCCTGCTCGAGGGTGTCGAAGCCGTGGACGTGGCTGAACATGAAGTCACGGATCCGGGCGCTGCCGTCCTTCTCGAACCGCGGCACCACGTCGACCAGCACCAGCTTGGTCACCGTCTGCGGGCCGGCCTGCTCGGCCACCAGGATGCTGGTCAGCCCGCCCATGCTGGCCCCGATCAGCACCACCGGCCGGCCGATCTGCTCGAGCACCAGCAGCACATCGGCCGCCAGCGCGTCGACGGTGTACTCGGCGTCGGGAGCCCGGTCGCTGTCACCGTGCCCGCGGGCGTCCAGAGCGATCACGTGGAAGCCGTGATCGGCGAGCACCTGGCCGGTGTTCTTCCAGGAGAACCGGTTCTGGCCGCCGCCGTGCAGCATCAGGATGGTCGGCCGGTCCAGAGCATGGGGCGCGCCGCGATTCCATTCGTCGGCCACCAGGGTGAGGTCTTTGGCGCCGCGGAACTCGACTGTCTGGGAATCACTGTTCGTGCTGCTCACCGGCATCCTCTCGACCGAACCTGGTCAGCACGTTACCCAGCGGCCCGCGCGATGACTTTGGCCACCCCGGCGGGTCAACCCCACCGACACTTACGACAGGAGAGCGCCCGTGCCCACCATCACCCCGTCCCTGTGGTTCGACGACGACCTCGAAGAGGCGATGCGGTTCTACACCGGCATCTTCGGCGACTCGTGCGTCGACTACGTCAACCGCTACACCGAGGCCGGCCCCGGCACTCCCGGTGAGGTCGTGTCGGCCGGCTTCACCCTGGCCGGCGCCCGATTCGTCGGGATCAACGGCGGGCCGGTGTTCTCGTTCACCGAGGCCATCTCGTTCCTCGTCGAGTGCGCCGACCAGGCCGAAGTCGACTATTACTGGGACGCGCTCGTCGCCGGCGGTCAGGAGTCCCAGTGTGGCTGGCTCAAGGACCGTTTCGGCCTGTCCTGGCAGGTGGTGCCGACGCGACTGCACGAGCTGCTGGGCGATCCCGACCCGGCCCGCGCGGCCGCCGCGACCCGAGCCATGCTCGGCATGCGCAAAATCGTCATCGCCGATCTGGAGGTCGCCGCGGCGAACCCGTGACGCCGCTCACAGGCGGCTACCGGTAGCCTTGCGCCCCAGTGCGGGTGAACCAGCCCGTGGTGCCGCAGAGGGAGAACTATGGCCGACGAGCCTGCCGCGCTCGAGGACGAGTCAGCCACGTCGGACGACGCCGAGGCGACCACCGACGCCGAGACCCAGATCGACGACGAACCCAAGGTCGCCCCACGCGCCGGTTCGCACGTGCGCCAGGCGCTGATCGTCGGGACCGTCGTCGTGCTCGCCCTCGCCGGGCTGGTCGGCTGGCTCGGCTACCGCGCCTACGAGGCCCGGGAGACCGCACAGCTGCGCGAACTCCTGGTCGCCGTCGGTCGTCAGGGCGCGGTCAACCTGACCACCATCCACTTCGACGAGGCCGACAAGGATGTGCAGCGCATCCTCGACTCGGCCACCGATCAGTTCTACGACGACTTCGCCAAGCGGGCCCAACCGTTCATCGAGGTGGTCAAGCAGGCACAGTCCAAATCCGACGGGACCGTCACCGAGGCCGGACTGGAGTCGGTGACCGGGACTGAGGGGCAGGTGCTGGTGGCCGTCACCGTCACGACGTCCAATGCCGGTGCGGCCAATCAGCCCCCGCGCTCCTGGCGGATGCGGCTGACGGTCAAGAAGACCGGCGATGATGAAGCGAAGGTCTCGAAAGTGGAGTTCGTACCGTGACGACTGACGACACATCCGACACATCCGACGCGTCCGAGCAGCCCGACCCCGAGGTGGTCGAGGCAGAGACGACCGCGGTCGAACTCACCGACACCGACGAGGCGCCTCCCGCGCCCGCCGCCGCCCCCCAGGGTTCGCGCCTGGCCCGGGTGGTGGCCTTCGGGCTGCTGCCGGTCCTGGCGTTGCTGCTCGGCGGGGCGGCCGGTTATCTCAAGTGGGAGGACTCGTCGCGGCGCGACGCGCAGCGCGCCGCCGACGAATCGGTCCAGGCGGCCAAGGATTCGACCGTCGCCCTGCTGAGCTACAAGCCGGACACCGTCGAGAAGGATCTGGGCGCCGCGCGCGACCGGCTGACCGGAAGCTTCCTGGACGCCTACACCCAGTTGATCAACGCGGTCGTCATCCCCGGCGCCAAGGAGAAGAAGATCTCGGCCGTGGCCGCGGTTCCGGCAGCGGCGTCGGTGTCGGCCAAGGGCGACCATGCGGTGGCGCTGCTGTTCGTGAACCAGACCGTCGTCGTCGGATCCGACGCACCCACCAACACCGCTTCCAGTGTCCGGGTGACCCTGGACAAGGTCGGTGGCCGCTGGCTCATCTCGGGGTTCGATCCGATCTAGCGAACAGGGGGGTTCGATGACAGCGACAACCGAGCCGCGCTGGATTGACGTCTCGGCACCGGCGGTCCAGCTGCGGGCACTGAGCTGGGGCCCGGCCGACGGGCCGATCGCCTTGTGCCTGCACGGTTTTCCCGACACCGCGTACGGGTTCCGGAAACTGGCGCCGCATCTGGTGGCGGCCGGTTACCGCGTCATCGCCCCATTCATGCGCGGATACGTGCCCTCGTCGATCCCGACCGACGGCAGCTACCACATCGGCGCGGTGATGGACGACGCGCTGCAGGTGCGCGCCGCCTGCGAGCCCACCGACGCCGACGTGATCATCGGACACGACTGGGGGGCGATCGCCGCCACCGGTCTGGCCGCGATGCCGGACAGTCCGTTCGTCAAGGCCGTCGTGATGTCGGTGCCGCCGTCGGCGGCGCTGCGGCCCAGAGCCGGCGCGCAGCTGGCCAACCGGGGCCGGCTGCTGCGGCTGCTGCCCGCGCAGGTTCTGCGCAGCTGGTACATCAGCTACTTTCAGCTGCCGTACCTGCCGGAGCGGTCGCCGTCCTGGGTCGTGCCGCTGCTCTGGCGGCGCTGGTCGCCCGGGTACAACGCGGCCGAGGACCTGCGCCACGTCGACGCCGCGATCGGCTCACCGGAGCGCTGGCGCGCCGCGCTGGGCACCTACCGGGCGACCATCCGCAACACCAAACCGCCGGCCCGCTACGCCGAACTGCACCGGTGGTGGACCGAACCGCCGAAACTGCCGACGCTGTACCTGCACGGCAACGACGACGGCTGCATGACACCGGAATTCACCCCCTGGGTGTGTGACGTCCTGCCGCCGGGCAGCGATGTGGCGATCGTCGAGCACGCCGGGCACTTCCTGCAGCTCGAGCAGCCCGACACGGTAGGCAGGCGGATCGTCGACTTCCTGTCGGCTACCTCTTCTTGAGCCCGGGGTGACTGCGCGCCAGCAGCGGTAGCAGCAGCCGTCGCGGCGTCAGGTGATAGACCGCGGTGGCCGCCCGGTTCAGCCGACCGGGAACCACGACCGGCCGGCCCGCCGCCAGGCCGTCGACGGCGGCCTCGGCGACCTCGCGCGGCGACACCCACAGCGGCTTGGGCAGCGCGGCCTCGGCCTCCTCGGTGGTGAATCCCGCCGCCTCGCCGAACCCGGTGTGCACCGGGCCCGGGCACAGGGCGGTGGCGGTGACGCCACTGGCCTTGAGCTCCTCGCCCACCGCCCGGGTATAGGACAGCACGAAGGCCTTCGCCGCGCCGTACACCGCCTGCCCCGGCAGCGGACCGAACGCGGCCACCGATGCCACGTTGAGTACCGCACCGCGCCGCCGGCTCACCATGCCCGCCACGAAGCGGGTGCACAGGTCCACCACCGCGGTCACGTCGACCTCGACGACGGTGCACTCCGCACCCGGGTCGGCGGCAGCCACCGGACCCATCGTGGTCAGACCCGCGTTGTTGACCAGGATGTCGATCTCCAGGCCGAGGGCGGCCACCCGGTCGGGCAATGCAGACCGCTCGGAGGGCTGCGAAAGATCAGCGCCGAGAACCGAACTGGGCCCGGGGAGGTCGTCGGCCAATGCGCTCAGCTGGTCGGTGCGCCGGGCCACCAGCACGACGTGGTGGCCGCGGCCGGACAGCGAGCGGGCGATCTCGGCGCCGATCCCCGAGGAGGCTCCGGTGATCAGCGCGGCCCGATGGGGACCGGGAGGCGGCAACACGGGCTCAGCCTAGGACAATGACGGGTATGGCTGCCAGCAGGGCGATGACCGCGGTTGACGCGCAGATGTTCTGGCAGTCGGCCGTGATCCCCAGTGATCTGCTGGCGCTGTACGCCTTCGACGGCTCACCCGAGGACCTGGACGCGGCCCTCGACGAGTTGCGGGTGCGCGCACAGGCGTGTGACGAGTTGCGCCTGCGGGTGGCCGAGGCGGGCCGGTGGCGATACCCGCGATGGCGCACCGGTGCGATCGGTGCGGATCAATTTGTCGTGCACCATCCTGGGGGAGTCGACTGGCAGGGTTGTCTGGATACCGCCGCCAGGCTGCGCGACGACCAGCTCGATCTGCACCGAATGGGCTGGCGGACACACGTTTTCCCGCGCGTGACCGGGATGCCGAGCGCCCATGGGGTGGGCTGCGCGGTGGTGGTGCAGATGGGGCATGCGTACGCCGACGGCGCCCGCTTGACGGCGCTGGGCGGTGCGCTGCTGGGCCGCCGGCAGCCCGTGCCGGTGCCGGTCGCCGCGCGGCGCGGATTCCTGCCCGCCCGCGGCGTCGCCGCGGCACGGGCGCACCGGCAGCTGGAGCGTGACACCGCGGCCGGGTTGGTGGCTCCGCCCGCGCCGGGCTGCCCGGTGCTCAGCATCAATCAGCGGCCCGGCGCGACGCCCGTGGTGCGCACGCTGGTACTGCCACGCGACCGGCTCGGCGGTCCCACCGTCACCGTCGCCGCACTCGTGGCGATCGCCGACGCGCTGGCGGGCTACCTGGCCGCCCGCGGTGAGGACACCTCCACCCTAGGCGCCGAGGTCACGATGGCCGGGCGTCAGAATCCAGGCGCGCACAACAACTTTCGCAACGCCGGTATCGGCCTGCACCCGGACGTCGACCCGGCCCGGCGGGCCGAGATGATCGGCGCCGAACTGGCCGCGGCGCGCCGCCGCGGCGGCCACCCGGCGATGCTCGCCTCGGCCGCTGCGTCCGCGGCCATCCCCGCCGCGTTGTTGCGTTGGGGTGTGCGGCAGTTCGATCCCGATCTGCGGTCGGCCACCGTCACCGGCAACACCGTGGTGTCCAGTGTCAACCGCGGGCCCGCCGATCTGTCCTTCGGTGGTCGGCCGGTTCGGTTCGCCGCCGGGTTCCCGGGCCTGTCGCCGATGATGAGCCTCACCCATGGGGTGCACGGGCTGGGCGACACCATCACGATCAGCGTGCACGCCGATCCACACGTCGTCGAGGTCGACGATTACCTGCGTCGGCTGCGGAGCGCGTTGCCAGGCTGAACAGTGGCCGTCGGTCCGGGTGGTCCAGTCTCAACAGCAAAGGACCATTTGTCGAAACCCGCGCTGGGCACTGTCTGTGGGTGGTACTTACTTCAGAGGCGATGCGCTGTCGGGGCGCTGACCTGATCCGGGGGAGTGCACATGGCTGTATCCGAAATGCGCGGCGGCGGCAAAGGTCCGGGGCAGAGGCGGAATCTTCCGGTTGTGCGCTGGTTTCAGGCAGGCGCGGTGGCAGCCGGTGTCGGTGCGGCGCTGATCGCCGCACCGGCTATCGCCGCCGCGGACGACGGGGGCGCGTCGCCCGCACCGACCTCACACTCGTCGACGTCTGGCAAGCATTCCGCCGGTGTCGGGGGGCACCGCCCCAGCGTGCAGGCGGCGGCCAAGGGGGCTTCGGCCAAGCGTGCTGCCAAGCCGGCGTCGGCGAGTGCGGTGCGGCCGTCGGCGGCAACGGGCCACAGTGCCCGCGTCGTCGCCGGCGTCGACCGGACACCCGCGGCCGGCGTTGACTCGACGTCGCCGGTGACCCAGGCATCGGCCGCCGTGACGACGAGCTCAACCAGCTCCAGCGAAGTGGTGACCGGTTTGTTCCGTGAGATCCTGCGGACTGATCCCACCGCCGAGCAGCTGCAGCGCTACTCGAACCTGTACAACCTGCTCGGTACCCGGGCGGTGGTGTTCAGCCTCTACAACTCGCAACCGTTCCGGCAGCAGCAGGTCAACAACTACTTCCGCGAATTGCTGGGTCGCGCCCCGACGCAGGCCGAAATGGCACTGGGCACAGTCGAACTCGCGATCGGCGTGCCCGAGCCGCTGGTGGTGGCTCAGATCGCCAGCGGTGCAGAGTTCTACCGGGCAAGCGGCGGTACCGCCACCACCTACGTGTCGCTCCTGTATCGCAGCATGCTCGGTGAGCCCGCCGACGCCGGCCAGTCCGCGGTCTATGTCCAGCAGCTGCGGGCCGGCCTTCCGACCCAGGTGGTCGCTTTGCAATTCGTCACCGCAGACGCCTTCCGTGCGGTCAAGGTCAACGAGATCTATCAGGTCGTGCTCGGCCGGGACGTCACCGATACCGAGATCCAGCAGTACGTCGATCGCTGGTACTGGAACCGCGGGCTGGCCGGGATCGCGATGGGCCTGTTGTCGAGCTCCGCGAACGTCGCCCGGATGACGGCCGGGGACGTGCCATTGCCGGACATGGTCGCCGTGAGCCAGCTCCAGCAGATCCTGCTGGCGGCCTACGACGAGGACCCGACCGGCTTCGTCAATCTGTTCAACACCTACCTCAAGACCGATCCGGTCACCGGGGCGCTGTGCGTAAGCACCTGCAACACACCGTTGTTGGAACTGATCAGGACCGGTGGAGCCACTCGGGGCATCCCGAACGAGGCCATCCAGATCACCCCGATCAACGCGGATGTGACCAGTTTGATCCCGACGCAGAACGAGGTCGACGTGGACAAGTCGATCAAGTACCCGCTGCAGAACGCCGACCAACTCGAGGCGTACCTGCAGGGCGGCGCATTGGTACCCGGCGGGTCGATCGTCACCGCAGACGGTGGCACGTACATCGTCGACGGCCACCACCGCTGGTCGGGGATCTATGTGATCAATCCGTACGCGCAGATCAGCGCCATCGACCTCGGCTACGTTCCGAATGCGCAGGAAGCGCTGAAGGAGATGCAGGTCTCCATCGCCGCCGAGCAGGGCTATCTCAACGTGCAGACCGTGCAGGGTCAAAACCTGTTCACGATCAGCAAGGATGACTTCGACACCCAAGTGGCGCTGTTGATCGCCGGGGGCGACGATCCCGCGGCCGTGATGAAGGTGTTCGCCGACGAGCGGAACCTGACCACGATGACCCAAGTCCAGAATTACCTGTGGGAGAACGTGCTGCGGATGCGGCAGTTCAACCAGCCGATCACCGGCGCGACCAGTCGCGGCTACATGCCGCAGCCGCCGGACGAGGGGTTGTCGCCGCTGCTGCACTGGATGGAAAGTGGGGACCTGAGCTACACCCTGCCGGTCATCTCCTACCTCGGCTGAGCATCCGCACAGCAGGCGCGCCGATGCTCTAGGTTTACACCCATGACTGCCTACAGTGACGCGGCGAACGTCGGACTGCTCATCCTTCGTGTGGTGCTCGGCGTGACCATGGCCACCCACGGCTACAACAAGTTCTTCGGCGGCGGCCGGATCAAGGGCACCGCCGGCTGGTTCGAGAGCATCGGGATGAAGCCCGGCACCTTCCACGCCCGGGTGGCCGCGAGCACCGAGATGGCCGCCGGACTGGGGCTGGCGGTCGGGCTGCTGACACCGGTGCCCGCCGCGGGGTTCGTGGCGCTGATGCTGGTCGCCGCATGGACGGTGCACCGCCACAACGGTTTCTTCATCGTCAAGGAGGGCTGGGAGTACAACCTGGTGCTGGCGACGGCGGCGGTGGCCATCGCCGCGACCGGGGCCGGCCGGTTCAGCCTCGACTACGCACTCTTCGGCGGGACCGATTTCTACGGACTGCTGCACGGCTGGTGCGGACTGCTCATCGCGGTGGCGCTCGGCCTGGCCGGCGGTATCGGCCAGCTGGCCATTTTCTAC
The DNA here is from genome assembly GCF_002723835.1 of Mycobacterium sp. shizuoka-1. Taxonomy (GTDB): domain Bacteria; phylum Actinomycetota; class Actinomycetes; order Mycobacteriales; family Mycobacteriaceae; genus Mycobacterium. Next base: position 70,731 of record NZ_BEWG01000082.1, on the reverse strand, counting down.
CGGCCGCCGGCCAAGGCGTGATCGCCGTCCCGGCGCACGGGAAATCCGACCCGTCGCACTAGAACACGTTCTAATCTTTGGCGCATGGGATTTCTGAAGCAGGAAGTGCCCGTCATCGACTTCGAGACGTGGAGCACGGGCACGCGCGCGGAGAAGATCAAGCCGATGGCCCGGCACTGGGCCGAGGTGGGGTTCGGCACCCCGGTGGCCCTGCACCTGTTCTACGTCGTCAAGATCCTGCTCTACGTCTTCGTCGGCGCACTGTTCGGTCTGGCCACCAAGGGCATCGGCGGCCTCGGCGACATCGGGACGTGGTGGTCGGAGCCGATCGTCTACGAAAAGGCCGTGCTCTACACGATGCTGTTCGAGGTCGTCGGTCTCGGCTGTGGGTTCGGCCCGCTGAACAACCGGTTCTGGCCGCCGATGGGCTCGATCATCTATTGGTTGCGTCCCAACACGATCCGGCTGCCACCGTGGCCCAAGCTGGTGCCGCTCACCAAGGGTGACAACCGCGGCCCGGTCGACATCGCGCTCTACGCGGCGCTGATCGTGATGCTGCTCGTCGCGCTGTTCTCCGACGGCACCGGGCCGATCCCCAAGCTGGGCACCGACGTCGGTCTGCTGCCCACGTGGCAGATCGCGACGATCGTCGCGCTGCTGGCCCTGGCCGGCCTGCGCGACAAGGTGATCTTCCTGGCAGCCCGCGGCGAGGTGTACGGCGCGTTCGCGGTGGCGTTCCTGTTCTCCGGCGTCGACATCATCATCGCCGCCAAGCTGGTGTGCATGGCGATCTGGATCGGCGCCGCGACCTCCAAGCTGACCCGGCACTTCCCGTTCGTCATCTCCACGATGATGTCCAACAGCCCGGTGGTGCGGCCACGGTTCCTCAAGCGGATGTTCTTCAAGAACTTCCCCGAGGATCTTCGGCCCGGGCGGATGTCGCACATCCTGGCGCACATCAGCACGGCGATCGAGGCGCTGATTCCGTTGGCGCTCTTCTTCTCCCACGGCGGCTGGCCGACGACGATCGCGGCGATCGTGATGATCTGCTTCCACTTCGGCATCCTCTCGGCGATCCCGATGGGGGTTCCGCTGGAGTGGAACGTGTTCATGATCTTCTCGGTGCTGTCGCTGTTCGTCGCGCACGCCCAGATCGGGATCACCGACCTCACCACGCCGTGGCCGATCGTGTTGTTCCTGGTGCTGGCCACGACCGTCTTCCTCGGAAACACGGTGCCGCGCAAGGTGTCCTTCCTGCCCGGCATGCGCTACTACGCCGGCAACTGGGACACCACGCTGTGGTGTGTGAAGCCCTCGGCCGAGGCCAAGATCGAGCAGAACCTGGTGACGATCGCCAATATGCCCGCCGCCCAGCTCGAGAAGTTCTACGGCAGCAAGGAAGCCGCGCAGATCCCGATCTTCATGGGGTATGCGTTCCGCGCGTTCAACACCCACGGCAAGGCGCTGTTCACGCTGGCCCACCGGGCGATGGCGGGACAGAACGAGGATGACTACTCCATCACCGACGGTGAACGCATCTGCAGCATGGCGATCGGCTGGAACTTCGGCGACGGGCACATGCACAACGAGCAGCTGATCGCGGCCATGCAGAAGCGCTGCGGATTCGAGCCCGGCGAGGTCCGCGTGGTGCTGCTCGACGGTCAGCCCATCCACCGGCAGCGCCAGGAGTACCGGCTGGTGGACGCCGCCACCGGGGAGTTCGAGACCGGCTACGTCAAAGTCGCCGACATGGTCGACCGGCAACCCTGGGACGACACCCTGCCGGTCCACGTCACGTCGGGCAAAGGCGTCTGATCAGGGGCGGAACCGACTGACCGAACGGTTGGTTGGCCCCGCCTGCCGGGCCTCGGCCTGCGCGTGTTATTAATCGATGACCAACCCTGATCGAAGGAGAAATCGATGGCTGAAGCGGTCATTGTCGAGGCAGTACGTTCACCAGTCGGCAAGCGCAACGGCGGACTGTCCGGTGTGCATCCCGCCGAGCTGTCGGCCCAGGTGCTCAACGGACTCGCCCAACGCGCCGGCATCGATCCCGAGATCGTCGACGACGTCATCTGGGGCTGCGTCATGCAGGCCGGGGAGCAGGCCCTCGACATCGCCCGCACCGCGGTGCTGACCGCCGGCTGGCCCGAGTCGGTGCCCGGCGTGACGGTCGACCGCCAGTGCGGCTCCAGCCAGCAGTCGGTGCACTTCGCCGCCGCAGGCGTGGTGGCCGGCCACTACGACGTCGTCGTCGCCGGTGGCGTCGAGTCGATGTCGCGCACCCCGATGGGCGCGTCGCTGGCCAACGGCGGCAACCCCTACTCGGCCGGTTTCAAAGGCCGCTACGACCGCACCCCGAACCAGGGCATCGGCGCGGAGATGATGGCCGTCAAGTGGGGCCTGAGCCGCACCGACCTGGATCAGTTCTCTCTCGATTCGCATGAGAAGGCCGCTGCCGCACAGGATTCCGGCGCCTTCGACGATCAGATCGTGGGAATCAAGGATGCCGACGGTAACGTCGTCCTCAAGGACGAGGGCATTCGCCGCGGGACCACGCTGGAGAAGATGGGCCAGCTCAAGCCGGCGTTCTCCGAGGACGGCGTGATCCACGCCGGCAACTCCTCGCAGATCTCCGACGGCTCGGCGGCGCTGCTGTTCATGTCGGCCGAGAAGGCGAAATCGTTGGGGCTCAAGCCGCTCGCCCGCGTGCACACCGCGACGCTGGCCGGTTCCGACCCGGTGATGATGCTGAGCGGCCCGATCCCGGCCACTCAGAAGGCGCTGGCCAAGTCCGGCCTGAGCGTGGACGACATCGGCGCCTTCGAGGTCAACGAGGCGTTCGCGCCGGTTCCGATGGCCTGGCTCAAGGAGATCGGTGCCGACGAAAAGCGGCTCAACCCCAACGGCGGCGCGATCGCCCTGGGCCACCCGCTCGGCGGATCCGGTGCGCGGATCATGACCACGCTGCTCTACCACATGCGGGACAACGGGATTCGCTACGGTCTGCAGACCATGTGCGAAGGCGGCGGCCAGGCCAACGCCACCATCCTCGAGCTGCTGTAGTGACCGACGTGCAGACCCCCGCCGCTCTTTTCGAGCGGCGGGGCAACGTCGCGCTCATCACGATCAACCGGCCCGAAGCCCGCAACGCCGTCAACGGCGCGGTCAGCACCGCGGTGGGTGACCTGCTCGAGCAGGCCCAGAACGATGCCGAGGTCTGGGCGGTGGTGATCACCGGAGCCGGTGACAAGTCGTTCTGCGCCGGCGCCGACCTGAAGGCGATCTACCGGCGGGAGAACCTTTTTCACCCGCAGCACCCGGAGTGGGGTTTCGCCGGGTATGTCCGGCACTTCATCGACAAGCCGACGATCGCCGCGGTCAACGGCACCGCGCTGGGTGGCGGTACCGAACTGGCGCTGGCCAGCGATCTGGTGGTCGCCGAACAGAGCGCGAAGTTCGGCCTGCCGGAAGTCAAGCGCGGCTTGGTCGCCGCGGCCGGTGGGGTGTTCCGGATCGTCGATCAGCTGCCGCGCAAGGTGGCGATGCAGCTGCTGTTCACCGGCGAACCGATCACCGCTGACGAGGCGCTGCGGTGGGGCCTGATCAACGATGTCGTGCCGGATGGCACCGTCGTCGACGCGGCTTTGGCTCTGGCGCAACGCATCACCGTCAACGCGCCGCTGGCGGTTCAGGCCAGTAAGCGCGTCGCGGTCGGTGTCGACGACGGCGCGATCACCGCGGACGAGGCCGGCTGGACTCGCACCATGCGTGAGATCGGCCCGCTGATGAAGTCCGAGGACGCCAAGGAGGGGCCGCTGGCCTTCGCCGAGAAGCGCCAGCCGGTGTGGAAGGCCCGCTGAGGGGCTAAGCCGGCTTGGCCGTCGTCGTCGGCGTCGTGATCGGCGTCGACGACGGCGTCTCGGCCGGAGTCTCGCTCGACGTGGTCGGAGTGGTCGACGTGCTCGTGGTCGTCGCCGTGTTCGGCGTCGGGGCGTCCTCGGGGCTGAGCACGGTGTCGATCATGTAGATGTAGGCGCCGGCGGCGGTGTATCCGCACACCACCTTCGCGGTGTCGTTGATCTTGATGTCGCCACCCTTGCCGGTGACCGTGACCAGGCTGCCCTGCTGCGTCGGCATCTTGCCGTGCAGGTCGTCGGGGCCCAGGTAGCCGAGCACCAGGTGGTAGAACAGCGTCGAGGTCAGCAGCGCCGGGTCGCTCTTGAGCTGCGCGAGGGTCGCCTCATCGAGCTTGGCGAACGCGTCGTTGGTGGGCGCGAAGACCACGTACGGACCGCCGTCGATCACGCTGACGATGTTCACGGCCGGGTTGAGCCCGCCCGAGATCGCCGCGCTGAACGTGCTCAGGTCCGGGTTCGCGGCGATGGCGGCCGTCGCCGGCTGAACGCCCATGCTGGAGAAGGAGCCGGCGCCGGTGGGGATGCGGTTCTTGTAGGCGTCGCAGCCCGAGCCCTGCGGGTCCGGCAGCTGGCTCATGCTCGGCACCGGGATCGCCGACGTGGTCGGCGCGGCCGGGGTGGTGGTCGTCGGCGTCGGGTCGGCATAGGCCTGTACGGCGGTGGGGATCGCGACGGCGATGGCAGCCAGCGCCGCGGCGACGCCCAAGGACTTCGTACGAGTGCTCACTTCGGCTCCTTTGAGGTCTCTAGGGGAGTCGGCGAAATGCGGGTCCCCGTTACCGCTGCGCCGCGAGGAATCGTACTGGCAGCAAAGTGTCAGTCTCAAAACGGGCGGTGAACCCGCTGCTCAGAGGCCTGGGCGGCGCACGCGCCAGCACAGTGGCGCGGGCCGCCCACGAGCGGCTGCCTACGATGTCGGCCATGGCCGAACCATTGATCATGTCCGTGCGCGGACACCGTCCGGATCTGCACGCCGAGTCCTGGGTCGCGCCCAACGCGGCGGTGATCGGCCAGGTGCGGCTCGCGTCCCGGGTCAGCGTCTGGTACTCGGCGACGCTGCGGGCCGAGGCGGAGTGGATCGACGTCGGCGCGGGCAGCAACATCCAGGACGGCTCGACCGTGCACGTCGACCCGGGTTTCCCGGCGCGGATCGGTGCCGGGGTGACGGTCGGGCACAACGCCGTGCTGCACGGCTGCACGGTCGAGGACGGCTCGCTGATCGGGATGGGCGCGATCGTGCTCAACGGAGCGGTGATCGGCGCGGGCTCGATCGTGGCGGCCGGCGCGGTGGTCCCCCAGGGCATGGTGGTCCCGCCACGCTCGCTGGTGGCCGGGGTGCCTGCCAAGGTCCGCCGGGAACTGTCCGACGCCGAACTGGACGGCAATCGCGCCAACGCCGCGGTCTACGAACACCTCATCGACCTGCACCGCGACCCTGAGTAGGTTTGCGCGGCCGCCAGACTGCCGATATTGCTTGGGTGAAAGCGCTGCGGATCCTGGTCACCGGGGCCACCGGATACGTCGGGTCCCGGTTGGTGGCCCGGCTGCTCGAGGACGGGCACGAGGTAGTCGCCGCCACCCGCGACCTGGAAAAGCTCGGCCGGTTCGGCTGGTGTGATCGGGTGAGCGCGGTTCTGCTGGACGCCGGTGATCCCGGCACGGTGCAGACGGCCTTCGCCGTCGCCGACCCGATCGACGTCGTCTACTACCTGGTGCACGGCATCGGCGAGCCGGACTTCCGGGACCGGGACAACGCCGCCGCGGCCACCGTGGCGGTCGGCGCCGCAGGCGCCGGAGTGCGTCGGATCGTGTACCTCGGCGGGTTCGTGCCCGACGACGGCGAGTTGTCCGAACACCTGGCCGGGCGGGCCGAGGTGGCGGCGGCTCTGGCCGTCGAGGGCGGAGCCGAATTGGTCTGGCTCGGCGCGGCGGTGATCATCGGAGCGGGTTCGACCTCGTTCGAGATGGTCCGCTATGTCGGCGACCGGTTCTGGGTGATCCCGTTACCGCCGTGGGCCGATCACGACATCGACCCGATCTCGATCCGGGACGTGCTGCACTATCTGCTGGCCGCGGCCGACCCGGACCTGGTCCCGGCCGGCGCCTACGACATCGTCGGGCCCGCGACGATGTCGTACCGCCGGTTGCTGCAGACCTACCTGGACGCCGCCGGCTCGGTGCGCGCCGGGCTGCCGATGCGCGACGTGGTGCCCCGCGGACTGGTCGGCCGGGTGGCCGGTGCCTCGGTGCCGGTGCCGACGGGTCTGGCGGCCGATCTGATCGAATCGCTGGACCATCCGATGACGGCCTCCGACACTGTCCTACGTGACCTTGTTCCGGATCCGCCGGGTGGGCTCACCGCGATCGAGGACGCTGTCGCCGCCGCGGTGGACAGTCCGTGCCCGCGCCCGGTCGACGAGCTGGCCGATCCGCATCACCTGGCCGACAGCGATCCGGTCTGGGCCGGGGGAGACACGTTGCAGTTGCGCCGGATGGCCGAAACGGTGACGCCCGTGCTGATGCGCCCCGCATTGGGGCTGCTCGACGCGGTGCCCGGGCCGCTGGCCGGGGTGCTGCGGACCGGACTGGATCTGCTCTTGACCAAGGCGCATCTGCGATGACCATGCTCGACGAGGTGCGTGCGGTGGTGGCCAATGTGGCTGTGCCGCATCAGGAATGGCCGTCGATGATCCGGCGCCGCCGGGTCGTCGTGTGCGTGGTGCTGGTGATCGGCGCGGTGTTGGTGGGGTTGTCGCTGACCCGCAGGCCGGGAGACACGACGTTCTACTGGTTGACGTTCGCGCTGGCCGCGGTGTGGGCGTTCGGGGCGTGGCTGTCCGGACCGCTGCACCTGGGCTGCATCCGCTGGCGGGGGCGCAACCAGCGGCCGGTGTTCACCGGGATCGTGGTCGGTCTGCTGCTCGGCGGCGTGTTCGTGATCGGCGGGTTGGCCGCCCGCGAGATCGGGCCGGTCGCCGAACGCATCACCCGGGTGCTGGAGTACACCAGCCACGGCAGTCTGTGGCTGGTTGTGGTGATCACGGTGGTCAACGGTTTCGCCGAGGAGCTGTTCTTCCGCGGCGCGCTCTATCCCGCGTTGGGCGGGTTCCACCCGGTGGTGATCTCCACGCTGCTCTACACCGCGGCCACCTGCGCCAGCGGCAACCCGATGCTCGGCTTCGCCGCCGTCATCCTGGGCACGGTCTGCGCCTGGGAACGCCGAGCCACCGGCGGCGTGCTGGCACCGGTGCTGACCCACATGGTGTGGGGGCTGATCATGGTGCTGGCACTGCCGCCGATGTTCGGCGTCGGCAGTTAGCGCAACGGGTGGGCGATTTCGTCGCGGGGCATGCGCGCGGCGGTGAGCGCGACCGCGGCCAGTAGCACCGGCGCGATGCCCGTCACGGCGAAGATCAACTCCACCGAGACCACCTTCGACAGCGGCCCGGCCACGGCCATCGACACCGGCATGAACGCCAGCGAGACGAAGAAGTCCAGGCTCGACACCCGGCCCAGCATCGCCGGCGGCACCCGCCGCTGCAGCAGCGTGCCCCAGATGACCATGCCCGCACCGTCGGTGACGCCGACGACGAACAGCGCGATCGCCATGACCGGCAGCGAGGTGGTCGTGCCGACAATGGCCAGCGGCAGCGACCCCGCGCCCCACATCACCATCATCACGGTGAGGTAGCGCCGCGGCAGCTGCCGGGAGGACACCGCGAGTGCACCCAGTGCGCTCCCCAGCCCGAACGCGGCCAGCAGCACGCCGTAGACCTGCTCACCGTGGGCGAACCGGTCGCGGGCGATGAACGGCAGCAGCACCTCGATCGGGCCGAGCGCCAAGAACACCCAGCTGCAGGCGAACAGCAGCGTCCAGCGCAGCCACGGGGTGCGCACCACGAACCGCAGACCGTCGCGCAGGTCGGTGAGGACGTGCGGGGTCTGCCGCTCGACCGTCATCACGATGTGCGACCCGTCGCCGGGTCGCATCGCGACCAGCAGGATCAGCCCGGCCGCCATCAGCGCGGTCACCGTCACCGTGCCCAGGGCGGGGAAGGTGAGCCCGATCAGCACACCGGCGGTGGCGGGGCCGATGGCCTGCTGCAACGTGGGCCGGATCGCACCTTCGACGCCGTTGGCGGCCAGCAGATGCTCGGCAGGCAGGATGCGCGGCAGGTAGGCGTTGTAGGCCGGGAAGAAGAACGCCGCGCCGATGCCGAGAACCGTTGCGGCAACGGCCATGTGCCACAGCCGAAGGTGATCGGTCAAACCCAGGACGGCGACCGCGCCGGTGGCCACGACGTTCGCGGCCTCGACGGCGATGATCACGGCGCGCTGCGACGCCCGATCGGCCACGATGCCGCCGATCAGGATGAAGGCCAGCATGCCGCCGGCGAGGCAGGCCGCGACCAGGGACAGCGCCGCCGGGTCGTCGGCCAGCGCGATGACCTGCAAGGCCATCACCACGGTCCACATGCCCTCGGCGAACAGGAACAACGACATCGCCGCGATGAGGAGCCGAAACTCGCGGTAGCCGAACGGTGCGAGCACGCGCCAGCGGCCGGTGGTTCTCACCGGCTCGTCAGTGTCGCAGGGCGTACTCATGACATCGATGGTCGCCGACGGATCGAGGTCACGTCCAACGATTTTCGGCGCGGCCAAAGCGCTCAGTCGAAGAGATCGTCGATCGAGGGCGCCGGCCGGCCGGCGAGTTTGTAGCTGACCCAGCGGTTCAACGAGATCCCTTGCTCGGCGGCCTCGACCGTCAGCCGTTCATGCAGCACGGGCGAGGTACGCACCATGAATTTGCCGCTGTAGCGGCGGTCGGTCAACGACTCCGGTGGATCCATGCCGAGCTCGGCCAGTTCTTCCAGCTCTCGGCTGATCAGTTTTTCCACGCGCTCGATGGCTTCGTGGGGCGTGAGTGCTGTCGCGTACCGGCCTTTGAATTCCAGGCACAGGGCAAGGTACTGGCAGTAGTCCTCCGACCACTCCGCCCGATAGGTGTAGTTCGGCATGGCCCCATGATGGGGGCGAGGTCCGACATCTCCGGCTGCGGATCAACGGCCGCTCCACAGGGGGACGTGTGGCTTTTCCAGAACTCGATATCACCGGTGATACCGCGTTCTGGAAAAGAGCGACATCAACTCCCGGTGCACCTAGCTGTCGGTGAAGTCCGGCGTGCGGTGTTCCTGGAACGCGCGGGTGCCCTCGCGGAAATCCTTTGACGCCAACAGGACTCGCTGGCCCTCGCTTTCCCGGCCGATCGCCGCCTCGAGTTCGGTCAGCGTCGCGGCGTTGATCGCCTGCTTGGTCTTGCGCAGCGCCACCGCCGGGCCGGACTCCAGCTTCTCGACGACCGCGGCCACTCCGGCCTCCAGCTCGTCGGCGGGGTACACCGCGCTGACCAACCCGTAGTCGAACGCGTCGGTCGCCGAGATGCGTTCGGCCAGCAGCGCCATCCGCATCGCGCGGATCCGACCGACGGCCGCGGCCACCAGCGCCGAGGCGCCGCCGTCGGGCATCAAGCCGATCTTGGTGAACGCCAAGAGGAAAAACGCCTTCTCCGAGGCCAATACGACGTCGCAGGCCAGCGCCAGCGACACCCCGACCCCCGCCGCGGGGCCGTGCACGACGGCCACCACCGGCTTGGGCAGGTTCACGATCGCGCGCACCGTGCGGTTGGCTTCCACCAGCACCTCGTCCGGGGTGTCCGGCGACCGGTTCGCCTGATCGTCGGCGCTGATGCCGGCCCCCGAGCTGAAACCGCGGCCGGCCCCACCCAGTCGGACCACCCGCACCTGGTCGTCTCCGGCCGCGTGCTCGAGGACATCGGCCAGCGTGCGCAGCATCACCGCGTTCAGTGAATTGAGGCTGTCTGGCCGATTCAGCATCACGGTCAACAGTCCGCCGTCGAGCGACACGGTCAGCTCCGGGGCACCGGCGTAAGCATCGATGGTCGTCATGGCTGCACCTTAGGCGCCGATGGGGGCGCGACCCGCGCCGGGGCGGCACGGGTGTAAATAGTAAGCGGGCGATCAATCAACTGGAGGGTAGGGAGCCATGGCGGGACCACTGCACGGTTTGCGCGTCGTCGAATTGGCCGGCATCGGTCCGGGTCCGCATGCCGCGATGATCCTCGGTGACCTGGGCGCCGACGTCGTGCGCGTCGAGCGGCCGGGCAAGGGGACCGGGACGCCCAGCAACGACTACCTGCTGCGTAACCGTCGCTCGGTGGGGGCCAACCTCAAGGATCCCGCGGACCGCGACATGGTGCTGGGCCTCATTGCCAAGGCCGACGTGCTCATCGAAGGCTTCCGCCCCGGCGTCACCGAGCGTCTGGGTCTCGGGCCGCAGGATTGCGCGGCGGTCAACGACCGCCTGATCTACGGCCGGATGACGGGCTGGGGCCAAACCGGACCGCGCAGCCAGCAGGCGGGCCACGACATCAACTACATCTCGCTGAACGGCGTGCTGCACGCGGTCGGCCGGGTCAACGAGCGGCCCGTTCCGCCGCTGAACCTGGTCGGTGACTTCGGCGGCGGGTCGATGTTCCTGCTGGTCGGCATCCTGGCCGCGTTGTGGGAGCGGGAGCGTTCGGGCAAGGGGCAGGTCGTCGACGCCGCGATGGTCGACGGCTCGTCGGTGCTGTCCACCATGATGTGGGCGTTCCGCCACATGGGCATGTGGAGCGACGTGCCCGGCACGAACATGCTCGACACCGGCGCCCCGTACTACGACACCTACGAATGCAGCGACGGGCGCTATGTCGCGGTCGGGGCGATCGAACCGCAGTTCTACGCCGAGTTGCTCGACAAGCTCGGCCTGGACCCCGCCGAGTTGCCCGGCCAGAACGACATGGCCCGCTGGCCGGAACTGCGCGCGGTGCTCACCGCCGCCTTCGGCGCCCACGACCGCGACCACTGGGCCAAGGTCTTCACCGGCAGCGACGCCTGCGTCACCCCGGTGCTGTCCTTCGCCGAGGTGGAGTCCGAGTCGCACAACACCGAGCGCAACACCTTCTACACCGAGGCGGGCTCGACGTTCCCGGCGCCCGCTCCGCGGTTCTCCCGGACGGCACCGGATCTGCCCACCGCGCCCGGGGTGCCGGGAGCCGACAACGAGGCCGTGTTGCGGGACTGGGTATAGTCCCCAACCAACCAGTAGGTCGAGTTAATCGAAAGGAAACCCATTCGTGGAGATCAAGGACGCCGTAGCCGTCGTCACCGGCGGTGCCTCCGGCCTGGGCCTGGCCACCACCAAGCGACTGCTCGATGCGGGTGCTTCGGTGGTCGTCATCGACCTCAAGGGTGAGGACGTCGTGGCCGGACTGGGCGATCGGGCCAAGTTCGTCGCCGCCAACGTCACCGACGAGGAGGCCGTGACCAAGGCTCTCGACGTCGCCGAGTCCCTCGGGCCGGTGCGCATCAACGTCAACTGCGCGGGCATCGGCAACGCGATCAAGACGCTCGGCAAGGACGGCCCGTTCCCGCTGGACGGTTTCCGCAAGGTCGTCGAGGTCAACCTGATCGGCACGTTCAACGTGCTGCGGCTGGCCGCGGAGCGCATCGCCAAGACCGACCCGGTCGGCGAGGAGCGCGGCGTCATCATCAACACCGCCTCGGTCGCCGCGTTCGACGGCCAGATCGGCCAGGCCGCCTACTCGGCCTCCAAGGGCGGCGTGGTCGGGATGACCCTGCCGATCGCCCGCGACCTGTCGCGCAGCCTGATCCGCGTCGTGACGATCGCGCCTGGCCTGTTCAAGACCCCGCTGCTGGGTTCGCTGCCCGAAGAGGCGCAGAAATCGCTCGGTGCGCAGGTCCCGCACCCGGCCCGCCTCGGCGATCCCGACGAGTACGGCGCGCTGGCCGTGCACATCGTGGAGAACCCGATGCTCAACGGTGAAGTGATCCGCCTCGACGGCGCGATCCGGATGGCTCCGCGGTAGGGACCGACATGACTCTGGTTACCAAGTTCACCGAGGTCTTCGGTGTGGAGCACCCGATCGCCCAGGGCGGCATGCAGTGGGTGGGACGCGCGGAACTCGTTGCGGCCGTTGCCAATGCGGGTGGTTTGGGCTTCATCACGGCGTTGACCCAGCCGACCCCGGCGGACCTGGCCAATGAGATCGCCCGCACCCGTGACATGACCGACAAGCCGTTCGGCGTGAACCTGACGATCCTGCCGGCGATCAACCCGCCGCCCTACGACGAGTACCGGCAGGTGATCGTCGACGCGGGCATCAAGATCGTCGAGACCGCTGGGTCCAACCCGGCGCCGCATCTGCCGATGTTCCACGACAACGGCATCAAGGTGTTGCACAAGTGCACCTCGGTGCGGCACGCGGTCAAGGCACAGACCCTGGGGGTGGACGGCATCAGCATCGACGGATTCGAATGCGCCGGGCATCCCGGCGAGGACGACGTCCCCGGTCTGGTGTTGATCCCGGCGGCGGCCCGTGAGATCGAGATCCCGATGATCGCCTCCGGCGGCTTCGGCGACGCCCGCGGTCTGGTGGCGGCGCTGGCGCTGGGTGCCGACGGCATCAACATGGGCACCCGGTTCATGTGCACGGTCGAGTCCTGCATCCACCAGAACGTCAAAGAAGCGATCGTCGCCGGCGACGAACGCGGGACCGAGCTGATCTTCCGCAGCCTGCACAACACCGCGCGGGTGGCCTCCAACGCGGTCTCCCGCGAGGTCGTGCAGATCCTCAAGGACGGCGGACAGTTCGAGGACGTCAAGGACCTGGTCGCCGGCGTGCGCGGGCGGCGGGTGTTCGACGAGGGCGATGTCGACGCCGGTATCTGGACCGTCGGCACGGTGATGGGCCTGATCCACGACATCCCGACCGTGGCGGAGTTGATCGGCCGGATCGTCGGCGAAGCCGAGGACATCATCACCGGCCGGCTGGCCGGCATGGTCAAGGTCGGTACAGACGCGAAAGTGCCCGCCTGAACGCAGGCGGGCACTGTCCGTATCGAAGCCCCGAATGGCGCCTCACCGCAGGTCAGCGGTGACGGCGCCGTTTGGCGCTTGGCTCAGCTGGCGTTAGCGAGCGGGGGGAGATCCTCGAACTGCTCCGAGGTATCGCCCTCCACGAGAAAATCGCCGTGGTAGAGCTCATCGAAATCGATCTTGATGACATCGGCATTGGTGTCGTCGATCCACATGCACAGGACTCTATGGGTCTCCATTAAGGAATCTTTGAGCCACGATTCGGAAAACCATGGCAATTGTTACTCCCGAGTCAGGTAGCTGGTTACTGGCGAGTCAGGTTGGTCACACCCGAGGCCAGAAATCCCCCGCGACTAGGGTGGGGCCCAGCAGGAAGGACACCTTCAGACATGGCGCCACAGACTTTCGACCACCCGTTCTTCGCTCGTCTCTGGACGGTGATGTCCGCCCACGAGTCCGGCCCGATGCGCGAGCTTCGGCGCGACAATCTCGCCGGCCTCACCGGGCGCGTCCTCGAGGTCGGGGCGGGCACCGGGACCAACTTCGCCTTCTACCCCGATTCGGTGACCGAGGTCGTCGCCCTGGAGCCGGAGACTCGGCTGGCGCCGCTGGCCGAGCAGGCCGCGGCGGCGGCGCCGGTTCCGGTCACGGTGATCTCCTCGACCATCGAGACCATGCCCGGGACCGAGCCGTTCGACGCGGTGGTGTGCTCGCTGGTGCTCTGCTCGGTGGCCGACCCGGACGGCGTGCTGCGGCAACTGCACGCGCTGCTGAAGCCGGGCGGTGAGCTGCGCTACTTCGAGCACATCGCGACCGGAGGCTGGCGGGGCGGGTTGCAGCGGCTGGCCGACGCCACCATCTGGCCGCGGACGGCCGGAAACTGCCACACCCACCGCCAGACGGAACGCTCGATCGCCGGCGCGGGATTCGTCATCGACACCGCACGGCATGCGGCAACCTTCCCGGCTTGGGTGCCGCTGCCGGTGCAGGAAGTCGCGTTGGGCCGGGCAAGTAAGTCGGCCTAGCTCCCCAGGAGTTCGGGCAACTGCTGCAACAGCCGCGGCAAGGCGGTGCTCGCCGACTCGCGGATCGACACGGTCGCGTTGTCGGACAGCGGGGTCGGCTCGGGGTTGACCTCCACCACGATCACCCCGCGGGCCAGCGCCACGTCGGGCAGCCCGGCCGCCGGATACACGATCCCGGAGGTGCCGACCACGACCAGGACGTCGGCGGTGGCCACCGCCTCGACGGCTGCCTGCCAGGGTTCGTCGGGCAGCTGTTCGCCGAACCACACGATGCCGGGGCGAATCAGGCCGCCGCATTCGCACTGGGGCGGCATCTTCTCCAGTTCCGGTTCCGGCATGTCCGGAAGCGGCGCGTGATAGCGAGATCCGCAGGTGTCACACCAGAACTCGAACAGGCTGCCGTGCAGATGATGTACCGGCCTACTGCCGGCGCGCTCGTGTAGATCGTCGACGTTCTGGGTGATCACGGTGACGTCGGCATAGTCCTGCCAGGCCGCGACCGCGCGGTGACCGTCGTTGGGCTCGACGCGACCGACCAGGTGGTGCCGCCACAGATACCAGGCCCACACCCGTTCCGGATGGCTCTGCCAGCCTTCGGTGCTGGACAGCTCATAGGGGTCGTACTTGGCCCACAGACCGGTCTCGTCGTCGCGAAACGTCGGCACCCCACTCTCGGCGGAGATCCCCGCCCCGCTCAGCACCGCGATACGCACATCCCCCAAAATAGCCGGTCTACGCGATACTGAGCAGGTGTCGGAGTTGGGGCTTGGACTGCGCTTGGACGCAGGGGCGGGGCGTCCATTGTTCGATCAGCTGAGAACACACGTCATCGCGGGTATCCGCGATGGGACGCTGCCGCCGGGGACCCGGCTGCCGACGGTGCGCGAGCTCGCCGGCGAATTGGGTCTGGCGGTCAACACCGTGGCGCGGGCGTATCGGGAGCTGGAAACCGCCGGAATCGTCGAAACCCGGGGCCGCTTCGGCACATTCGTGGCGCGGGCGGACCCGGCCGACGCCGCGATGGCCGCCGCCGCCAGCGCCTACGTGGAAGCTGCTCGTTCGCTCGGGCTCGACAAGCACGCCGCGCTGCGGTATCTGGACTCCGCGTTCGGTTGAGGCCTCAGCCGAACTCCAGCAGGGTGTAGGAGCCACGCAGGTTGCGGGCCGGGTGCAAGGCCCAGATCGCCGGGAACACCTTCTGGAAGAAGAATCCGCGGCCGGGCGGCATCGGGATGTCGTGGACGGCTTTGATTCCCGGCACCGTGTTCGCCAGGTCGGCCAGCTCGTCGTGGGTGAGGCTGAACGGCATGGGCGGCACCCGGTAGTGCCGCGAGGACCGCAACCCTTTCGGGGCGAGCTTCTTGACCAACACCGGCGGCAGGTCGAAGAACATCTGACCACCGGGAAAACGCTTGGCGCACTCGACGATCAGGCCCATCGCGTCGCCCGGCTGCAGGTACATCAGTAGACCTTCGGCGGTGATGAACACACCGTCGCTGCCGTCCACCTGGTCCATCCAGCTGTAGTCCAAGGCCGACTGGGCCAGTGCGGTGATACGCGGGGAGGCCGGCAGCAGGCGCTCACGCAGCTCGATCACCGGCGGCAGGTCCACCGACACCCACCGGAACTGCGGATCGGACACGGCGTCGGACACCCGCCAGAAGCTGGTCTGGAAACCCTCGGCCAGCGCGACGACGGTGGCCTTGGGGTGGGCTCTGAGATAGGCGACTGCGCAGCCGTCGACGGCCAGCGACCGAAGGGCCATCTCCTGGCCCTTGCGGCCGAACTTGTCGAAGTCGAAATCGATGGCGTCGCGCAGGGTGATGGCCATCGGGTCGTGCAGGATCGCACCGGGGAGCCCGGCCTGGTGGGCGCGGCCGTTGAGGGTCAGCAGCGCGGTCTCCGAGACGCCACCGAGCTGGCTGGCATTGATCTTGGGGCTGTTCACCCCACCACCTTTACCAGCGTGCGCAGATTACGGGTGGTGGTCGAGGATTTGTAGCGCTTCTTGCCCATCGTCTTGCCGATCGTCGAGTCCAGCGTGGACGCCTTGGGCACCTGCCAGTACAGGACGCCGTCGCCGCGGGCGATCTTCTCGTCCGGCCCGGCATCCTCGGCCAGCGCGGCAAGCTCGTCGAGCATCGCGGGATCGCTGACGAACGTCACGTACGAATGATGGCCCTCGACCTCGGGCTCGAACGGGTAATCCTGCGCGATCTTTCGCACGGTCTCCAGGTCGTACACCAGGACCCAGGCGTCGTAGCCGAATCGCTCCCGCAGCGCCGCTTCGGCGGTGGCGCGAGCTTTCGCTGAAGATTGCGGCGATTCGAGGACCACGTTGCCGGAGGCCAGGATCGTGCGCACATCGGTGAATCCGGCGTCGGTGAGGGCCGCGGACACGTCGGCCATCTTCATCGTCGTTCCCCGGACGTTGACACCGCGCAGGAACGCCGCGTAGCGCGTCATGGAGTCGATGCTATATGTCGGCCGCGACGGGACTCGGAACCTGTGTCCGGACCTGCTGAAGGCCAGCTTCTACCCCATTGGCAACGCATATTATGATCTCAGTCAGGCGTCGGCAATAAACTGCGTAGTCACAGGTCGATGCCCGGAAGGGAATGTGGACGTGGGAGTCAGTGCGCGGGACGCGACAATCGTCGGGCTCGGTATGACTGAGATGGGCAAGGTGTACGGGCGGTCCTCGACACGGCTCGCCGCGGAGGCAGTGCTGCATGCGGTGGCCGACGCGGGGTTGCAGCTGTCCGACGTCGACGGCTTGTTGGTGTCGCCGGGGGTGACCAATGACCTCGGGATCGGATTGTCGGCCGTCTTGGGACTGCACGAGTTGGCCGTTCTGAACGAAATCAAGGCCTTCGGTGCCAGCGCGGGTGTGATGGTGGCGCAGGCCGCTAGGGCTATCGCCGAGGGCGCCGCTTCCACGGTGGTCTGCGTGTTCGCGGACACACCGCTCAAACCCAAGGAATCTGCGGGCGCATCGTGGCTGGGAGCAGCGAACAAGCGGCAGAAGGGAACCCCGGCATCGGGATTCACCGGGTGGTCGCTGGTGTCCGGTGCGGTCAACCCAAACATCCTCTATGCCCTCTGTGCGAGGCGGCACATGGAACGATTCGGTACCAGCTCTACGCAACTGGCGGAAATCGCGGTGGCGCAACGGTCCTGGGCGGCCCGCAACCCACTGGCCCAACTGCGCAATCCCATCACCGTTGCCGACCACCAAGAGTCACGATGGATCGCCGATCCGCTGCACCTGCTCGACTGCTGCCTGGTCAGCAACGGAGCAGTCGCGGTCGTCGTCACCTCGGCGGAACGCGCCGTTGCGCTGGCCCAGCCACCGGTCCACGTCTGGGGCTATGGGCAGGCGCACGGGCCACGGCGAATGCATGCCGGTTCCGAGTGGGGCCTCGTCACACCCGCTGCCCGTTCGGGGCCACAGGCGATGCGTATGGCCGGGATCAGCGTCAGCGACGTCGACGTCGCGGAGCTGTACGACTGCTACACCTATACGGTCCTCGTCACGCTCGAAGACTACGGATTCTGTGCAAAGGGCGAGGGTGGCGAGTTCGTGTCGGACGGGCGGTTGGCTCCGGGCGGGGAGTTGGCCTGCAACACGGGCGGCGGTCAGTTGTCCTCCTACTACATGTGGGGTTTCACCCCACTGTCCGAGGCGATCATCCAGGCCCGTGGGGCCGGTGGCGATCGACAGGCACCGTGCAACGACGTGCTCATCGTCAGTGGCAACGGCGGCATCCTGGAACATCATTCGACGTTGGTGCTGAGCCCGCATGAACGGAGTGCCGCATGAACAGCTATCCGACTGTGCAGCGCGACGATTCGTCGGCCGCTTTCTACGATGCAGCGAGTCGCGGAGAGTTGCAGCTGAAGGCCGATGGGTCGGGTGGAGTCTGGCCTCCGCAAGCATCGTTGGATCCCGGTGATCCCGACGTGACGTTGCAACCAGTGATTGCCTCCGGTGGCGGGACATTGATGAGCTGGTCAGTGGTTCACCAGGCGCCGCATCCGCTGTTGGCCGGTGCCGTTCCGTATGTCAGCGCAGTCGTCGAACTGTCGGAGGGACCCTGGCTGTTCGTTCGGCTATACGGTGACGTAGAGCAGTGTGCCGTCGGTGCCAAGGTCCACGTCCGCTTCGATTCGACCGGTTCGCAGGATCAACCCGGCGAGGTTGTGCCGGTGTTCGAACTGGGTGCCGGTTAGATCGGGGCGACGCCGACAGCGTTTTCAGTGGCCGGTCATGCCGCCGTCGACGACGAGGGTCGTTGCGGTGATGTAGCTGGAAGCGGGGCTGGCCAGGAACAGCATCGCGGCGTCGATCTCGCGCTGTTCGGCGAATCGCGGTATGGGACAGGCGCCGACGAGTCTTTCGCGCCACTCCGGAGTAAGTTCGGCGGTCATTTCGGTCTCGATGAATCCTGGCGCGAGGGCATTGACTCGGATGCCCCGTCTAGTCGTCCATTGACCCGCGAGATCCCGCGTCAGCCCGATCAGTCCCGCCTTGCTCGCCGAGTAGGCCGCCTGCGGCAGTAGCGACCCGGACAATCCCATCACGCTCGCGACGTTCACGATGCTGGCCCCGGGCTCCATGACCCGAGCGCACGCGCACGCCATTTGATACGCCCCGACCAGATTGACGTCTATGACGCGGCGGAACTCGGAGACGCTCTGCTGCAAAGCCGGCGCGACAGCACTGATGCCGGCATTGTTGATCAAGATGTCCAACCGACCGAACTCCGAGACAGCTCGAGCTGCTGCCGCCTCGCAGGACGCCGGATCGCAGACGTCCATGCTGACCACCAGTGCCCCTCGACCGCGTTCGCGGACGGCACCGGCGGTTCGGGTCAGCTCGTCCACGCGTCGCGCGGCGAGAACCACATTGGCCCCGGACTCCGCGAGCGTACGAGCGAAACCGGCACCCAACCCGGAACTAGCGCCGGTGACCACGGCGACCCTGCCGTCGAGTCGGAAGAGATCGATGACCGACCGTGCCTCACCGTCTGGCTTGCTCAGAGCACGTGGCATAAGTTCTCCTCCTGGGATCACGATGTCACCTGGACATGCTCATCTGGACTCGACAGCCGTCGCGAACAATTGGCGTGCGGCGTTGTAATCAGCCTTACCCGATGGGGTACGCGGGACGTGCGGCACCCGGCAGATTTGGCGAGGCACCTTATAACCGGAAAGCCGCTCGCGGACAACGGCCACAATAGCGTCGTCCGTCGTCTCGCCCGCGTGCTCGGTGAGCTCCACCACGGCGACGACGCGTTGACCGAAACGTTGGTCGGCGACGCCGAAGACCAGACTGTCGGCGACACCGGGATGTGCTTTGATTGCTTGCTCGACTTCTTCGGGATAGACCTTCTCACCGCCGGTGTTGATGCAGCTGTTGCCTCGACCAATAAGGTGAATCGAACCATCCGCCTCGACGGTGGCCATATCGCCGGGTATGGAGTGTCGCACGCCGTCGATCACAGGGAAGGTGCGAGCGCTGCGCTCAGGGTCCTTGTAATAGCCGCGAGGAACCATCGTTGACGCAATTGCCACCGTGCCAATCTCGTTCGACCCCGGTGGTATCTCGCTGCCGTCGTCCCGCAGCACGCGCACACCGCGTCTGAGGCGAAAGCGCGCCGAGGCATTGCTCTGCCCTTTCCGTAAGACAGCGCCACCCATTGACCCCTCCGTTGAACCCAGCATGTCGGCCACCGCGATTTCGGGTAGGTGGTGCAACAGTCGGTCTTTTACGTCATCGGAGAGCATCGCGCCGCTGGACAAGATCATCGACAGGCTACTCAGGTCGGGTTGATCGGCTCGCTCGGCGCGTCGGTCGAGTGCATCGACGATAGGGCGGCCGAAAGCGTCGCCCACGATCACTGCGATAGCGACCTGGTGATCCTCGACTACCCGGATGAAGCTCTCGCCGTCGAAACCCTGCGAATCGTTCAGTACTACCGTGGCACCGAATAGATGTGGCGTAATCGCACCCATCCACATCCCGGCACCGTGCATCAGTGGCGGACAGGCGAACGTCCTGGTAGGCCGTTGCTCACCGTGAATCGTCAACGCGCATACTGCTGCCCGACTCGGATCCGTGACCGGCTCGTGGTGATAAGTGCCTGTTCCACCTCGCAGGAACGAGCGTGCCATGTCGCCGATGTCGTACATCACTCCTTTCGGCAGGCCAGTGGTCCCACCTGTATAGAGCATGTAGAGGTCATCTTCGGAACGCTCGATGATGGGCTGAGCGGTGGCCGTCCTCAATGCCGACTCGTAATCCAGTGCGCCCGGCAACGATGTGTCCCCGCTGCCAGCGTCAGATGCGTCTTCCACTTCGATCAATAGGCGAAGCTTGGGTAGACGATCGAGTGCCGGTTTCACTCTGGCGGCGAGGCTGGAGTGGTACACCAGTGCCTCCGCGTCGGCATTGTCGAGCAACTGTGCCAGCTCGTCGGCCTGGTAGCGATAGTTCACATTGATGGGCACCGCCCGCGTCTTGAAGGCTCCGAACTGTGCTTCGAGGTATTCCGGGCAGTTGTGGAGCAGCAAGCCAACTTTGGAATCGAATCCGATCCTATGGGCTGATAGCAGGCCGGCGAACCTGGCGGCACGTTGTTCGTAAGCACGCCAGGTCAAGACGCGGCTGCCCTGAATGACGGCGGGATGCTCCGGTACGGCTGCTGCGATTGACTCCCAGATGTCGGCGAAGTGCATCAACACGTGGTTCTCCTAGGTGGGATTCCATCCGAGAATGTATGGCGGCCCGCTGCCTGGGCCGATCAAAGTTCCGGAGCGCGATGGCAGTATGCGATGGTATCAGCATAATTATCGACGCAAAACATCACGGTGACTACCCAATGATGTTGATATTCGCATCGCCGTCGCGCCTCGAATCCGGACGGTCTGGGCGACTGCTCGCAGTCGCGCCGCCGGCAGGCCGTGGAGTGGACAGCACCTACGACCATGAATCACGTTGTGACAGAGATGGTACGGAACGCAAGCTATATACTTCTGGTCATCCCGTGTTACGTTTTGCAGTTATGAGTGGCGTACTCGGTGCCGTTGACAAGGGGGCTGCCGTAATGCCCCCCTCGATCGGCGCTCCGCCGTCAGCTGCTGACGCCTTGCGTGCCAGTGCCGCTCTGGTCCCCCTTGTGGGCTATTGGGCGCTCGACAGGTTGTGGTCACGCTCGCTGCCTGCGGGTGCCGTTGTTCCCGGCCGGGTCGAACTCGTCACGCCGGCATGGATGACTCGAGTGCTGCGACCGAAACTTGGCGGAGCACGCGTCGAATCGCTTACCGTAGAGCCGCATTCGTCAGGAACGTCGGTGCGGGCGCGCATCCGGTTGCGCTACGTGACGTCCGGCGACGCGCCACCCCTTCCTGCGACATTGTTCGTCAAGTCCACACCATCGTTGGCGACGCGGATCGGCAACGGGCTGACGGGATGCGCCCCTGCCGAGGCTGGTTTCTACAACACGGTGCGGCCGCTGCTGCGGATCGAAGCACCTCACGGGTACTACAGTGCCGTGCAACCGCTGGCGTACCGGGCCATCCACCTCTTAGAAGACCTCAGCGCCACTCGTGCGGCGACCTTCTGGACGCCGACTACCGCGCTCACCAGAGAGCAAGCCGACCAATTGGTCGAGCAACTTGCCCTACTTCATGCCCAAGCTGCCAGCACCGGCTTCCTTGACTGGCGGCGGCCGCAGTGGTTGCGCACCTATCCGCAATGGTGGCATGCGACCGGAGGGATCTCGATGATCCGCCGCTACCACCTGCGTGGTCAACAGCGTGCAGACGAGCAGGGGATCACTCCACCGGGACTGGTCGGTCGCGGCGAACGGCTCTGGCACAGCTTCGAGGCGTCGGTCGATGCTCATCGTCGGCTGCCGCACACCCTCATTCACGGTGACCCTCACCTGGGCAACTGGTACATCACCGGCGAGGGCCGAATGGGACTCTGCGACTGGCAGTGCATTTCGACTGGGCACTGGTCCCGCGACCTTGCCTACACCCTCGCTTCGGCGCTGACCATCGACCAACGTCGTGATTGGGAGGATTCACTCATTGATTCCTACCTCGATCGTCTGGGTGATGAAGGTGGCCAGGTAGTATCGCGCGATCGCGCTCGGGCGCTGTACCGCTTGCAAATACCTGGGGCACTGGCGATGTGGACGACTACGCTGTACCCGCCGAAGTTCCTGCCGGCCATGCAGCCTACGGAGACGTCGGCCGAGATGCTGCGGCGAATCCTCACTGCTATCGACGATCACGATGTCCTGCGGTTGGCGTGATCACGTCTGATCGGCGGCGCTCTGAGCCTGAATGGCGCGACTGATCTCGTCAAGCAGGCCGGGCTTGACTCGGTAGGGCGTGTAGAAGGTGACGCGGTCAGCGAGACCCTGGTAACGCCGGTACATCTCGGTCGCTACATGATCGGGTGTGCCGATCACTGCGAACTCAGCGAGTACCTCATCCGGAATCGCCGAACCCATCTCGTCCCACCGTCCTTGCTTGGAGAGGGCGTGTAGCTCGCTTTGAAGGTCACCCCAACCGTGTACGTCCAGGACTGCGCGATAGGCGGGGGTCGAGGCGTAGAACGCCAACTGCTTCTTGGTCTTGGTGACAGCGTTGGCCATCTCGCCCTCATCAGTTCCGGTCACGGTGAAGACCGGCCATGCCACCTCGGTACGGCCGCGGACGCCCTGCGCTTGGCCGCGTTCCAACGCCGGTAGCGTCACCTGCCGGAAGTACTCCGGAGTGCTGAATGCGTGCGCGATGAATCCGTCACAGACCTCGCCGGCAACCTCGGTCATCTTGACGCCGACTCCCGCGAGAAAGACTTTGGGAGTGCCGAATTCGCTACTCCC
Organism: Mycobacterium sp. shizuoka-1; assembly: GCF_002723835.1. Classification (GTDB taxonomy): domain Bacteria; phylum Actinomycetota; class Actinomycetes; order Mycobacteriales; family Mycobacteriaceae; genus Mycobacterium. The sequence goes on along the minus strand of NZ_BEWG01000082.1, from coordinate 47,928 downwards.
CGGATCGAAGAAGGGAGTCATCAGCGTGTGGGTGTAGAACTCTCCCCGGAAGTCGAGCTTGGTGCCCTCGTGCCAGCAGCTCCAGATTTCGCGCATCGCCATGATGATTTCACGCATCCGCGGTGCCGGATGCGACCACGGCATCGAGAATCGATTCTCGATATGTGTCCTGATCTGACTTCCGAGGCCGAGGATGAAGCGGCCTTGTGAAAGCCGCTGAAGGTCATTCGCGGTGACGGCCAATGTCATTGGCGTCCGCGCGAACGCGACGGCGATCGATGTACCGAGCTCCAAATGTGTCGTTTCCCTTGCGGCCGCCTGGACTGCGAGGAACGGATCGTGGCTCGTCTCGGCCGCCCAGGCGCCGGCGTACCCGGCGGTCTCGGCGTTGCGCGCCGTCTGAGCTGCTTCTACCGGGTCCGCCGCGATTCCTCCATCGACCTTCATGACACCTTCCCGCTGCTCGTCGTATCGAATACCGCAGGCCGACGTTCGATGACGGCCGCGACCGCCTCCCGCTGCTCGCGGGTGCCTAAACACAAAGATTGCGTGCGATCCTCGAGTGCGATCGCGTTCGCGAGGCTCGGTGCTTCCAAGTTCGACCACATGACCTCCTTGGTCATGCGAACGCCGAACGGGCTGTTGGCGGTGAAGCTGCGAGCCACCTCGACGGCGGCGTCAACAACCTCCCCATCGGATACCACGCGCAACACCAGACCACGGTCGGCAGCCTCCTCGGCACTGACCATTCGGCCGGACAACATCATTTCGAATGCCGCAGTCGTGCCGACAATGCGCGGAAGCAGGTAGCTGACACCCATATCGCAGCCGGAGAGTCCGACCCGGACGAACGCCGCACCGAACTTCGCAGATGTAGAAGCCAATCTGGTGTCCGCGCCGAGCGCCAGAGCCAAACCGCCGCCCACGGCAACGCCGTTGACCGCCGCGACGATCGGTTGCGGAAGTGCACGCATGGCGGTCACGAGCCGAGCGAACTCCTGCTGGTGCTCCATGCCGACCGCGGCCGGGTTGGACAGTCGGCGCCCACCGGAGGCTCCGTCTCTCAGCTCGCCGAGATCATGACCCGAGCAGAAGCCACGGCCCGCTCCGGTGAGGACGACTGCCCGGCAGCTGCGGTCGCGCCCGAGCTCATCGAGTGTCTCGTGAAGGTGCTCAACCAGGCGGGCCGACATGGCATTGAGCGTGGAGGGGCGGTTCAGCGTGCATACCGCCACCCCCCCCGTCGACCCTGTCGACCAGCACGGGAAGATCTTCGGTTTCCATCGGTTGTCTCCGCCCTCTCGTTGCCCCGCGCCGACAGCGCGAGCTGGTCTACAGGAACATTCAGGATCGGCGAAAGCTCCTCCTGGCGGCACCGCCTCAGGTAAGCATTTAACATCACTTCGGTACGCATTTACTAGTGGTGTAGGCATGAATACCGAACTATTGGTGATGAACTATCGATCATCACTCCGCAACATGTGATTTAATCGGAGCGAGGCCCGGGGGGCGAGCGCCTGAGTTCTTGGTGCGGTTGTCGGGTCGGGCCCGTTCGCGGTTGGGCCGCGTGTCGAGACGGTATGCGCTGACCAAGGAGAGTGAAGGGTTCCGTGGATCCAAGGCTCGTGACTGTGGATCGTAGGGTGGCGCTGGTGAGCGGTGGCAGCCGTGGCATCGGTCGGGCCATTGCACTTGGCTTGGCGAAAGACGGCTGCGATATCGCCGTCAACTTCCGTCGAGACGTGGACGCCGCGGCGGCAACGGTTTCCGAGATCGAGGCGCTCGGCGCCCGTGCGGTTGCGGTGCAGGCAAGCGTCGACGACGAGGCAGCCTGCAATGAAATCGTGCAGAACGTCGTCGAGAAGCTAGGGCCGCCGAGCATCGTGGTGCACAGCGGCGGCATCGCCAGTTCCGGCCGCAGCGTTCTCGACACCGAATTCGCCGAAGTCCAGCGCGTGATGGGAGTGCACGCTTACGGCGGATTCCACCTCGCCAAGGCGTGCATACCCTATCTGGTCGACTCGCCCCGAGGCGACATCGTCATGGTCTCATCGATCGCTGCTGACGAGTTGGCGGCCAACGGCTCGCCCTACAACATGGCCAAGGCTGCCCTGGAGGCGCTGGCCATGACGCTGTCCAAAGAGCTCCTACCGTATGGCACCCATGTCAACATCGTCGCGCCGGGCCTGGTGAGTACCGAGATGGGTGATCGTCTCACGCAGGCGATTACAAGAGGCAAGGTCAAGGAGGCGGCCGGCCTCGACGCCCGAGCGCCGTTCGGCCACGTATGCCATCCCGACGAGGTTGCCGACGTAGTGCGGTTTCTGGTCTCCGACGCTGCCAGTTACGTCAGCGGTGTTCGGATAAAGGTGAGTGGCGGCTTGGGAAACCGCTGGGACTGAGCATCTTTCGAAGTTGCCCTCGGCCGGTGATGGCACGGCGAGCAGCCAAGTAGTCAGATCTCTGCGTCGCAGTAGGACGCCGACGGACGTTGAGGAGGAGCATCGATGTGGATCAAGGCGGCTGTGCTGCGGTCCGCGGATGGGCCGTTTCTCATCGAGGATGTCGAGCTGTGCGATCCCGCGCCTGACGAAGTTCGGTTGCGAATCTCTGGCACGGGCTTGTGCCATACCGATCTGCTACCAAGGCATCCCGGCTTCGCAGCGGTGTCTCCCATAGTGCTTGGCCATGAGGCCTCCGGAGTCGTCGATGCGGTGGGCGAGGCGGTCACCAATGTCGTCGTCGGGGACCATGTGGTGGCATCCTTCGACTCGTGCCGACAGTGTGCTACCTGCACGTCGGGCCACCCGGCGTACTGCGATGGCTTTGTGGTGCGCAATCTGACGGGTGTGGGAATCGAACACTCCGACTCTGTGCTTGATATCGACGGCAACACCATTGCCTCACGTTGGTTCGGGCAGTCGTCATTCGCCAGCCACGCCATTGTCGCTGCTCGCAATATCGTCAAGGTCGACCCGAGTCTTCCCCTGGAACTGTTGGGTCCGCTGGGGTGCGGAATGCTCACCGGCGCGGGATCGATCTTTGGAGCGCTTGGCGTGACACGGGGCTCGAGCGTGGTCGCTTTCGGTGCGGGAAGCGTAGGTCTGTCGGCCGTAATGGCGGCGCGAGTTGTGGGGGCCGCGGTCATCGTCGCCGTCGATGTACACCCGGCGCGCCTGCAGTGGGCACGTGAACTGGGTGCAACACATGTCGTACCCGGCGCCGCGGACGACTTGTCCGAACAGCTGGCCGAGGCCACCGGTGGGGGCGCTGATTATGCGCTGGACACCACTGGCATTCCCGCGGTGGTTCAGGTCGCCATCCGGTCGTTGAAACGCACCGGCACCTGCGGCTTGGTCGGCGCGCAGCAGGGCCCGCTGATGCTGGAACCCATCGACCTGGCATTCGGCCGCACCGTCAAGGGGATCTTGGTGGGCGATGCGGTACCCGAGGTCGTGATTCCTCACCTCATCGAACTGTGGCAGCAGGGTTGCTTCCCCTTCGATCGACTTGTTACACGCTACCGACTCGACCAGATCAACGAGGCCGAGAGTGCGAGCCTTCGCGGTGAGGTAGTGAAAGCGGTTCTGGTTCCCTGAATTCCTGGCAGCGTGCGTCTTGAAAGGAGCACACCATGCAGTACAAATACACCACCATCTACGTTGACGGCCAGTGGGTTGAACCCCAAGGGCAAGAACCGATCCCGGTGATCTCACCCGCAAGCGAGCGGCAGATCGGGGTGGTGCCGCGGTCGACGTCAGCCGACGTGGACAGGGCTGTCGCTGCGGCACGGCAGGCGCTGACTGCCTCCCAGTGGAGCGGCCTCGGCGCCGAAGACCGGTCAAAGGTGCTGATGCGATTGGCCGATGAACTGGAAGCCAACTCAACCGAACGTGCCGCCCTGACGTCGATCCAAAATGGCATGCCGATCATGATTGCGGGGCCAGCCGAGGGCAGCGCTCCCGTGGGTATCCTGCGTTATTACGCGGCCCTGGCAAACGAGATGGCAGTCGAGGAGCGGCGGCCCCGGCTCGGCGGCGGGGGCACGACAGTCGTGCGGCGTGAGCCGGTGGGTGTGGTGGCCGCCATCGTGCCCTGGAACTACCCGCAGGCCTTGACGATGTTCAAGCTTGCACCAGCTCTCGCGGCCGGCTGCACCGTTGTATTGAAGCCGGCGCCGGAGACGACACTTGATGCGCTGGAGCTGGCCGCGGCTGCCGAGCGGGCCGGCTTGCCGTCCGGTGTGCTCAATGTGGTTACCGGTGCCGCCGATGTCGGCGCGTATCTGGTCTCCCATCCCGGTGTGGACAAGGTGGCGTTCACTGGATCGACAGCTGCAGGTCGTGCGATCGGTGAGGCGTGCGGTCGGCTGTTGCGTCCGGTCACCCTGGAACTCGGCGGAAAGTCGGCGGCGATTGTGCTCGATGACGCGGACGTGGCGGCCGTGGCTACCGGGCTGGCGTCGGTCTCGTTGCTCAACAACGGGCAGACGTGTCATCTGTCCACCCGAATTCTCGCCCCCCGCAACAGGTACGACGAAGTCGTCGGCGCGGTGGCAGCGATGGCGTCGGCGTTGCCGGTGGGTGACCCCCTCGATCCGGCGACGTTCATCGGACCCCTTGTCTCGCAGCGACAGCGTGATCGCGTGGAGTCCTACATCGAGCAGGGGAAATCGAGCGGCGCTACCCTGGTCGCCGGTGGCGGCCGCCCCGCTCTAGAGGCGGGCTGGTTTGTCCAGCCAACTGTCTTCGGAGACGTTGACAACAGCAGCGTAATCGCGCGCGAAGAGATTTTCGGGCCCGTGCTGAGCGTCATCCCTTACGGGGACGTCGACGAGGCGGTGAACATCGCCAACGACTCCGATTACGGTCTCGGGGGCAGCATCTGGACTACGGACCTCGACAAGGGTCTGGATGTCGCTCGTCGTGTGGAGACGGGAAGCATCGGAGTGAACTTCTACGAACTGGACCTCGGCTCGCCGTTCGGTGGCGCCAAGGCGAGCGGTCTGGGACGCGAGTTGGGACCCGAGGGACTGGCCGCGTACTACCAGCTGAAGTCGATCTACCTGAGGTAGAGCCAGAACTCGACGGGCGCATCGACGTCACTGCGGGGAGTCGAGTCTTCTCATCGACGAGCTGATTCGGACCACCTCGACAATCAACGAGGTGTCGGTTGCCAGAACACCATCCATGGACTGGATGGCACTGACGATGGACATTAGGTCCTGGGCGGTTCTAGCGGTCACCGCAACGTTGAGATCCCAGCTGCCCAGGCAGGTGGCGGCAAAGGCCACACTGGGCGACTGGGCGAGCTCCTTGAAGGTCGCGTACAGGCGGTGCCGATCGACCCGAATCGACACTGTCGCAATTACTCGGATCCGCCCCAGCGCAACGGTGTCCACCAGGGCTAAGACGCGGATGAGCCCGGACTGGGTAAGTCTGGTGACACGCGCTCGAACAGTTCCTTCGGACACTCCGAATCGCCGGGCCATCATGCGGGAGGACTGGCGTCCGTCATCGGCCAACGCTTGCACGATCGCGAAGTCGAGGTCGTCGAGCCCGATCCGTGGAGCAGGCATTCGGATCGGAGGGGTGTTGTGACCGAAAAATAGCTGCCGGCCGTGGGTGGGCACGGCAGTGTCGGTGGCCACGTCGACGTCGAGATCAGCCAACCCGTCGACCGCGGCGACCCGTTCGGTCAGATCTCGCAGCTCCGCGCGATCAGCGACCAGGAAATACCCGAGAACGTCGAATGAACCCAGCGCGACCGACACTGCTTCGCACTGCGGGAAGCCGCTGATGTCGTCGGCCACCTCCCGCGGGGTGCGGATTCGGGTCTTGATGCGGCAGATCACCAACCACTCGAAACCGGCCAGTTCCCAATCGATGATCGCGGAGAAGGCCAACACGCCAGAGTCGATGAGCTTGTGCAGGCGGATGCTGACAGCAGACTCGCTGATGCCGGTTCGACGGGCGAGTTCTCGGTTCGTGAGCTTGCCGTCCGCGATCAGCTCTTCGATCAATGCTGTGTCCTGGTCATCGATCGCGGCCGGCGGCGATGCGGTGTAACCGTCAGAGGGCGTCAGCCCTGCCAGGTCCTGCCTGACCACTAACGCACCGTTTCCCAGGCGCGGCAGTCACGATCGCTCGCCCTGTATGCGACGCGAATCATCGCCCCTTCCCCGTTCGGATCTAGAGTATGCGGACGTAGGACCGCTGTAATGTGCGCACACTCCAATCCACAAAGCGTACTGCCGAAGATTGCCGCCCGCGCCGGTTTTGGAACTGCGCTGACATGCGCGTCACGGTAGGCCATCATCCATCTGAGCTACGAAGATTGGGTTCAAAATCCTTGCATGGCGCTAGTTCGCGTAATACTGTGGTCGATACGTGGGGTGATTCAGAACACGCAACCGAACAATGAGGTAGGTACTATCTTGGCGATCACGGAACGGCATGGTGGACCCGTGGCGGCCGTCAGCACTGCACGGCGACGAGCGCCCGGCCCGGGGGTGGGCCGGCTGGCAGCGATGTTTGCGCGCTCCCGCGATCCGTTTCAACTTCTCAGCGATTGTGTCGAGCGCTACGGCGACTTCTACTCACTTCCGCTGGGGCCGGGCGGGACGATGGTGGTCAATGACCCTGAGCACGTTGGCAGTTGGCTGTTGGACTACTCGCGGTATCACAAAGGCGTGATGTCGAGAGCGTTGGTGCCCGCTATCGGCGAGAGCATCCCGGTGGCCGACGGCGAGCCATGGAAGCGCAACCGCAGATTGCTCAATCCGGCATTCGCGCGCCGGAATCTCAACGGAATCGCGGCGATTCTGAGCAGCGCCGTCGATGACACGTTGGAACGTTGGGATGCGATCGCGGCGGCGGGCGATGAAGTGGACCTCTATCGCGAGCTCTCCATCCTGACGATGGCGGCACTGCAGCGATCGATGTTCTCCTCCTCGGTGCCCTCCGACGGCATTCCCGAACTGGTCGATGACTTTCGGGTTCAGACCAACTACATGGGTGGGCTGATGCTCACCTTCTGGGCGCCGTCCTTCGTTCCCGTGCCACACGAACGTGGTGGGAAGGTGGCCGTGGCAGCAATTCGCCGCCGGATCGAGGCCGCGATCGACCATCGGCGAGCCAACCCCAACGACAGCTCCGATGTGCTCAACACGCTACTGGCAGTTGGCGAAGGCGACGGCGAGGGGGCACTGGAGCACGAGAATCTCGTCGATCAATTGATCGGCTTGTGGTTCGGTGGATTCGACACTACGGCGTCTGCCCTTGCCTGGACGGTCGCGATGCTGGCGCAGAATCCTGACGCCATGGAGGCGATGCGCGCCGAGGCGGACGGCTATACCGGCAACTTCGACTCGTTTGCCGACCTGAATCTACTGCCGTACTCGAAAGCGGCATTTGACGAAGCGCAACGATTGCAGGGCGCTCTCCTCCTGACCCGTCAGGCACTCGAGGACGACGAGATCGCTGGCTATCACGTGCCGGCGGGAAGCCAGGTTGGTGTCAGTGCCTACACCATCAACCGGCACCCAGCCCTCTGGGACAATCCCGAGCGGTACGACCCGATGCGCTGGCTAGACGAGCGCAAGGCAGCTCAGCATCGCTTCCAATTCGTCCAGTTCGGTGGCGGCCCACGGCACTGCATCGGCGTCGGCATGGCCTACCTCGAGGCGCAGTTTGTTCTGACGAAAATTGCCCAGCGCTTCTACATCCAACCCCGCCCGGGATGGACACCACGTCACGACTTTCATCTCAGCGTCGGGCTCAAAGGTGGTCTGCCCGGTCGGATCATTCGCCGCAAGCATGGAGTCTCAGCATGAAAAGAGTGATCTTCGACGACAATCTGTGCCAAGGCACCAAGGAGTGCGCGTCGATCGCGGCACAGACGGTGACATTCGCCAGCGATGGCATTGCGGAAGGTACCGACGCGGTGATCGACGATGACACCGCAGAGCGCATGGTCTCTTCCTGCCCGAGCATGGCCATCACCGCCGTCGACGCCTGAGCACAGTAAACGACAACACATTACGAGAACAGGAGTACATGAGAATGACTGCTAACGACTATGACGTAATCATCAAGGGTGGCACCTTGATTGACGGAACGAACACACCGCGCAAGTTCGCCGACGTTGCGATTCGCGACGGCCGGATCGCCCGGATCGGTGGACTGGGCAATGCAACGGCGACCCGGATCGTCGATGCGTCCGGAAAGATCATCGCGCCGGGTGTGGTCGATGTGCACACCCACTACGATGCTGCGATCTTCTGGGATCCGTACTGCACACCCTCGGGCTATCACGGGATGACTACCGCTGTGGTGTCGAACTGTGGCTTCGGTTTCGCTCCGTGCAAGAAGGAAAAGGCGGTGCAGGAACGCTACATGGGCATGATGGAGACCACTGAGCAGATTCCCACCGCCGCGCTGCGCGAGGCACTGCCGTTCTCATGGGAGTCGTTCCCGGAGTGGCTGGACGTCGTCAAGGGTCTTGGCAAGGGCATCAACGTCGCCAGCTACATTCCGCTGAACTCGCTGATGATCTTTGTGATGGGATCGGTCGAGGACGCCCGCGATCGACTGCCTACCGAGGTCGAGCTGGCCGAGATGAAGCGTCTCTTGCGGGAAGCTCTGGAAGCTGGAGCCATTGGGTTCGCCTTCTCCAAGCTCAATGAGTTCAACTCGCACAAGGACCACGGCTCGCCGATGCCCACCGACGCCGCCGATGAGTCCACCGCCTATGCATTGGCCGAGGTGCTTCGAGAGATGGACTACGGCGTCATCCAGGCATTGGTCGACTTGCCGATGGCCATCGACAACAACCACATCGCTGAGAGGCTTGCCGAGATCTCGGGACGCCCGGTGCTGCAGAACATCATCGTGCCGTTCGACCACATTCCCGAGGAGATCGACCGGGTTCTGAATTGGCTGGACGCGTGTGAGGCCAAGGGGCTGGACTGCTACTCACAGGCTCTTGCCTTCCGTACCTGGCAGGAATCGCGGCTGCTGGATTGGAACACCTGGGATATCCTTCCGGCGTTTGCTGAGTTCTCCGAGCTCGGTGACGACATCGACGCACGGGTCGCCAAGGCCAGCGATCCCGAGTGGCGGGCGAGGATCAAGGAAGTCCACACGGTGGACAACATGACATCCGGTGGCGGCATGCTCGACAACTTGAAGCTGATCACCATGCCCGACGCCAGTGATCCGCGCATCGGCAAGCGATTCGGCGACATCGCCGAAGAGGCGGGTATCCACGTTGTGGACGCCTTCTTCGACGCCGTTGTCGACTCCCGTTGCGAAATGGACTTCCGCACACTTAGTTCGATGAGCCAGGACCCGGCGCTGTTCGAAAAGCTCTACAAGCATCCGCGTGTCATCGCAGGCACCTCCGACGGCGGTGCACACATCCGGTTCTTCAGCGGCGGGAATTTTTCGACCGACCTGATCCTGTGGCTTGCGTTGGAAGAGAAGCGTTTTACTCTCGAGGAACTCCATCACAAGTTCAGCATGATGCCCGCACGGCTGCTCAACCTGGTTGATCGAGGCGCACTGCTGCCGGGCTTCGCGGCAGACCTGATGATCTACGATCCGGAGACACTGGGCTACCCCGATCAGTATGAGTTGGTGACGGACCTGCCTGGAGGTGAGTTCCGGCGGGTGATCCCGGCATTCGGTATCGATCTGATCATGGTCAACGGTGTCGTGACGTTCGAGAGCGGCATGAAGTCCACCGGGGCAACCCCCGGTCGGGTGCTCGTGTCTGCAGGGGTTGGGGAAAACAACTAAGCTGCCGGTCCCTTCCCTCACGGGGGGCATGAAGGACTGGCCGAGATGGTCGGGGCGAAGGCGCTTGGCTCTCCATGGAGGAGAAGGGCGCCTTCGCCCTGACTGCGTATGCAGGCTCGGTTTACATCCAAGCAGCATGTCAGCTTCGGACAAGCATTACTGAGGCACCCGGGTGCCACGGGCGAAAGACGGGACCCCGCACGTCAAATGTGCGGAGGTCCCTGTCATCTCCGCGGGCGCTCGGGTACTTTCCTCAATTCCGGCGGCTAGCCCGGTTCGCGGCAGTCATCATCGCCGACACCCGTTCAGCGACCATCACGCATCCCAGGTATGTGTTGCCCGCGGGTATGGTCGGCATGGCGGAAGCGTCGACGACGCGCAGTCCAGACACACCTCGCACCTGACATTCAGAATCGAGGACTTGACCCATCGGGCAGGTGCCAACCATATGGCCGTAGCTGATGATGACGCGCGCCAGCGCATCTTCGACTGCTGTCGGAGATGCGAGCTCATGCGGTTCGGCAGGCCGGCAGCCGAAATCGCGGAAAGCAGATGACTGCTCCCAGTCGGCAATTCGCTGGAAAGCGTGACCCAGCCGGATGTCGACATCGGTAGGCATCGGAGGTGCTGTCACAACGGGCGGAGCCTGGGGATCCTGGGCGAGCTCGACACGTCCTTGTCCGGTGGACTTCAAAACATAGGCGAGCAGCAGGAAATCTCCCGGCCGAGTGAGGTCCGGAGACGGTGAGGGGAATACGTGGTAGTCGATTTCGCGGCCGTTGGAGGAGCCGACGAGAACGGTCTGTGCGGGCCCGCCGAGCATCTCTGTCGGCCCGTCATGGTGATAGCGCAGGGCAGTGCCGAGGTGGTCACTCATCGTCAAACCGACTGGTAGGTCTGCATGTACCGCGATGCCGCGCGCCTCGAGCTCAGCTCGCGGGCCGATGCCTGATCTCATCAGCAGGGTCGGCGAACCAATCGCGCCGGCAGAAACGATGACCTCGTCGGCCATGAGTGTTTCCCCACACTCGAGGTTCACGCCGACCGCCTTGGCTCCTTCGATGATGATCGTCGACACAGGCGAGTTAGGCCGAAGGGTCAGGTTCGCTCGTCCGCGGACCTGCTCGGTCAAATAGGCCGTGCTGACCGTCAGTCGTTGCCGTGAACTGTCGAGTGTTGCGGGGAAGGCCCCGATGCCCGGCAGCTGATCGGGGTCATTGACGTCGTCGACGCTCGGAACACCGATTTCACGCAGGCCCTCGGAAAATGCCCTCTGAAAGGTGCTGTTCTCCTCGGATCTCCAACGGCTCACCGACAGTGGACCGCGGTTGCCGTGGATCGGTGCGTCAGGAAAGTCCAAATCGTTTTCGGCTGCGATGAAGTACTGGCGAACATCACGCCAGCCCCAACCGTCGAGGCCGGCCTGCTCCCAGCCGTCGTAGTCCTGCGGCTGACCCCGGATCGTCGCCAAATAATTGACGGCTGAGGTGCCGCCCATGACGTTACCCAGAACCATGGGGATGACTCCCTTAGGGTGCGCCATCGTGGTGACCGTGGAGTTCGCCAGCGTCGACCACACTTCGTGCGCCCGCCGCGGATCACGAACCTCTGCACCGTAGTTGTCAGTGGCGCCGGACTCCAGGAGCGTTACCGACATCAGGGGGTCTTCGCTCAGCCGGGCCGCCAGCACCGCGCCTGCCGTGCCGCCACCGACGACGATGACCGACCGCGCCGGTCGGTCAGCCGCGAACGTATCCGACGGGGCGGATCGTTGATCACAAGTCATGTTGGCATTGCTCATGGGCTAACTATACGCATTACCGAGTCAAGTCTATGGTGGGTTGCCTATCTGCGTAGAATATGTCCAAAACATGCAGCTAATGCTTCAGGTGCTGACGCGTTGTGACGTATACTGTGCGTTCCCCGAAGCTCGTCGTTATATGGACGCCGGGTGGTCCCCTCGAACAGGGGCGTGTGCGCTCGTCGTTTCGATGGGCGGCGTGGATGGCCGGAGATGTTTCCTCTGCAAGAAGGGCCGAGTCGTGGATCGTGGCGCCGTAGTTCGTCTTGCTTGGGATCTGGCCGAGGCCGCGCGGCCGGCTCTCGCCCCGTCCGCTCGCACCCGCGTGTTCACCGCACTAGGTGCCGGTGACACCGAACGTGCAATCGAATTGATTCTGTGCGAGCACAAAGGTTCTCCACAAGGATTGGCCCCCTCGCTCACGGCGTCCGTCGAACGCTGGATCGACGGCAGGGCTGATGAAGCCGTCAGGCTCCGACTCAAGGCCAGGCTGCGCTCCGTCACCTGTTCATCGCACCGTGGCGGCGATCCAGCGGTTCCGCCACTGGATTCTCAGCCGATCACCGCCGAAGTGGACCTCAAGTCGCACGAGGCTCTCGGATAAATGCGTCGCCCCAACGGCAGTTGGGAACGCGAAGTGCGGTAGTCGATTGCAGAATATCCGTGGTCTGCTTAGATTCTGCGCAACTCATGGTTAGACTGCCGGAATGGTCGATTCTTCGGCAGCCGCCAACGTTGTGCCGGCTGCCGAAGACGTGACGCCTTACATCCCTTCCGGGCGAGAAGAGCAGCTGTTCGCTGCGGCGCACGCCTGCGGGCTCGCGGTCATGCTGACCGGGCCAACAGGCTGCGGCAAGACCAAATTCGTTCAAGCCATGGCCGCCAAGCTGGGGCGTCCACTGATCACCGTTGCGTGCCATGACGACCTCAGTGCTGCCGATCTGGTTGGTCGATACTTGTTGCAGGACGGTCGAACTGCCTGGTTCGACGGCCCGCTTACCCGGGCGGTTCGGACCGGTGCCATTTGTTACCTCGATGAGGTGGTGGAAGCGCGCCAGGACACGACAGTGGTCTTGCATCCGCTCACCGACCACCGTCGCGAACTCCACATCGATCGATTGGGCGAGACGTTGGCGGCTCCGCCGCAATTCCAGCTCGTCGTGTCCTACAACCCCGGCTACCAGAGCATCATCAAGGATCTCAAGGACAGCACACGCCAGCGCATGGTGGCCATTGCAATGGACTTCCCAGCTGCGAGCACCGAGGTCGCAGTGCTGTGCCAGGAGGCGCTCGTCAGCAAGGAGCAAGCCACCGAGCTTGTCTCCCTTGGTGTCGCAATCCGCAAGGCCGGGCGTCTGGACCTTCGGGAGGTCGCCTCCACCCGGGCACTGGTGTCTGCGGCCCGGCTCATTGCGGTCGGCGTCCCGGCGCGCGAGGCCGCTACCGCGGCAATTGCCGGTCCGCTGTCCGACGAGCCGTCGATCCAGGCCGGGTTGACGGAACTGATCGAGAGCTATTTGGCGGAGTGAACGAACCGCAGGCGATTGGCGCTTCCACCGTTGCCAATCACGATCCCGATGAAAGTCGGCTCCAGCGATTGTCCTTTCTCGCAAGTGCGTTAGCCGCGCGTCCGATCGACGTCACGTACGCGGCGAACGGACGGGCACGGACCGATGGACGTTCGATATTCGTTGCCGCCGAGGCTGATTGGCAGACATCGCGCAAGCAGGTTCTTGTCCACGCTGCACTGCTCGCCGGCGGGATGACGGCTGATCAGCTCAAACCACTACGGCGGCGCCGGGAGGGGCTGCAGCGGTACTTCTTGCTTCAAATCCTCTGCGCGGCCGCAGCTCCGACCGTGGAGGCCGCGATAATCCAACGCGGAGTCGATGATCTCCCAACCGGAGTGCGTCCTCCGCGTGATTCCGCCGACGTCATGCGTCGCGCACTGAGCGTTGAAGATCTCCCTGCCGCGCCGGCCTGTTGGGGCACAATCGATGTGCGACTGTTGAGGTCCACTGGCGCCGTGGCCGATCCGGCTGTGGGTCGGCCTGCGGCTTCGGCGCTCAGCGACATGCTGGATGAGGATGAACGGCAATGCCCCGAATTCGATGACGGTGGCTCGCAACCGGACGTCTTGTTCGATTCGCCGATAGGCAGTGGCTTCCTACGCCGACTGTTCCAGAATATGGCAGGTGTGCAACAGGCGCGCATGACCGACAGCCCGGCCGGTGCCGAGTCGTCGGCCGGATCGGCGATGCGAGGTCGGTTGACCGGCGCGGTCCGTCCAGCCACGAGCTGGCGGGGCACCAGGGGCCGCGCAGCCGATCCACCCGGCCTCTCCCGCTTGCAATACCCGGAGTGGGACCACATTTCGGAGACGTTCAAAGCCGATTGGTGCCACGTCGTGGCTACTTCGGCAACCGATCGTCCGGTGATCGGCGGTGGCGAGGTAGCCGGTGGGATCAAAGCAGCAACGTTGCTCCCACGCCTGCTACGGGCTTTGTCGACAGTCGGGATGAGGTCTATTCCAGTCGGCCGACTTTCGGACGGTCCTGAGCTGGACATTGACGCGGCGATCGAGGCCATCGTCGACTCCGGGTCCGACCAGGATGCCGTCTATTCTCGTGCACTGCCCCGCAATCGAGATCTGGCCATTCTCGTGCTTCTGGACGCGTCGGCTTCCACGAAGGACCCGAGTTCTGCCGGTGGCACGGTGTTCTCACTGCAGGCGCAGGTCGCTTGGGCTGTCATCGCCGCGACGACGCGACTGGGTTGCCGCACATCGGCGATGGCGTTTCAGGGAATGGGGCGCAGGTCGGTGAAGCTGAGCTCTCTCAAGGACTTCGACTCCGTGCGGGACACACAGTTCTTGCGTCGGATTGTGGAGGTGGAACCGGGTGGTTACACCCGTACTGGCGCCGCCGTCCGCCACGGCACGCATGTGCTGAGAACTCGGTCTGGTGCTTCACGGGGCCTGCTTGTGGTGATCACCGACGGATTGCCGTACGACATCGGCTACACCGACGATTACGCGCGTGCCGATACCGCCCATGCTCTGGCCGAGGCGCGCGCGTCCGGGATCGGTTGCGTATGCCTGTCGGTGGGCTCTGATAATCCGAACGCTGAATTGGCGCGTGTTTTTGGGGGGTCGACGACGGCCATACTTCCCGACAGTTCTGAACTACCCGCAATGGCACGGCGTCTGTTCATTGATGCGCTGAAAGGAGCCGACCTTCGTCGACGTCTTGCGAGCTGACTACGACGCCTGATGGGGTGCGCCACCCGACTATCTGACAGAGCAGAACGGATATGAGGCGGGAGCGCGACTTTGGCGTGTTGCGGCGTTGGTCCCAGATACGTATTCCATTGCTGCACTGAAAAATTGGCTATTGATTTAGCGTATGTGCGACACTAATGTCGCACATATGGTGAGCTCTGAACAACGCGCCGTCGGTACAGCGACCGGCGGCAATCAACGTCCTGTCGCCGGTCGCTGGACCGGCGCATTCATCGCGCTTGGCGCAGTCTTTGCCCTGGTGGCCTTGGTCGCTATCGCCCGGTGGGGCTTGCAGGGCCCACACTCGGTAAATCCGGGCCCGGACGAGTTCGGTGGCGTAAAACTCGTCATCCTGCGTGTGCTCGAGTGGGGCCAGTTCGCAGCGTTTCTGGTCCTGGTGGGATGGTTCGTCGTCAAACCCCTCGTCGAACGCCGCGGCCTCGGGTTTGATGGACTGTTCATCCTTGTTTCCTTCGCGATGAACATCTGGGATCCGCTGGACAACTACTTCGTCTTCGCGTTTCAGTACAACGCACATTTCCTCAACGTTGGTTCGTGGGGCGGCTTCATCCCCGGTTGGCAGGGGCCGCACCCAGAACTCTGGGCCGTGCCGCTGGGATTCATCTTTGGCTGCTATACGTGGTCGTGGTATGCCGCCGTTCGGCTCGGTAGCTTCATCTACCACCGACTCGTGGTGGCCCGGCCGGCTTGGGCGCAGTGGCAACGCTACGGGTTGGTCTATCTCGCAGTTGTCGTCCAAAGCGCGATCAGCGAGATCATTTTCATTCGCCTCGAACACTGGACTTACCCAACTCAGAATTCGTTCTTCGTCATCGGTCACGGTCAGTACGGCTGGCCCTGGTTCAACTGCATCATCTACGGCATGACCTGGATGGTGATGGTGTGGCTTCGGGAGTCGGCCAATCAAGACAACGGGCAGGGATTGTCGTTCGTCGAGAGGGGCATCGATCGCTACCAGATCGGCAGTCTGCAGAAGACCACACTGCGCTTCCTGGCCATCTTCGGCTTCGTGAGCGCGGTCTACATCCTGATCTACTTCGTTCCCTTCAACTTGATCATGATGAACGGAACACCGGTAACCGACCTGCCGTCCTACTTCCCGGTCCCTTGGGGCGGCCGATGATCTGACTGCGACATAATGAGTTGATGCGCGCATCGTCACGCCCACGTCGTGCCGATGCGCGCATCGCTCGTGAACGAATCCTGGCCGCAGCGGTGAGTGTCTTGGGGACTGAGCCGCTGGTGTCCTTGGAGCGCGTTGCGCAACTGGCAGGTGTGCATCGCGCAACTGTCTACCGGCACTTCCCGTCTCGCGAACACCTTATCGAGGCGGTGGTGGAACAAGCGCTGGCCGAGGGGCGCGACGTGGTGGATCGCACGGCACGGCACCCCGTCGGCGAGAAGGCGGTGTACCTTCTGGCCGCTGAAACCACTCAATACGAAGATCGTTATTCCTTCCTCATCGGATTGCCGGAGGTCGCGGCTGCGGGCCCGGACCCGATCGGGCTTTCCGCGCTCATGCAAAGTTGGCAGGAACACGATGTACTGCGCGATGACATGAGTCCCCAATGGTTGGCAGCGACCTTCGTCGCTCTGGCCCAGGCGTTGCTCGCCCCGGGCGCGGTTCTCCCAGATCAACTACCCCATGAGGTGCTGGCCGCTATGTTCCTGCGGGGGGCTTCGGCAAGCGACTGAAGAGCTGCGGCCGGTGCGGCGTGGTTTGGGCCCACCGCATGGCGTCGCGGCGCTCTCAGACGATCCACGTCCATTCATAGGTGTGCTTGAGGCTCTGGCTCATGTGCAAGGTCTCGGTCCGTAGCACTCCGGGTATGAACGTGATCTCCTCATTGACAGCGGCCATGATCGAACTGTGATCTCGTGCAGTCATTACAAGAATAAGAGCGAAATCGTCGAGAACGTGGGTGATTTGGGAGATGTCGTCCCGTGCCGCGAGTATCGCTGCGATGGACTCAACCGTGCCGGGCTCCGCGGTGATCAGCACGAAGGCATAGGCATATCGGCCGAATGCGAGCAGGTTCGTCACAGCCTGAATGCGGAACACGCGTTCGTTCAGCATGCGCTTGATTCGTCCGCGAATGGTCCCTTCCGAGAATCCGAGCTCAGCGGCGATGCTTCGATTACTCCGGCGCGCGTTTTTCTGCAGCAGCTGGATGATCTCCAGATCGACGCCGTCGACGGTGTCGCTGGGCTGTGCTTGAGGTGTGGTTCCGGGGTTATGGAAACTCGCCCAGTTCGAGTCGTACTTCAGGACGTCGAGAGCAAGAGTGCCGTGAACTCCTTCGACGCCGTCAATAGCGGTCAAGACTGTTCCGAACATCTCCGCAGTGTGTGCGCGATCTCGGCACACCACGGGTAGAACGATATCGAAGCGTCCTGAAGTAACTGTGACACCGATGGTTTCGGGCAGCGCAGCTAACTTGGTCGCGACATCCTGGACTGAGCGCCCCCGTACTCGAAGGAGGGCGAAGTTGAATTCGCGATGGCCGAACAATCTGATGTCGGTCACGGCCACGACTCGCATGATGCCGGCATCTTCCATTCGGCGGAGCCGAGCAGCGACCGTCACCTCGTTGACACCGAGTCGCTGTGCCAAGGAGCGATTGCTCTCGCGTCCGTCGATGCGGAGCCGATTGATCAGAGCGCGATCGAGGTCACTGATCTCCGTTGCGCGCTCATGGTGGGGAGCTGTGCTCGGATCGCTCTCTTGTGCGATCGCCTCGGGCTCGCGCGCCACATCACCATCCTGTCGCTCGGCACGGGTTAGCAGCGCCGTCACTTTATGGCATTGTGGCAACCCTTCCGTGCATGGACTGCTGAATGCGCCAGCAGATGCGCCACAGACTACGCAGAGTATCGTAAAGCCAAGGCTCTCGCGTAAGTTTGCTCCCAGCATAGTGGGCCGTAACGGACGAGATGGCTGGTGAAGCATCAGGTTCCCAACAGTCATCCTGATCGGTTTGCTCAGGACAGCTTGACGCGGGTCGCCACAGCGGTCACACGCAGTGGCCTGCAACGTCCTGTGCGGCTGTCGTTCAGAACCAAACCAGATGTAGATGGCGGCCCGCGCAGAGGGCCGGACGATGGCTGCGTGCGACGAAAAGCTCAGCCGATTGTGTCGCCGTATGCCGTCGGGTTGGCGGGCCTGCCGGCTAGCGCCCAGGGTCTCGGCTGGCGGCCTCGCGCATCGTCGGTCGCGGCAATGGGCAACAGGCCGTGGTATCCCGCACCGTGGCGGTGCGGCTGTCAAAGGTGCAAGTGGCTGGAGAATTTATCGCAGCTGTTGCGCACTGAAACTACGCGTTCTTGACACTCACAAGCCAAGTACTGGCACCTTCCGATGCGAATCATCTGTAACTCACGCGAGTGATGTGGTAGACATCTCACTTGTACTGCACATGTGAGACTCGTGAGGTAAGGCATGCGGCACATTGACGGCAACGGTGACCGTTAACGCTCGGACCGAAAGCTCGGTCACCCTATTGACGACAGCCAGAGGCGCGGCCGAGAGAGTGGCGGCCCGCTTGGTTGCCATCCCGATGCGCAGCATGGCGACGACCGGCCGCAGTGTGCACTTGGCGCTGGCGGTGCTTCGCTACGCGGTAGTCGATACGGTGAAACTGCGGATACCTGTCGGAGAGATGATTGTCCAGGCGTGGGGTTTGCTGAAAGTGACAGCCACTCCTGCTTTGTTGATGGCCATCCCGATCGGCGCGATGGTGTCGGTGCAGGTGTCCGGGTTGGTCAACCAGGTCGGTGCCAGCTCGCTCGTGGGTGCCGCGAGCGGAGTCGGAGTCATTCGGCAGGGTGCGGCGATCACGGCCGGCTTGCTCATGGGCGGTGCAGCGGCATCGGCAATCGCGTCCGATCTCGGCGCCCGGCAGATCCGAGAAGAGCTCGACGCGCTGCGCGTGCTGGGAATCGATCCGGTGCGGCGACTTGTGGTCCCGCGCTTCCTCGCCCTGATCATGATTGCGCCGATTCTGTGCACACTGATCATCGCGTCGGCAGTGGGGGCCGCCTTCATGCTTGCGGTGACAGTCAGCGATGTGACGTCAGGGAGCTTCTGGATGTCATTTGGGTCGTTCGCGAAGATGGTCGACGTCTGGTTCGCCATGGGCAAGGCGGTCATCTTCGGCGCCATCGTCGCCGTCATCTCTTCGCAGCGCGGAATGGAGGCCAAGGGTGGTCCACGTGGTGTCGCTGACGCCGTCAATTCATCGGTGGTGCTCAACGTCGTCGGAATTGTGCTGGTGAACCTGGTGATGACTCAGTTGCAAGCGATGTTCTTCCCCATGGAGGTGTCCTAGTGGCGGTGCCGAATGGAGGAAGTGCCGTTCCTGCTAGGCTTTTCAGCCTTCCCGGCAGGCCGGTCGGGGCGATTCGGCGGACCTCCGAAACCGCCGGGCAGTGGGTGGTATTCATCGGGCAGACACTGTGGCTGCTTCCGCTGACGGTGCGCCAGTATCGGCGGCAGACGCTACAAGAGATGAATAGCCTTGCCTGGGGAAGAGGCTCGCTCATCGTCGACGGTGGCGTGATCAGTGTTTTGGTCATCCTCGGCCTGGCGGTCGGCGCATCGGTGGCCATCGAGGCGTTCGCCACCCTGAACCTGCTCGGCTTCGGCGCATTGTCCGGGATCGTCGGTGGTTTGGCGAATGTGCGCGAGATGGCTCCTCTGGTCGCAGGCATCGCATTCGCCACCCAGGCCGGTTGCCGTATGACCGCCGAGATCGGCTCGATGCGGATCGCCGATGAGATCGACGCGACCGAGGCGATGGGACTCAGAGCCATCCCATTCGTGGTCGGAACCCGCCTGGTTGGTGGCATGTTGTGTGTTGTGCCGGGCTTCTTGCTGACGCTCGTGGTCAGCTTCTTCGTCTCGGACTTCATGTTGCGCGTTCTGTACAGTCAGCCGGGCGGTACCTACCAGCACTACTTCGTGCAGTTTCTGTCCCCGACCGATATCGCGTATGCAGTCATCAAGGCCGTCGTGTTCTGTGCGGCTGTCACGCTGATCCATTGCTACTACGGATATTTCGCCTCCGGAGGCCCCGTCGGTGTAGGCCAGGCGTCAGGTCGTGCCGTTCGGGCGAGCCTCGTGGTGATCATGGTCCTTGACTTCATGCTCACGGTCACCCTGTGGGGCCTGCGTCCCGAGTTCGTTTTCAAAGGCTAGGAAGGGCAGGGCACAAGAATGCTGTTCCGAGCTTCGGCCGAAGAAGAAGCGCGTCGTCTGGCTTTCATCGGACTAGGACTGTTTCTCGCTGTCGCGCTGGCGATAACGCTGTGGGTGCTGAATCCGTTCGCTGGGCGGCCGGCGAATCAGCTGTCGTTGACCATCGATACGCCGTACTCCGGGCAAGGAGTGGTGAGCGGGACACCGGTCATCATGCACGGCGTCAAGGTCGGTGAGGTCAAGAATGTTTCGAGCATGGCTGACGGTGGTGTCCGGCTCAAGGTAGATCTTCAGGGGCCGTCAGCGGCAGGTCTCACCGAGACCTTTGGGATTGACTATCGGCCGGCCAATTACTTCGGTATCACCGGTATCAACCTAATCAAAGGGGAAGGGGGGCAACCACTTCGCGACGGAATGCGAATTACCACAGTTCCACGCGGCAACTTTGCCCTACAGACTCTGTTGTCAAGGCTCGGGCAGATCACTCAGGGAGTGGTCACACCACAGCTGGTGGGCGTCATCGACCGGTCGACCCGCTACGTCAACGGCATGGAGCCACTGCTGGAGACCATGTTGACGGTCACCAGAGCTGTGGACAATGTCCAGACCGTCAGCACCGCAAGGCTGCTCGCAAATGCGACCGGGCTGAGTGTCGCTTTCCCCGCCTTCACTGATGCGCTCATAAAGACGGGCACCGAGTTTGATAATTCGGGCCTGGTCGTGCTCGACGACGGCGGTGCGACAGTGACCGAGGAATTCTGGCAGAATCGGTACCTACCGACGGTCGAGCTGACCGCGAAGGGTCTGTTTGGTGCCGCTGGCAGGCTGGAATCCTCCCACGTCAGTGATCTGCTTCCAGTAGTCGGCATCACAAAGATCTTGTCCGACACAGTTCCGGGATTGGTGCGGCCAGACGACATCGCCGCAACGCTGGTCGAGCTTCGGCGTCGGTTCGAAAGCCTCTACGGAGGTTCACCGGAACAACGTGCCCTGCAGGTACATATCGTGCTGGATGCGCTTCCCGGTATGGCCGCACCGCTTGGTGAGATGGGAGTCGCGCCGTGAAGCCGAGAGCCGCGTTGTGGCGGTTTGTCCTGAGTGCGGCGCTCGCAGTGGTTGTCTTCATCATCTTGGCGAATGTCATGCTCCAGCCAGTGTCCAGTGAAACCCGCTCGTATACAGCTGATTTCACCGACGTGTCCGGCCTTCATCTGGACGCCGACGTCCGGGTACGCGGGGTGCGGGTTGGCAAGGTGAACTCGATCGCGCTCGAGCGTAGAAGCGGCCAGAGTCTCGCAGCAGTCGGATTCACCTTGGACAAGCGCTACGCGGTGAGTTCTGCGACTCGTCTTGCGGTCAAGTACCAAGCCCTCACCGGCCTGCGCTATGTGGACGTCGTGAACCCGTCGGATGCGGGTCCCAACACTGCCACGGTGACGCACATACCCACCACGATGACGCAGCCGTCGCTGGACATCACCACGTTGTTCAACGGCCTGCAGCCTGTCTTCGCGACATTGAGCCCAGAGGAGATCAATACCTTCACGGCCAACGCGGCGGCGTACCTATCCGGTGATGGCACCGGAGTCGGGCCGATGCTCGACAGCATCAGGAAACTGACGGCCTTTGTCTCCGATCGTCAGGAGGTTGTGGCCACTCTGATGCAGAACCTGACTGCGGTGGCGGACAAGCTCGGTGGTCACAGCAAGGACATGGTGCAAATTCTCAAGTGGGCGAACCGTCCGATGGATCAAGCACTGCTCATCCTCGACGAATTCCGCAAGTCCGATCTCTATGGGCTCGGATTCACCAGTGTCGTCGTGCGGCTGTTGCACAACGCCGGCATCAAGCCTGGAATCAACTTGGACACCGCCTTCGACAAGGCGTTCACGAATCTCGACAACGCAGTCGAGGCCTTCAAGTTGGTTCCTGTGATGTGGGACAACATCGAACCTCCACAGCAGGAGGGTGTTCCGCTCACCTGCTCGCGGGGTCGAGCCCAACTTCCGGCGACCATGGATGTGCTTCTCAACGGACAACGGGTGGTGTTATGCAATCAGTGAAGTTCTTGCGCAACCCCACGGTGTGGGGAGCCGCGGCGCTGATATTCCTTGCGGTAACCGCGATGGCCATTGCCTTGGTATACGTCAGCCCCCCCGGGCAGAAGACCGTCAGCTTCTATACCGATGACGCAGCATCGGTCCGGGCTGGTGACACGGTACGGATCGCCGGTATCACCGTAGGAAAGGTGAAAAGCCTCGCGATCGAACCGAATCAGGTCAAGGTCGACACTACGGTCAAAGAGGATGCCTTCGTCGGCGACCAGTCCCAGGTCGATGTCCGAATGCTCACGGTCGTGGGTGGTTATTACGTCAACGTAGTATCTCTGGGCGACAAGCCACTGGGGGACAAGGTCATTCCACGCGAACGCGTCACGATGCCCTACAGCCTGGTGCGCACACTTACCGATGCGGTGTCGATTACGGATCAGATCAAGACGAAGCCGATCAACGAATCCCTGGATGAGATCTCGAAGGGATTGACCGGTACCAACGTCGATTCGCTGAGTGCGGTGATCGACGCCGGCAATTCGTTGACCGAGACGATCGACAAGCAGCGCGGTCAGATCTCGGCGATCCTGAATCTCTCCGACGAGTACATCCAGGAGCTGAGCAACTCGACATCCGAGCTCAAGGAGGTGATCTCCAAGGTCTCGATACTCGAGCAGACGTTGACGTTGTATGGCAAGGGCTTCGGGGCGGCGTTGATGGGAATGGGCGACATCGGAGATGCCATTGCGCCGATCGCGCCGTTCTACAACGCACATCGGGAGCGGTTCCTGGAGAAGATCCACAACTGGCAGGCGATTTTCCGGAGCTGGGCGGATCGGAGCGGCATCATCGTTCGTGGACTTCGTCGGGTACGCGACAAGCTTGATCGCGTTCTCGACGCGCAGAATGCGCGGCCGGAGCTGCTCGCAACTGATGTGTGCATCCCGATGCCGGGGAGTGCGTGCTGATGCGCCACCACCTCGGAGTCTCATTGCGCCGCGCTGCCCTGTCTGGCGCCACCCTCGCCGCGGTTGCCGCCGCGGCGGTGTCATGCGCCACCCCATCGGCTTCCCCAATAAGCAGCACCAGCGCCGACTATTGCGCCGTGATGCCCGACAGCATTGGGCTGTACGTCGGAAATCCCGTGACGCAGATGGGCTTTCCCATTGGGAAGGTGAAATCGGTTACACCGAGCGCGAAGAGCGTCAGGGTCGATTTCACTTTGACCGATGACCGCCCGCTGCCCAGCGATGTGCGCGCGGTCATTCGTTCACCATCGGTTCTCGCCGATCGTGCGCTGGAGATGGTCGGCAATTATGAAAAGGGTCCCCGGCTCAAGCCGGGGGAGTGTGTTCCATTGGACCGCTCGCTCACACCGAAGTCGCTGTCCCAGGTGATCGGCTCGACAACCGAGTTCGTGAATGCGATCAATCCCAAGGATTCGACCAATGTCGGCGGAACTGTTGCGGGACTCGATCAGCTCATGCGCGGCAATGGGGAGCCTGCTAACAAGCTTTTGACATCCACGTCGGCACTGCTCGACAGCCCCGACCGGGCGATCAGCGAGATGGGGTCGATCGCCACCAATCTCGCTGACCTCACCACGTTCCTGGCCGATGTCAGAGGGCCGATGAAGCAGATCCTCCTCGACGCGGTGACCACGACCCCCGACCTCAATCGATCTCTGGACGGGGGCACACGCCTTGTCCGCCCGTTCCCCGCATTGATCACAGCCGTCGGTGACCTCGAGCAGCATGCCGGTGATGAGATCCAGCTGACCCTGGATTCCTTATCAGACGCGCTCAGAAAGACGACTCCGCACGCCAACGCGATGGCCGATCTGTTCAATCCGGTGCCATGGTGGATCAACACATTCGCCAATCATGTCAACAATCGGGGCCTCAGCATCCGGTATCGGCCCCCGATGTACCGGATTCCCACACACGACGGGCTGCTGCAATGTGGATACATGAACGCTCAGGTCCCGGGCAGCTGCATGGACGTCGCCGGCCAGCCCTACGCGGTCGACGTCGCGCTGCTGCAATACGTTCTGACGATGGCCAACAAACGATGAACCGCGTAATTCCGTCGATGCTGGCGTTGTTGAGCACAGTCGTCCTGCTCACATCCTGTTCGTCGCTGTCGGTGAACAATCTGCCCCAGCCGGGCAAGTCCTACAGCGACGGCTACGACATCGTCATGGAGTTCGCCAACGTCCTCAACCTGCCGGACCGGGCCAAGGTCGTCATTGACGGAACGGCGGTCGGGGTGGTGACCAAGGTGGCGAGCGCCCGCGATCACGTCGACGTGACAGCGCGCATCGAGCCGAGCGTGACGGTACCGTCGAATGCGCATGCGACGCTGCAGCAGGCTACCGTCCTCGGTGACATCTACGTTGCGCTTGAACGCTCCCAACAAGATTCCGCGACTACTGCGCTGTCAGCTGGTGGTCGGATCCCCCTGTCGAACACGACGTCGCCGCCACAACTCGAAGACACCATTGCCAACATGGCGAACTTCGTGGCCAGCGGGTCGATTCAGCGAGTGCAGCAAGCGATCATCGGCATCAACAGGGTCACCCCGCCCGAACCTGACGTTCGAAAGCTGACCACGCGGGTCGCTGTCGACCTCTCCGATCTGGCCAACAACATGGATCTCGTTGATCAGTGGCTCGACGGTGTCTCACGAACCGGGGATGTCATGTCCGTCCATGTGCCGGACTTCCAGCACTGGTTCTCCCCGGCCGGAATGCTTGGATTTGACCGGGGCACAACAACTGCGTCATACGTCGGGTTGTTGCTCCCTTCCATCGGAAGTATCTACAGCGGCGGCTTCTGGCTGGTACCGCTGCTGGATTCGCTCGGCGTCACAATGGGGGCGATTCAACACAGCAAGTGGGCCGTCGAAGACGAAGTGCCGCACTGGAGAAAGCTTTTCACGGACTTCTTCCTGCCGGTCGACAAGAACCCGGCGATCAACATCACCTCGATTCAGGGGCCAGACGGGCGAGAACTCTCCGGCAATATCCAAGACGTGCTGCGAATTCTGGGAGCAACGCCATGAGGCTACGTGACATGGTGTCGTTTACCGTCTTCGCGGCGATCATCGCTCTGTCGATCACCTATATCGCGTCCTTCGGACTACGACTGGGGCCGCCGTCGGATCGGACCAACCTGTCGATGACGGTCGCCGACGTCAACGGACTGGTCGTGGGATCCAATGTGTTGTTGCGCGGTGTGCCAGTGGGCAAGGTGACCGGAATCCAATCCACCGTCTCCGATGCCACGGTCGACTTCTATATCGACCGCAGCCAGCCCATCCCGGTCGATACCGATGTACGCCTGGACAACTTGTCGGCCCTCGGCGAGACCTATCTTGGCTTGCAGCCACGCACGTCTGACGGGCCGATGTTGAAGAACGGTCAACGGATCGCCGCCGAACGAGTTCACCAACCGGCTTCGATCTCGGAACTGGCCGCCAGCGTCGTCCGGGTGATGAATCAACTCGACCCCGATCAACTCAAACGCATCGTCAACGAAGCCGACGCGGCGCTGCCGGATCCGGGTTCGGTGCTGCCGAACCTCGCCCGCACGAGCTTGCTGCTGCGAAACACCACCGCAGGCATGAATGGCCGTGGGCAAACGGTCTTGGCGAATATGCAGACACTGCTGCAGAACGCGGACTGGCTTGGCCCGACGCTGACCAGCTTGGTCGACCCCGTCACCAAGCTAGGGCCACTGATCCACTCGACCTACGGCGCAGCTATGCAGGTGGTACTGGTGAACGGTCCGCCGGGGCTACGGCTGTTCCAGGCGTTCCTCGCCCGGCTGCAGAAGTTCCTCGACGACCGTGCGCCCGATCTCAAGGTGATCTCCGAAGCTCTTCTGCCCAAGATGAACGGCATCGCCGGATCCTTGATGAACTTCGACACCGGCCAGATCCTGTCGAACATGCTCGCAGCGGTTCCTGAGGACGGTGCCATCACACTGCATGTCACCGTTCCGGATCCGGCGGGATCTTGAGAGCGAGGCTCACCCGTGACCGAAACCCCCATTGAGAGAAGGAGATCTGACATGACTGCCGCGATGGATACCGAGAAGAGCGCGACCCCGCGCAGCGCTGAGGAGAGTTCTGCGGCGCCTGAGCCCGACGCCGCGAGGGTGGAGCGGAAGCCACCTAAGGCTGTGTCGGTGCGAGCGCTCGTTACGGGTGTCGTCGTCGTCGTTCTCGCCGCCGCAGTCGGAGTGCTGGCTTGGCTCTATGTCAGTGCTGAGGGCACGATCGATGCCCAAAAGCGCCAGGCCGCAAACTACAAACATGCCGAGGACGTGGCCCTTGACTATGCGGTGAATGCAGCGGTCATGGATTTCCATGACCTCGGCAGCTGGAAGACCAAGCTGGTTGCCGGGACGTCACCGGAGCTCAAGGACAAGCTGACCAAGGCCGCCGATTCCATGGAGCAGATCCTGGTACCGCTGCAGTGGAATTCGACCGCGAAGCCGCTAGTGGCCAAGGTACGGTCGGAGTCTGGCGGAGTTTACGTGGTCGATTCGTTCGTCAACGTCGTCACCAAGACGATGCAGGCGCCGGATGGTCTTCAATCGACGGCGACCTACAGCATCACCATGGATGCCAACAACAATTGGCAAATCACCGACGTCGGCGGCATCGACGCGGTCATGCCCCCGAAGTAAGACGCCTGTTGCGTTGGTGCTTGGCACCGTGTTTCTGATGGAGGGAGCTGGAGTGGCCGGTCGCCTGAACACGGCACGGAGCGTGTCCGCGCTCAGATGCCGAATGGGGGTCGTCGCAGCGTGTGCGGCGATGGCCGCGGCAGCGGTAGTTTCGCTGACCGGCCTCGCGGCCGCGGACCCGGCCGGCAATGACGCCCGACCACCGCTGTTGCCAGTCGTCACTCCGACTCCTACCAATTGGCAGCCTCGTTTCCCGTTCCCGTACGACCAGACGCGAGACGAGGTCACCGCCGCCGACATCACCGCCGCTGGCGAGATGTGCCAGTGGTACAACGCGCAATATGATCAGTTGATTCATCAAGTCGAGACCTTTAACTTGAACCTGATCGGCGAGAACGGCAACTGGAATGCGCCCGGCATCAATGAACAAGCCGATACCCTGGTTGCCAATCTCAATGAGTCGCTGGACTTCCTCACACCTCGTGCGCAGGCGTTGACTATCACCCAGGACTCATCGAACGACCAGTATTTCCCACTTTTTCAGGGCGAGAGCTTCTACCGCCTCTGGCAACAACTGTCCAATGTCCGAGACGGCCTCAGAGGCCGCCAACCCGCCTGGTTCACGGGCCCGTCGTTCCAGCATGCGCAGCGTTTCGGCAGCAAGATCCATCGGTCGCACGTCTGTGACTGACGGGGATGGCGCGGCGAACCGCGCGGAGAGAAGGGCCATTCACGTGAAGTGGCAATCCTTACGATGCCGGACTCCCGAAATCCTGCGGACGGCAGGCGCCGTCGCATCGATCGTGCCGTCGGTTGCACTGGCTCTCTGCACCGCCCTGTTGCAATCCGCACCCGCCGGTGCCGAACCATCGCCGACCTTGGCTGACGCGGTAGCCCAGTTGCGTGGCGGTACGAGTTGCCCTGCACTTCAGTATGACCCGCTCGCCGAACATACTGCCTCGATCGTGAATCGATCCACCGACACCTATCTCAGCCATCAGGCGGAGAACGTCCCCGTGGACGATGCACTTCCGATCTACCGGGACCTTGGCGGCAAGCGGGCCAAAGTGAAGGTTCTCCTCGGCGCGGCCGACAGCGATGGTGGTGCGACGAAGGGACTTATTTTGCAAGGGTTTTCGGCCCTTCCGGACTGTTCCTTTACCGCCTTCGGCGCAGACAGATTGTGGAACGCAGACGCTGGCAAGGTGCTTCTCGCTGTCGTGTTGGTGGGATCATGACAGCGAGGCTGTGGCCAGGGGCGCGTTCCGGAGATGTGGTTCGCGCTTTGGCAGTCCTGCTCTCAACGGCTTTCGTTGCGGGGCTCCTCAGCCCGTACGCGCGCGCGACCGACGACGTAGTGACCTATGAAGTGGTCTCCGACAGCGTCGGTATCGCCGGTATCGAGTACATGGATGCTCAGCGCAGGATGTTGATCAGGGATGTCCCCCTCCCATGGCGGCTCGATACGACAGTGGCCGGGGGAGTTGCACGAAGCGAGCTCCGGGCGGATTGGAGACCTCGAGCCCAGGTTAGGAATTGGGTGAGCGTCCGAATCTGGTATCAGGGAAAGCTGCTGTGCCAGAGCACTTTGGACATCGGCAATGCGACCTGCTATGGGGATACGCCGCACATGGCCTAACGGACGAGAGTGACCTTCGTAGACGAAAGTAGATGCTTGTGATTGCCTCAGACAGTATCCGGCGTCGGTACCGGCGCAACGTCGGTGTCCTTAGCGCCATATGTGTGGCGATGATGTTGACGGGCGGCACCGCCACCTCGCAGGCCGACCCCGCATCTCCGCCGCCGGACCCGCCGGCGGCAGCCGGTCCGGCGGACTCCCCGGCCGCTGATCCTGGCGCCAACCCATGGCCGGATATCAGGTACTACGATCGTCTCGACGCCAATGACTTTGCGCTGCCGGGCGGAGTGTGGTTCCTGTCACCGACCGGATTGACTTGCGGAATCTGGGGCAGGGGAAACTTCGGCTGCAGCGGCCAAATACCTGGTGCACCTGCTGATGTGACCCACATTGGATGGATCAACGGTGACCGTGATGTCCACTACGATTGGTCGATGGCGGTGAGGTTTCCAGCCACCCAGGCCCAGCAGCCGCTACTCCCGCGGTCGTTCATCACGCATGAAGGCACCACGTGTGCGGCGACACCAGACAGCCGAATCTACTGTGAACGCGGGCCCTTGAAGCTCTCGGTCGAACCCACCAGAACGTGGCTGTCTGCGCCCTGGACGGATCTCAGCTGGCAGGTCCTCGGCCCCACCACCAGTGCGCCAAAGTAGCACTGCCACCAGGTTGGGTTCACTTCGCAGGCCGGTGTAGTGCGCGCGCCGAGGGGGCGCACGACATGCGGGTCGTGAAGGGACCCACGTCATCCGGTGAAGGCACGGCCAATCGAGGCAATAGCTTCCGGTGACGGCGACGGCTGACCCTTGGCGGGCATGATCGCCAGCACCGGCGTGGTCACCCCAGCGTCCACGTATTCCCTTGTCCGCGCGGCGATATCGTTCGGACTACCGTAGATGAAAAGGTCGTCGATGACCGCCTCGGGTATTGCGGCAAGCGCGGCGGCACGGTCACCGGACTGCCAGGCTGCCCACATCGGCTCCAACTGGTCGCCGCGGCCCAGCCAGCGATGGAACTCTGCATACACCGGCACATTCAGGTATGCCGCGATCGCCCGTCGTGCGGTGGCCCGTACAAGCGCCACATCTTCGCTCGGAACCACGAACAGGCGGGCGACGATCTCAGCATCAGAGCCAGTCGAGCGCACACACCGCTGCAACCGGGGCACATCGGAGGCCGCGAGCCAGTTCACGATCGCCCCGTCCGAGATTGCACCGGCTAGCCGCAGCATGCCTGGTCGCAGCGCCGCTATCAACAACTTGGGTTGTCGCCTAGGGACACGTTCGAGTCGGAAGCCGTCGATCCGGAAGCTGTCGCAGACCATGTCGATGCGCTCACCTGTCATGGCCCGGCGTACGAAGGACACCACATCACGAACCTGTTGATACGGTGCCTGGAACTTGAGGCCGTTCCATTTCTCGACGATGACGTCGGAGCTGGCGCCGATGCCAACTGCGACGTCGCCTTGTGCGACGTCGGCCAAGGCTGCCGCAGACATCGCTATCAGCGCCGGGCCGCGCGTGAATGCCGACGCGATCGCCGTACCGAGTCTGAAGCGCGGATGACTGACCGCGGCGGCAACCAGCGGAGTGAAGGCGTCGGCGCCAGAGGCTTCGGCCGACCACAGGTCGGTGAAGCCGCCGCCTTCGATGGTGTCGAGGTGACATTGCTGCTGTGCTAGGGCTGTTCCTTCCAGTGGGATCGTCAAGCCGAGACGGGACATGGTGATCCGACCTTTCTGGTGGAATTGAGGACGGTACGCGGAACTGGCGTCAGGCCGTGCCGCCGTCGATGCGCAGGACAGCCCCCGTGCAGAACGACGACGCCGAGGTCGCGAAGTAGAGCGCAGCCCCAACGATTTCATTGGGATTGCCGCAGCGTTGCAGGGCGGCAGAGTTCTCCATGTGGGCGCGTCCTTCGGGCGTCCATGCCGAGGCGATGTCGGTCAAGAACGCGCCCGGCTGGATCGTGTTGACGCGGACCGTCGGCGCATATGCCTGGGCGAGGCCTTCGGTGAGCGAATTGAGGCCGGCCTTGGCCGCCGCATAGGGAATGGCGCTGGCATTGGGTCGGATCGCGGCAATGGAGCTGATGTTGATGATCGCTCCACCGCCGGCTTCGACCATCCGAGCGCCGATCTTCGCTGAAAGCCGGAACGGACCTTTGAGATTCACACCGATCACCTTGTCGAACAGCGCCTCGTCGACCTCCGCAAGGGAAGGGTACAGCGGCGATAGACCGGCGTTGTTGATCAGCACGTCGACGCGCCCGAACTCGTCATATACGGCCTGGGTCAACCGGTCACAGTCTGACCAGTTGCTGACGTTGCAACCCACGGGAAGCGCGCGGACCCCGTAGCGGTCAGTCACGAACGCAGCCAATTGCATGCAGTTCTCCTGTTTCCGGCTCGCGATTGCCACATGCGCGCCCCGTTCAGCGAAGGCCACGACCATCTCGCGCCCCATGCCCCTGCTACCGCCCGTGACAACGACTACTCGGTCCTTAAGGTCATCCATCCAGTTAATGTACCAAGCGCTCGGTTAATGTTGACCGACTCTCGCTAACGCAACGGGTTTCGCTTCATCCCCGGTATCTGACGGAGGACAATAAATGTCCTATCGAACCTATTAATTGGCTGCCATCGGGTGGGTCGTGCGGACGCCGACGCCCATCGAGGGGCTCAACCCGAGCGCGATCGAATCGTGGATGGCCGAACAGGGTCTCGGCACCGGGCCGCTTGGTCTTGCAGCGGCTAGTGCCTCGGTGGCCTGGTGAGCTTGAGTCCTACTCGGCCCTGAGCGACTACACCCCCGGTCAGCTACAGGGACGCTCGCACATTGTGGCCTCATCCCGAATTCGAAGATTCCGCGGAGCGCGGCCCAGTCCTTGCCGCCGGCGGCGAGGCATCCCGTGGGGACCCCGTCAAGCGCTACTCGGAGCGAACGGAACGCGACGCGTCGGCTATCACGTGGTACCTAGTCCTTGCCGGATTCAAACACGGCATCATTGCGGCGGCCACGCACGCCCGCGCCGGTGCGGGCAAGGCTTCCCGGCACGCCGGTGACCGGTTTCATCGAAGTGCGCGCAGCGTATTCGAGCCAGCCCATGAACTTCGACTGATGCCATCTCGCTGTTTTGAGTGAACGGACCCGTGATGATCAGCCGAGCGGGTCAGTTCAGCTCAATGACTCGGACGGGTGAACAGTCGACCGTTGACGATGCCGGTGTCGAGACGGTCCAGCGCCTCGGTAAGAGCATCGAACGGCACTTCCTCGAGTACCGGCACGAGCGACCCGTTGGCGATCAATCCGAGTACCTGGGCGAGCTCGTCCCGCGAGGAACCCAGTGAGCCCTGCAAACGGACGTTTCGGGTGACGAGATCGACCGTGTTGATGGTGGCCAGCTCCGCGCCAAGTCCGACGACGACGACGCGTCCACCCAGACGCACGGCAAGTGCCGCCTCCGCGGTGGTCGTACCGACACCGGCGAAGTCCACGACCACATCGATCGGCCTTGGTACGTCAGCGATACTCGTGAAGCACTCCGTCACGCCCTGCGGGCGTGCGGCGTCGAAGCTATTGATGTCGATATCGACGCCGTAAACGGTGGCGCCGCGCAGTACCGCGATGCGTGCTCCGCTGAGACCCAGGCCGCCAAGGCCGATAATGGCCACCCGCATGCCGCTGACGATCGCCGCCTCGGTGACAACCGCGTGGTAGGCGGTGGAAATGGAATCCGTTGCGACGGCCGCCTGTTCAAGGCTGACTCGGGGTGGGATCTTCACCAGGAAATCAGCAGGGAAAACTGCTTGTTCGGCATAGCCGCCGTCGCAGCCCAGTCCCGGTGCCGTTCTCGGATCCATCTCGGATAGCGGATGACTCACGAGCGCTATCGCGACTCGGTCGCCGAGCGCCACATTGCTGACGCCGGATCCGACCTGGCGAACCGTGCCCGCAATCTCATGGCCGAGAATGATGGGCCGTTTGGACGCCCAAGCCCCTCCGTGCCCCTTCAGAATGTGGAGATCTGAATGACAGAGGCCGGCGGCTTTCACGTCGATAACCACCTGACCCGGCCCTGCCGCTAGGTCATCGAGCTCGACGAACCTCAGACCTTCACTGGCGGAGTTGAAATGGTAGGCCTTCATGCGGTCGCCATCGCTTTCATCAGGGTCGGTGTTGCGCTCTAGTGGGAAGAGGCTTCGAGTAGGTGCGCGAACCGCTGTTGGGCGGCTTGTCGGCGGGTGGGCACGTGTTCTGTCGGAATGCCGTCGAGAGGCGGTTGGTAGTCGCGCAGGATCAGCCGCGCGACCGTCTCCCGATGCACCTCGTCCGGGCCGTCGTACATGCGTGCAGCGCGTGCGGCCTTGTACATCCATGCCAGCGGTAGGTCATCGGAGTATCCGAGCGATCCGTGCACCTGGATGGCGCGGTCGATCACGTTGTGGAGCACTGATGCCCCGTAGAACTTGATGAGAGCGATGTCCTTACGGGCGGCCCGGACCCCTTGCTGGTCGATCACCCATGCTGCGTGCAGCGTCATCAGCCGGGCCGCCTGGATCTCGGCAGCGGAGTCGGCGATCCACGCCCGGACGGTCTGCTTGTCACCCAATACGCTGCCGTGTGCCCACCGATAGGTGGCCCGCTCGCACAACATGTCGAACGCCCGCTGGGCCTGTCCAATCCAGCGCATGCAATGGTGAATGCGGCCGGGGCCCAGGCGTTTCTGCGCGATGGCGAAGCCCTCGCCGACGCCCCCGAGGATGGCGTGCGCAGGTACGCGTACGCCGTCGAAGACCACCTCGGAGTGGCCACCGTACAAGTTCTTCTCGGATGCGCCGTGGTCCAGTGAGGGAATGTCGCGCACAATGCGAAGACCAGCGCTATCAGCCGGCACGATGAATTGGGAGGTGCGGCCGTGGCTGGGTGCATCGGGGTCGGTGACGGCAACCACGATGAAGAAGTCGGCGATAGATGCGTTGCTGATAAACCACTTGTGCCCGTTAATGATCCAGTCATCACCATCGCGTACTGCCGTTGTGGTCAATCCGGTGGGATCTGAACCCGCATTGTCGAGTTCGGTAAGCGCGAATGCTGAATATGCTTGCCCTGCAAGCAGGGGGCGCAACCACCGGTCCTTCTGCTCGGGCGTGCCCATTTCGGCCAGTATCTCGCTGTTGCCCGAGTCTGGGGCCTGGTTGCCGAAAGTCAGCGGAGCGTAGAGGGATTTGCCCAGAATCTCGTGCATCAGCCCCAGCTTGACCTGACCGTAGCCCTGGCCGCCCAGTTCGCGGCTCAAATGGGTGGCCCATAGACCCTGAGCCTTGACCTCTTCCTTGAGTGGTGCCACGGCCTGAAGCAGCCCCTGCCAATCCAGGTCGATGGTCTCCAAGGGCAGGATCTCGGATCGGACGAAGTCATCCATCCAGTCAAGTTTCTTCTGGAAGTCCTCATCGGCAAACAGTTCGGTGATCATGGCTTTCCCTTCTGGTCATGGGAGTGACGAGCGACGTCCAGCGACAACATGCGGGTGCAGGGGATCCTTCGCTGCGGCCACATCATCGGACGGGGGGCCAGCGGACGAACCGAGGCAGCGCCTTGCGATGTCGACAGCGCGCCGAGGCGAAAGCCACTGCGGGTCTGCTTCGCCACGACGGTGTGCACGGCCCGAGAGTAGTCCTCATTAAATTGATTGTCTACTACAATTGTAGAGGCATCGCGGCCGACACCTGCTGTGCGATAGCGATACTGGCGGCGATTGGTACTTGATTAATTGTGTTGATGCTCCATTACCGTAAGCTGCGTTGAACGCCGCGTTCTGGTCGGCTCGAGAGCGCAGCGGGTGTCTGGGCGGAAAATCGGCAGCTGTCTACGCCGGCGTCTCGAGTGAGGGTTCCGGCTTCGCCGGCGATCTTGTGGGTCGGCGGCGGCGCGGCCTGAGAGACGCGATCAAATGTGCGAATATCATCCAGTCATGTCCCCGACCCGCCCGCGGAAAGATTCTGAGCATCGAGGTCCTGGCAGGCCTCGCGGCAGCGTAGCGGCCAATCGCGACATCACCCGTGACCGTATCTACGAGGCGGCCACCGAGCTATTCGCCCTGCGGGGATACCACGGCACCAGTGTGGCTCAGATCAGTGCGAGCTCTGGCATCCAGACTGGTGCCCTCTATCACCACATCAAGTCGAAAGAAGAGTTGCTGTGGCAGATTCTGCGTCGCTACACCGGTAAAGCCCTTGCAGCCGCGGTAGGCGTGACGTCAGCTGCTGCAGACCCCGTCGACAAGCTTTCGAGGCTCATCGACACCCATGTCGAGGTTATCGCCACGCACCGGCGGGAAGTCGCAATCCAGACACGTGACGCGTCTGAACTCAACTCCGAGCACGGCATTCAGCTGCAGGCACTGCGCCAAGGCGTCCAGGATTGCTGGGAAAGCGTGATCGGAGATTGTTGGCCGGACAAGCGGTCGGCCGAGGTTCGGGTGTTGGCCAATGGGATGCTCGGGATGGTGAATTCCCTGTGGTACTGGTTCCGACCCGAAAGAGGCGATACCGCAGCGGAAGTCGCGCGCGAGTTTCGCGACGTGATCATCAACGGGGTGGGACGTACGAGGTAGCGGTCGACGGCCGTCTACAGGACTCGCGCAGATGGCTAGACATCGTAGCCCGCATATTGTAGCTGTAGTAGAGCGGTTAATGCGTATTGCGTATTCGTCCGCCGCTGTGCTACGCATACTGCGTAACTGTCGGCCCGCCGAGTGAGCTAGTACGGACGAACGCTCCAGGGAGTAGGGCTCAGCGTTGTAGGTTGCCCATACGCGAGGGGAGTCCCTGATCCGATCGTCATTGGCGGGCGTCCCCAGCCCCAGCTTCGGT
The DNA here is from genome assembly GCF_002723835.1 of Mycobacterium sp. shizuoka-1. Taxonomy (GTDB): domain Bacteria; phylum Actinomycetota; class Actinomycetes; order Mycobacteriales; family Mycobacteriaceae; genus Mycobacterium. The sequence continues at coordinate 12,571 of NZ_BEWG01000082.1, read as the reverse complement.
CACGAAGTGGCCGACGTCGTGGAGTTCACCAGCATGCGTCGTGCGTGAGTGTCCGTGCGCTCGTGCGTTTCGCCGGCCGCTAACCCCAGACCGACAGAGGAGACTGTCATGGATGCTCTGGTCTATCGAGAAGACCACGATGGCTGGACAACGTTGTGGTTGAACCGACCTGAGAAGCTCAACGCGCTCACCACTGCCATGTTCACCGAGTTGCGCAAGCATATCGAAGCTCTTGCGGGCGACGACTCCGTCCGATGCGTTGTCTTGCGGGGAGCGGGGCGGTGCTTCTCGGCCGGACACGACCTGACCGACATTTCGGCGGGGGAGACCTCGCCTGCGCCCGGTTGGCACAGTCAAACCCTTCGCCTCTTGGAAAGACTTCCGCAGCCGGTCATCGCCGCCGTCCATGGGCACTGCTACACCGGCGCCCTTGAAGTCGCGCTCGCCTGTGACTTCATCGTCGCAGCGGACAACGCCCGATTCGGTGACACCCATGCAAAGTGGGCGTTGACGCCCGTCTGGGGAATGAGCCAGCGGCTGCCTCGACGGGTCGGCCTGGCGACAGCCAAACGGCTGATGTTCACCTGCGACATCATCGATGCTGCCGAAGCTGTGCGCATCGGTTTGGCCGAGTTCCTGATAGCCGATGGCAGCTTTGATGGGGAAGTCAGCGGGTTGGCGACTCGGATCGCAACAAACTCGTCCTTCAGCCATCAGGCCGTCAAGGGTCTCTTGGACGCAACAGAGGGTAGCTCCATCGACGCCGGGCTGCATTGGGAAGTAATGGAGAGCGCGGGCACAGGTCCCGACATGCAGGAGCGCATCGCCACGTTCTCCGGCCGGGGAAAGGTCAGTGAGTCGCATGCATCTTGACGTTGATCCGCAACTCGAGGCGTTTCGCGGGGAGGTCGCCGAATTCCTGGACACCGCGCCGACAGAGGCCATCCGTGAGGCGGGCCGCAAGACGACGAGCGTGTTCGCGCCCTTTGAGGAAGTCATGCAGTGGCACCGAATACTGCACCAGCGAGGCTGGGCCGCGCCGGCATGGCCGGCCGAATACGGGGGTGCCGGTTGGACTGACGAGCAGCGGTTGATCTTCACCGAAGAGTACTGCGATCGTGACCTCCCCCCGCTGCTTCCCAACGGCCTCCAGATGGTGGGGCCCCTACTCATGGAGTTGGGTACCGAGGAGCAGAAACGGAAGTATCTGCCGGGAATCCTTTCCGGAGAAGACTACTGGACACAGGGGTATTCCGAGCCGAACGCGGGGTCTGACCTGGCTGCCCTCGCCTGCGCCGCCGTCGCGGACGGCGAGGACTACGTGATCAACGGGCAGAAGACCTGGGCGACTCTGGCGCATAAGGCTAACCGCATGTTCATGCTGGTGCGTACCAGTAGGGAGGGTAGGAAGCAGCACGGAATCACCTTCTTACTGCTGGACGATCTGGATCAGCCGGGCCTGACCGTGCGGCCGATCATCGGGTTGGACGGTCACCCTGAGCAATGTGAAGTGTTCTTCGACAATGTCCGGGTTCCGCAGTCCGGCCGAGTGGGGGCTGAGAACGACGGGTGGTCGGTCGCCAAGCAGTTGCTGCGCCACGAGCGCGGCGGCGCACTGCACAGTCCGTGGATGCGCCGGAATCTCCGTCTAATTCGAGACGCTGCCGAGACGGTGCCGGTGCCCACGGGAGGGTCGCTCGCCACCGATGCCGTCTTTCAGCGCGATATCGGTGAGCTCGAAGCAGAGGTAGCTGCGCTGGGAGCCCTCGAAAAACTGATGATCACCGGCCATGGGCTGATATCCGACCCGGCCACTCCATCGCTACTCAAGATCGTGAGCTCTGAACTCACACAGCGAATCTCGACCCTCATGACCCGGGTGTCCGGCATCGATGGTGTACCGCTACAGGTCGACGCGTTGACGGTGGGGGCCGGCGTGCAGTCATTGGGGAGTGACTTTGACCTTGTTGCGATGCCGTACTACCTGAATTCGCGGGCAACGACCATCTATGCCGGGACCAACGAGATCCAACGAGACCTTCTCGCCCGTACGCCGGCGCCTCTAGGCTGAAGGATCTATTCACAATGGACTTCAACTTTTCCGACGAGCAGACGATGTTGCGGGACTCGCTGACCGAGTTGCTCACCCAGCATTATGGTTTCGAGCAGCGCCAAGCCATCGTGCGATCGGCCGCAGGCGTGTCCGAGAGTGTGTGGACACTGTTTGAGGCGATGGGGCTGCTGGCGCTTCCGCTTCCCGAGTCTGTCGGTGGCTACGGTGGATCGGGTTCTGACATCGTCGCCATCAGCGAGCTGTTCGGCCGCCATCTGGTGGTCGAACCCTACCTCTCGTCGATCATCTTCGCCGGGCGCGCGCTGGCCCGTTCTGAAGGCAGCCCGCAGGCGACTGAGTGGTTGCGACGGATGGTGGCGGGCGAGCTGCGAGCTGCGTTGGCCCACGAGGAGTCTCGGGGAACGGCGACGATCGACATGGTCTCGACAACTGCCAAACCCGATGGGGAGGGCTATGTGCTCCGAGGGCACAAGCGCCTCGTCCTCGACGGAGCAACCGCCGATGTTCTGGTGGTGACAGTTCGGCTGACCGACGCGAACTTCGGCATCGTGGCCGTCGATCCCGGTTCCGACGGGGTCACGCTGACCCCCTACCGCACCATCGATGGTCGTCGTGCAGCGGACATCCGATTCGATGATGTACGGGTGCCGGATAGTGGTCTGGTTCGCGAGGATGCCGCAGCGGTCATTCAAGACGTCATCAATGACGCGGTGCTGGCCCTGAGTGCCGAGGCGGTCGGTGCGATGGGGGCGCTTCTGGAGGCGACAGCAAGCTACGCGAGCACCCGCAACCAGTTCGGGTCTCCGATCGCTGGTTTCCAGGCGGTGGCACACCGCATCGCGAACATGAAGGTCGCCTTCGCGAAGGCTCGGGCGACGCTGATCTATGTCACAGCGGCCATCGACAGTGGCCTGGCCAGCCAACGTGACTACTCACTGATCAAGGGGCAGGTTGGCCGGCTTGGCCGCGAAATCGCTGAGTCCGCGGTCCAGATACACGGCGGTATCGGAATGACCGAGGAGTGTGCCGTGGGACATCACTTGAAACGGATTCTCACAATCGACGCGTTGTTCGGTCCTGCTGACTACCATCTCCGAATCCTCGGAATCCGGCCGTCCGCCTGACTATTGAGGCGCAGCTGCCCGGGTGCGCGCGCCCACCAATTCCTTAGTCGTCCAACGACGTAGTCGCTTTCCAGCGCATCACGCCAGGCGATCCCGCACCGATACCGGAGATGATGCCCTCCACCATCGAACGGGCATCCTGAAAGAGCCGGCGCCGCTTACCCATGCGCGCCGGAAGCAGATCCTCGATCAGCCCCACTGAGCGTCAGACAAAGCGGTAAGCGTCATCCCCTGAGCCTTAGGCGAAACGCCCGAAACCATCGTCAGACACTCTATAGACGCACTGTGCGTGCTATCGGTATCCAACCAGCCGAGTTCAGGCCGGGACGCCTCTTCTGCAGTGTTGTGTGCGTGCAGCGCTAGCAGCGCTGGGGTGCGGCGTTATGCAGTTCTGGCATCGCCTTGAGGGCAAGACGTCCGGAGATGAGGTAGCGCAGTGGCCGCGGCGCATGGGCCATGACGAATGTTCCGATCTGATGGTGCTTGCCGTGCACGATCATGCGGTCGCCCCGCTTGGATGCCTCGAAGCCTTGTCGCGCCACAGCAATTGGGCTCATCATCGTCATCTGCATGGCCAGACCGTCGGTAAATTCCGTCACGTTGCTGTTGTCGAAGATGTCGGTGTCGGTCGTACCCGGGAGGCTTACAGTCGAGTGCACGCCCAATCGCTCGACCTCTTCAGCCAGACCTTCAGAGAATTTGTGTACCAGAGACTTTCCTGCGGAATACAACACCTGGCCGGGCAAGCCGGACATTACCGCAGCGATTGATGCGACGAAAACAATCCGGCCCCAACGACGTTCGATCATCGATGGGAGCAGCAGGTGTGTCAGCTCGATACCGCTCAGCCCGATCACCCGGAGAAAGGCCTCCTGATCGGACCACGAGCTATCAATGAACCGGCCAGCGATCGAATACCCCGCGTTGTTGACCAGTACATCGACAGTCGTGTTACGACGAGCCAGTTCGGTGTAGATCTCCGCGGGTGCGCCCGGCCTGCTCAAGTCGGCGGTCATCGGTGATACTGACACAGCCCAATCGGCTTCGAGACGTTGCTTGAGCGCGTTCAGACGATCCAAGCGGCGCGCGACCGGCACGATGTCGAAGCCCTTTGCGGCAAGTAGTTCGCACCATGCCAGGCCGATTCCCGACGAGGCGCCGGTGACCAGTGCCGTGCGCCCGCTGCCCTCGGAACTGCGGTCGTGCTCACCGATCGGCTTGGTGCGGCGTGCGAGCCAGTATCGGCTCTGCTGAGGGGTGATCGTGGGAGCCCAGGATGTCGTGTCTGCAGGCATAATCTACGCATAGTACTTAGCAAAGGCGATGTCGTCTATAATAGGCGTAGCTGTGCGGCAATATCGGTGTCATCCTTTAGTAGTTCACCGCCGCGGCCATTGCTACCCAGGAGGTGCTGATGTTTCCCGGAAGTCACCCGCGCGACAAGGTTGCGGTGATCATGGCCGATTCGGGGCGCACGCTTACCTATGGTGAGCTCGATGACAGATCCGCACAGCTGGCGGCAGCATTGCATCAGCTCGGACTACGGGGAGGTGACGTCATCGCGATGCTCGTCGACAACATCCCTGAGGCTTTTGAAATCTACTGGGCCGCAATCCGGTCTGGGCTCTACATCACCGCGATCAACTGGCACCTGCGAGCTGCTGAAGTGGACTACATCCTTAGGGATAGCGGAGCACGTGCTCTGTTCGTCTCGTCCGGTGTGGGGGATCTGGCTGACGAGATCGGCAAGCAGTGCACTGGAGGTGTCTCAGGATTCGCGGTGGGAGGAGCGGTGGCGGGCTGTTCCCCGTATGAGGAGCTGCTGGCCGGTGGCCATCCCCGTCTGAGCGACCAACCCAGAGGCGCAGACATGCTGTACTCGTCGGGAACCACCGGCCGGCCGAAGGGCATCAAGTCTCGATTGCCGGGCACTCAGGTCACCGATAGCTTCGACCCGCAAACAACGCTCCTCACAAAGCTGTTGGGTCTCAGCGCCGACGATGTCTATCTGTCACCTGCGCCCATCTATCACGCTGCTCCGCTCCGCTACTGCGCCACTATCCACGCACTGGGGGGGACGGTGGTGCAGATGGAGAAGTTCGACGCGGCAGCGGCTCTGGAGGTGATCGAGCTCCATGCGGTCAGCGCCACCCAAATGGTGCCCACGATGTTTGTGCGCATGCTTCAGCTCCCGGAGGTGGTGCGAGACCGGTTTGACATCTCCTCACTTCGGGTGGTCGTTCACGCCGGGGCGCCATGTCCTCCCTCGGTCAAGGATGCGATGTTGACATGGTGGGGGCCAATCCTCACCGAGTACTACAGCGCGACTGAAGGTCATGGGATGACGCTCATCACTGCGCAGGAGTGGCTGGAGCGACGGGGTTCGGTGGGCCGCGCTGTGGTCGGGGAGATTCATATCTGCGACGAGCAGGGCAGCGAATTGCCTGCCGGGCAGATCGGAACGGTCTACTTCGAGCGGGATGTCTCTGCCTTCGCTTATCACAACGACTCGGATAAGACTGGCTCGAGTCGACATCCGGCGCATGGCAATTGGTCAACAGTGGGCGACCTCGGGCACGTCGACGAAGATGGCTATCTCTATCTGGCGGAGCGTCAGTCTTTCGTGATTATCTCGGGCGGGGTGAATATCTACCCTCAGGAAATCGAAAATGTCCTGACCTTGCACCCCGCCATTTTCGACGTTGCGGTCATCGGTGTGCCAGATCCGGTGATGGGTGAGCAGGTCAAAGCGCTGGTGCAGCTACGCGACGGACATGCGGCGAGTAGCGAACTGGCGGGCGAACTGATTGAGTTCGTCCGCGAGAACGTCGCGCACTACAAGGCGCCGCGATCAGTTGGTTTCGTCGACGAGTTGCCGCGATCTGCAGCCGGAAAGTTGATGAAGCACAAGCTCGTAGACACCGTCGTGCAGGATGTCTCGGTCTGAGCGGATGCCCGCAGGTGTTGTCCGGGATCAGACGATCCAGGTCCAGGCGTACGTGTGCTTTGGCGAGGCCACCCCGGCCACGATCTCTGCACGGCGTACCCCCGGCAGCAGAGCAATCTCGTCGAAGACGCTGGCCACCAGTGTTGCGTCGTCGGGCGCCTGCATCACCGCAACCACTTCGACAGTGTCGAGTACGCGGGTGACCTGGACGATATCGTCTCGGCGCGCGAGGGCCTTCGCGATATCGTCGGCCTTTCCCGGCGCGGTGGAGACCAACAGATAGGCGTGTGCGCCAAGTCCTGACAACTCCACGTCGGACACGGCTTGGATGCGAAAGACCCGTTCTGCCACCATTCGCTTGATGCGAACCCGCACTGTGCCTTCGGAAACGCCGAGGTCGGCGGCAATCTGTCGGTTGCTTCGACGCGCGTTCTGCTGGAGGAGCGCGATGATCGAGAGATCCATTTGATCAACGGTGTCGCTGACTTGTGCTTCTGGAGTCGCCCCCGCCTCCGCCCGCAACAAACCCCACTTCGAGTCGTGCTTCAACACATCTAGTGCGAAGCTCCCGTGAACGGAGGTGACTCCCTTGATCTTTGGCAGCACTCGGCCGAAGAGATCGGCAAGGTGCTTTCGGTCACGGCCGAGGATGGCCACCATGATGTCGAATCGGCCGATGCAGATCGTGACACCGATCGACTCCGTCAGCTTCGCTATCTCGGTGGCGACGGCGTGCACGGGTCGACCTGCCACCTGGATCATCGCGAAGGCGAATTCGCGGTGCCCGAACAGCCGCATGTCGGTGATCGCGACCACGCGCATGACACCGGAATCTTCCAGCCGGCGCAGTCGCGCGGCCACCGTGACTTCATTCACCTTAAGTCGAGCTGCGAGCGCCCGATTGCCGGCGCGGCCGTCGACTGTCAGCGCCTCGATGAGTGCCCGGTCGAGGGTGTCCAGATCCACCGGCTCGGTGGGCAGGCCTTGGCCGAACGTGGTGCTCTTGGCTCTATTGACGCCCGGCCGAGGTGCCACTGCGAATACCATCCGATCTGACGATTGCGGTGATGTCTTGGCACGTCACTCTACGCAATCTGGCAGGAAGTCTGGGTGAAGGTAACGGCCTTCGGATGTTGGGTGGGGGATTTGTCGCCCGGGAGTGCTGTTTACTCAGGCATTTGCCGGAAGCAACGCTTCGGAAAGCTGTCGCCATTCATTCGCCGGGAACCGGCCGAACTCGGGGCCCATCACCTGAATGCTGACATGATCGGCGCCAGCCTCGACATGCTGTTGAACTCTGGTGAGGATGGTGTCGAGGTCGCCCCACACGACAAGGTCGTCGACGAGACGGTCGCTACCCCGCCCGCCGTCGATGTCGGCCTCGGTGTAGCCCAGCCGCAGGAACTTTGCGATGTTGTACCGCGTCGTGAAATACGGGCGGAGCTGTGCGCGCGCAAGTTCGCGCGCCTTGTCGGCATCTTTCTCGAAGATGACGGACTGCTCCACGCCCAAGAAAGCCTCAGTGCCCAGAAGCTCGCGTGCCTGTGATGTGTGCTCGACCGGGACGTGGTAAGTGTGCGCACCCTGGGCACGCTCGTGCGCCAGCTTGATCATCTGCGGACCGTAGGCAGCCAGCAACCGGGGCCGCGGTCCCGGTGGCACCGGGGCGGTGCAGAATGCCGAATCCATCTCGTCGAGGAACTTGGTGACAGCATCCATCGGCTTTATCCCTGGTCGTGCATCACCGAATCCGAGGCCCAGAACGTGACGGCCTGGATAAGCGTCAGCGAGCAAGACCGAAGCGGCATGGGTCGCAGTGGCAGTACGTGGCCAGATGCTGGCGATGGCGTTGACGACCGTGATGTTCTCCGTGCAGGACAGCAGGAAACCGGCGTGTGTCATCGCTTCGCGGCCGTAGGCCTCCGGAATCCAGATGGCTTTCCACCCGGATTGGTCCAGTTCCTGGACCACGTCCCGAATTGCGGCAACCGGCATGAACTCGAAGTCCGCCGTCCACACCCCGTAGCGGCCTAGGTCTCTGCCTTCAATGGTGCCCACGAGCGCTTCTCTCATCCATCCGAACTCGGGTCATGTCAACGTCGCCGACTGTCACCACGGAGCGGTGCATCTGCGGGTGGCGGCGAATTCACAGCAGTGGCCGGGGACTCGATGCCGCTCATCGATCACCCGAATGATCCTTCTCTTCTTCTCGCCGCCGTGGCGTGCCAACTCGCGCAGCCATTCGGCGAGAGTATTACGAAAACTATGGGCGGACAACAGTGGATGTTTAAGAAGCCGATCCTGTCCTGCGGCGGGCGGTATTCGGTGAATGGTCTATGCAAGCCCTGCATGCTTCGGCGAGGTCGTACGCTCGAAGGCATGTCTCGTCACGTGTTCGACGACAAGCTGCTGGCCCTGATCGCTAACAACTCCCTCGGGGTGCTGGCCACCATCAAGCGCGACGGACGGCCGCAGCTGTCCAACGTGACCTACCACTTCGACGCGCGCGAACCAGCCATCGAGGTGTCGATCACCGAGCCGCGCGCCAAGACCCGTAACCTGCGCCGCGACGCGCGGGCCTCGATCCTGGTGTCCTCCGATGACGGCTGGTCCTACGCGGTCGCCGAGGGCAATGCCATCCTCAGCCCGCCCGCGGCGTCGCCGCACGATGACACCGTCGAGGCGCTCATCGCGCTCTACCGCAACGTCGCCGGTGAGCATCCGGACTGGGACGACTACCGCCGGGCCATGGTCACCGACCGCCGAGTGCTGCTGAGGTTGCCGATCTCGCATCTCTACGGAATGCCGCCGGGAATCCGCTGAGGACGCGCTCGCGCGCTAGTCTGACCGTCATGGCCGAATCAGAGTCTGCACCGCAGGACGACACCAAGGCGAAGTTCCGCGAGGCGCTCGAGCGTAAGAAGGCGAAGGCGGCCGGCGGCTCCGCGCACACCGACGGCGGCGCCAAGCAGCCGCGGTCGCACGGGCCGGTGGAGAACCGCCGGGAGTTCCGCCGCAAGAGCGGCTAACCGACGACCCGTTCGGGAAGCTTTGCCCCACGGCGTGATTCCTGCCAGAGAATGGCCGCCAGGCACGCCAGTGCCAGCACCCCGACCGCGGCGGCGAACACCGTTCCCGCGGTGCGCAGGCCCCACGCCTGGGCGGCGAAACCCTCGCCGATCACCGGGATCGAGATCGCGACGTAGGCCACCACGAAATAAGTGGAGCTGACCTCGGCCCGCCGCTGCGCCGGGGTCTGCTCGGCGACGGCGGCGAGCCCGCGACTGAAGCTGATGCCCTGGCCGATGCCGGACACCACGGCCGCGGAGATCAGGCCGGACAGCGACGAATAGTGCAGCGCCGCAGCCAGAACACCCATCCCTGCGGTCAGGATCGCGCAGCCGACCGCCACCGCGCGCCGCGGCGGGATCCGGGAGCCGAGAATCTGGGCGATCGCCGACGCGCCGAAGATGGATCCGGCCATCAGCCCGGCCAGCGCGTGATTGCCGATGCCGATGACGTTGGTCAGCAGCGACGGCGCCACCGAGGTGAACAGGCCGGTGACCGAGAAGCCGGCGAAGGCGGCCAGCGCGGCGACGACGAACACCGAACGTACCTCGGCGGGCACCGAAAGTCGCTGCAGGCCAATGCTTCCGGTCCGGCTGGAGGTTTCCGGCACCAGCGCCACCGCGATCGCGGCCAGCACCACCAGGGCGATGTGGACGACGAAGACCAGGGTCAACGGGCTCGGGGCGTACTGCGCCAGGATGCCGGCCAGCACCGGTCCCGCGCCCAGTCCGCCGATGTTGGCGATGGTGGCCACCGCGGGCGCGCGCGTGCGCCAGCTCAGCGGCGCGGCCTCGATGACCGCGGCGGTCGCCGTGCCGGTGAACAGACCCGCCGACAGGCCGGACAACAGCCGGCCGACCAGCAACTGCGGCACCGAGTCCGCCAGCAGGAACACCACGGCGCTGGCCAGCGCGCACACCACGCCGGCCATCAGCACCGGCCGCCGCCCGATGGCATCCGACCACCGGCCGAACACCAGCAGCGCGAACAACACCCCGCCGGCATAGGTGGCGTAGACGACCGTCGTGGTCAGGACCGAGAAATGCATGCGGTCGCTGTACAGCGCATACAACGGGGTGGGCAGGGTGGTGCCCACCATGATCGCGGCGAAGGCGTAGGCCAGCAGGGCGACGGCGAATGCTCGCCGGGTGGGGGTCATGGGACAGTCAACGTCGTCGACACCTGCACACCATTCCCGAACCCGGCGAGATTCTCACCTCACTCAGTGATGCGTGGCCTTCTCGGCGCCCACCCCGGTCAGCGACCGCACCTCCATCTCGGCGTTGAGTTCGGGGTCGCCGGTATCCGACGACGTCACCGTCCCGACGATGCCGAGAATGAACGCCAGCGGAATCGACACGATGCCGGGGTTGGCCAGCGGGAACCAGTCGAAGTTCGCGCCCGGGATCATCGCGGTCTTGTTGCCCGACACGGCCGGCGAGAAGACGATCAGCACCAGACAACTGATCAGACCGCCGTACATGCTCCACAGTGCGCCGCGGGTGTTGAACCGCTTCCAGTACAGCGAGTACACGATCGTCGGCAGGTTGGCCGAGGCGGCCACCGCGAACGCGAGCGCCACCAGGAACGCGACATTCTGACCGTTGGCCAGGATGCCCAGGCCGATCGCGGCGATACCGAGCACCACCGCGGTGATCCGGGAGACCCGGACCTGCTCGTCTTCGGTCACCTTGTGGCTCTTCATCACGCTGGCGTAGACGTCGTGGGCGAAGGATGCCGACGCGGTGATCGTCAGGCCGGCGACCACGGCGAGGATGGTGGCGAAGGCCACCGCCGAGATGATGCCGAGCAGCACCACCCCGCCGAGCTGGAACGCCAGCAGCGGTGCTGCGGAGTTCTGCCCGCCGGGGGCGGCCAGGATCTTGTCCGGCCCGACCATGGCCGCCGCGCCGTAGCCCAGCGCGAGGGTGAACAGGTAGAAGGCGCCGATCAGTCCGATCGCCCACACCACCGATCGCCGAGCCTCTTTGGCGGTCGGCACCGTGTAGAAGCGCATCAGCACGTGCGGCAGGCCCGCGGTGCCCAGCACCAACGCCAGACCCAGCGACAGCAGGTTGATCTTCGAGGTGGTCGAGGCACCGTATTGCGCACCCGGTGCCAGCACGTCGCGGCTGGCCACCCCCTTGGTGGTCGCCTCGTGCACCATCTGCTGGGCGGAGCCGAGGATCTCGGAGAAGTTCAGCCCGAACTTGATCAGCACCAGAGCGGTCATGACCGCTGCGCCCGCGATCAGCAGCACGGCCTTGATGATCTGCACCCAGGTGGTGCCCTTCATCCCGCCGACCAGCACGTAGACGATCATCAGCACACCGACCACCGCGATCACGAACGACTGGGCGGTGCGCCCGTGGACGTCGAGCAGCAGCGCGACCAGGCCGCCGGCGCCGGCCATCTGGGCCAGCAGGTAGAACAGTGACACGGTCAGCGTCGAGGTGGCGGCGGCGACCCGCACCGGCCGCTGCTTGAGCCGGAAGCTCAGCACGTCGGCCATCGTGAATTTACCGGTGTTGCGCAGCAATTCGGCGACCAGAAGCAGGGCGACCAGCCACGCCACCAGGAAGCCGATCGAGTAGAGGAAGCCGTCGTAGCCGTACACCGCGATGGCGCCGGCGATACCGAGAAAGCTTGCCGCAGAGAGGTAGTCGCCCGCGATGGCGATGCCGTTCTGCGGCCCGGAGAACGCTCGGCCACCGGTGAAGAACTCGGTGGCGTTGGTGTTGGAGCGGCTGGCCCGGATCACGATGAACAGTGTGATGAGCACGAACGCGGCGAAGATGCTGATGTTGACGGCCGGGTTGCCGATCCGGGCGGCCTCGGCGAGCACGGTGGTGGTCACTGCGCGCCACCTTCCATCTCGGCGCGGATGGCTTCGGCGCGCGGGTCGAGCTCGCGGTTCGCAAATCGCACGTACAGGCCGGTGATGAGGAACGTCGTCAGGAACTGGCCCAGGCCGATGATCAGCCCGAGGTTGATGTTGCCCCACACCTTGATCGCCATGAAGTCGTGGGCGAACGCGCCGAGCAGGACGTAGGTGGCGTACCAGATCAGGAAGAACGCCGTGGTGGGAAACACGAAGCGGCGCAGGGTGCGGCGCAGCTCTTGGAACTCGGGACTGGCCTGCACGGCCAGGTATTGCGCGCCGCTGGGGTGGGTTTCCCGCGGCGGCAGGTCGGTTGTGGGCACCGCATGCTCCTCAGCTCAGTGTGTGAACTCCGATTCGTTCCCAGGCTATTGAGAGGTGGGTCACAGCCCTAGGTGTTCTTCACGGGTAGGTTGTGAACGCGTAGGCGCTCGATTGGTGTCATTCCGCCGATGCCGGTGTGGGGTCGGTGGTGA
>NZ_BEWG01000081.1 GCF_002723835.1 Mycobacterium sp. shizuoka-1 | reverse complement strand
CACCGACAAAACTCACCATCACACACTGTTCACCTGGCCCGATTCCCCCGACGACTCAAGCCGCCGGTCCCCTCGGGCCGCACCGATGGAACCGGGACGCTGACGGTGCAGCTGCAGCGTGTCGGTGGGATGCCGGCTGTGCGCTCTCCGCAGTTGTTGGCTGATCCCGGCGGCCGGTACCGCAATGTGTTGTTATTGCCGTGGGTGGATCCCCAAGTGTGGGAAGGCATGTCGCGGGCTGAGCGGCGACGGGCCGGGCGGGTGATGGTGCGGATGCGCGTCGGCAGCCTCGACGGGGTGCCGCAGTGGATCGATATACCGGTTCAGGTGCATCGCTGGCTTCCCCCGGATGCCGGCATCGGTATCGCCCGGCTGACTGTGTCGCGCACGGCGGCGCGGCTGTCGGCGCGGTTGGTGATCACCGCACATGTGCCGGCGGCCGCGGCCGCGTCGGGGCCGGCGGTGGCGGTGCACACCGGGTGGCGCCAGACCGAGGGCGGGACGCGGGTGGCGACGTGGCGTTCTACCGAGCCGATTCGCGTGCCGGCATCGTTGGGGGCGGTCATGACAGCCGATGCCACGGGCACGACGGGGATTATCGTTGTGCCGCCGGTGATTTCGCAGCGGCTTGAGCGGCACGCGGTCACCGCCTCGGCTCGGGATGAGTCGCTGAACGCGGTGCGTGAGGAGTTGGTGGCCTGGCTTGTTGAGCATGGGCCGGTGCCGTACGGGGATGGTGAGCTGGCCGCTGATGAGGTTCGTCGGTGGCGTTCGCCGGCGCGGTTCGCGGCGCTGGCGATCGCGTGGCGCGACGATCCGCCGCCGGGGGACATCGCGGAGGTGCTGGAAGGCTGGCGCGTGGTCGACCGCAAACTCTGGGATGCCCAGGAGCATGGTCGGCGCCGCGCCCTGGGGTTTCGCGACGACTTGTATCGGCAAGTCGCTGCCACGGTGTGTGCACAGGCTGGGCGTTTGGTGGTCGATGACATCAACGTGACCGCGGTCGCTGCGGCTGGTGCGGCACTGTCGGCGGCCAGTGAAAAATCCCCATTGACGGCCATTTAAGTCCCCGGTGGTGGCCACGGTATTCCCCGTTGGCGGCCAGATATCTCCCCGGCGTGTCGAGCATGTGCCGGTTTGTCGTGCGGGTTGTCTCGTGCGGCGTGAAGAGCAACAGGGAGATCATGGAGATTCTTGAGGCCTATGACCTCACGGGCAGTTATCGGGCGGCGGCTGATCTGGCTGGCTGTGACCATCACACGGTGGCGCGGTATGTGGCGATGCGGGCGGCTGGGCAAAACCCGGTCGAGCGTGAGCACCGGGCTCGCCCGATCGATGAGTATCTGCCGAAAATCGAAGAGCTGGTGGTGCGTTCGGGTGGGCGGGTGCGCGCCGATGTAGTGCACCGGCGGATCGTGGCGATGGGATTTGGCGGTGGTGAGCGCACCACCCGCCGAGCGGTGGCGGCGGTCAAACAGCGGCTGCGCGAAGGTCAGCGGCGGGTGTTTCGGCCCTGGATCACCGAGCCGGGCCTGTGGCTGCAGTGGGATTGGGGCAGCGGCCCCCGTGTGGGCGGGCGGGCCACCCAGTTGTGGTGCGCCTGGTTGGCATGGTCACGGTTTCGGGTGGTGATCCCGGTGCACGACAAGACGTTGCCGACGGTGGTGGCGTGCTTGGATACCACGCTGCGCCGGCTGGGCGGAGTGCCGACGTATGCGTTGACCGACAACGAGAAAACCATCTCCACCGATCATGTGGCCGGGATTGCGGTGCGCCACCCCGAAATCGTGGAGGTGGCCCGCCATTACGGGATGACGATTCGCACCTGCGTGCCGGCCGATCCGCAAACCAAGGGTGGGTCGGAGGCCACGGTGCGCATCGCCAAGGCCGATCTGGTGCCCACCGAGGCCAACCTGCTCGATGCGTATCGGACCTTCGGTGAGCTCGAGGCCGCGTGCCGAGAGTTCTGCGAGCAGGTCAACAATCGTGAGCATCGGCAGACCCGCCGCCGCCCGGTCGAGGCGCTGGCCGAGGAACGCACCCGGCTGCACCCGCTGCCGACTGCGCCGTTCACCATGGCGTTCGGCACTACTCGGCGGGTGTATTGGGATTCGACGGTTTCGGTTGAGGGCGTGCGCTATTCGGTGCCGCACACCCTGGTCGACACCCGGGTGTGGGTGCGCTTCGTCGGCGATGAGCTGATCGTCACCGCGGTCGGCGACGAGGGCCCACTGGAGGTGGCCCGCCACGCCCGCTCTACCCCGGGGCGCCCGTCGATCAAAGCCGAGCATTACCCGCCGCGGCCCGATCACCACGGCGAACGCACCCCGCGGGCCACCAACCCCGACGAAGCCGCGTTCCTGGCGCTGGGACCGGGCGCGGCGTCGTGGCTGACCGAAGCCGCCGCGGTCGGCACCCGCCGCATCCGCGCCAAGATGACCGAGGCCATCACCTTGGCCAAGCTGCACCCGCCCGCTGAAGTGGACCGAGCACTCGGGACTGCCGCCATCGCAGGGCGATTCGGTGAGAACGACCTGCTGCGCATCCTGACCCACCAGCTCGGCCGCCACCATGGCGAGCCGTCGCGTGTCGGCGAGGACCACAGCCTGCAGGCCGGCACCTCGGCGTGGGCCAACTTCGGTCTACCCGCCAGCGCCGACCCGGAGGCCCAGCAGTGATGCCGGCCGCCCCGCGGGTGGGCGCGGCCAACGGGGATCCGCTGGCCGAGGCCATCGCGTTGTCCAAGCGGCTCAAGCTGCCCTATCTGCGCCGGGCGTTGACCGATCTGGTGCCCACCGCCAAGGCCCAGCGCTGGGATCCCGCCGAGGTGGTGCGAGTGTTGCTGGCCGAGGAGGCCGCCGGCCGCGATGCCACCAACCTGCGCACCCGGCGCAAACGCGCCGGGTTCCCCGCCGGCAAAACCTTCGGCGACTGGGACGAGGGCGCCTCCTCCATCTCACGGGCTACCCAGGATGCGCTGAAAACCCTTGAATGGGTTCGCAATAAAGAGAACCTCTGCGTCTGCGGGCCATCGGGAACGGGCAAGTCCCACTTCTGTGAGGCACTCGGGCAGGCCGCCATCGAAGACGGGCTGACGGTGGTGTGGTTCACCATCGAAGACCTCGGCGCCCTGATCCGCCGCCACCGCGTCGATGACTCGGTCGCCCGCGCCATCACCCGGGTGATGCGCTCGGATCTGGTCATCGTCGACGACATCGGGTTGCTGCCGGTCAGCCCGGACGCCGCTGAAGGGTTCTACCGGCTCGTCGACGCCGCCTACGAGCGCCGCGCCATGGCGGTCAGCAGCAACCTGCACCCATCCGGGTTCGACGAGATCATGCCCAAGACCCTGGCAACCGCCACCGTGGATCGCCTACTGCATCACGCGCACGTCGTGGTCACCTCCGGCGAGAGCTTCCGGCTGGCCCAAGCCACCTCCGGGCAGGGGGTGAGGCCGCTGCGCTAACCACCAGACCGTGGGGAAATAACTGGCCGCCGTTGGGGATTCACAACTGGCCACCAGCGGGGAGAAAAACTGGCCGCCCACGGGGAGAACTCACTGGCCATTGACAGGCACGAACTGATCTGCCGAGGCCGGTCGCGCACAGCATCGGCCGTCACCGCGCTCATGCGGCCCCGGGTCGGTTCCGCGGCTTGTTGACTGTCGCCGCCCGGCGCGCCGGTGTGGCGGTCGAGGTTGTCAGCGGCCGCGGCCTGTCGCGGGTTCATGCTGATTGTGGTCATGAGAATCCAGCCGATGACCGCTACGGGACCCCGCCGGTGAAGTGCGAGGGCTGTGGGGCTTTCTATGACCCTGACGATTCGGCGACGAAGCTCATGCTGCAGATATCGACAGGGTGACGTCTCCCCGGTTGGGCTGCATTCTGGCGAGTGGTGGACATATTGTGGTGGTGGCCAGCGGAACGGCCTCGATGTTCCGACGTCCGCATGTGGAATCACCACACG
The DNA here is from genome assembly GCF_002723835.1 of Mycobacterium sp. shizuoka-1. Classification (GTDB taxonomy): domain Bacteria; phylum Actinomycetota; class Actinomycetes; order Mycobacteriales; family Mycobacteriaceae; genus Mycobacterium. Next base: position 85,814 of record NZ_BEWG01000081.1, on the reverse strand, counting down.
GGAAATGAGTGGGTGCCCCGCCCCGGGGGGTCGGGCGGGGCACCTCCTCTTCCAGGATCACTCAGCGGCGGCGGCAAAGCCAGAGGAGGCCTGCACACTCACGGCCGGGATCGTTACCGCTCCCACGGGGCGGGCCCGGAGACGCGCAGTTGAAGCTCCAGGTCCTCCGGGGCGTTGTGCAGTTCGCTGACCGGCACTATGCGTATGCCGGCCACGTCGTCGGCGCCGGCGGCGTGGAAGCCGGCCAGGTTCGGGTCGATCGCGTTGAGCGCTTTGACGTCCTGGCGGTCCTGCGGCCAACCGGTGCCGTCGCGGGTGACGAGGACGTCGACGTCGACGACGCTGCACCGCGGGTTGGTGCAGTGCAGGCGCATCCGGCCGGCGTCGACCGGATCGTCATCGCGTGCGGGGACGCAGCTGGTGGCGCCGCAGAACACGCACACGCACTGGGCTTTGGTGGATCTGGCGCTCGGCGGCATCCCCGCGGTCCAGTCCGGGCCGACTCCTCGGGTCCACGACGGCCGCGCGGTCGGCCCGTAGCGGCCCAGGATGCGCACATCGGTACGTTGTGCCGTGCGCGATGTCCCGTCGTCGACGACGATCACTTCGACCTCACGGGCATCGCATGCGCCGTTGTCGCAGTAGAGCTCCACCCGGCCGGTGTCTATCGACACATCGCCGAAAGATGTGATGGCCGTGGGCTTTCCGCAGAAATAGCAGCCGACGGGCTCATCGGGGTCGGTTGAGCGGATCCAGGGGGCCTGGCCGGGTCGCCAGGATGGCGGCGCGGCGGCGGGGAGGCTCACGGCGCGCAGGGCGGCGGGGAATGTGGTGTCGGGGTGGGTCTGCTGGAAGATGCGGGCGGCCTTCTTGCGGGCGGCGTATTTCGTCATCTGGTGAATCCGTTCACTGGTCGGTCGGCGACGTCCTGTACCCGCCGCCACGTTGCAGTGACGGGGGTTGTTTCGCAGATCCGGCGGACCTTGCCCTCGAATGCCGGTAGCGGTACAGGCGCCACGGCGGCTCGGGATCAGCCGTGCGAACGGCTCTGGGTCGAGTGTAGCCGACCGTGCGGCTGTTGTAGCGAAGATTGTGTTGCGTGCGTGCCGGTGGCGGGTTTGGTTATGCCCAGTAGGCGGGCAGCTGCTGCATCGAGTCCCGGTAGGCAGGTTCGAGGGTCATCAGGTCGAGCTGATTGTCTCGGCGTTGCTTGTCCGGCCATTTGCGGACGCGGTCGATGAGCCAGTCGTACCAGTCGACGTCGAGTCCGCCGGCGGCCAGGCCGGCGCGATATGACGCCGTGGTCAAGTCGCGGTCCATCGCGATGCGGGTGGTGACGGTGTCTGCTGACATCCACGACTCGGCGCGCAGTTGCTTTTCGGCGTTCTCAATGTCGTCGAGGCACTGGTTGGTGGCTTCGTACCAGGCGTTGAGCGCCAGTCGCCATCCGACGTGACGATCGGGTTCCCAGTCGGCCGGCGGCAGCGCGGAGATGTCGCGGGCTGCTCGCTCGCGGGCAGCTTGTTGGTCTGGCTGCAGGCCGATGGATTCGGTGGCGGACTTGGCCAGTGTGGTGCGCCAGTCCGACTTCAGGGTTCCTTCGCGCGCTGAAAGTAGCTGTGCGCGTAAGTAGTTGAGTTTGGTGATGCGGTACAGAAAGTCGTCGATTGCGGCCTGGGTGCGGGCCAGTTTGGCTGGCGCGTCGATGTTCCACTCGTGGTCGTCGGGTTGTGCGGTCATTGCCGAGGTGCTGTCCGGGGGTGGAGTGCGCGGCGGTGTCGGGGCCGGCGGCGTGGCGGCTGATGGGCTGCGTTCGTGCGGCGGCGGCGCGGCGGTGTTCACGCTTGTTGAGGTTAGGCGGCCGGGCCGCGGTTTGCGAGAGAGGCGCGCAGCTCTCCGGCTGCGCTGCGGTCCTCTTGAATGTGGCGGCGTAGCTGGCTGATGCTCATCTGCATGCAGTGCAGGTTTGGATTCGGTGCAGATGTGTCGCGGTAAGGATGAGCCCGATGGTCCCCGCCGCTGTCCGGGCGATATGCGCGCGGCGTATGGGCGGGCTGCGGCGACGGTGGTGCGGTTGGAGCGCACGCGGGCAGCGTTGCAGTCTGAGCTAGCCGATCTCGGCGACGTCGATGACCGTAGCGCTGATCAGGCGCGGCGCGTGGTCAGTTTTCCGGACAAGTCGACCCGTACCGAGGATATTCGCCGCGAGATCGACACCGCGCTCGACGAGCTCGATGACGGGCAGAAGTGGCAAGAGTGGCTTGAGTTTTCGCAGCGCTTCCACCGCTACTCGCTGAACAATCAGTTGCTGATCCTCTCGCAGAAGCCTGATGCCACCCGGGTGGCAGGGTTCAACAAGTGGAAGGAGTTGGGCCGCTCGGTCAACAAGGGCGAGAAGGCGATCTGGATCTATGCCCCGATGGTGAAGAAGATTCAGGTTGAAGACGACAACGGTGCGACGAAGCGGGAGAACCGTGTGGTCGGCTTCAAGGTCGTGCCGGTGTTTGATGTGTCGTCGACCAGCGGTGATCCCCTGCCCGAACCGCCGTTCATCTCGGTTTCGCACTTGTCGGGTCGGGCCCCGGACGGCATGCATGAAGACCTCGACGACCAGATCGAGGGCCACGGTTATCGGCTGGAGTATCGGGACCTGGGTGAGGGCGCCGATGTCGCTAACGGCTACACCGATCCGGTGGCCAAGACGGTGGTGATCAACTCCCGCGGAAGCCATGCCCAGCAGGCCAAAACCAAGGCCCATGAACTGGCCCATATCGAACTCGGGCATACCGAACGCACTGATGAATACCACACCGGTGCTGGCGGAGAACGATCGACGATGGAAGTTGAAGCCGAAAGCGTGGCCTACGTGGTGAGTCGACGCTATGGCTTGGAGTCTCCCGGCGATTGGTCCTTTGGCTACATCCAGAGTTGGGCGCAGGGTGATCGGGAGAAGGTTCGTCGCACCGCTGAAGCGGTTGTGAAGGCGACCGATCGAATTATGGGACGTATCAAGCGGTTCGAGATATGAGTTTCACAGATGGAGGAGTTCCGGCGATGGCTGACAAGACAGTGGTTCGAATTGAGGTGACCGATCCCACCGACGGCGCCACCCACGTTTTTGAAGGTCCTGACGAGATCTCGGCCCAGCGGCAGGTCGATGCATTCTTCGGCGTCGATGAAGCAGACCGGCGTGAGCGCGGCGACCACTGACATCGGCGCGCTGCGCGCTCGTAAACGGCAGCAGCTCGACGCGGTAAGTGAGCAGCTGCGGGTTGCGCGAGAACGGTTGCGGGCAGCAGCGATTGAGTATGCGGCAACGACGGACGGGGCATGCGAAACGTATCGGCGTTTCGAGCTCGCCCGCGGTGATGAGCGCGACGAGTTGCGCGCGGTGTATCTGGCGGGTTTGGCGCTGGCCGAGCAGGAGTATCGGCAGCGGTTGTCGTTGGGGCACACCGGCGATGGAGATGGACCGTTGCAGGCGGTCCCGGTCGGCTCGTTTGACGACCCGGTGGTGACGGCTCTGGTGGAGCACCGAGTGATGGGTTGGGTGCGCACAGGGACTGATGTGCTCGAGTCTGGTCACGCGACAGCGGGGCTGGTGCGGTTGTTGCCGGATGGAGGTTCGCGGGTGCGGATGCGGCTGCGATGCCCCGCCGATCCGCTGTTGGGGGTGGTGAACTCAACGTTGGCCGAAATCGTGGCTCAGGCGTGGGCTGATCAGGCCGTGCGGGAGCGGCTTGGCCGGTTCCTGGGAACAGAGGCGCTCGCCGCGGTGTCGGCCGCGCTGGTCGCGAGCGCCCGATGACGTCGACAAGACCGGCCGTGGTGCTCTGTCCTGGCGCTGAGGCGGTCGAGACGCCCCAGGAACGCGCTGTTCGACGAGTCGGTGAACTCTCCTGTGCGGTGGGGCGGGTGCTCGAGGTGCTCGCGGCGATCTACCGCGACGAAGACTGGCGCCACCTGTCGGGTCGCGACGGCGCGCCGTACCCGGACTTCGGTGCTTTTGTGCGCGATCAGCTGGGCGGATCGGCGTCGAACGCGCGTCGCTACCGCCAAGGTGTCGAAACGTTGGTGGCGCCGCTTCAGGAGCTCGTCGGTGAGGACACCCGCATTCCGATCACGCCTCACGATGTTGCGCAGCTCGGGCAGGCCGGCGCTGCCCGCGTGCTGGCAGCGGCCCCGCAACAGCTGGCCGGCGTGGCTGACGGCGCTGCGCGGACTGCGGCGCTGCGGGCATTGATCGACTCGGAGATCGCCGAGCGGCGCAGCTGCCCACCTGGATCGGACGAGGTCGGTTCCGACGAAGTCGAGGTGTTGCCGCCGCTTCCGCCCGCAGCCCTTCCTGCACCTGAGCCTGATTCCGTTTTCGCCGGCGCAATCGATAACCGTGATGTCGCCGCGGCGCAGGCCCCGGCCGGCTACACCCCCGATGCGGCGGTGGTGGCTGCCGGTCCCGTGGCGGAAAGCGGCGATGTGGACACTGCGCAGCTGCGCGCTGCGCTGGCGATCGTGCGGCGAGTCGATCCGGCCGCGGCCGCCGGGGCGCTGGCATCGGTGGACAGCGACGCGACCGCGCGGGAATGCGTGGATGCCGCGCAGCGGCTGGCCCGGCTCGGGCAGCTACTGAAGGTCGTTCGTTGAAGCGGATGTTCGGGCGCTCCCCCGGTCTCGGAAAACGCCCGCAACCGCAGTGCATCATCATCTGGCCATCCCGACCTGTTGTGTGTCGGGTGCGCGTAACTTAGCGTCGTAGCCGTCCGGCTCCTCCTCCCTGACACCTGAACTGAATCGCCCCGCAAATCCTCTGGACCGGATTTCGGGGCGGTTCTTCTGCAGCGGGAGCACTCATTTCAGTTGTGCACCACGTGACGTCCCCTCCCCCGCAGAGTCGACGATCGTCTGCAACCGGGGTGTCACCGGTGACGTATCAGGGCTGGTGCTGGGTCGCGGGTTTGACGGTCAGTTCGATTTGCAGGCCAGCAAGGGCGGCCATGTTCAGGAGAGCGTCGACACTGAATCGTTCGATCTGACCGCTGACCAGATATGAGATGCGCGGCTGGTTGACGTTGAGTTTCTCGGCAGCTTCGGACTGGGTCCAGCCGTTGTTGACGATCTGTTCGTTGATCGCGGACATCAGTTGTGCGCGGACATCCATATTGATTGCCTCGTGGTGAGGCGTCGGGCGCAGTCCGGGCATCGTGAGTTGTGGGCCTTCTGAATCGCATAGAGGAAACCGTGTCGGCCCAGTCTAAATCCGCGCGTTAAGAGGTGGCTGCTGCGGCGTCATAGATCGCGTGGCGCAGCGTGTCCGGCCAGCTGACTGCCGCGGCGCGTCCGCCGTTGAGGCCGCGAAGGATGCCGACGATGACCGGGGTGGATCCCGTCTCGTCGGTGTAGGTGTAGACCGGGGCGCCGGAGTCACCGTGCTCGCTGGTCATCCCGCCGGCCCGCATGGTGAACCACCCGTCATGCACAGCGTCGATAACACCACATGATGATCCGGTGGTGGTGCCGCGTTGACAGACCACCATGCCCGGGGTTGGGGTGACACCGGGTTGGGTGATCAGCGGGCGGGTGAACGCCGGCCCAAGAAGGTTGGTGACCTCAACGCCAGGATTGATGCTGATCGCTTCATAGTCGATCACGGCGTCCTCGACGCCTGTCGTGAGCTTCCCTGCGCGGTTGTGCTGCCACACACTCACGATGCCCAGCGGGCGGCCGTGTTCGTCGCGCACCTCGCTGCTGGTGTTGCAATGACCGGCAGAGTAGCCGATGCGGCGGATGGTGTCGATAAACGCAAGCGTGCAGCGCGTTTCGCCCTGCAGGATAGGCATCCCCGGGTAGGCCAGCACAGATGCGGCCGCTGACGCCGGCGGGGTCGCAGGGCAGACCGGCAGCACCGCCAACACTGCGGCGAGGATCGCAGAAACCAGCGCTGACCGAATCATTGTTGGCGCAACTTCTCTTCGCGCTCGATGAACGCCTCGACCTGCTCGATGAGCACCTTATTGGCGGCGATTTTCCGTCCCTCTCGTATCGAGCGGTACAGCAGGGCTTGTTCGAAGGCCACCTTCAGCTCAAACGGGGCGCGGAAACTGATCTGCACTTCGGACTTTGTGTCGGGCATATGCGCGTCTTCTTTCCACGATCCCCTTGGCTGAGAACCGGCGTCCCAGCTATCTAGCATGCTATGCAGCTGTATCAGACGATTGCTAGAGGACTTGATTCCGTGCATGCTTATTTGCCGGTTCGTTAGGTCTTTAGCTCTCTACCATCACTGCTTGCGTGTTTACCAGCTTCCCCGCAAGTGCGCTTGCTAGCATTCCTGCGTTCTAGCGATCTGCGTTAGTTGCGTCGGAGCTGACCGGCCGCTTCTTCGATGAGAGCTGACCACGAGAACTCACGACATCCGGCTCGTGGTCTACGGCTCGCGCTACCAGGGCCCGCGTCCGTCACCTAGGTGTGCCATCTCATGAGATTGGTGCCACGCCCGAAGTATGGGGCGCCACCGGTACGCGCCGCGTCATCGAGGCGTGCAGATAACTGCCGTGGCGTCGTTCTCCACGCCCACTCCCTCGGCGCCGATGCGTTGCTCGAGGCGGGACCGCAGCCGAGAACGGCGCAGCGGGTCGAGGGTTACGACGTTGGAGTAGGTGAGCACCATGTTCACCCAGGCATCGGTGGTGTAGCGGAGTCGTTCGGTGACTCGTCGCCGCTCGACGATGTATCCGTACTTTCGAATCATCACCATCAGTTCGTCATCGTGGACCGCATCGATTGGGGGCCGCAGGGACGCGGCGAGCAGGCCGGCGTAGGCCTCGTCCAGTTCCTGCCTTGTCGGCGACACGGGAGTCAGCCGGTTCGACAAGAGTGCGAGACGACCGCCTGGACGAAGTATTGAGGCCACTTTTTCGAGCCCGTGCTGTGGCTGCACCCAGTGGAACGACTGGGCAAAGACAACGAGATCGAACGACCTGCCGGCTGGTAGCCAGTCCTCGAATGTCGCTTGTTCGACGCGAATGCCGTTCTCGGTGGCCACTCGCGCCATCCGCGAGTCGGGCTCCACGGCAAGGACTTCCGCACCTGCCTCTATCAGCTGTAACGACGCGATGCCCTGTACCCGCACCAACATCGAGTGTGCGCAGATGGCGACTCTCAACCAGCCCATCGATGAGAGAGCGGGGATAGCGCGGTCGGTATCGGTGGTAGTCGTCGGCGGCGAGGCCAAACGCCTCCGCTCGGCGCCGATCGGAATTGGGAGGGCGTCGGATCGACATCCTTTCAGCATGCGCCGACAATGGCCGATACGCTGAGGCCTTGGTGGCCGAAACCTGGGACAATATCGCTGATTGGTACGCGGCACTGGTGCGTGGCGGTTCGGCGATGCACAAATTTTCCCGCGACATCCTGTTGTCCGTGATCCCCGCCTACGCTGACCGGCGTTCACGTTCTCGACGTCGGCTGCGGCGAAGGCATCGTCACCCGCGCCATTGCGGTTCGCGGCGCCACCGTCGTCGGTATCGACGCGACATCAGGGCTCATCGCCCACGCCCAAGCCACCGAGCAGGCTCATCCCACCGGTGCGACCTACCGCCACGACGACGGGCGGACGCTGTCCACCGTCGGCAGTGAATCGATGGACTGGGTAACCGCTGCACTTTCACTGAACAATATCCCGGATCTGCACAGCACTATTGGATCGATCAAGCGCGTACTGAAGCCGGAAGGCAGGTTCGCCTTCACCGTGCCGCACCCATGCTTCGAGGCCCCGAGCGCCAGCTCTGTAATGGTTGACGGCCTTCAGCGCCGAGTGATCGGTGACTACCTGGCCGAAGGGTTCTGGGCATCGATTCATCCGCAAAGCGTCCGTCGAGCGGGCAACTACCACAGAACCATCGCTACTTACATGACGGCGCTGACAGATCATGGTCTTTGACGTGCTCCCCGCCATGAATGGCGGGGATTCCCGTGCGGCTATGCCGCAGTTGGGGTGCTTCCTGCTTCATCGCCCACTGCCGCAACGGGTTGCGGTCTTACATGGGCTCCACAGGCGTTTAGTCTCTCTGCCCGCCCGGCAGCGAGAATGTTCTTGGCGGCGTTGTAGTCGCGGTCGTGGGTGGCCTGGCATGCCGGGCACCTCCACGTGCGGATCTGCAGCGGCAGTTCGTCGAGCACGTGCCCACAGTCCGGCATCGAGCATGTTTTGCTCGATGCCAGCCACCGTGACACCGTGTGCACAGTGCGCCCGTAGTGCTCTGCTTTCTCGCTGATGACCTTCACGAACTGGCCCCATCCCGCATCACTGATCGCGCGGGCGAGCCGGCGATTGCGGACCATCCCAGCGATGTTGAGGTCTTCGACGTGGATCACTTGGTTGTCGCGAACCAACGCCAAAGCCTGCTTGTGGTGATAGTCCCGCCGAGCACGGGCGACCTGATTGTGCGCGATGGCGACCTTGCGCCGCGACTTGTCCCTGTTGGCTGATCCTTTCTGCCGGCGAGACTTCTCCCGCTCCAACCGCGCCAGCTTGCGCAGCTTGCGGCCTAACTGCTTGGGGTTGGCGACATCGACCCGTTGTCCATCGGTGGCGGCGGTCGTGGCCAGCCGAGCGATCCCGACATCCACGCCGACCTCCCGGTCGACCACGGGCAGCGGTGTGGCCGTGACCTCGACGACGAAGCTGGCGTAGAAATGCCCGTCGGGTTCCCGGATGATCGTGACCGAAGAGGGCGTCGACGGCAGCTCTCGCGACCAGCGCACCGCGACCTCGCCGACCTTGGCCACGAACAGCCGGCCGTTGTCGCGGATCGAGAAGCCGTTGCGCGTCAACCGAAACGACTGCCGGTGATGCTTGCGGGATTTGAACCGTGGGCGACCCACCCTGCGGCCCTTGCGCTTGCCGGTGGCAGAGTCGAAGAAGTTGCGCCACGCTCGCCGGGAGTCGTTGACCGACTGCACCAACGCCACACTGGGTACCTCGCACAGCCAGGCCCGCTCCTCGGTGGTCTTCGCGGTGGTGATGACCCGACGCTGGATCTCACTGTCGGACAGCTTCATCCCGGCCCGGTACGCCTCGTCGCGGACCCGCAGCGCGTCGTTGAACACCACCCGAGTGCATCCGAACACCCGCGCCAGCATCGCCTGTTGGGCCGGTGTCGGTTCGATGCGGTACCGGTAGCGCATCTGCATACCTCGACTGTAAAGGCGACCTGTGACAACCCAGACCTATCGCCACGCCCGGAACAGCGTGTCGCTGCTGCACGCCCACCTGGTGTTCGTGACGAAATACCGCCGCAAGGTGTTCACCGACGCCATGCTCACCTACTGCGAAACCATCATGCGTGGCGTCTGCGCTGATCTGGACGCTGAGTTGGTCGAGTTCAACGGCGAAGCCGACCACGTCCACCTACTGGTCGCCTACCCGCCCGCGCTGGCGATCTCGACTCTGGTGCAGCGCCTCAAAGGCCGCACCGCCTACGCGGTCCGCCGCGAATTCACCGGCGCCTGTGTCCGTGCGCGAATGCGCGGGCACCTCTGGTCGCCGTCCTATTTCGCCGTCTCTTGCGGAGGTGCACCACTGTCGATCATCAAGCAGTACATCGACGGACAAGCCCGACCACTCTAAGCGCCGGGCTGCGCCCGGCGATACACGAGATGGGCTCACCCCGGACTAAAGTCCGAGGCTTGCGCCCAAGAACCCGGTCACTGGAAGTATTCGCCGAGCCACGGCCCAACGAGGAGGTGACAGCGGAGAACCCGCACCGCGACGCCCTCCCGCCTTTCCTCCTGATTCGCGCGGCGCGGCGTGTAACTAACGTGGTGAGAGGGACCTGACGAAAACGATTAGGTGCCTGGTCTGCGGTGGTGCGCTAGGACGGTTGAGAACGTGGTCCGGTGGATTTGGGAACGCGTCGACGTGCGGGATCATGGGCCACGCCGTTATGGGAACCGATCTGTGATGACCGCCTCCACGATCTGAAACGTGTGGGCTTCAGGCGCTGGTTTTAGAATTGGCTGCTTGTGCGCCCGCCGCCGTGGCCGCCGAGGTCATCGATGTCGTGTTGCCACGCGGTGGCGCGGATGCTGTCAAGCACAAACCGAGTGAAGGCGAACAGGGTGGGCCGCTGCGGCAGCCACGCTCGACCAGATTCCGACTGCGGCGAGCACCGCGTCGGTTTCGGCATTAGAAATCGGTGTCGGGCTTGTCGACCTGATGGACCGTCGTTGTCCACCCAGAGGTCGATTCGGTCGCCAGTCTTGACCGTCGCGCGGTGACTGCGCGCGTGTATTCGCGGCCGCCGACAAACCATCACGCATCCACGGTGATCGTCTTCCTTGTCGACGGTGGCTGGTCCGCGGCGCGGTCGTTGATCACGGTCGCGGTGACGGTATGCCGAGTCTGGGCATGCTCGGTGTAGCAGTCGCTCATGGACTCGTGCACCGCGGTGCCGATGGCAGCGGCGGCCGGGGCGGCCGGAATCGATACCACCACGGCGAGCACCAATATCACTGACTCGACGCGATCACTGGTGCGCACCAACGGATTACGGCCCAAAACCCGCACAATCCGCCATCGCGGTCGGCGCAGAGTGTGTGTGTGTCCATGACGACTCCTTGAGCCAACCTGCTGGATGTTGACCCGTTGATCATCACCGCGGCGGGCTGGTGCCTCTAGGGTCGGACGGCCTATGCACCAATGGCAGTGGTCATCGGTCACCGCTCACTGTTGGACCGGCGACCCTGGGGTCAAAGGACCACAGGCAGGGGCGAAGGGGCTCAGTCCAATGGTGGCCACCGCTACCTACCGTCTTGATCTGTCTTGACACCGCACGTTGCTTCGGGCCGGGGAGGACACGATGAGTGGGCGCCAACAGGCATCGACGCCGGTTGTTGTCGGCGGCTCACGTGCGGCACTTCGGGCGGCCGCATGGGCGCTCGACGAAGCCCTCGGCCGCAAGGCCATCGGGCCGCCGGGGACCCGCCTTGGCCAGAGGTCGCAAGGCCGGTCCGGCGGTGCGATCGATCACGAACGGCAGCCCGAAGAGACTCTCGGCGCCTGGATGCAGCGCTATCCGGATGTTCACGTGTACTTGGTCGCCGCGAGCAGGGTGCCGCCCAGTTTCTGGCCGACAACGATCAGTCCGTTCGGCCACCCCCGGAGTTCTCCCCATAACCCCCACCTTTTATGTCTACGCCACTGTCGGGCAGGGCTACCGCCGGTTCCGCAGAACCTCTGACGACGAGGCGCTCGCGATGCTCGACCGCGCCCGCGACCGTTTTGTGGAATCCGCTGTGAGCACCGCCGCTGACCCGGTGACGGTGGCCGGACACCTGACCATCCCCAACATCCAACGGGCATCGTGGTGTTCGCGCACGGCTGCGGAAGCAGCCGCCACCGCCCGCGCAACCGATATGTCGCCGACGTTTTGAACCGGGCGGGCCGAGCAACGGAAGATCAGCCTACGCCGGGAGCTCGGTGAATAATTCGGACAGCTCGGGCAAGCGCATCGCGCCTTCTTGCTCGATCCGGAATCGGTACGGGGCTTCCTCGATAATCTTGATGCGCTTGGCCTCACTCACACATCCAGCGTCACCAGGCTTCACCAGCCGTCCCGACCCTGTGACATTCGAATCGCGTTCAGGGACACAGTCTTTGGCACCGCGCCGACCTGGGGCAGCGTGGTCGCGTCGACCATCGCGAACGTGACCTCGACGCCGCCGTCCAGATCGTGCAGGTCGATGTCGACCGGCACTTCACCCTCGGTGAGTCGCCGTGCTCGAGGAGGTTATCTACCTCTTGGACCGACAGCCTGCTGCTGATGCGGCTTGAGGATGAGATGGAAGATGGCCGCTACGTGGCGCGCGCTGAAATCCCTGGCATCGATCCAGGCAAAGACGTCGACATCACGGTGCGTGACGGCCGCCCGACAATCAAGGCTGAACGGACCGAAAACGAGGAAGCCAAGGGCCGGTCGGAGTTCCGTTATGGCTCATTCGTCCGCTCGGTGATGTTGCCGGCAGGCGCCAATGAAGAAGACATCAAAGCCACCTACGACAAGGGCATCCTGACGGTCTCGGTGGCCGTACCTGCACTGGCGGCGCCGGCTGACAAGCACGTCACGGTGCAGGCGGCCAGCTGATCCGACCAACCCGCCGTTCCCTGAGCGATGCCTGGGACCGGCCTCGGCGGTGATGCGCCATCGCATCCGGAGTTGTGGGCCTTTGAAATAGTGAATTTCTGTTGCAGCCCAACGTGATTCGATTCGAGCAGGGTCGTGTCCGGGACGCGGTGTAAATACGGAGCACGGGCGTAGGTTCCGCTTCACGACCTGCAAGTCTGCGAAGAAGGAGTCACGCCCGTGCCTGTTCGAGTATCAGCCGTCGATCGCATCCGCACCAGAATCGATGCCCTATTTGCCGAGGATCGGGAGCTTTCGGAGATCCTTGAAGAGGTTGCCCGGCTGGGCGCTCAACTGTTGATGCAGGCGGCCCTGGAGGCTGAGGTCACCGAGTTCCTCGGTCGCGAACGCTACCAACGCGCTGCTGCCTGTCCCGACGCTAACGGCGGCTCGCGCAACGGGTATCGACAGGTGACGGTGAAAACCACCACTGGGCCGGTTACGTTGGAGCGGCCGAAGCTGCGTGGCACCACCGCAGCGTTTGCGTCGCGGTTGTTCGGCAAGCACGTGACGAGAACCAACGCCTTGGAGACGCTGGTGATTGCCTCGTTCGTACGCGGGTTATCGGTGCGCGACGTGCAGGCCACCCTCGCCGAAACACTTGGCGACCAGGCCGCGATCTCCAAATCCACGGTCTCGGAAGTGTGCAAGGCGATCCGAGCCGAATACCAGGCGTGGGCGCGTCGTCGACTTGACGAGATCACGCTGGATTACCTGTTCTTGGATGCCAGCTTCTTTCGGATGCATCCGGGGTCGCCGGCCGAGCCGGTGCTGGCCGCCTGGGGCATCACCACCGAGGGCAAGCCGGTGTTCGTCGGGTTGGCGCCCGGGACCGGCGAGTCGACCGACGCATGGGCCGACTTCCTGACTGATCTGGGCGATCGCGGCCTGGGTTGTCCACTGTTGGTTGTCTCTGACGGCGCCAAGGGCCTGATCGCAGCCATCGAACAAATTTTCCCAAAAGCGTTGCGGCAGAGATGTCTTATTCATCGACTCCGCAACGTGCTCGCGAAGATTCCCGCCGGGATGCAAGCCGAGGTCCGCGACGGCTACTGGGCCATCTTCGATACCGCCGATCTGACGGTTGAACCGGGGCCTGGGCTCGTTGAGATCATCGACAAGCGGATCGAGGCGTTCGCCGCCAAATACTTCGACCTCTATCCGGCGGCGATGCGCATTCTGCTCACCGACAAAGCTGGGTTGACTGCCTATCTGCGGTTCCCGGTCGAACACCATGGGCGCGTTCGACATTCGAATTTTATTGAGCGCTCCTTTGGGGAGACCAAGCGTCGGACCAAGGTCATCGGCCGATTCCCCGGCGAGACCAGCGCCGTTAGCCTGGTATGGGCGGTGCTCGACCGGGCCTCGGCCGGTTGGCGCGGGCTGTCCATGACACCGGTCGGTACCCGATTGCTGCACGACCTACGTCGATCGCTGCTGGACCCACCCCGTGAACTGCGGCTGACACCGTCCACCACGAGTAACGGCACCAACCCCGCAGATCCCATCTCGGCCACCGCGTAACAACTCCGTGTCGCTTTGGCAGGCTCAGTTTCGGTGACGGCTGGCGGTGACCAGGTCGATCGGTGGGATGTAGCCGGTGATGCTGTTGATGGTGCGATGCAGGCCGTGGTGCAGCGCGTCGATGTCGCAGCGGGCCAGGCCGCCAGCGGTGGCGATGACGTGTTCGGTGGTGAACGCCAGGTCGTTGATCGTGCCCAGGATGCGGCGGTCGGCGGTCTTGGCCACGGCCACCTGCTGGGGATCAAGATCGCCGAGCGTATCGGCGGGCAGACCCTCGACGTGCAACGCGGCCTGGATCGCCGAGACGACCGGCGGGCCGATCGGGCGCAACCCGGCGGCGGTGACGTTCGGCATGAACACCGAGAACAAGGTCCCGGCGTGGGTCACCAGCAGGCATTTGCGTCGGTCGATCCAGACCAGGTGGGCATACCAGTCGGTCGCGCAGGCTTGGCCGATGGCCGGCTCAGGCGCCCTCAGCAGCGCCAACACCTTGGCGGTACATCGCAGCATCACGACCCATGATCGTAGGCAGCGTCCCCGAGGATCGGTACCCAAGAACACCGCGACGTGGCGCCGGTACAGTGTGGCGACGTGTTGGTCGCCGATCTGCATCACTTCCTCGACATGCCGCACGACGCTTCCGGTCCCGCGCGCCGCCTGGCACAACACCTGGGCGACATTGTCCGGGCGGGCACCGCCGGCCAGGTCGGTGATCGGTGGGTATCGGCATTGCCGTGTCGGCGCCGCCCCGCCCACAGGCGCTGCCCCGGGCGGATGACCATCGCTATCGCCTCGGCCGAGACGGCGGCGCCGATCCGATGGTCGTGCAGCGTCTGCGACGACGAGGGGGTGATCAGCAACTGGGCAGACTCCCCATACGACCTGCGCCGCCGCCGCTCCAGCGTTGCCGGCGACCTCAAGGAGGTCATCGTCAGCGACACGACCGCCGCCGTGTTACGCGACCTGATGCTGCTTGACCCCGACTGTGAGCGACTGGTGTACGGCATGCGCGCCCACCCAAACGGCGCTGCCTTACTGACCAATGCCGACGACCTCGAAGAGCTTATCGGGTTCGTAGCCGCCGAAGCCAACCACGAACCCAACCGCCGCCGCCAAGACCGCCTCGACGCCGCGTTCAACGCACTGACCGACGCCGCCCAAACCCTCTCCAGCTGAGCATCTCTCGGCCCTACGCATCAGCCCTGGGCGCGCCAAAGCATCCGCAGCAAGCTACCGAACCCGCTCGCCGTTATCCCCAACACCACCAGCTCAAGCTGCAAGAGCCTGTCACTTGAGTTCCCCAGCCCGTATGCTCACCCACGAAGCTGCGAACCGACCGGTGCTTTTACACCCACTTTCGGACGCGACCTCGAGCAGAGATTGCGTCGACTAGCTTGGCTGACATCAGCCGGCACTGAACTTGTGCTCGGCGTCCTAGGGGATCCCGCACGCGGATTGTCCGTGATCGCGTCTGGGGACCCCACCGTGATACCGGGAGTGCTGTCGTGGCAGATCGTGCTGCCACCGCATCAGCGCTGGCAGACCTGAGATCGTCGAAACCGCCGGGTCTACCCGCAGACTCGAAGCGTGGCGTGACACCGCAACAGACGTGACAGCCGGTGATCCGGTGCTCGCCCAGGTGTTGCGCCGAACCGAGAGCGATCTGGGGGCGTTGCTGATCCGCGACGAAAACGCCGGCGCCGGGCCGTTCGTCGCGGCCGGGGCGCCCTGGTTTATGACGTTGTTCGGCCGCGACAGCCTGCTGACCGCGTGGATGGCGCTGCCGCTTGATGTTGGCCTGTCGATCGGCACGCTGCAGCGGCTCGCCCGGCTGCAGGGCCGGCCCATCGATCCCATGACCGAGGAGCAACCCGGTCGGATCTTGCACGAGCTGCGCCGCGGTTCGGGCAGCGGTGACTCCCTCGGTGGCGTCGCCTGCTACGGCTCGGTCGACGCCACCCCGCTCTCTGTGATGCTGTTGGCCGAGTCCTGGCGGTGGGGAGCCGACGGGGGTTCGGCGCGGTCGTTGCTTCCCGCGGCCGACGCCGCACTGGCCTGGGCCGACGAGTACGGCGACCGCGACGGCGATTGCTTCATCGAATACCAGAGGGCCACCACCTGCGGTCCGATCCATCAGGGCTGGAAGGACAGCTTCGACGCGATCAACGACGCCGAGGGGCGCTTGGCCGAGCCGACCATCGCGCTGTGCGACGTGCAGGGCTATCTGTGTGCCGCGCTGCTCGGGCGTGCCGAGCTGGCCGAGGCGTTCGGCGATCCGGCGGCGGCCACCCGCCTGCGGGATCGGGCCGACACCCTGCGCGGGAAGTTTTTAAAAGCGTTTTGGCTTCCCGAAAGGGTTGGTACGCCATCGCTTTGGATGGCAGCAAACGTCGCGTCGACGCGCTGTCCAGCAACGTCGCCCACTGCTTGTGGACCGGGATCGCCACCGACGAGCACGCGGCCGACATCGTTGAGCGGGCTATCGCATGAGGAGATGGATTCCGGGGTCGGGTAGAGCACGCTAGCGACGACGATGGGCGCCTACAACCCGACGAGCTACCACGACGGATCGGCGTGGCCGCACGACACCGCCATCGCGGTGGCCGGCCTGATGCGATGCCGCCACGTGCCGGGCGCCGTGGCACTCGCCGAGCGGCTAGCGAACGGTCTGCTCGATGGGGCAGACGCCTTCGATGGGCGATTGCCCGAGTTGTTCTGCGGCTTCCCCCGATCGCGGTTCAGCCGGCCGGTGTTTCACCTTAGAGGTCCTGAGCGCATTTCTGGAACGCGGCGACCTGGCGGGCCTGATCCGGCGCTCGCTCGCGCACTTCGGCCAGCTGTTCATTGGGCGCGACGGCTACGCGACGGTGGCGCCGGAAAAAGCGGCGTCGTCCACTGCCTACAGCGCCTTCCTGGTCCTTGCCCTGGCGCGTTCGGAGCTTCCCGACGAAGTTGAGCGGCTCACACGGCTCGCCGACGGCATCGTCGGGCAGCAGAGACAGGACGGGTCGCACAAGGTCTTCTTCGACGATGCGCCGGACAGTGGCGAGGAACTCTATCCCGCCGAGGCCATGCTCGCTTCTCGAAGCCCACCGCCTGACCGGCGATACGCGCTACCTCGACAGCGCCGAACGCGGCTTCTCGCACTACAAGCGCGACTACTACGACCGCGGGCGCCTCGACCCCCACCTCCTCGTCTTCTTCGCGAACTGGCAGTCACAAGCGGGCCGGCCGGTCCTTCGGCGTACGTGGTCCGTCTCGACGGCTACCTCGGTCTTGCCGGCCCTGGCGTCGACCCGGACCAACTCGTGGCACACTTGGGTGCGACTTTCGCGCGGCCCGAGGGAGGTGTCGGCGGATCGTCTTCCACTGCGGGAAAGAACTTGTCACTGAAGATTGTCTCTTCCGGAGTGCCTTTTGCTTCGAGCAATGCGATGACGGCGTCGCACATCTCGGGCTTGCCGCAGACGTAGGCGTCATATGGGGCGCCGTCACCGATCCGACGCTGGACTCCGGTGGTTACTCGTGAGGGTTCACCGGGCCAGCCACATTCCGGCGAGGGTTTCGACAGTACCGGGCAATACGTCAGGTCGAGCAACCCGCAAAGCTCACCCATGCGGTCCTCGCATGGAAGCTCGGCGCCTACCCGAGCCCCATAGAAGAAAGTGAACTTGCGTTCGTCCCCGCACAGGGCCGCGTGCTCCAGGATTGACAGGATCGGCGAGATGCCGGAGCCGGTTGCCACCAGCAGAACGGGGCGGTCTCCCTCCCGCAGGTAACCGCCACCGAATGGACCCCGAACCCGCAGTCGAGTGCCCACCTTGAGCACGTCGAGCTGGCCCGAGAACGCGCCACCGTCGATTACCTTGATGACGAACTCGAGCTCCTCCATAGCAACGGGGGCGCACGCCAGGGAGTAGGACCGCCACTGACCCACTGCGCCCGGCACCGCGATCTCCATGAACTGGCCCGCATAAAAGGCGACCGGCTGCTCGGTGTGGATCCGCAGCCGACGCAGCGACGGTGTCAATTTGTCGATCCCGCTCACTTGCCCGTCGAACTCCCCCGGCGTGATCAGCGACCGTTGCCGCTGGTCGAATACACGGTCGTCCTGGATCTCTAGGTCGTCGAGAGCAGTAGCGCAGCACAGCAACACCCAGCCCTCATCTCGCTCCGCGTTGGACAGCGAGTACGGCGAGGCGTTGCCGTAGTCCACCTCACCGTCCGTCACCAGGTATTTACAGCTCGAACAATTCCCGTGCCGACATCCGTACTTCAGCGAGACCCCGCTGCGCAGTGCGGCGTCCAGAACCGGCTCACCGGGCTTTATCGAGAACTCTGTGCCACCGGGTTCGACCCGGGCCGAGTACACCGCCACCACCTCGTGGTCAGCTCGCCGCAGCAGGCACGGGGTCGTTGAGTTCCAGCATCTCGGAGGTGACCCGGAAGCTGTTGTCGTCTGTCTCTGCCCGGCCGACGAAAGTGGTCATCACTACCAGCCATTGGCCGATGGTGATGTCCTTGCCGCCCATCTCCTGCGACACGCGGGCCATGTCGACGCGGATCTCACTAGGGTGTTCCAGGTACCAGTAGGGCCCCCGATCGACGATCTTGACATCGGGCTGGTCAACCTGCAGCACGTCGATGGTGGCGTCGGCCTCCTCGCTCTTCATCAGCACCATCGCCACCTTGCTGTCTGCGGATATGGCCGGTGTGCTCATGCGGCTGTCCCCACTTTCAGATCCAGTCCCGCGACCAGCTCCTCCTGGTTCTGCCGGGCGACCGCGAACACCTCGTCGAACCGTGCGACCTGCAGCGGCGGCACGTCGTAGACGTCGGCCATCGCCTTCGCGGCCTCGAGAACCTTGGGCGTCCAGGAATCCAGCCAGGCGCTCATGGTCGCCGCATTCTTCTGACATTCCGGCACCGTCGGGTCGGTGACCATGCGGACGAACTCCTGAGTCCAGGCGAGGTTGCGGCGCCGGTCCCGGTCGGTGGTGCCCACTAGGTGGGGTGTCACCGGGTCGCCGTGGAAGGGGCCGAACCGGCGCACCAGTTGGCTGACCGCCAGCTCGGTGAGGATCGGGTCGAACACCAGGTTTGTCACCACGGCCAGCTCCGCCCAGTCGTTGCCCGCCAGGAGCTCCTCGACCAGCCGACGAGTCGGTTGATACCGCTGGTCCTCCAGCCACACCGCCTTCGCGCCGTCGTCGGCGAAGCCGTCGACGTGGTCTTCAAGCTCGAGCAGATGCAGCACAATGTCCTGTGCGTGCCGCATCCGGTCGAACGCCTCGAAGCAGAAAACATTGCCGAGCGTGTCCGACAGCGCCTCGCGCTGTGCCACGGCGAACGCCCGGAACAACCCGTACTCCGCGTACGCCCAGGCCCGGTAGTGCCGGCCAAGGATCTCCCGGGTCCACACCGGATCAAACTCGTTGAACACCCCGTTGGCCGCCGCGTCTTCTGCCGAACGCGCGATCGCGCGCTCCTGTTCGGCCTGCATGCGTACGTAGGTGCGCTGCCAGTGCGACGCGGGGTCGCGGAACAGGAACCAGTTCGGGTGGACCAGCGCGGTCGATTCCCGGATCCAGGGCGTTCGCCCGTTGACGTCGCGTAGGAGCCAGCCCTGCTGGTCGAACCCGTCCACGTCGGGCTGGGCGCAGCAGGTGACCGCCTCGTACTCGGACAGCCTACGGCGGCGGGACGGGATGTAGGTGAAGTCACGGGTCGGCTTGCCCGCACACTCGACGGCGCCGGGAAACATCGCGGTCATGCGCCCGCCCCGTTCCCGGAAGCGCCGGCAGCGGCGAGTTGCGCAGTGATCGCCGGCATCGGGTCTCTGATCTCCATACCCCAGGCGCGGACGTCGTCGATGGTCCACATGCGTTCGGTGTCCAGCGAGGGCTGCGCGATCAGGGTCGTGCCGTCGGAGCGCAAGAAGCCGTTTTGCACGATGAAGTCCGCCAGCCCCATCCCGTCGTGGTGCTGCCAGAAGTTTCGGCTCTGCGCGTAGCGGATGGGCTCCTGAAAGAACAGCTTCTCGCACATCGGCCCGCAGAACGGCACCGTGCGGCCACCGTATTCACCGAACCGCACCTCGCTGCAGTCCAGCCGCGGGAAGATGCATGGCATCTGACAGACCTGGCACAGTGGCGGCAGCGCCTCAAACGCCGCCATCGGGTTCACACCGTCCTCGGCCTTGGTGATTTGGCGGAAGTTCTCCCAGAAGGGACCGTAGTGCTCATACCAGCCCGGGTATTTGTTCTCGAACCATTCGAAGTCGGACTCCGTTAGCGGATCCCAGCGCCAGAAATGCAGCGGCCAAGACGCGGCGGCCAGCATCGCGGCGGTGTGGTGCTTCCAGCGCATCTGTTCCTTCGCGACGTGGAAGCATTCGGGCACGGTCAGGCCGTAGGGCTCCATCTTGGAGATGTATGAGCCGACCCAGTCCTCCTCGATCCACTCGGTCCACTTCTCCAGGTAGGAGTGCCCGCGGTCCTTCTGGAAGTAGTCGTACACGGCTCCCAGGAAGGGGTCCAGGAAGGAGTGCTGGCGCCAGAACGCGCGGTCGAAGTCGGTTTGCAGGTGCTTGAGATTGTCCTCGTTGGAAACTACCGCGGCCAGCGTCGAGTAGCCGTTGGCCATGTGCCGTGCCTCGTCGGACTGGACACTTAGGAACACACTTGGAGTGACGTTGTCTCCGTTGGCCGCGGCGACCTCGGTGAGCGTGACGAAGATCGGATTGGTGTACGCGGTTTCGGCAACCACCTGCAGATTGAGCGCGCCCTCGATCGGGTCACCAACAAAGAAGGTCTCCAGGGCCGCCCGCCCGGCCACTCCGAACAGGTTATTCGCACGCGCCTTCATCCCGATGTGGAAGCCCTCCGGGTCGGCCGCGTGCTTCGCGAAGTACCGGTTGAGGTACAGCTCCTGGTTGGTGTGCCGGACTTCGTCGATCATCTGCGCCATGTATCCCTGCCGCAGCTCGGCATTCTCCACGGTATCGACCAGCTGGCCGCAGCACTTCATCGCCGCGTACTCACCGAAGTTCACGACCGGCAGCGCGATCTTCAAGATCTCCATCCAGCGCGGCTGTGCCTTGCCTGCAGAGTTGGACCTGGCCAGGGCGTCTTCCATGGCACCGTACTGGCGGTCGTCTTTCTCCTGCTCCATCGAGACGTAATCGCGGATGAGATGGCGGAAGGGATCCTTGGTCTTGCGGGGAATGACGTATTTGGTCGGATAGCGGTCGGGCTTCTCGGCGTACGAATGCTCCCAGTCGAAGTCCTTGACCCGCTCATGCGCCTTGATCAAGTTACGCATCGATACTCTCCTTCATTGCCCCTCATTGGTGAGGATGATCATCCCAATCTTCCTTGGTGATAGGAATCACACTAAGCACGAGACTTCGCGGGCGCATCGGCGGAACGTACAATGATTCCGTCTGGATTGGTGCATCTGCATGAAAACTGAGTCGCAGCCCGGTCATCGCGCG
This sequence comes from Mycobacterium sp. shizuoka-1, assembly GCF_002723835.1. Lineage (GTDB taxonomy): Bacteria > Actinomycetota > Actinomycetes > Mycobacteriales > Mycobacteriaceae > Mycobacterium. The sequence continues at coordinate 64,613 of NZ_BEWG01000081.1, read as the reverse complement.
GTTCTCGAGCGGGCGGATCGGCTTGCCTTTCGGGCCGCCGACCTGATCGAGGCCTCCGTCGGGCGTCCGGTCTTGGTTCTGCACAGCGGAGCGATCGAGCAAGCACAGATCGAGCTCGAACTGCAGGAAAGAGATCGCGCGGACGCACTGGGCGGCGGGTCGGTCGAATTCCTGCATCGAGGAGCTGGCCAGGCCGGACTCAGTGCCGCCGCCGTTCGGATCGCTGACCGCGGGACCGGCCCACCGCACGTGTTGGTGGTTCATTCGCAGGCGTCCGACGGCGTACCCGCCGCAGACCCGGACGACTGTTCGCGGGTCGCTTACCTATTGCCGGACTCCGCCACGTTTACCTGCCTGTTCGCGGACTCCCACGCCGCTGGCGCCGGGCTTCCCGCACTGCTGCGGCACACCGTCCTGTGGGCCGACGGGGATGAGGTCAATGTTCGGTCGCCGGAGGGCCGCCTCCTGCTGCTGGACCACCTGCTCGACCAGCTCGACAGCCCCGCCCAGGTACACCATCTCGCGATGTCCCCCGCGATCTCCACCTTGAGCGGCGGCGCCGTCGAGCGTCTGGTCGCCCGCCGGCTGCGCGCGCTTTCCTCGCAGGCAGCTTCAAGCCCCGGCGTCAAGGCTTCTGGGGCTGCGAATTGCGCCGCGGTGTGTGGGGCGCTCGCCACATCCGACGGCCTTCTCGTCGAGATGCTGGCTGCCGCATCGTCACACGCCGCTGACGAAATCCTGTTAGAGGACGCCGATTTCGTTCCGGTCATCTGGCACCCACCTGACCGGCCCCCCTCCTCGCTTTCCGAGTTGATCACCCCTGGCCGGCTGCGGCGACTGGCCGAGCAACTAAAACCGGGCGTACCCGAACTGGTTCGGCTGGGGACGCCTGCAGCCGGATACCGGATCGTCGCGCGGCTCGGCTCCAAGAAACCGCTCGGCTACCTTTCGACGACGGCACGTGGCAGGAACACGGATTCGGCTGTCGAATGGCTCCGACACATTGCTCCGGTGGCCGCCGCCGAAATCGCGCACCGCGCCTCATGGCCGAGACTGAGCTCGGAGACCCGCCGTCAGATGGTGAGCCTGCTGGCAAAGGGCGCCTTCAGTCGGCATTCGGCCAAATTGGCGGTCGAGCACCTCGTGGGGTCACTCGGCGCGCGAGTGGCCGCTCTGGACGAGATCAGAACAGCCGATACGGTGCCGGCAGCGAACGCACCATCCGACGATCATGGCGATTCGCACGGCGCGCTGCGCCGAATGCTCGATTCGTTGGGCCTCCCGCACGGCGAACACATGGGCCTGGTGATCGCGTTGGTCCAAGCCAACGACAGCTCCGTGGACCGGCTGGTGCGCGCGCTGCGGCCACGCGCGGTGGCTGTGGGGCTTGGATCAACTGTGCGCGACCCCATGGAGCTGGCATCCTCGGCGAGGCAGGCGGTCTATACTTGCCAGCTGGCGGTAAGCACCCGCCAACGGTTCCTGGACTTCGCCGCGATCGGCGTACACCGTTTACTGCTCCCCGGCGCCGAAGCGGGCGACCCCGAGTTCGAGGAGCCGATCCGACGACTAGAGCAGGCAGCGACGACGCTGCGCTTCGACGGCCGGCAGACCCTGGCCAGTTACCTGAACACCGGTGGAAACCTCCGCCGGGCGGCCCACGAGCTGGTCGTGCACGCGAATACGCTTCGCTATCGGTTGGACCGGATTGCCGAGGTCATCGATGTCGACCTGACCGACCCCGAACAGCGCTTCCGCCTCCAGCTTGCGATGCGGCTGCGCGCCGGTCGACGCTCACTCGCGGAGTCAGGCCTCTGGGATGACGCATCGCGCGACGAGTCAGGCTAGTCGCACTCCCCGTCAGGTAAGTTGTATAATCATTGCCCTGAACGGGGCCTGCTGGGCCGGCTATCGGCTGTGGAGGTAGAGATGGACTTCGCCCCGAACCCGGACCATGAAGCCCTGCGCAAGGGCGTGCGCCAGGTGACCGCACGATTCGATGACGATTACTGGGCCGCCTGCGACCGGGACCACCGCTTCCCGGACGAGTTCTACCGGTCGCTGGCCGCGGGCGGCTGGCTCGGCATCGCGATTCCTGAAGAGTACGGCGGCGCCGGGCAGGGCATCACCGAAGCGTCGCTGTTACTTCAGGAGATTGCGCAGTCAGGTGCCGCGATGAACGGGTGCAGCGCCATCCACCTGACGATCTTCGGGATGAACCCCGTGGTCAAGCACGGCTCCCCACAGCTGCGCAAGCAGCTGCTGCCCAAGGTTGTCTCCGGTGAGCTGCACGTGTCTTTCGCGGTCACCGAGCCCGACGCGGGCACAGACACCAGTCGGATCACGACCCGGGCTCGTCGCGACGGCGACCACTACGTCGTCAACGGCCGGAAGGTGTGGATCACCAAGGCCCAGCAGGCTGACTACCTGCTGCTCCTCACCCGCACGACGCCCCGCGAGGAGTGCGCCCGCCCGGTCGACGGGATGACACTGTTTCTGGCACCGCTCGACCGGTCGGCCGTGGAGATCCGAGAGATCCCGAAGATGGGCCGCAACGCCGTGAATTCCAACGCGCTGTTCATCGACAACCTGCGCATCCCCGCCGATCACCGAATCGGCGACGAAGGCACGGGGTTTCATTACCTGCTCGACGGACTGAATCCGGAGCGCATCCTGATTGCGCACGAGGCGATCGGAATCGGCCGAGCGTCGATCCGACGCGCTGTGGACTACGCCAACCAGCGGGTGGTGTTCGATCGTCCGATCGGCAAGAACCAGGGCATCGCATTCCCGTTGGCGGAAGCCACCATGCGACTGGATGCAGCCGAGCAGGTGGCCAACAGGGCGGCCTGGTTGTACGACCACGGCCAGCCGTGTGCCCGCGAGGCCAACAGCGCCAAATTCCTGGCCGCCGACGCCGGGTTCTTCGCCGCCGACCACGCCGTCCAGACCCACGGCGGGTTCGGCTTTGCCAGCGAGTACCACGTGGAGCGGTACTTCCGCGAGGCGCGGCTGATGAAGATCGCGCCGGTTTCCCAGGAGATGGTGCTCAACTACATCGCCGAGCACGTACTTGGGCTGCCGAGGTCATATTGAGCGGCTGACTATCGGCAACCCGCTGGGGGCGGAAGACCACCGCATCGGCCACGCGCCGGCTAAGCGAACGGAGTAACGACATTGACTGCAAACACGAGCCCGCCACCGGATTCGGAGGCCGGCGGAACCGAGGCGGTGTTGGATAAATCGCTGCGCTACGCCGTGCCCGCAGCCAAGCTGTACGAGCTGTTGGTGTCCGAAGACGCGGCGTCACACTGGATGGGTGCTGAAGTGACCATCGACCCGACCGTCGACGGCGAGATCCGGGTGAGGATGTCCGGGTGGCCGGAGGTCGTCGGCGAGTTCCTCAAAGTGCTCGAGCCGGAGCGGCTGGTGGTGCGTTGGCAGGCCGCGGATTGGGGGCGGCCGCTAGTCAGCACCATCGATGTCCATGCCGACGGGCCAAACGACAGTAGGCTCTCCGTGCGCGAATCGGGCTTCGGCTCCGATGATGACCTGCTACGGCGGCGGGACTGGCTATGGTCGCACTGGTTGGTTCGGTTGGCGGCATCGGGTGCCCAGCTGGGTTTTGTGGAGGCGATACCCCAAGCCGCGCCCAAGCCGCTGGGTTGACTTAACTGCCGGACCGCCCGCCATCGGTATCGCCAGCCACGATCAGAAACTTGTCGGTAGGTGAAATCAGCGGGATATCTTGTCGGTAGGTGAAATCAGCGGGATATGTTCTGGCCGCGATCGGGTTCGACCCGGCTGGTGTTCTAATAGGAGTCGTCGATCGTGCAGAGCGTGGTCCCGGCCGCGACAGACATGCCGACCGACACTGCAAGAGACATCACGGTTCCTGCACGGTGCGCCAGCACCGGGTTCTCCATCTTCATCGCCTCGACTATTGCGATCAAATCTCCTTTGTTGATGGATTGTCCGTCGGCGACAGCGACGCGGACCAGGGTTCCATTCATCGGCGCGGTGACGCCGTCACCGGCGACCTCTTCGTCGTCGGCGTGCCGAAGCTGCCCCGATTCCCGGCGAATCGCCACAGCCCTGTCCCCCAGAGTTGCCAGACCGGGAACGTGCACCGACATCAGCCGGCGCCCCACGCGGACGTTGAGGTGGTCACCGGCTGATTCGGGCTCGAGCACGATCTGATCGAGGTCTTCCTCGATCCAGCGATTGTGTACCTCGAACGCATAGTCGCCGGCGAACGCCGGATGGTCGAGGATCTGACGGTAAACCGAGACCGGCGTGTGCACTCCCTCGATTCGTGTTTCCGCAAGGGCCCGCCGAGCTCTGCCGACGGCCTGGGTGCGGTCGCGCCCGGTCACGATGAGTTTGGCGAACATCGAGTCGAATCGGCCGTCGACCGTGTCGCCCTCGACAACGCCGGTGTCGACCCGGACCCCCGGTCCGGTTGGCAGCTGAAAACGAGTGAGTGTGCCCGGCGAAGGCAGGAAACCCATCGCCGGGTCCTCGGCGGTGAGGCGGAACTCGATGCTGTGGGCGCGTGCCGGTGGTGCGTCGGTTGCGAGCGCAGCTCCCCCCGCGATGCGGAATTGCTCGGCCACCAGGTCGAGGCCCGTGCTCTCCTCGGTGACCGCGTGCTCGACCTGCAGTCGGGTGTTGACCTCGAGGAAGGACAGCGTGCCGTCCGCGCCGAGCAAATATTCGACGGTGCCGGCGCTTACGTACCCGGCGGCACGACAGATTCGCTGTGACGAGCGACGCAGAGCCTGCTCCTGGTCTGGGGTGAGAAACGGTGCGGGCGCCTCCTCGATGAGCTTCTGGTTGCGGCGCTGCAGGGAGCAGTCCCGCAACCCGACAACGAGCACGGTTCCGTGAGTGTCGGCGAGCACTTGCGCCTCGACGTGGCGGGCGCGGTCGAGAAATCGCTCGGCGAAGCACTCGCCGCGACCACATGACGCGGCTGCCTCGCGGGTGGCCGCAGCGAAGGCCTCGGGGATTTCGGCCTCGTCGCGCACAACCTTGAGTCCGCGGCCGCCGCCCCCGAAGGCCGCCTTGATCACGAGTGGAAATCCGTGGCGCCGAGCAAAGTCCGCGACTTCCGCGGCATCGCGAACGGGTGCTGTGGTCCCCTCGGCCAGCGGGGCACCAACGTCGCGCGCGATCTTGCGGGCGGCGACTTTGTCGCCCAGCCGGCGAATCGTGTTGGGCGGCGGGCCGATCCAGACCAGCCCTGCGTCGAGCACGGCCTGGGCGAAATCGGCATCCTCGGACAGGAAGCCGTACCCAGGGTGCACGCAGTCGGCATCAGCCGCGAGGGCAGCGCTGACCAGCGCGCTGCGATCGAGGTAGGTCGACGCCAAATCGGTGCCGCCCAAGGCGACAGCCTCATCGGCTTCCCGCACATGCAGGGCGTAACGGTCGGGCTCCCCGTAGACGGCGACGCTGCGCAGTCCGGCGTCGCGGGCCGCGCGGATTACCCGCACGGCGATTTCGCCGCGGTTAGCGACGAGAACGCTTCTCAGCGGTGCGGGCGGTTCGTCGGTCAGCACCGGGAGTCTCCTGTTCGACGGGCGATCACGCGAGCGCGACCACATAGAAGGCGGTCGAGCCCGCGTTCGGAGTAGATCAAGTGGTCTTGGTGCTCTTGGTGCGGCCCCCATTCGGCACGCCATCGTCGCGAGGGCCGCGAGGTCGCCGGTGCATGAGGCCGGTCCGCCGGGCCCGGCAGACCAACTCGTCGCGCTGGTTGTAGGCCCGATGCTCGAACACGACGAGACCGGCGTCGGGCCGTGATCGCGAAGGCCGGGCCGCGACGACCTCGGTTTCGACGCGCACGGTGTCGCCGGGGAACACCGGCTTCGGAAAGCTGACGTTGTCAAGCCCGAGCTGGGCGACGATTGTGCCCAGGGTCAGCTCGGGAACCGACAGCCCGACCACCAGCGCGACGGTGAACATGCTGTTGACCAGGGGACGGCCGAACTCGGTCGAGGCTGCGTAGTCCGCGTCCAGGTGCAGTGGCGCGGGGTTCATCGTCATCGTCGTGAACAGCACGTTGTCGGTTTCGGTGACGGTGCGCCGGTTTGCGTGCCGGACCATGGTCCCGACCTCGAGCTCTTCGAACCAGCGGCCGGACACCGCGCGCTCGTCAGTTCCTGTCATCGGTCCTCCTGCCGGGAAAGGGGTCAGCGGAGAATTCGGGCTGCGTGGTCGCCGCCCCTGCTCGGGAGGTCCTGGAGCGCGTGGTGCGCATGGCGCTCACTCCCGGACCGCGTTCGCGACAACGTCCAATGCGGACAGATCCTCAACCGCACTGGTGTCGCCGGTCGGCTTCCCGTGCACGACGAAATCGCGCAGCAACCGGCGCATCGTCTTGCCGGTCCGTGTCTTCGGCATCGATTCGGTGAGGTAAACGCGATCCAGCTGGGCGTAGCCGCCCAATTCATCGACGACGCGGCGCTTGATGTCTTCCCGTACGTCCTCGAGCGCGACGTCGTGGCCGAGCGTCACGAACGCGACCGGCACCGTCCCCTTGGTCTCGTGCGGCACCCCGACCACCGCCGCCTCGACGACGCCGGGGTGCGCGGTGACGACGGCCTCGATCTCCATCGTCGAGATGCGGTGCGCCGCCACATTGATGACATCGTCCGCGCGGCCCAGCACCCACAGGTGCCCGTCGAAATCGACGACCGCCTCGTCGTGAGTCGCGTAGCGGCCGGGGAAATCGGAAAAGTAGGTGGCGAGGTAACGGTTGTGGTCATCCCACACGGTGCGCGCAAGTGTGGGGAACGGGGCGGTCAGCACCAGGTTCCCCTTGACGCCCGGCGGGACCGGCTCGCCGTCGCGATCGACCACCGCGTACTCATGCCCCGGGGCGGGGGTGCCGACCGAACCGGCCTTCAGTGCCTCCACCCCATACACCGGGTAGGTCCAGGTCGAGCCGGTCTCGGTCTGGCCGTAGGCGTTCACCACCGGGATGCCGAAGGTGTTCGTCGTCCACTCGAAGGTGTCCGCGTCGAGCGGCTCGCCCTGCATCGTGATCAGCTTCAGGCTCAGAGGATGTTCGGCGGCCAGGTCGTCGCCGAACTTGCGCAGCATGCGGGCGAAAGTCGGTGCGGCAAGTACCTTGGTGACTCGATGCCGCTGGCAGATCTGGTAAAACCGGGCGGCGGTCGGGGTGTCGGGGGCGCCCTCGTAGCAGGCGATTGTCATGCCGCAGGCCAGCCCGCCGACGACGGCCTGGATCGGAAAGGTCAGCCAACCGACATCGGCGGCCACCCAGTACACGTCATCCGGCTCGTAGCCGACCTGCCAGTGGGCATTCGCCCACGCGCCGAGGAGGAAACCGGCGACGGTGTGCACCAGGCCTTTGGGTTTGGCCTCCGTGCCGCTGGTGAAGATCAGAAACGACGCCTCGTTCGGGTCGAGCGGCACCGGCGGTGTGCCCGCGGCGCCCGCCTCCAGGATTGCGCCGTAGGCGTGCTCGCCCTCCTGGAGCGCGACGCGGTTGCCGGTTCGGTCCACCACGACCGTGGCGCGCACGGAGGGAGCGCGCGTGCGGGCCAAGCGCAGGGTCTCCAGCAGCGGGATGAGCCGGCCGCGCCGGTAGCTCGCGTCGGCCACCACCACCACGGAGGCGCGCGCCGCCTGCAGCCGCGACGCGACCGCGTCTTCGCCGAACCCGGAGAACAGGACGGTGTAGATCGCGCCGATCCGGTTGCAGGCGTGGATGGTGGTGAACGCCTCGATCAGGTTCTGCATGTAAACGCCCACGACGTCACCCTTGCGGACGCCGAGCGCGAGCAGTCCGGCCGCCAGACGTGAGACTTCGTCGGCCAACTCGGCATAGCTCAGTGTGCGGACGTCACCGGGTTCGCCCTCCCAGATCACCGCCGTCCGTTCTGCGGTGGCCTGCTGCTCGGCCCACCGGTCCACACAGTTGTCGGCGACATTGATCCGTCCGCCCTCGAAGTAGCGGAAGTCGGACATATCGCCGGTACGCACGGTGCGCCAGGGTTGTGACCAGCGTTGCTGGCGCGCCACCCACTCCCAGTAGTCGTCGGCGGTCACGAAGGACCGGGCGTGCTCCAACGCGGCCACCCGCCCCGGCACGACCCACGCCGGCGGAAGGGGGCGCAGTGGGTCGGCGATGAGCTGGGTCAGCGGGTCGGACGAAGTGTTGCGCGGGGTGTCCTGAGTTCTGCGTTGCGACATCGTTGTCCTCCGGGGCGGGTAGCTGGCTACACGGGGCTGATCAGGTGATGGCGGCGTCGCGACGACCGGGTCCAACGGTCGGCGTCGACCATCCTGGCGACCAGCTCGGCGCGTAGCGAACCCGGGCCGACGACGGCATCGACGACGAGATCGCTGGCCATCCGGAACAGGTCGACGTCGGCCTGCTGCTCGACGGTACGGGCAGCGATGTACGCGGCGCGCTCATCCTCGTCCGCGATGGCTGCCATCTTGTTGGCGTACACCGCGTTCACCGACGCCTCGGCGGACATGGCTCCAATGGTGGCCGTCGGTAACGCGAGAGTGGCCCGGGGTTCGAAGCCGGGGGCACACATCGCGTAGTAACCGGCAGCGTAGGCCTTGCGCAGCACGACGGTGTACTTCGGCACCTCTGCAGATGACATCGCGGCCACCATCTTGGCGCCGTGCCGGATGATGCCTTGGCGCTCGACCTCGACGCCGACCATGAAGCCGGGAACGTCCTGAAGGAACACCAACGAGATGCCGAACGCATCGCACATCGAGATGAACCGCGCCGCCTTGTCCGCGGAGTCCACGAAGATGGCCCCGCTTCGGACGCTCGGCTGGTTCGCCACGATGCCGACGACACGGCCGTCCAGCCGGGCGAGGCCCACCACGATCTCCCGCGCCCAGCGGGCTTTGATCTCGAAGAATGACCCACCATCGACGATGCCGTCGATCACGTCACGGACGTCGTAGGCGGTGTTGGGGTCGTCGGGAACCACGTCCCCCAGCGGCCGCTCGGGCTCAGCGGCCCCGCGCCGCGCGGGCGGGGCGCGAAAGTCGTCCGGCAGGTACGACAACAGCAGCCGGGCCGCCGCGATGGCCTCCCAGTCGGTGTCGAACACCTCGTCGCCGCACCCGGAGACGGTCGCGTGCATCATCGCCCCACCCATCTCCTGCAGCGTGGTGCGCTCACCGGTGACCTTCTCCGCGACACGCGGACTGGCCAGATACATCGATGCGTTCCCGTTGACCATGCCGACCCAGTCGCAGAAGGCGGGCATGTAGGCGCCGCCGGCGGCCGACGGTCCGTGCAGACAGCAGATCTGCGGCACCCGCCCGGACAGCCGCACCTGCATGTGAAAGATCGCCGACGCGCCGCGGCGGCCCGGGAAAAAACCCATCTGATCGGTCAGCCGCCCGCCCGCGGAATCGACCAGATATACCACCGGAAGCAGGTCTCGATCAGCCCGTTCGAGAATGCGGATCTGCTTTTCGCAGGTCAACGCCCCCCAGGAGCCGGCCTTCACCGTGAAGTCGTGCGCGATCACGGCGACCGGACGGCCCTCCACGCCGCCGACACCGGTGATCACACCATCGGCCGGCAACCCGGCGTCGGCAGCCGACGCCAACAAGCCGTCCTCAACGAACGTCCCCGGATCGAACAGCACCGCGAGACGGTCCCGGACGGGCAGCTTTTCCGGCCAGCGGGTGCAGTCCCCGCCGCGGCGGGCGTGGTCGATGGCGGCCGCGACATCCCGGGTGGTCGGTCGACCATCGGCGGCCACATTCGGCACGGTGGTGGTAGTCGCCGTCACGACGCCATCGCCTTGGCCAGGATCTCGAGCTGCACCTCGTCGGCGCCGCCGCCAATCCGCAAAATCCGGGCGTCGCGGTAGTGCCGCGCGATCGGCGCCTCTTCGACAAAGCCGGCGCCACCGAACAATTGCACGGCCTCGTCGACGATCCGGTTGGCCGCCACCGCGGCGAAGTACTTCGCCCGGGCCACCGATGAACCCGCCTCGGGATGCCCACAATCGAGCCGCACCGCGCCCCGGTACGTCAGCAACCGGGCCGCCTCCAGCTCGATTTCCATCACCGCGATTCGGTGTCGAACCGTCTGCAGGTGCGCCAACGGAGCGCCAAAGACCTCCCGCTCGCGCACGTAGGCCCTGACCAGGTCCAAGCACTCAGCGGCATGCCCGAGGCCCATCCCGGCGAGGGCGATTCGCTCCAGCTGAAATCCCTGCATGATCTGGTGGAAGCCGCGGTTCTCGGCACCGACGACGGCGGAGGCCGGCACGGCGACCTCGTCGAGAATGACCTCACGAGTGTCCGAGGAGTGCCAGCCCATCTTGCGCAGCGGCCGACCCACCGCCAAGCCCGGGGTGTCACGCTCAACCGCGAACAGAGTGATACCCGAATGCCGCGGCCCTCCGGTACGGGCGGCCACGATTATCACGTCGGCCAGGCCCGCGTTGGTGATGAACATCTTCCGCCCGGCGAGCACCCAGCCGTCGTGGGTACGGCGGGCCCGCGTGGTAATGCCCGCGACATCGGACCCGGTCCCCGGCTCGGTGACCGCGATGGCGGCCACCGCTTCACCCGCGGCGAGCGGCGCAAGCCAGCGCTGCCGCTGCTCGTCGGTGCCATCCCGGACCAGGTGAGGGCCCGCCATGTAGGCGCTGACCAGGGCGGTCACGGCGATACCGCCGCTCGCGCGGGTGAGTTCCTCGGCAAGGATCGCGACGGCAAGCGCGTCGCCGCCCGATCCGCCGTACTCCTCGGGCATCATCAGACCCAGCAGGCCGGCGGCACCCAACGGTTTCCACAGTTCGGCGGGGAAGACGCCACCGGATTCGGCGGTGTCGACCAGCGGACGGACCTCCCGGTCGGTGAAGTCGCGACATACCTCGCGAAAAGTCGCGTGATCGTCGTCGAGTTCCCACGGCATCGCATCGCCCCGTAAAATTAGACCGACCGGACGGTCGAGATTTTTCCCGGAGGCGGCTGCCCGTGTCAACCCCTACGAGAGATACCGTGGACACTCCGGGTCGGTCGGCAGACGGGAGCAGATATGGCGCGGAGCGCGCCGTACAAGGCGTCGCTCAGGAAAGCGGACGCTCAGCGGCAGCGGGTGCTCTCCGAGTCGATGGAAATCTTCAGCAGACGTGGCTTCCGCGCCACCTCGATGAACGAAATCGCGGCGGCCGTCGGCCTGTCGAAACCCACGCTGTACCACTACTTCCGAAGCAAGGAAGAACTGCTGGTGCGGCTCTACTTGAACATGCTCGACGAGAGTCTGGAGATGGGCCGAAAGACAGTCGCCGAAGCGGATTCCCCGCTGGCCGCAATCCGCAGTCTCATCGCCTCGCGGGTGGCCTATACCTGCCGCAATCAGGCACTGCTCACGGTGTGCTTCGAGGAGGAGCAGGAATTGCCCGTCGAGCTCCTCACCGAGGTGCTGCAACGTCGACGCACCTTCGAGGAGCTCTTCCTCGCTGCTCTGCGGGAGCACCTCGCACGGCACCCCGGCAAACTCGTGGGGATGACCCCCACGGTCTACGTGAACATGTGCCTCGGAGCGGCGAACTGGTGCTACAAGTGGTTTCGAGCCGACGGAGCGGCCAGCCCCGAGGAACTCGGCGAGCAGATTGCCCGGTCTCTCACCACACCGCTCGACCCCGACGATGACACCGCGCCGCCAGAGCCCACCGACGCAGCTGACGCGCCGTCGGCATCGGTGCCGTACGTTCGCCCCCGAAACACCCGCCGGCCCTACGGCGTCACGACAACGCGATCATCAGACAACGGCGGTTAGCCAGTACCGTTCGCAACGTCTGAACGCGTACCGGGCTCACTGCGCATGGGTGATGACGCCCCGGATGTTGTGGCCGTCCCGCAAGTCCTGGTAGCCCTCATTCACCTGCTCGAGCGTGTACGTCTTCGTGACCAGCTCGTCGAGTTTCAGCTGACCGGCGTCATAGAGCCGCAACAGCTTGACGATGTCGTACTGCGGATTGGCCGAACCGAACAGCGTGCCCTTGATCGTCTTCTCGAACAGCGTCATCACCCCGCCAGAGACATGCACGGTCAACTTCTCCGGGTTGGCCAACCCGGTGATCACCACCGTGCCGCCCCGCCCGACGACGTTGAAGGCCTCGGTCACCACCTGCTCATCGACGGTGCCGACGGTGATGATGGCCTGATCAGCCATCTGCCCCCAGGTCAACTCGGTCACCTTTTCGGCGGCCTCCTCGGCCGTCGCGACAACGTGCGTTGCGCCGAACTTCGCCGCGGTATTGCGCTTGAACTCGACCGGATCCACCGCGACCACATACTTCGCGCCGGCCTGCTTTGCGCCCTGCACCGCGTTGATGCCGATGCCGCCGATGCCATACACCACCGTGGTATCACCGGCACGGACGGCGCCCGCATAATTGGCACTCCCCCACCCGGTCGGCACACCGCAGCCCACCAAAACGGCTGTCTGCAGCGGCAGCCAATCATCGACCTTCACCACCGAATGCTCGGAGATGGTCGCGCGCTCGGCGAAGGTGCCCAGCATGCACATCGCGCCGAAATCGGTGTCGCCCATGTGGAAGCGGAACGACCCGTCGGGCATATTGCCATCGAGAATCGTCGCACCCATGTCGCACAGGTTGGAGCGCCCCGTCGCGCAATAGCGACACCGTCCACAGTTCGGGATGAAGCTACACACCACGTGATCACCCGGCTTGACCTTCGTCACGCCCGCGCCGACCTCCTCGATGATGCCCGCACCTTCGTGGCCGCCGACGATCGGGAACCGAGGCACCAGATCGCCGTCGGTCAGGTGCAGATCGGAGTGGCACAAACCGGCGGCCACATACCTGATCAGCACTTCGCCTGCCCGGGGGCCGTCAAGATCCAACTCGACGATCTCAAAGGGCTTGCCAGCCTCGAACAACACAGCCGCCCTGGTTTTCATTTTCTCCTCCTTCTGCACGTTGCGGTGGGTTCGCCGTCGCACCGGTTCAACTGAACTCAGAACCCTTCCTCGACCGATCGAAACATGCGACCAACCGTCTGGGCAATGGGTCAGCAGCCTGCACCTCAGCATCGCCAGCAGACGCGAAGTATCCGCCCGGGGCCTCCCATTGGCTATTGGGCGGTGTATCCCCCGTCCAGGACGAGCTCTGAACCGGTCATGAACGACGACTCGTCCGATGCGAGAAACAGCGCGCCACTGGCGATTTCCTCGGGTCTTCCCATCCGCCCCAGCGGTGTGGCGGCGATCAGCGCCGGTCGAGACTCGGCCGGGACCTCTTCATCCACCATTCCCGTGTCGATCACGCCGGGATGAAGCGAGTTCACCCGAATGCCCTCGGGTGCGTACTGAATCGCCGCGGTCTTGGTGAGCAGGCGCACCGCACCCTTGGTCGCCTGGTAGGCCGCGGCCGCACCACTGCCGATCAGGCCGTAGATCGAAGAGACATTGACGATCGAGCCCCCGCCGGCCCTGCGCATGGAAGGAATGGCGGACTTCATGCCCAGCCAAACCCCGGTCTGGTTCACGGCGACAATCCGGTTCCACACCTCCAGCGAGGTCTGCTCAACACCGGCCATGTCCAGGATCCCGGCGTTGTTGACCAATACGTTCAGTTCACCGAACACGGCAGTCGCGTGTTGGACCGCGCGGTCCCAATCCGCCTCGTCGGCAACGTCGAGCCGGGTGGCTGACACCGTAGCCCCCGAGTCCAGAAGTTCCTTTTCGAGGGACACCAGCGCGTCGTCACGAACGTCGGTGATGACGACGGAGGCACCTTCGGCGGCAAACAGCCGGGCCTCCGCTGCACCTTGTCCGCGCGCGGCTCCGGTGATGAGCGCAACCTTGCCTTCGAGGCGGTTCGTCATTTCTGCGTCTCTCTTTCCGATAGTGGTTGTCGGCCAGTTGTTGCGGCGCTGGCCGGGCGTGCCGGCGGTTTCAATCCGTGGTGAGGGCGATGTACTTCGTCTCCATGAAGTCTTCGAGCGCGTGGTGACCGCCCTCGCGACCGAGACCCGAGCTCTTGACCCCCCCGAACGGCGCAGCCGGGTCGGCCATCAGGCCACGGTTCACGCCGACCATGCCGACGTCGAGGCGCTCGCTGATGGACACCGCGCGCGAAATGTCTCGAGTGAACAGATAGCCCGCAAGTCCGTACTGCGTATCGTTTGCGAAGGAGACGGCCTCATCGATCGAGTCGACGACGAACAGGGGCGCCACCGGGGCGAAGAGTTCCTGACCGGAAAACTCGGGAGCCTTGTCCCGCATCGCCAGGACTGTCGGCTCGAAGAAGTAGCCGTCGCCGCCCACCGGCTTACCGCCCACAAGCACATCGGCCTGCGCGCCGACGACACTTTGGACTATGCCGGTGATCGCTTGCCGCTGTGTTTCGGAGATCATCGGCCCGACGTCGACCCCCGGCCGGTACCCCGGTCCGACGACCAGATTGCGCACCTCATCGACGAACAACTCGGTGAACTCCGCGGCGATACCCTGCTGCAGGATGATCCTGTTCGCGGCGACACAGGCCTGCCCCGCGTTGCGGAATTTCGCGGCGACGGCTGCTGCGACGGCATGCTCGACGTCGGCGTCGTCGAGGACGATGAACGGGCCGTTTCCTCCGAGTTCGAGTTGAACACTCACGACATTGCGCGCTGCCTGGCGCATCATCAACGAGCCGACGGCGACCGAGCCGGTGAAGCTGACCTTGCGCAGCCGCCGGTCGTGCATAAGTTCCGTAGACAGCTCCCCCGGACGAGAGGTATGGACCAGATTCAACACGCCTGCGGGAATGCCCGCGTCGATGACGGCCTGCATCAGCAGTGCCGAGCTCAGCGGCGTCTGCTCCGCGGGTTTCATGATTGCCGTGCATCCCGCGGCAAGCGCAGCGACGGCCTTGCGACCCGGGACGAGGACGGGAAAATTCCACGGCGATACGAGCAGGCTGGGACCGACGGGTTGCATCGTGGCGATGATCCGGAAATTGCCGCGCGAACCTCGGGCGAAGGAGCCATGCACGTGAGCCGCCTGCTCCGCCAGCCACTTGACGAAATCGAGCGTCAGCGCCATCTCGCCTGCGGCCTCGGATCGTGGCTTCCCCGCCTCAAGCACCATGAGGTCGATAAAGGCCTCCGCGCGTTCCGAGAGCAGCTGGTGGATGCCATGCATGAGGTCGCCGCGCACCCTCGGTGCCACGTCGGCCCACGCGGCCTGCGCGGCGTGGGCGGCGTCGAGGGCAGCTCGCGTGTGAGCGTTTGTCGCGTCTGAGACGGATGCGAATGGTTCCCCCGTCGCGGGGTCGACCACGTCGAAGGTGTCGCCGAGGTCGATCCATTCACCGTCGACGTGTAGTCCGGTCGGGATGGTGTGTTGGCGTGCGGTGCCGGGAAAGTTGACGGTGACCGTGCGAGACACCAGAACGTTCCTTTCGATGGGAGTCAACGAGCTTCGGCGCGGGTGGCCGGATTACGGCCTGCGCGCTGCGGCCCGCTCAGCTGAACTGAAAGCCCTTGTAGCCGGCGTCCTTGCATTCCGAGAGCACGTTGCGGTAGGCACCCAGACCGGCGAGGTAGAAGTAGACCGTGTTCTTCTTGCCGGGAATGTTGGCGCCGAAGATCCACGACTGTGCCTTCGGGAACAGCGTCGCGTCGGCGATCTCGCGGCAGGTGGCGGTCCAGTCCTGCTCGGCGTCGGCAGTCGGCTCCACGGCGGAGTAACCGGTCTGCTCCACGTGCTCGATCAGGTCGGTGGACCACTCCACCTGTGTCTCGATCGACGGCGGCAGGTTGGTGAAGGGGCCGTTGGGCCCGAGCACCATGAACATGTTCGGGAAGTTCGCGACCGCCGCCCCGAGATAGCTGGACGGTCCGTCCTTCCAGTAGTCCGCCATCGTGAGGCCATTGCGGCCTCGCAGGTCGAAGCGCTTGTAATTGCCGTCGACCGCATCGAACCCGGTGGCGAAGATCAGGATGTCGATCTCGTGCTCCACCCCGTCGGCGGTCCTGACGCCGGCAGGCGTGATCTCCGTGATCGGATTCTCCTTGACGTCCACGAGTTCGACGTTGTCACGGTTGAAGGTTGCGTAGTACCCGCCATCGCACAGCGGCCGCTTGGCATAGAGGTCCTTCGGCATCAGCTTGCGGGCCGTCTCGGGGTCCGTGACGATCTCGGCGATCTTGCCCTTGATGAAGTCCTGTGCGGCCTTGTTCGCGACCTCGCTGGTGGCGATGTCGGCGAAGGTCTCGAACATGAACCGGAAGCCGCCGCCCTTTTCCCACGCTCGCTCGAAGATCGCCAGCGCCTCCGACGACGACACGGACTCGTAGGTGGTGGTGCTCTCCTCGAAGCCGAAGGCGACGACCGAGTTGCGCACCTGCTCCCAGATGGCTTCGTAGTTCTCCTTGACGTCTGCGACGTACTCCCGAGAGACCGGCCCGTTGCCCACGGGGACGGTGAACTGGGCCGAGCGCTGGAACACGGTCAGATGGTCGACCTCGGGAGCGATCGCGGTGATGACCTGGACTCCGGTGGATCCGTTCCCGATCACACCGACCCGTTTGCCGGCCAGCTCGAGGTCGGCCGGCCACTGGCCGGTGTGCACGTGGACGCCTTGGAAGGTGTCGATGCCCTTGAGGTCGGGGAGGTTCGTGGCCGACAGCAGCCCCACCGCGGTGACGAGGTACTTCGCGGTGTGCAGTTCGCCGGTGTCGGTCCTGACGTGCCAGAGGTTGTCATTCTCGTGGAAGTGCGCCGCGACGACCCCGGTGTTGAGCTGAATATCGGGCCGCAGGTTCCAGCGGTCGGCCACGTGCTCGAGGTAGCGCAGGATTTGCGGCTGGGTGACGTAGCGGGTGTCGAAGTCCCACTCTTTCAGCAAGTCCTTGTCGCAGGAGTAGCAGTAAACGAACGACTCGGTGTCCGAGAGTGCGCCCGGGTAACGGTTCCAGTACCAGGTACCGCCTATGCCGCCGGCCTTGTCGAACAGTCGCACGTTCAAGCCGTGCTCGTCCCGCAGCTTCTTCAGGGCATACATCCCGCCGAAGCCCGCGCCGATAACGATCGCATCGTGGTGAGTGCTCATATCAGTCGGTCCTCTGTTCTCTTCGTGCCCGAGTTCGTCTGTCCGAGTTCGTCCGCCGGGAGGGTCAGCGGCGGTACCAGCTGCAGATCCGGGCGATTTCCGCGTCGGCCTCCGGGGCGCGCCCGGCGAGGCAGGGAAACACGTGCTGCATGCAGTCGACGACCGAGAGCGTCACCTCGGCGCCCGCCGCCGAGGCCCGGTCGGCGAGCCGGGTTGCGTCATCCAGCAGCGTTTCCGCCGAGCCGGCGCTGATGTACAGCCGCGGGAAACCGGTGTAGTCGGCGTACAGCGGGTTGGCGTGCGGATCATCGGGCTTGCCGGTCTCGCCGAGGAACATCGCCGACATCCCCTCGAGGATCTGCCGACTGACCAGGCCATCGCTGTCCGCGTTGGTGGTCAAGCTTTCGCCGGCGAGCTCCATGTCAAGCCATGGCGAGAGGGCGATCACCGCTCCGGGCAGCGGCGAGCCGTCGTCGCGGAGCTTCAGTACGGTGGCGACGGCCAGGTTGCCGCCGGCGGAGTCGCCGGCGGTGATGATGCTGCCGGGCGCGAAGCCTCGGTCCAGCAGCGCGCGATACACCGCGGTGACGTCCTCGATCTGCGCGGGGAAGGGATGCTCGGGCGCTCGCCGGTAATCGATGACGAACGCTGTCGTCCCGAGCGCTTTGGCGAGGTGTGCGGCGAGCTTGCGGTGGCTGGCCGCGGATCCGACGGCGAAGCCGCCACCGTGGGTGTACAGGACGACCCTCGACGTGTCCGCGCCGAGCGGGAGTGCCCAGATACCCTCGACACCGGCGACGATGTCCGACCGGTACGTCACGGCCTCGGGCTCCTTAGTCGGCTGGTGCCACTCGTCGAACATGCTGCGCAGCATCCCAATGGACATTTGCGGGTCGGCGGCCATGCGGCTGGTCCAGTCCCGGTAGAGCGCCTCGAGAAAGCCGGCTTCGGCGGAGACGGTCACGAGCGTTGCCTTTCGGATCACAGTTGCCCGGGGATTGTGATGTGGACAACTGAGTTACAGTGTGTGAGCGGCGCAATACCAACGACTGTTCCGATTTGAAACAGGGCGGCAGCGGCCACACGTTTCCGGGCTTCCACAGCTGGCCAACCCCCGGCCAAGACGAAAGGCCGCCCGAAATCACCATCCTCAGCGGTAGGCTTGTTCCCGGCGCTCTTGCGGACGCGCCGGCACGGCTCGCTTGAGAACGGGTTGGCGGGGCGAATTCCTCTCGGCGGACCGGGCGCCTGACAGTGGTTGCGTGAGTCCCGTCAGCCCTCGGAGGAACGATGGAGAGGCCTTCCAGTGGCATCGAGCTGGACCGCTTGCGAGCGGCCCGTGAGCGGCTGCGGGATCAAGGCGTGCTGCACCACGTCGACGTGTCGGGCACAGTCCGGGAATCGATCATGCGTAGCTGGCGCCGGTCGGCGAGCCAGGGCGTGCCCACGGGCCGGATTGCCTTTCAGCATCTCGATGCTCATGGACGTTCCGAGCTGCTGTGCCGGTCGGCCGATCCCGTGCTGGATCGCCTGCAGGCCGACCTGGACGGGCTCGGTGTGGCGGTTTTTCTCAGCGACCACAAGGGTCGGATCCTGTCCCGGCGGGCCGCCGGCAACGTGCAGCTAAGGAAGCTCGACGGCTCGTGTGCTGCAGAGGGGTTCGACTTCTCCGAGTGTGCTGTGGGAACCAATGGCATCGGTACGGTCCTCGAGGAGAAGGCCCCGCTGTTCGTCCGCGGAGGTGAGCACTTCAACGACCTGCTGGAGCCGCTGACCTGCGCCGGTGCACCCATCCGCATGGCTCCGGCCGGTCGCGTCCTCGGCTCGATCGCCCTGACCTGCTCGGTTGAAGCCACCAACCCGATGATGCTGACCCTGGCGGTGAACGCCGCCCGGCAAATCGAACAGGTGATGGCCGACCTGGACGGAGGGCGCAACAGGGCCCTTTTCGCCGCGCTCAACCCCAAGTCGGGCGCAGCGGGCCGGGCGCCGATGGTTGTACTGACCCCGGAAGCGGTCGTTTCCAACACCGCGGGTCTTCAGTTCGTCACCCCCGAGCACCACCCATTGCTGTGGGAGGCCGTGACAAACCAGACCTGGGGCAGCGAGCCGCGAACCATCGAACTCGACCTGCCCAGCGGACGCGTGCTCGCCGTGGCGGAGCGGCTCAGCGACCCCACCGGTCATGCCTACCGGCTGGAGTTCAGTCAAGATTCGAAAAGCAGCCGGGCAGCTCGCCGACGTGCACCGGAAACGGGCCGGTTCCTGCATCCTTTGCCGGCGATCGATGAGCGGCTGCAGTACGCACTTCGGGTTTCAAGGACGATCGCGATCGACGGTCGGGCTGGCACCGGGAAGTACCACCTGGCCCGAACAATCGCCGAGACCACCCCGCAGTGCCCCACGCGGGTGGTCGACGTCGCAGCATTCGCCGCCGAGCGCGACACCGGGTGGCTCGCGGATGCGGCCGATGCGCTGTCGAGCGGCGGCCACGTCATCGTGCGCCACCTGGAACTGCTGGACCCTGGGTCGGTCGACAAGGTCACGGCGCTGACGGCGTTGACCACCGCAGCGGGCGGCGGGAAGGGTCGACTGCTGCTCACCGTCGACCTGCGAGCGGCGAGCGATCACGTCGCCGAATTGGTGAAGGGCGCGGCGACCGTTGTCACGCTGCCCAACCTGTGCGACATGAAGGAGCAGATACCCGCAATCGCCGAGGCCATCCTCTCCGGCCTGGAAGGAATCCGGCCCGGCACCACCTTGGCATCCGCCCCCCGACAGGCGCTCATGGCCTACCCGTGGCCGGGCAACATCAAAGAGCTTCGCCAGGCGATGGTCGACGTTGCGGCCACCAGGCCGGGATGGCTTGTCCAACTCGAGAATCTGCCTCTGAGCCTGAGGGACGCGGCGCACAAACGTCAGCTGACCGGCTATGAAAGAGCCGAACGCGACGCAATCCTTGCTGCCGTCCAGGAAGCCAACGGCAATCGCTCCAAGGCGGCGGCACTGCTTGGGATCGGGCGAACCACCCTGTACCGCAAGATCCGTTCCCTCCACATCGACTGCCCCGACACCATGTTCACCACCACGAGCGGTGGCTGACGATGCATCCGACCCGGTCAAGTACGGTGCGACCGGATCTCGGCGAGCCGGGGCGGCCCGCGCCGGAGCCCGGGCGTCACGATTGGAACCCTCGCACGAGCTGGTTGGCGATGATGCGGCGCTGGATCTCGCTGGTGCCTTCGTAGAGGCGAAACAGCCGGGCGTCTCGCTAAACTGCTCGACCGGTACCCCGTGCATGTATCCCATGCCGCCGTGGATCTGGACGGCCCGGTCGGCCAGGTTTAATTCGGTGAGTGCGAAGGACGCGACGATTAGGCCACCGGCCAGACCGGGTCGGTACCTGTTCCGGTGTTCCTGCGTGGCAGTAGTTGACCAGGACCTGTCCGGCGATGCCGTTGTTGGTGCCGCGCATGGACCGAAAGGCCGGGTTGGTCCAGCCCAGCTCCATCTTCTTCGTACATCGAGAGCCCGCGCCCGCCGTACCCTCCGGGATGGCGAATCCGAACAGACCCATAGCCCATAGCGGCGGCCTTCTCCCGGATCCGGTCGGGAATTCGATCCGTATCTCGTGCTCGGCCGCGACGACGTCTTTTCGGACGAACATTCGGACGGCGTCGAGAACTAATGCAATTCCTCGGATTCCACGGTGCGACACCGTCTCTTGCGCGTCCAAAACGCAATCGGGGATGCACTGTTGCCGCTTGTGCAAGAGTTGCGGGCTGTGGAGCTGCACCACCTCGAGGCGTTCCTCGCGGTCGCCGAGGAACTGCACTTCGGCCGGGCGGCCGAACGGCTGCATGTCGCCCAGCCCCCATTGAGCCGCACGATCAAACAGTTGGAGCGCGACCTGGGGGCCCACCTCTTTGAGCGCACGACCCGCAGCGTGCGGCTCACCAGCGCCGGCGAGGCTCTGCTCGATCCGGCGCGGCAGGCACTCGAGAGCTGCCGCGCCGCGCGTCGCGCCGTGCAGTCGGCGGGCCGCGGTGAGACCGGGTGCGTCCGAATGGGCTTCGCCGGCCCGTCGTCGCACCTCTTGGTCGGTCAGCTTGGTCGGCTCGTTCGCGAGCGCCATCCCGGCATCGAGTTGAGCCTGCAGAGCACGACGTATGCCGCCGAGGGGCTGCGTTCGGTGATGGACGGGAGTCTCGATCTCGCGATCGTGCGCTGGTCGGTGGAACCGCCCGCGATCTCGCACCGGATCGTCACCGTGGAGCACTACGTGCTCGTGGTCCCGAAGGGGCATCGGCTCGCCGGGCGAAATCTGGTGAGCATGGCGGAGTGCCGCGACGAGGCATTCGTCGCGCTGCCGGCCGACCCCGGATCCAGCCTGCGCGACGCGTTTACCCGCGCGGCCCACGACGCCGGCTACCCGCCGAACATCGTGCAGACCGCTCCGGACTCGTGGACCGTGATGGCGCTGGTGGCGGCGGGTGTCGGAATCACCTTCACCGTCGACGTCGCGGTCGCCAACGTTATCCAGGACGGCATTTCCGTGGTTCCGCTGCAGGAGGGCCGGACGCCGACGTACTCCAGGCTCGCCTGGCGAAAGGGCGACACGAACCCGGCGTTGCGGGAGGTCTTGCGTGCCTCGGAAGAGGCGCTGCCCACGCCCGACCTGCTAAACCGAGCGCACTGACTGGTTACCGGCTGCGGCGGCCCTGACCAGCGCCACTTAGCTGGCTGTCGCCAGAAACCCCGACGTCGTCGAACGTGAGGGTCGAGGCTGGAATTCTGCGGCGTTTTGCCGTCGGGCGGTATATCTGTTGCGAACGATTGATACCAGTGAGTGCATGAATCGACCAGCCAAGAAGTATTGGAGTTTTGACCTTCCCATCAGGGACGCTGAAAGTCGCTTCGCCTCCACCAGAGTTCTTCAGGGAGCCCGCATGGCCGAAACCAGCAAGGTCACCGACCTCGCGTCGGCGGTCGCGGCGCATGTGGCCGACGGCATGGTGATCGCCATGGAGGGCTTCGGCCACCTGATTCCATTCGCGGCGGCCCATGAGATCATCCGCCAAGGTCGCCGCGAGCTCACGCTCTGCCGGATGACGCCCGATCTGTTGGCCGACCAGTTGATCGCGGCCGGCTGCGCGCGTCGGCTGGTCGCCTCGTTTTTCGCAAGCGGTTCCGCCGGATCCCTGCACGAAGTGCGCCGGCGCATCGAACGGGCCGACCCGAGACCCCTTGAGGTGGAGGAGTACAGCCACTACGGAATGGTCTGCCGCTACCAAGCGGGCGCCGCGCGCCTGCCGTTCTTTCCCTTGCGGTCCTATGCCGGCAGTGACCTGCCGAAGCTCAACGCTCAGATCCGCAAGGTCGGCGATCCCTATGGCGGACCTGACGTCTACGTCGTGCCCCCGCTCCGGCCGGATGTCACGGTCGTGCATGCCCAGCGTGCCGACCGCTGCGGCAATGTTCAGATGTGGGGCATCCTAGGCGCCCAGCAGGAGGCCGCCTACGCCGCGCGCACCGTCATCGTCACCGTCGAGGAGATCGTCGACGCCGAGGTGATCAGGTCGGATCCGAACCGCACTGTCATCCCCGGGCACGCCGTCACCGCGGTCGCCCACTGCCCGGGTGGCGCGCACCCGTCGTATAGCCAGGGCTACTACGACCGCGACAACGCCTTCTACCGCGAGTGGACGCCGATCAGCCGTGACCGCGCGGCAGTCCTCGCGTGGCTCTCCCAGTGGGTCTACGAAGTGCCCGACCGGGAGGCATACCTCGAGCGGCTCGGAGAGGAACGCTGGACGGGCCTCCGCGTCGCCGACCGGCCATCACAGCCTGTCAACTACGGTGGTCGGGCCAGCCCAGTCTTGGAGCACTCATGACGACTCCGCCGCCCTCCGCCGTTGCCCCGTCGAGCACCGAGTTCCTCGCCGCCGTCGCTGCCCGCCAATTGGCCGGGAAAACCCGGGTCTTCGCCGGTGTAGGGCTGCCGACCCTCGCCGTCGACCTGGCGCGGCGCACGATCAACCCCGGCCTCGAGCTCGTGTACGAGTCCGGCGTCTGCGGCGCCCACCCCGAGGCACTGGCCGAGGGCATCGCAGACTCCGTTCTGGTGTCGGGCGCCGAGGCGGTGATCAGCATGCACGCGCTCTTCGGCTACGTGCTGCAGGGCGGCCACATCGACGTGGGCTTCCTCGGCGCCGCGCAGGTAGACCGCTGGGGCAGCCTCAACACCAGCATCATCGGCGACTGGGACAAGCCGAGCGTGCGGCTGCCCGGAGCCGGTGGCGCCACCGAGATCATGCCCAACGCCGGAGAGTGCATCGTCGTGCTGCGCCGACACGACCCCGGTGCACTTCCGCAACGGCTGGACTTCTGCACCTCGCCCAGCCCGGTGCGCGTGCGCGACGAGGATGTGCGGATGGTGCCCCCTGGTCATGGAGTGTCGACCGTCATCACTCCTATGGCGGTCCTTCGCCGGCCAGAGAAGTTCGGCGAGTTGCTCATCAGCGAGGTACATCCGGGGCTCACGGTCCAGGAAGTCAAGGCCGCAACCGGCTGGGACATCCGTGTCGCACCCGACGTCTGTGAGACGGCCCGCCCCACCCAGGAGGATGTCCGCCTGCTACGCGAGGAGATCGACACAGTGCGGCTGTACCTGCGATGACCTCTCCTGAACGCGCTCGCACCGAGGTTCATGTGACCGCGAGGCAACCGACACCCCGAAAGGCGCGAGCGATGCGTGACGTCGTCATCTGCGAGCCCGTTCGCACCCCCATCGGCCGCTACGGCGGCATGTTCAAGGACCTCACCGCCGTCGACCTGGGAGTCACCGCCCTGCGCGGCCTGCTGGACCGCACCGGCATCGACCCGGACCGGATCGGCGACGTGATCCTCGGGCACTGCAACGCCAACAGCGAAGCACCGGCGATAGGCCGGGTGATCGCCCTTGACGCCGGGCTGCCGGTCACCGTCCCGGGACAGCACCTGGACCGGCGGTGCGGGTCGGGCCTGCAGGCCGTGATCAACGCGGTGATGCAGGTGCTGACCGGCGCCCAGAACCTGGTCGTCGCCGGCGGCACGGAGAGTATGAGCAACGCGGCGTTCTACTCCACCGACATCCGATGGGGCGGCGCGCGCACCGGTGTTCGGATGCACGACGGGTTGGTCAGAGCGCGGTCCACAGCCGGCGGCCGGTTCCACCCGGTGCCCGGCGGAATGCTGGAGACCGCCGAGAACCTCCGACGCGAATACCGCATCCCACGCGAGGAGCAAGACCGGCTCGCGGTCAGCTCCCATCAGCGCGCAGTCGCGGCCCAGCAGGCCGGCGTCCTCGCCGAAGAGATTGTCGCGGTCACAGTGTCCGGCCGCAAAGGTGACACCGTCATCGACACCGACGAGCATCCGCGCCCGGGCGCCACGCTCGAAACACTGGCGAAACTCCGGCCGATCCTGGTCTCCTCGGACCCCGAGGCCACCGTGACCGCGGGCAACTCAAGCGGCCAGAACGACGCCGCTGCGATGTGCCTCGTAACCACCGCCGAGCTGGCCGACGAACTCGGCCTTCGTCCACTCGTCCGGATGGTCAGCTGGGCGGTCGCCGGGGTTCCCCCCAAGATCATGGGCATCGGCCCGGTGCCGGCCACCGAGGCGGCTCTCGCCCGCGCCGGACTGACGCTCGCGGACATGGAAGTGATCGAACTCAACGAGGCGTTCGCCGCCCAGGCGCTCGCCGTGATGCGTGAGTGGAAGTTCACCGAGGAGGATCTCACCCGCACCAACGTGCATGGTTCCGGCATCTCGCTCGGCCACCCGGTCGGCGCCACCGGCGTCAGGATGCTCGCCACGCTCTCGCGTGAACTGCACCGCCGGCAGGCACGCTACGGCCTCGAAACGATGTGCATCGGGGGTGGCCAAGGCCTGGCCGCGGTCTTCGAGCGGGTCAACTGACGGCTACCTCACCCTGTGCCAGCCCGCGCAGGCCGGGCGCTGCTGTGAGTCAGGCGTGCAGCGGCTGCTCACTGGGCAAAGCTGTCGATCAACAAGCGAAGGTCGGGCTCACCGCCAAAGGTCGGCGGGTAGAGCAGGGTTCGGTCGTACACCCCCGCCCAGCGTTGCTCGACCTGCCGGCGCACCTGTTCGGGTGTACCGGCGACGGCCATCGCGTCGATCATCGGGTCGCTGACCGCGGCCAGCATGGCGTCCTTCGATCCCTCTTTCCACGCGGCTCGGATCGCCTCCGCTTCGCGCATGAACCCGCCGAGTTCGAGGATCGGGTTGTAGGTCTTGACGGTCGAGTAGAACGCGATCTGCGCCGCGGCGCGGGCGCGGGCGCGCTCTTCGTCGAGGTCCACCGAGCAAATGAGGTATCCCGCGATGGGCACATCCGGCCGCCGGCCGGTGCGCGCGGCACCTTCGGCCAGCATCGGCCGAACCACCTGCTCGACGTAATCACGGGTGTACAAGGGGTGGCCGACCAGACCGTCGGCCACCGCGCCCGCGGCCTGCACCATGCGCCGGTTCACGCCTGCGAGATAGATCGGGATGTCAGTGCGCAGCGGCGCCGACACCGCGGCGGTCGGCTGGACATGCAGGCGGTAGAAGCGCCCGTCGTGGGCGATCGGGCCCTCGTGCAGCCGCCACAGGTTGCGCAACAGGCCGACAAGTTCCTCGATGCGCGCTGCCGGGTGCAGGCCATCAAGTCCGTGCCAGTCCTGCTGCATGCGCGTGGTGCCGGTGCCCAGGCCCAGCAGCAGCCGACCGCGGGAGAGCGCGTCGAGATCGCGCGCCTCAGCGGCGAGCACCAACGGCGTTCGCCCGAACCCGTAGGCGATGCCGCTGCCGAGTTCGATCGTCGATGTCGCGGTGGCCATCGCGGCCAGGGCGATCGTGGCGGATCGATCGTAGAACTCCGCGGCCCACACCGATTCGAAGCCGGCCTTTTCCGCTGCGACGGCCGCGTCGCGCAACTGATCGATGTCGGCGCCGAAACAAACAAGGGAAGGCCTGCCCGTGCTGGAAGCAGAGTCTGAAGAACCCATCGCCCCGCCTTCGTCAGCCGTCGATACCGTCATGCACGCACCCGCCAATCGTCTGATATGCACGCCCGCAGGGTGAGGTGACAGGGATCACAAAGCCTGTACTATACCTCCGTATGCTTATAACAAATCGGCCGGTGGTATGCGGTGACGCTACAGCGCCGGGAACGGGTCTTCTCGACCGAAGAGCAAGTTCGCAATGCCTTCGGTGCCCCCGCCGCGCAGGACATGCGCCGCACCGTGCGGAGCAGCACGAGACACAGGAGTGAGAACGTGGGCGATCGACTGAATGCGCGGCTAGATGCGCTCGCCGCGCGCGAGGACACCTGGGTCACACGCGAGGATCTGCAACGCTATGTCGACGAGGAAGCCTGGACCGAGCAGAGTTTTGTGCACGACCTCGAGCGGCATGCCGCCGAGCGCCCAGAAGCGCTGGCCATCGTCGACGAGGACGGGCGTCGGACCACCTACGGTGAGTATGAGCAACGCACGTGTCGGCTGGCGCGGTCGCTGCTGGAGTTGGGTCTGCGCCCGGGCGACCGGGTGGCCATGCAGCTGCCCAACACCAGCGAGTTTTGCCTGACGTTGTTGGCCTGCGCGCGCGCCGGACTCCTGGCCGTGTTCTGCCACATGGCTTACGACGAGCATGAGCTCGACTATGTGCTCGGTCTCACGGGGGCGCGGGCGCTTGTCGTGCCGGAGCGCCTCAGAAGCCGCGAGTACGTCCCACTGGCTCTGGCGATGCGCGAGCGGATCGACACACTGGAGCACGTGATCGCCGTCGGCGGTGCCAGCGCGGCCGGGACGATCCGCTTCGAGGACCTCGTCAGCGCCGAAGGCCCCGAACATGACCTTGCAGCACTGCGCCCGACGGGGGCCGACCCGTTTTTCGTCATGTTCACCTCCGGCACCACCGGACGGCCCAAGGCCGAGCTGCACACGCACGCCAACAACCTCTTCTGGATCCAGAACTTCGAGGCCGAACAGCGGTTTCCCGCCGACGCGCGGTGGATCATCGTCACCCCGATCGCCCATCTGACGGGCCTGGGAATCGGTGTGCTCTCGGCGCTGCACCGGGGGGCGGCGTTCACCCTGCTGGCGGCGTGGGACGCGGGCCGCTGTGTTGAACTGCTCGAACGGGACCGCCCCAGCTACCTGCTCGGGGCCCCCCCGATGCTGATCGACCTCGCCCGGTTTCCGCAGCTGCGCGAGCGTGATGTGCGCTCGGTGCGCGGGATCTGCTATGCCGGCGCCCCGTGCCCGGCCGACATCCTCAACCGGCTCAACGCCGACCTCGGCGCCGATGTAAATGCGTTCTACGGCTACACCGAGGCGGGCGTGACCCACATGACGCGGCCCGGCGACCCGATCTCGATCACCAGCCGAAGTTTCGGCAAGGCCATCCGCGGCGTGGAGCAGCGGCTGATGGAGCTGGTGGAGGCGGGCGAGGCCGAGCGCGAGGTGCCGTTGCCGGGAGAGGGTGAGCTGTGGGCGCGTGGGCCCAGCTTCATCGTCGGCTACTACGGCCAGCCGGAGACGACGGCCAAGATGTTCACCGTCGACGGCTGGTTCCGGTCGGCCGATGTGGCCCGCTTCGACGCCGACGGCTACGGATATTTCGTGTCACGCCGCGACGACCTCATCAACCGGGGTGGGTACAAGATCGATCCACGGGAGGTCGAGGAGGTGCTTTACGAGCACCCGGGGGTGAGTCAGGCGGCGGTGGTGGCCATGCCCGATGCACGGCTCGGTCAGCGGCCCGCGGCGTTTATCGTCCCGAGCTCACCGGGCGACCACCTCGACCTCGCCGAACTTACCGCGTTCCTGGAGAAGAAGGGGGTTAGCCGGACGAAGTGGCCGGAGGCGGTCGAGATGGTCGAGTCGTTCCCGCTGACCAGCACGGGGAAGTTCATGCGCTACGCGCTGCGATCGCGGGCCGAGCAACTAAGGCCGCAGCGCTGAACCCGCGTGGGCGATCAGGGTAAGCGCGTCCACTGGCCGGTTCCAACGGTGCCCGCGGCCGACATCGACCTGAGCCGCTTCGTGCGGCCGGGCGACACGATTCTGTGGGGCCAGGGTGCCGGAGAGCCGCTGACGCTCACGGCGGCGCTGGCCGAGCAGGCCGAGCGGCTGGGTGGGGTCGTCGGATTCGTAGGCCTGACCTACAACCCGCGTCTGGCGGCCCCGGGGCTTCGATTGCGCTCCTATGGCGCGCTCGGCGCTGCGGCCGACATGCCGCTCGAGGTGATCACTTGTCATATGTCTGCGCTGCCCAAGTTGCTCCGGTCGGGCCGTCTGCGTGCCGACGTCGTGCTGTGTCAGCTGTCCCCGGCGGATGCTGACGGCAACCACAGCCTGGGCGTCACGGTCGACTACCTCGCCTGTGCGCTTGATGTCGCCCGCGTCGTGCTGGGCGAGGTCAACCCGGCCGTACCCCGCACGCGCGGCTCGCCGCCGGTCCCGCACTCGCGTCTGGCCGCCACCGTGACCGCAGACCATTGTCTGATCCAGATTCCAGACCCGGAGCCCGATCCGGTGACCGCGCAAATCGGCGCGCAGGTCGCCGAATTGGTGCCCGACAGCGCCACCGTACAACTGGGGATCGGCGGCCTGGCCTCGGCGGTCGCGACCGCCCTGCGTGGGCACCGGAACCTGCGCGTGCACAGTGGCCTGGTCGGGGACTGGGTCGTGGGTCTCGCCGAGTCGGGTGCGCTCGCTTGGGAGCCGGGCGGGCCAGCCGTGGTTACCGGCACCGCCGTGGGCACCGACCGGCTGTATGAGTTTCTGCGTGACAACCCGGCCGTCGAGGTGCGGCCGGTCGAGCGCGTGCACGACCCGGCGGTCGCGGGCGGGATCGCTCGCTTCGTCGCCGTCAACTCGGCCCTGCAAGTCGACCTTTCCGGCCAGGTCAACGCGGAGGTGATCGGCGGCCGACGGCGCGGCGCGATCGGCGGTCAGGTCGATTTCCTACGCGCCGCGGCGATGTCTGCGGGAGGGGTAGGCGTGGTGGCGCTGCCGTCGACCGCCAACCGCGGATCGGTCTCCCGCATTGTGGACCGCGTGGACGGTCCAGTCACCACCGGGCGCGCGGATGTGCATTGGGTGGTGACCGAGTACGGTGCCGCCGACCTGCGGGGACTCGACACGGTCGCACGCACCGCGGCGATATGCGAGCTGGCTCACCCGGATCATCGATATCGGCTGAGGGCTGCGGTCGCAGGTGCCGGGTGATCGATCGACGGGTTAGATCTCAATGATTACTATCCAAACGGCACTCTTGGGCTCGTGGCAAGCGTACCCAGGGTCGGTTCCCCTGCCCGCCCGGCTTTAGCCCGGAAGGGAGGGATCGTGGCGGCCATCCACGCTTGATCAGTGCGGGACTGTTCGGCGTCTCGGCCTCAGCTACCTGGCAGCGGTTTCGGGAAGTACCGGTCGAGGCCGCGCCTGTTCGCCGCTGGCAGACTGACGGTGGCCACGGTCAGGCGAAGCGCCGCGACGCCGGGCGAACCGGGGTTCACCAGGATCCAACTACAAGGGACAATGTCAGCGCAATTGGCGTGACGGACACTACTTCCGTCGCCCGAGCAACCTATCGGGGAGCCGCACGTGCACTACGCTTTCGACGAAGACCAGGAGGCCTTCCGGCGTGAACTCGCCACTTTCGCTGAGCGGGTGCTCGCTCCGCACTATCAGGCCGATGACCGGGCCGCGCGGATGCGCCCGGAGTTACCTCGCCAGATGGCGGCGATGGGCCTGACCGGCCTGCGCATTCCGGGGCGTTTCGGCGGCCAGGGGGCCGACGCCGTCACGACCGGCATAGCAGCCGAGGAGATCTCGCGGGCCGACATCAACGCCTGTTACATCCTGCTGATCGCCGGTCTCAACGCCGACATCTTGGTCGGCAACGCCGACGAGGAGCAGCTGGCGCGGTGGCTACCTCCGATCGCAGATGGCTCCACCCTGTCGGCGCTGGTGCTCACCGAGCCGGAGCACGGGTCCGACGCGGCCAACCTGTCGCTGCGTGCGCAGCGCGACGGGGCAGGGTGGCGGCTGCTGGGAGAGAAGACTTCGATCTCACTGGGGATGTTGGCCGACACCGGTGTGGTGTTCGCGCGCACGGGAGGGCCCGGGGCCCGTGGAGTCAGCGCGTTCTACGTCGACCTGAACGACGAGCGGATCGCGCGAACCGCGCTCGATGACCACGGCGGCCGAGCCATAGGGCGAGCGTCGCTGCATTTCGATGGGGTGCCAGTGGGTTGCGACGAGCTGATCGGACAACAGGGCGCTGGATTCGTCTCGGTGATGCGAGGCTTCGACTACTCGCGGGCGGTGATCGGCCTGATGTGCGTCGGCATCGCCCAGGCGGCGCTCGACGACGCACTGGAGTATGCGCGAACGCGGCAGGCTTTCGGTGGTCCGATCGGTCGCAACCAGGGCGTGGCGTTCCCGCTGGTCGAGCACGCCACCAGGCTGGCCGGGGCGCGTCACATCTGCTACGAGGCGCTGTGGCGAAAGGACCAGGGCTTGGATCACACGGTGGCCGCGAACATGGCGAAGTGGTTCGCGCCCAAGACCGCGGGTGAGGTCGTGCACCAGGCGCTGCTGACCTTCGGCCACGCTGGATGGGGAACCGACAGTCTGCAGGGACAGCGGCTGCGCGACGTGTTGGCGTTCGAGATCGCCGATGGAACGGCGCAGGTTGCCAAGCTGGTTGTTGCCCGCCATCTACTGGGGCGAGAGTTCGCTCCGTAGGCAGCTGCGAGTTCGGTCTGGGGACGCGGTCGACTCGTCAGACGGACGTCGCAAGCCGCTCCCGAACCGCGGCGAGGCGATCGTACTGTGCCAGCACGTTGGCGGCGGTCGGCATGATCACGAACGACTCGGCGCCGGCGTCGCGGTACTCCGCGAGCGCGTCGGCCACCCGCGCCTCGCTTCCGATGACACACCATTTCTCGATTGCTTCGACGGGCATGCCGTACTGGCCCGCGACGAATCGTTGGAGTTCGGCGCGACCGGTTTCCGCGTCTTCGGTGATGTGCGCGAACATCAACATCACCGTTGTGCACACCGGCCTGCGGAACTCCTCTGCGTGAGCCCGCAGATCTTCGACTGCCGCACGCACACGACGGGGACTCAGCCACACCGCAAACCAGCCTTCGGCGAGCCGGGCCGCGCGCCGCACCGCGTGAGCGGATCGGCCACCGACAACCAGCGGCGGGCGAGACGATGGCACCGGCTCCAGCTTCGGCGAACGCACCGGAAGTAATGGGCCTGGATGGTCCACGGCCTCGCCGCGCATCAGCGCGTCGACGACAACCATCGCCTCGTCGAGCCTGCGGCCACGCTGTGCAACGGGGTACCCGGCGGCCTTGAACTCCGCCGGGTTCTCCCCGCCCACACCGACTCCGACGATCAGGCGGTCCGGCGCGAGCGCGGCGACCGTCCCGAGCTGCTTGGCGGTCCATACCGGATTGCGCATCGGCAGGAGCAACACGCCGGTGCCCAGCACCAGCCGCTGAGTGACAGCAGCGACGGCCGCGAGCGCCCCGCACGGCTCCAATATTGGCGGATGAAAGCTCAGATGATCGCCAACCCACCCTGAGTCAAACCCCAGGTCTTCAGCGAGGCGGGCGGCGGCCAGGAGCGGCGGCGCGCCAAGCCGTAGGGGATCGAAATTGGGCAGCATCACGCCGAACCCAGCTTCCTTCACCGTCACCGGTGAATTCATCGGGCGCCGACCAGACTGAGCGGCATCTCGTTGGCGGGAATCGGTTCCTCACCCGGGAGCCTGTCCTCGGACGAGGAAAGCAATCGCGGCGGGTTCGTCGCCATGTCGGTCCTCCTGCGATCTGGCACGGCACAGCCGTGCAGTGAACGTCTGACCGCCCATCCTGCGGGTCGTGAATTTCTAATCCGTTCGAATGATTATGGCATTTCGGTTCGGCCGTGAGGGTAGACCAGCCAACGGCTCCGACTCATCCGGGGCGAGTCGAGTCACCTTCCGGTCCTGCCGAGAATGCGCCGAATGCCGGCGCGGCGCGATCGGTGGTCAGTGGTCAGGTCGACTTCCTGCACGGCGGGGCCATGTCACCAGGAGGGTGGGCGTGGTGGCACTGCCATCGGCGGCAAACACACGGGTCCGTCTCGCGCATCGTGGACCGCTTGGACGGTCCGGCCAGCACAGCGTGCGCCGACGGTGGTGACCGAGCACGGCGCCGCCGACCTGTTGGGGACTCCACACCATCGGGCATGCGCGAGCTGGCCCACCCGGACCACCGACATCGGCTGGGCACCGCGGTGACGAATCCCCGGTAATCAATCCGGGGCATCAGATCATAATGATTACGATCTATAGGGTAGTCTTGAGACCATGGCCGCCGGACATCGGAGTACCTCCCCTGCTCGCCCAGCTCTAGCCCGGAAGAACGGGATCGTGCCTGCCATTCCGCATGATCAGTGCACGCACAGCCCGCGCGGCGACGGATCGGGACCGAGCCTCGCTTGGCAGGTGGTCGGCTGATGGCGACGTCAACGATGGCCTCGCCGCTGCTAAGGCTGCCGGACGTCGAACTTCCCGCCGAGGCCGAACAATTGCGCGATGAGGTCCGGGCATTCCTCAACGAAGAACTGCGCCGAGGCGCGTTCGAGCCGCAGACCGACGCCTGGCTGGCCGGTTTCGACCCGGCCTTCTCGGCGCGCCTCGGGGATCGCGGTTGGCTTGGGATGACCTGGCCGCGCCGCTACGGCGGTCATGAGCGACCAGCGCTGCATCGGTTCGTCGTGGTGGAGGAGTTGCTCGCCGCCGGAGCGCCGGTAGTGGCGCACTGGGTCAGCGACCGGCAGAGCGGGCCGGCATTGCTGCGCTACGGCACCGAGTCGCAGCGCGAGAAGCTCCTGCCCGCGATGGCGGCAGGCCGGTGCTTCTTCGCCATCGGGATGAGTGAGCCCGATAGCGGTTCGGATCTGGCCTCCATCCGGACTGGCGCGCGACGCGACGGAGACGGTTGGGTGCTCAACGGGACGAAGGTCTGGACCAGCCAGGCCCACCGCTGCCACTACATGATCGCGTTGTGCCGGACGGCCCCGCTGCAGCACGAAGACCGGCACGCGGGCCTGAGCCAGTTCATCGTCGATCTGACCGCGCCGGGAGTGACAATCACACCGATCAGGTTGCTGGACGGCGAGCATCACTTCAATCAGGTCGTCCTCGACGACGTCCGGGTCGGCGACGACATGGTCCTGGGCGAGGTCGGCGCGGGCTGGCGGCAGGTCACCTCCGAACTTGCCTATGAGCGCTCCGGGCCGGAGCGGTTCCTGTCGACGCTGCCGCTGCTGCGCGAACTGGTGCGCGGCGCCGACCCCGACGATGAGCGTCAGGCGACCGAAGTCGGCGCGCTCGTGGCGCAGCTGTGGGCGTTGCGCCGGCTCTCGCTGCAAATAGCCGGATCGCTTGATCGGGGGGAGGCCCCCGATGTCGCCGCCGCCTTGGTGAAGGACGCGGGCACCACGGTGGAAAACGACATCATCGATGTCGTGCGGGCGCTGGCGCAGGTCGAGCCGAGCCGAAACTCACCTCATCCCCTGGAACGGGAGTTAGCCCGGGCGGTACTGCACGCGCCTGGGTTCACCTTGCGCGGAGGCACGAACGAGGTGCTCCGCGGCATCGTGGCGCGCGGGCTGGGGTTGCGGTGAGCGACATCGATCTGGTCGAACGCACCGTAGCGGATCTGCTGGACCGGCACTGCACGCCGGAGCTGATCTCCGCGGCTGAAGGCTCGTGGAGCCCACAGCTTTGGCAGCGGCTCGAGGAAATCGGGCTGACCCGGATCGGCGTCGACGAACGGCTGGGGGGCGCCGGCGGTGGAATTGCCGACGCGGCCACGGTGCTGCGTGTCGCTGCCGGCCACGCCGCGCCCGTCCCGCTGGCGGAGACGCTGTTCCCGGTGGCCGCCGGGTGCACCGTGTCGGGGCTTGCCCTGCCCGATGGGCCGGTGACGGTCGCCTACGGGGCCGGTCTGACCCTCACGCCGGACGGCGCCGGAGCCGTCGTCCGCGGCGTGGCCAACCGGGTGCCGTATGCACGGGTGTCTCAACGCGTGCTGGTGGTGACCGACGATCCGCAGCCCGCGCTGGCGGCGCTTGTCGACCCTGCCGACTGCCGATTGGTGAGCATCGACAATCTGGCCGGTGAGCCGCGCGACGACCTGGCTGCCGATGAAGTCCGGATACCCCGCTCAGCGCTTGCCGAAGTTCCGCCAGGCACCGCGGGCCACCTGCGCCGACTTGGTGCGCTCGCCCGCGCGGTCCAACTCTCCGGTGCCCTGGATGCAGTGCTGGACGCGACGGTGCGCTACGCCGGGGAGCGGGTCCAATTTGGTCGGCCCATCGGGCAGTTTCAGGCCGTGGCCCATCAGATCGCGGAGTTGGCCTGCCTGGCTGCGGGTGCCGGCGCTGCCGCCCAGGCAGCGGTCGCCGCAGTGGCTGCCGATCCGCACAGCGCGACCTTGGCCATAGCCGCGGCCAAAGCGCGTACCAGCGCCGCGGCCGGACCAGCGGCCCGGATTGCCCATCAGGTACACGGGGCGATCGGGTTTACCCAGGAACACCGCCTACATCACCTGACCCGCCGGCTGTGGGCCTGGCGCGAAGAGTGCGGCTCCGCCGAACACTGGGCCCGAGAGCTGGGCCGCGCTGTCATCGCGGGCGGCGGCGACGGGCTGTGGCCGACGATCACCGGCATGTAACCCGCCTGAACGGAGGAACATGGAGATCGAGCTCACCGTCGAAAGCGGCGTGGCCACCCTCACCCTGGCCGCGCCCCAGCGGCGCAACGCGCTGACACCGGAGATGTCCCGGGAACTGGTCGCCGCCGCCGATCGAATCGACGCCGACGACTCCATCGGCGCGCTGGTGATCCGCGGCTCCGGCGGATCGTTCTGCGCGGGAGCGCACACCACGACGCTCGGCGACGCTGGATCAGACCCCGCCGAAGAGAGCACCTATGCCAGCCTGTCCGCCATCTATGCCGCGTTCACCCGGATCGGGTCGATCCGGGCGGTGACGATTGCCGCCGTGCGCGGCCCGGCCGTCGGCGCGGGCCTGAACCTCGCGTTGGCCACCGACCTGCGGATCGTCGCTCGCACCGCGCGGCTGATGTCGGGCTTCCAGCGCATCGGTCTGCACCCGGGCGGGGGACACTTCGTGCTGCTCTCCCGCCTCGCCGGCCGCGAAGCCCCCGCCGCGATGGCGCTGTGTGGCGCGGAGATCGATGGAGACCGCGCGGCGCAATTGGGCCTTGCGTGGGAATCGGTTGCCGACGAGGCCGTCGAGGAACAGGCGTTCGAACTTGCCCGCGAAGCGGCGAAAGACCCTTCGCTTGCCCGCGCCATGGCGCGCACCTTCCGGCTGGAGACAGGGCCGCCGGCACTGGGCTGGGACGTGGCTGTACAGACCGAGCGCGCCCCGCAAATGTGGTCAATGCGCCGACGGTAGACGTAAAGCGAGCACGAAACCGGAGTTGGATCCATCACGTCAGAGGTGATCATCACAATGCTTATTAGAGATTATTCGGTAATGGGTATGGGAGGTTGGCATGCCTGAGGCGGTGATCGTCGAAGCGATACGGACGCCCATCGGCAAGCGGGGCGGTGCGCTGGCAGATGTGCACCCAGTAGATCTGTCCGCACGGGTGCTGGAGGCGCTGGTCGAGCGCACCGGGGTGGACCCTGCCCTGATCGACGACGTCATCTGGGGTTGCGTGAACCAGGTCGGTGACCAGTCGGCGAACGTGGGCCGTTCCGCGGCGCTGGCCGCCGGCTGGCCCGACACCGTGCCCGGCACCACCGTCAACCGGGCCTGCGGCTCCAGCCAGCAGGCGCTGGATTTCGCGGCCGCCATGGTGATGTCGGGCCAGTACGATCTCGTCGTCGCCGGCGGCGTGGAGTGCATGAGCAGGGTTCCGTTAGGCGCCGGTCGCGACGTCGGGCTGCCCTACGGGCCACGGCTGCTACGCCGCTACGAGACGGCCCTCGAGGGAGGGACCTTCCATCAGGGCCGTGGAGCCGAGATGATCGCGGCGAAATGGGGCTTTTCTCGGCGCACACTCGACGAATTTGCCTGCGCGAGCCACGCCAAGACCGCGGCGGCTATCGACGCCGGCGCCTTCGACGGCCAGCTCGTCGCGGTCCCGGAAGCCCCCGGCCTGGCGGCCGACGAAGGGGTGCGCCGCGGCAGCACCGTCGAGAAGCTGGCGAAACTGACACCGTCCTTCCTCGAAAACGGGGTCATCCATGCCGGTAACGCCTCCCAGATCTCGGACGGGGCCGCCGCCGTGCTGGTCAGCTCGCCGGAGCGGGCCAAAGAACTCGGCCTGTCCCCCGTCGTCCGCTACCATGCCGGCGCGGTGGCGGGAAATGATCCGGTCGTGATGCTGACGGGACCGATCCCGGCGACGGCGAAGGTGCTCCGCCGTGGCGGGTTGTCCATCGGTGATATCGGGGCGTTTGAGGTGAATGAGGCGTTCGCGGCGGTGCCGCTGGCCTGGCTGGCGGAGACGGGTGCCGATCCGGCGCGGGTGAATCCGCTGGGCGGCGCGATCGCGGTCGGGCATCCCCTGGGCGCGTCGGGGGCGATCCTGATGACCCGGCTCGTGCACCACCTGCGTGATCAGGGCATTCGTTTTGGGCTGCAAACCATGTGTGAAGGCGGCGGCATGGCCAACGCGACCATTGTCGAGCTCATCGACTGATCAACCGCGCGCGGATGGGGCGTCGGTCTCGGCCGGCGGGTGGTCTGTGGTCGGGTTAGCTGTCGAGCAGCGCCTCGGGGATGTCGACTATGCGGCTTCGTAGGTACTCCCCCAGCCCCTTGGCCTGCGGGTCGGGCCTGGTGCAGGAGGCCACCCCGTCGCCGAGCAGGCCGTGCACAACGATGTTGATCGCGCGCAGGTTGGGCAGGTCGAACCGGTCGATCTTCAGGTCGGCGACCTCGGGGCCGAGCAGCTCGCGTATCCGCTGCACGGTGAGGTACTCGCGCAGCCACGCGTACCCGTTGTCGTGGCGTGCCCAAAGCCCGATGTTGGCGTCGCCGCCCTTGTCACCCGAGCGGGCGCCGCAGACCCGGCCGAGCGGGGCGCGCCGGGTCGGCCCGGCCGGCTGGCACGCCGGCGGGGCAGCAACGGGGTCCACCACGAGCGCGGCGGCTGCGGGTGGATCGGGCACTACACGGCGCTCGCCGTCGGGCAGCACCACGACATGCTCGACCATCGCGCGGGGCACCGCCGCGGGCCGGTAGACCCCGTAGGCCGACTCCGAGGTGGGCGGGCTGGTGGTGTGGAAACCTGCGTAGCCGGCCAGCGCCAGTTCCATCACCGCGTTGGAGAAGCGGCGGCCCACCTTCGCGGGGTCGTGGTCTTTGACGGTGACCCGCAGGTGAGCGGTGGCCTGCTCATTGGTCGGCGCGTCGGCGGTGTCGAAGCGCAGCAGCCGCACGTCGACCTCGGCAAAGCGGTCGCGTCCACCCAGTACGTCGAACAGCATCGCTTCCGCGCGGGCGGCCTTGTCCTCGATGTCCAGCCCGGTGAGCACCATCGTCATGGTGTTGCGGAACCCGCCGGCGTCGTTGAGCGCAACTTTGAGGGTGGGCGGTGGGGGGCTGCCCCGGGTGCCGCGGATCGCGACCCGGTCCGGGCCGGCCTGGGTGAGGGTGATGGTGTCGAAGTGCGTGATGACGTCGGGCCCGAGGTAGGCGGGCGGGCCGATCTCGTAGAGCAGCTGCGCGGTGACCGTGCCGACCGACACGAGGCCGCCGGTACCCGGGTGTTTGGTGATCACCGACGACCCGTCCGCGGCGACCTCGGCGATTGGAAAACCCGGATAGCGTGAGTCGGGCAGGTCCTCGGCGAACGCGTAGTTGCCACCGGTCGCCTGCGGCCCGCACTCGATGACGTGCCCGGCGACGACCGCGCCGGCCAGCGCATCCCAGTCGTCGCTTCGCCAGCCATGCCACCACGCCGCCGGCCCGAGGACCAGCGACGCGTCGGTGACCCGGCCGGTCACCACCACATCGACACCCGCGTCGAGGGCGGCCGCGATACCCCACCCCCCGAGGTAGGCGTTGGCCGAGACGGGCTCCCCGCCCACCGGCGGGGTGATGGCCGTCAGTTTGCCGCGCAGGTCGTCACCTTGCACGTGGGCCACCCGCGCGTCGAGCCCGAGCTCAGCCGCCACGTCGCGGACAGCGCCGGCAAGGCCCGCCGGGTTCAGCCCGCCGGCATTGGCCACGATCCTGATGCCGCGATCCAGGCAGGTGCCGAGCACCTGCTCGATCTGGGTGAGAAACGTCTTCGCGTACCCGGCGCCCGGATCCTTCCGCTGCGCCTTGGCGAGAATGAGCATGGTCAGCTCGGCCAGATAGTCCCCGGTCAGCACGTCGATGGGGCCGCCCTCGACCATGTCGCGCGCGGCAGCGATGCGGTCGCCGTAGAACCCGGAACAGTTGGCGATCCGCACCACCGAGGCACGATCGGTTGTCGCCGTCATCGGAACTGTCCCCTCTTCCGGCCCGCTCCCGCGGGTCCGGCGAACGCCTGGGCGATGGCCATCCACTCCCCCGCCGCACACCCGCTGATCACCAACGCGGTGTCGTCGCGGTGCCGCCGCTGGGTCACCACCAGACAGAAGTCCAGCGCAGGCCCGCTCACCCGATCCACGGCGTCCTGGGGGCCCCAACTCCACATCGCGCCACTTGGTGCGGTGAGCTCGACCCGCACCGGCAAATCCGGCGCCTGACGCCCGTTGGCCGTATAGCTGAACGCCCGCGCGCGCACGCCCAGGTGGGCGACGTGGCGCAGCCGGTGGGTGGGTTCGCGGCCGATGCCGAGCGCATCGGCGATGTCCTGGCCGTGCGCCCAGGTCTCCATCAGCCGAGCGGTCAGAGACGACGCGGCGCTCATCGGTGGGCCGAACCACGGCACTCGTGTGGACGGGTCGAGCGAGCTGTACACGGCCAGCAGGCGGCTTCGCGCCTGGTCCAGCCAGGCCAGCAGCTCCTCGCCGGACATCTCGTGATAGCGCGTGGCGATCGAATCCGGGTTGACCCCGCCGTCGGCGTTCAGCCGGGCCAACTCGGCGAGGAAGCCGTCTGCGTCGGTCGCCGCTTGCACGGCGACGTCATCGAAGTAGGCCAGGTGCGATACCTGGTCGCCGATACACCACCCTTCCGCTGGCGTAGACCGGCGCCAATCGGCGTCGCTCAGCGGCAGTAGCAGGTCGCGCAGGTCGGCGGTCTCGGCGGCCAGGTCATCGGCCAGCGCATTCATCGATACCGCCACGCTCAGCGTCCCTTCCACACCGGTGCCCGCTTCTCCCGAAACGCCCGCGGCCCCTCCTGCGCGTCTTCGGAGTGATACACCGGCGCCCAGATCTGCTCGGCGCGCGCGTAGGCCTCATCGAGCCGGTGGTGCGCCGACAAATAGGCCGTGCGCTTTGCGGCCAGCACCGACAGCGGCGCGTTGGCGGCGATCCGCTCCGCGAGCTCCTGGGCGCGCTCGCGCAGCCGGGCTGCCGGCACCACCTCGTTGACCAGCCCCACCTCGTGTGCCCGGTGCGCGCTGAGCGAATCCCCGGTGAGCAGGACCTGCAGGGCGATCCTCGGCGGCACCAACCATGACAGCGGGGCGGCCCAGGGCGCTCCCCTGCCGACCTTGACCTCGGTGATCGCGAACGTCGCGTGCTCGGCGGCCAGCACCAGGTCGCACTGCTGGGCGAGCAGGAACCCACCGGCGAACGCGACCCCGTTGACAGCGGCGATGGTCGGCTTGGCGACATCGATGTTGCGGCCGAACTGCGGGGCGAAATCCGGCGGCGGCACGGTCAGGCCGCCCTGGGCCATCTCCTTGAGGTCCCCGCCCGCGCAGAACGCCTTGTCCCCCGCCCCGGTCAGGACCAGAACCTGGGCGTTCGCGTCGTCGTTGAACCGACGGATCCCATCCCACAGGCCCTCGCGCACGGCGGCGTTGAGCGCGTTGCGCGCCTCGGGCCGGTTGATGGTCAACCAGGCCACGCCGTCGACGACCTGGTAGGTCACCGGATCGCTCACTGCTGCCCTCCGTCACTGGCCGCGCTGCTGTCCTCGACAATGGCGAGTGTCTGGCCGGCGTCGACCTGATCACCGGCCGCCACACAGACGTCGACGACGGTCCCGTCGGCGGGCGCGGTGACGGTGTGCTCCATCTTCATCGCCTCCAACACGATCAACCCCTGCCCGGTGGCGACATCCGCGCCGGGGGTAGCCAGTACCCGCACAACCGTTCCCGGCATCGGGGCCACCAGCGAGCCGGCGTGCCGCGCCGACGACGGATCGGGGAACCGCGGCACCTCGACCAGAACCGTCGAACCCAAAGCGCTATCCACATACGACACACCGCAAGCGCGATGCACACTGATCGAGCGACGCACGCCATCGATCTCCAGGACGACCCGCTGCGGCGCCGCCGCCTGCACCCGTACCCCAGACAGCGGCTCACCGTCCACCTCGATCAGCACCCGATCACCGACTTGGCGGTGGGCGACCCCGATAGCACGCTCACCGCAACGGTAGCTGGCGCGTTGGGACGTCCTCACAATGTTGCGCCACGCCGCAGGAAGGGTCCGCAACACCGGGCTCGACAACCTGTCTAGCACCTGGGCGGCCAGCGCCGCCGCGGCCGCATGCACGGCCAGCGCGCCAGGCACGCGCGCCGCCAGCACCGACGGGTCATGGCGAGTGAGATAGCCCGTGTCGGTGCTGCCAGCCAGGAACTCCTCCTCGCGCAGGATCCCGACGAGCAGGTCGCGGTTGGTGGTCACGCCGTGCAGCTGAGCGCGCGCCAGCGTCCGCGCCAGCCTTCGTGCGGCGTCGGCCCGGGTGGGTCCGTGCGCGATCACCTTGGCCAGCATCGGGTCGTAATGCGGGCTGACCACCGAGCCGTCGGCCACGCCTGTGTCCACCCGCACGCCCGGGTCATCCGGTACGGCGAAGCGGTGCAGCACGCCGGTGGCGGGCAGGAAGCCGGCG
Organism: Mycobacterium sp. shizuoka-1; assembly: GCF_002723835.1. Lineage (GTDB taxonomy): Bacteria > Actinomycetota > Actinomycetes > Mycobacteriales > Mycobacteriaceae > Mycobacterium. The sequence goes on along the minus strand of NZ_BEWG01000081.1, from coordinate 23,413 downwards.
CAGACGTCCTCGGCATACAGCCGCGCCTCGATCGCATGCCCGCGAATGCGGGCATCGAACGCCTCCGGTGGCAGCGGCTCGCCGTCGGCGATCCGCAGCTGCAATTCCACCAGGTCCAGGCCGGTGATCAGCTCGGTGACCGGATGTTCCACCTGCAGCCGGGTATTGACCTCCAGGAAGGCGAACCCGCCCGCCCACAACACGAACTCGACGGTGCCCGCGCCGACATAACCGATTGCCTTGGCCGCGGCCACCGCGGCCGCACCGAGTTCGGCGCGCAGTGTGTCGTCGACGGCCGGCGACGGGGACTCCTCGACGATCTTCTGGTGGCGGCGCTGAATCGAGCAGTCGCGCTCGAACAGATGCACCACCGCCCCGTGTGTGTCGGCAAGGATCTGCACTTCCACGTGCCGCGGATTCACGACGTAGCGCTCGAGGAACACCGTCGCATCGCCGAAGGCCGAGGCCGCTTCCCGGCGGGCAGCCGCCACCGCGTCGGCCAGCGCGTCGGCGGATTCCACGATCCGCATGCCGCGCCCGCCACCGCCGAACGCCGCCTTCACCAGCAGCGGGTAGCCCACCCGCTGACCCTCGGCGGCCAGATCGGAGTCCTCGTCCAGGGTTGCGCCGGGCAGCACGGGCACGCCGGCCTTCTCCATGAGCGCTTTCGCCTCGACCTTTGAGCCCATCGCGGCGATGACCGCCGGCGGTGGCCCCACGAACGTCAGCCCGGCCTCGGCGCAGGCGGCCGCGAACCCGGCGTTCTCCGAGAGGAACCCATAGCCCGGATGCACCGCATCGGCCCCCGTCAACCGGGCCGCATCGATGATCGCCTCGGCGTTGAGGTAGGTATCCGACGGCGCGGCGCCCGCCAGCCGCACAGCCTCATCGGCCAGGCCGACAAACGGCGCGTCGGCGTCAGGGTCGGAATAGACCGCGACGGTCCCCAGACCCATGGCGTGCGCGGTGCGCATCACCCGGGCGGCGATCTCGCCGCGATTGGCCACCAACAGTTTCTGGATCATCTGCCTCACATCCGAAAGACGCCGAAGCCGCGGCGGCCGGCCACGGTGTTGGAGTGCACCGCCGACAGCGACATGCCCAGCACGGTGCGGGTGTCGCGCGGATCGATGATCCCGTCGTCATACAGCCGGGCGGTGACAAAGAAACTGTGCGACTCCGTGTCGATCTGGGCCTCGATCGCCGCTGTGCGCTCGCGGTTGGCCTCCTCGTCGAACGGCCGCCCCATCGACGCCGCCGACTCCCGCCCGACGATCGACATCACCCCGGCCAACTGCGCCGCGCCCATCACCGCCAGCTTCGCCCCGGGCCAGGCGAACAGCAGCCGCGGATCATACGCGCGCCCGGACATGCCGTAGTTGCCGGCACCGAACGAACTGGCCATGGTGATCGTCAGGTGCGGCACCGTGCTGTTGGTCACCGCGTTGATCATCTTGGCGCCGTCCTTGATGATGCCGCCCTGCTCGTAGCTCGCACCGACCATGTAGCCCGTGGTGTTCTGCAGAAACACCAACGGCGTATCGGTCTGGTTGGCCAGCAGGATGAACTCGCTGGCCTTCTTGGCCTCCTCGGAGAACAACACGCCTCGATGGTTGGCCAGGATCCCCACCGGATAGCCGTGCACCTGCGCCCACCCGGTGACCAGCGATGTCCCGTACAGCGGCTTGTACTCGTCGAACTCCGAGCCATCCACCACCCGCGCCAGCGCCTCACGCGGGTCGAACGGCACCTTCACATCGGCCGAGACGATCCCGAGAATCTCCTCCGGGTCATACAGCGGCGCCGCCGCGCACCCCACAGGAGCGGGGCCGAGTTTGCGCCAGTTGATCCGCGACATGATCTGGCGGCCAATCCGTATCGCATCGCGCTCGTCCGCGGCGAAATAGTCCGACAACCCCGACACCCGACTATGCATCTCGGCACCGCCCAGCGCCTCATCGTCGGCCACCTCACCTGTCGCCATTTTGACCAACGGCGGACCACCCAGAAAAACCTTGGCCTGCCGGTCCACCAGGACCGCGTAGTCACACATCCCCGGCACATACGCCCCGCCCGCCGTCGAATTCCCGAACACCAAGGCGACCGTGGGGATCGCCAGCGCCGACAACTCCGTAAGCTCGTGAAAGATACGGCCGGCCGGCACAAACAGGTCGGCCTGCTGGGGCAGGTCCGCCCCGCCGGACTCCACCAGGTTGATCACCGGCAGCCGGTTCACCCGCGCGATCTCCAGCGCGCGCAGCGTCTTTCGCAGCGAATACGGGTTCATCGCCCCACCCCGCACCGTCGGGTCGTGCGCAATCACCATGCACTCCACGCCCGACACCACCCCGATGCCCGTCACCACGCTGGCGCCGACGGTGAACCCGGTCCCCCAGGCAGCCAACGTCGACAACTCCAAAAACGGGCTGGCCGGGTCCAGCAACAACTCGATACGCTCCCGGACCAGAAGCCGCCCCCGCTCACGATGCCGCCGCCGATACCGCTCACCACCCCCGGCGACCGCAAGTGCAACCTGCTCGTCGAGCTGTGCAAGCAGCGCCAACTGCGCCTCCCGGTTGGCCTGATAAGCCTCGCTCGACGTATCGAGCTGCGATGTCAGCACCGGCACAGTGTTCCCTCGAGAAGCACGGTATGTGATTCACTGTTCACGTAGGAGACTGTACGACATGCACGGCGAGGAGGGCCAGATGGGGGACGGTGCGACGCACGCACGGCAGCGCGACCCGCAACGAAAGGAGCGGATCCTGACCGCTTCGGCCGAACTGGTCGCCGAGCGCGGGTACCACGGCGTGGCCCTCGTCGACATCGGAGCCCGGGCGGGCATCGTGGGCTCGGGGATCTATCGCCACTTCCCCAGCAAGGACGCGATCCTGGTAGCACTTCTCGACAGGGTGATGCGACGGCTCAGTCACGGTGCCGGGGCGATCATTTCGACAGCGCCGAGCGATGCCGAAGCCCTGTCGGCGCTGGTCGACGACCATGTCCGGATAGCCGTCGAAGACCGCGCGGTGCTGGCCGTCTACCACCGCGAGGGGCACAACGTTGCGCCGGAACAGCAGCGAAGACTGCGCCGAGACCAACGACACTACGTGGAGGAGTGGGTCCACGTGCTCGGCCACCTGCGTCCCGACCTGGCCGACGCCGAGTTGCGGGTCGCGGTGCATGCCGCCATCGGCGCCATCCAGTCGACCCTGTTCTTCCGCAGCGGACTACCGCCAGTTCGGCTCGCCGAGCTGCTCAGGACGGCCGCGCACGGCTGTCTCGGGGTGGCGCCAGCACCAGACATTGTGAACCAGGAGTAACTAGAGCATTGATCGCGCGGCATCGGCGTGACATTCTGAACGTGACTCGCGCACAAGGAGCTGCAATGGACCCGGATGTGACCACCCTGCGAGGCAGGCGAGCAACGCGCCGCTGGGAACGGACATCGGTAGGTGATGTGCTCGAACGGCTCACCTGGAGCTATCCCGACCAGATCGCGATCGCCGGATGGCCCGGTGCCTATGGGGACCGGCGGTTTGCCCGGCTGACCTATCGTGAGGCAGACCAAACCGCAAACCAATTCGCGCACGCGCTCGCCAGCGCGGGGCTCCAACCTGGCGCGCGGGTGCTGCTGTTCTGCGAGAACTCCGTCGAAGCCTGTCTCGCCAAGATCGGCATCGCGAAGGCGGGAATGGTGGCCGTCCCCCTCAACCCCAACCTGGCTCCCGATGTGGTTGAACACCTCATCGGACAAACCGAACCGGCCTTCGCGGTGGTGGACGCCGAGCTATGGCCCCGCGCCGAACGCGGATTCAGCGCGGCCGGCCTGCGCCCAGGTGTGACGATCACCATCGGCGGCGCCCCTGTGGTTGGCTCGCCAAGTTTCGCCGAGCTGATCGACAGCAAACCCGACACCGAGCCCGACGTGGAGATCCACGGCGACGACATCTGGGAGCTGTTGTTCACCTCCGGCACCACATCGATGCCCAAAGGCGCAATGATGTCCCACCACTGCACCTACCTGGCGGCGATGAACTTCGCACTCTCGCTGACTCGCGGTCTCACCGTGGAATCCGACCTGCGCCTTGCCACGTTCCTGCCGGTCACCTATCACGTCGGCGACCAGATCTTCATGTTCTCGGCGTTTCTCAGCGGAGGCCGCCTGCTCATCGGCCGAAAGCCTGTACCCGAGGTGGTAGCCAAGGCTGTCGACGCCCGGCGGATCACGGCGCTGTGGGCCGGCTCACCGCAGTTCGTTGCGTCCCTAGCCGACGAGTTCGAGGCCCACCCGGAGTTCGACCCAACCAGCCTGCGCGTGCTGGTGTACGGGTGGGGAGCACTGGCCCCGGAGCTGCTCGACCGGCTGGTGCAGCGCTGCGGCCCAGAACTGGTGGCGATGGGCATCTTCGGTCAGACCGAGGCGATCGCATGTCACCGGTTCTGGCCCGCAAAATGGCCCGAGGCGCACCGCGCCACCGCGCCGCAGGCCAACTACGTCGGTGTGCCCAGCCCGCTGCTGGCCTCCGACGTCGTCGACGAATCTGGCCAACCTGTGCGCGGGCAGCCCGGTGAGGCGGTCTACCGATCGCCCATCATGACCGCCGGCTACTACCGCAACCCAGCCGCCACCCGCGAGGCATTCCGCGGCGGTTGGTTTCACTCCGGCGACAGCGCATCGATTGACCGCGACGGGCTGCGGATCATGGTCGATCGCTACAAAGACATCGTCAAGACCGGTGGAGAGAACGTCTCGAGCATGCGCGTAGAGGCTGTGCTGCACACCCACCCCGACGTAGCGCGTGCGGCGGTCATCGGACTGCCCCACCCCCACTGGGGTGAAGCCGTCACAGCAATCGTCACGTCCCACGCCGGGCGCGCGCCCACCGAGTCGGACATTGTCGCCTTCTGCCGCCAGCGGCTCGCCGGTTTCGAGACCCCTAAGCGCGTCGTGTTCGCCGAAAAGCTACCCGAGACCGTCGGCGGCAAAATACTCAAATACCAGCTCCGCGAGCAGTTCGCTGCGCTCTACCAAGCTACCAAGCCGGTTAGCGCCAGCCGCTGATTCTGCGGTCTACAACCGCTGCCAAGCGAGCAGTAGAAGTGCCGGCCCGACCGCCGACGGTCGCCGTCTGACCACGGCAGCGGGGTAGCATCCGCGACGGTCATGCTCGTATGCCTCGTTTATGTGTGCCTCGGTTCGCTGTAGGTCCGGCCAGGCGGACCACCGCGGTTCTGTTCCGCTGCTTCGCGCCCGGTGAAGTTACGGGACGGCATGCGGTGATTCCCCTACCTGACCACTTCGCTGACATGACAAAAAACGCAATCCTATACGCGGAGGGCTGTAGAGGGTGACGATCAGTCCACCATGCTGTAGCCACCGCTGACGCTGAGGATCTGACCGGTGATCCACGAGCTGAGATCCGAGCAGAAGAACAGGATCGCGTTGGCCTGGTCGATAGGTTCGCCGAGTCGGCCCAGCGGGTAGGCCTTGACCAAAGTCTCCTCACCACCCCACTTTTCGATCAGTGCGCTGGCGCCTGGGGTCTTCGTGGTGCCCGGCGACACCGCGTTGCATCGGATGCCGTAGCGGCCGGCTTCTTTGGCGAATGCCTTCGTAAAGCCGACGACCCCACCTTTAGCGGCGCTGTAGGAAACGAGGAATGGTTCGCCGATCCGGCCGGCGTCTGAGATCAGATTCACCACCGTTCCCGATTTCTGCTCACGCATGTGGTCGTAGGCCGCCTTGGTCATCACCATCGTGCCGATCAGGGTGACGCCGACGTCGAGTTGGTACTGCTCGTAGGTGAGGTTCTTGAAGAGATCCACACTCCAGGCCGCGGCGTTGTTGACGAGGATATCCAGACCACCGAACTGCTCTACCGTGGCGCTCACCGCATCGCGCGCGCGCTGGGGGTCGCGCACATCCACCGTGACGGCGATCGCAGTGCCGCCCGCCTGTTCGACGATCGCAGCCGTTTCCTTGGCGGCAGCCTCGTTGACATCCGCCGCCGCAACTTTCGCGCCGGCGCGCGCGAGAAGAGTTGCTACCTCGCGCCCGATTCCGCTGCCCGCGCCGGTGACGATCGCGGAGCGCCCGGTCAAGTCGATCTCGACTGCCATGATTGTTCCCTTCATCCCTGTTCGATGTGCCTCTTGATGTGACCATCCCGCGCCCGGAAAAGCGCGAACGTTGCTGTGCCGCAGTACTCTCGGATCAGTCGGCAAGTCCGAGTTGGGCGGCGATGATGTTCTTCTGAATCTGCGACGTGCCGCCGAAAATTGTCATGACCAGAGCGTCCCTGACATAGGACTGCATCTCGCTTTCCATGCTGTACCCCATACCGCCCATGAACTGCATACCTTGCAGTGCTACGTCCTTTGCGGTCTCCGTCGCCTGCAGCTTCGTGATGGAAGCCTCACCCGGCGCTGGGTCTCCGGCTGCGAGTAACGCGGCGGTGTGCTCCACCAGCAACCGGGTGGACAGCAACTTCGTCGCGCTCTCGGCAAGGCCGTGTTGGAGTGCTTGGAAGCGACCGATAGGTTGGCCGAACTGGCGCCGCTCCTTTACATAACGGAGCGTGTCGTCGAACGCGCGCTGCCCGATGCCGAGGGCCTCGGCCGCGATGATGAGCCGCTCGCTGTTGAGGCCGCGTACCAGCACCCGCCACCCTTGGTCGATTCCTCCGACGATCTCGTCATCGCCGGCATCGACATCCTCATAGCGAGTGATGTTGGTGTCGATATGGCCGAGCATGTCGAGCCGTTCGAAGCTGATGCCGTGCCGGTCCATCGGCAGCAGAAACAGGCTCAGCCCTTGATGCTTGGGCGCTTCGGTGTTGGTGCGGGTCACCACGAGTACCCAGCGGGCATGGTTGGCGTTGCTCGTGAAGGTCTTTTCACCGCTGAGCGTCCACCGCGAGCCCTCCTTGCGGGCACGCGTCTTGACCGCAGCTGCGTCAGAGCCGGTGTCGGGCTCGGTGATCGCGATGGACAGGATGTCGCCGGCAGCGACGCCGGGCAAGACGGCACGTTTCTGCTCTTCTGACCCGTACTTGATCAGCGCCTGCAGTGTGATCACCGTGGTCAGGTACCCGCCGACCGGGACGCGATGGTAGGCCAGGCGCTCGGTCAGCAGCGCGACCTCTGACAGTGTTCCCCCGACCCCGCCGTACTCCTCGGGGATCGTCAGTCCGAGCCAGCCGGTGCTGGCGAGCTTGCCGTACAGCTCGTCATTGTGGGCGACGGTCCCGCCCTTGGTCAGCTCGCGGAGCTTGTGCGGTGGGCATTCGCGCTGGCAGAAGCCATCGACGGCTTCGACAAATGCCGACTGCTCCGGTGTCGGCTTTCCGCGGAACGTGAGCATTCGGAACTCCCTTGTTTCGGTCATGACGACCACCCGGCGACTACACGCCCCCTGGTGTGGTGCAGCTGGCATGCGTGCAGTCCTGCGCCTCCCGGTTCAGTAGGCGGCGCGGATAGCCACATTGCCTTATAATCAGTACTACGATAAGGTCTGGCGTGCAAGGGTGCAAGCGTCAGCGCTACTGGAGGTTCGATGGTTATCGCCGTAGGCGACACGAAGTTCGTCCGCGTCGAGGTGGATAGAGGTGTCGCGCTGTTGACGGTGGACCGCCCGCCGGCTAACGCGCTGGATCTGCAGGTGGTACACGAAATCAGCAGGGCAGCCTCGGAGACAGCGTTGCAGCCTGAGGTCGGCGCCATCGTCGTTACCGGACACGGAAAACAGTTTGTCGCCGGCGCCGACATCAAGGTGATGCGCGACATCGATCTTGCCGGATTTGCGTATTTCGTCAACGCGATTCAACGGGCCCTCAACGATCTGGAAGCACTGCCGTTGCCGGTGATCGCAGCGATCAACGGTAACGCCATGGGCGGTGGCCTCGAACTCGCCCTCGCGTGCGACCTGCGGTTCGCAGGCGAACACGTGCGGCTCGGCGTTCCCGAGGTTCGTCTGGGCCTGCTTCCCGGCGCCGGAGGAACGCAGCGGCTGTGCGAGACGATCGGCAAGGGCCGCGCCCTGGAACTGCTCTACACCGGCCGGCAGGTGAGCGCTGCCGAAGCGCATGCGCTCGGCCTGGTCAACCGAGTCGTGGAGGGCGACCGAGTCGTTGGCGAAGCCGTCGAGTTCGCTCGACAACTCGCGTCGGGCGCGCGCCAGGCCATGCGCCGCATCAAATCGTGTGTGCTCGCACGACTGGACGGGGGGCGTTGCGCGGGCTTTCGGGCCGAGTCCGCTGGGGTTGTCGACCTCTTCGCCGGGGAAGAGGCCCGGGTGGGCTTCGACGCCTTCATCAATAAGCGGCCACCCGACTTCGGCTATGGCTAGGCGACAGTCGCGTTTGCTGCGGGGCGTGCCGAGAACGTGCAACGTCTCGGTGTGACGGCAGGGCCGCTGTCCCCCGCGTGGCAACCCAAGTCCTCTGCATATCGGTAACCGAGGCCAAGTCCGAGGCCCGGAAACGTTGGGAAGGAGCAGTTGTTCAATGAGCAGTTCAATGGTGGAGTTCTCCGACATCCGCTACGAAGTCAAGGATGCCGTCGCCCGGATAACGATCAATCGTCCCGACAAATTGAATGCATTCACGCCGCACACCCTCAGGGAGTTGACATCGGCCGTGCGACGTGCCGGCGAGGACGGCGACGTCGGGGTGATCGTGCTGACCGGTGCCGGCGAACGGGCATTCTGCGCGGGTGGTGACGTCAGCGTGGAGGACGAGAGCACGTTCAACGCCGGCGATGACTCCTTCGACGAGTTGGTCAAGCAGCTCTACCGCGCGTTTCGTGAATGTCTCAAGCCGGTGATCGCCCGGGTGGACGGCTACGCGATCGGCGGGGGACACCACATGGCCTACGCCTGCGATTTCACCATCGCGTCTGATCGCTCGGTGCTCGGACAGAACGGTCCGCGCGTCGCCAGTCCAGCCGAGGGGTGGCTGGTGAGCTACCTGTGGACGGTGGTCGGTATGAAGCGGGCCAAGGAGATGTGGATGTTGTGCCGGCGCTACTCGGCCAAGCAGGCGCTGGACTGGGGGCTCATCAACGCGTGTGTGCCGCCGGAGGATCTCGATGCCGAAGTCGCGCGTTGGTGTGACGAGTTGCTGGCGCTTAGCCCGACCGTGCTGAAACTGGTCAAAAAGTCCTTTGACGACGCGGTCGCGCCCATGCGGGAAGCACAGGACCGGTTCAGCATTCTCAACCAGGTGAACCCCGGCTTCTTCGTGTCCGGAGAGCAATCCGAAGGCGCCGATGCCTTCATGAACAAACGCAAGCCCGACTTCTCCCCTTGGCGTTGACGATGCGCTCAACTCGCAACGGCGGTGTGGGCGAGAATCCGGGGGGACGTTGACGATGGAATTGTCGTACTCCGATTCAGAGCTGGCGTTCCGCGATGAAGTACGCGCCTGGCTGACGACCAACGCGCCCACTCACCCCTTACCGCCGCCCTACACGGCCGAGGGTGTGGCCGCACATCGGGAATGGGAGAAAGCGCTGTACACCGCGGGCTACTCGGCGCTGCATTGGCCGCGAGAGTACCGCGGCGGAGGTGCCGACTTCATGCGCCAGATGCTGTTCGACGAGGAGTACCACCGAGCCGCAGCTCCGCAGCGGTTGAACCGTCTCGCCCTCGGACTAGCGGGCCCCACCATCATCGAATTCGGCACCACCGAGCAGAAGCAGCGCTGGCTGCCGGGGATGCTCAGCTGCGACGAGTTATGGTGCCAGGGATTCTCCGAACCGGGCGCGGGCAGCGACCTGTCCGCCGTGCGAACTCGGGCGGTCCTTGACGGAGACGATTTCGTCATCAATGGCCAGAAGATCTGGACATCACTGTCCGCGTTCGCCGAATGGATGTTCGCCCTGGTCCGCACGGACCCCGGCCAGACTCGGCATCGGGGCCTGACATACATCGTGCTGCCGATGGACACTGCTGGCATCGAGTTGCGGCCGATCCGCCAGTTGCACGGCGAGCCGGGTTTCTCCGAGGTGTTTTTCACCGACGTGCGCGTTCCCGCGAAGAACGTCATCGGTGCGGTCGGTGACGGGTGGCGCGTTGCCATGGCGACGCTGGGCTACGAGCGCGGCACCGGCTTGGGCAACCACGTGCGTCTGTCCAACGACGTGCGGCAATTGGTCGACCTCGCCACACGTATGGGCATCGCCGACGATCCCGCCCTCCGGGACGAGATCGCCTCGCGCTTCGCCGAGGCCGAGCTTTTCCGCCGGTACATGCAGCACATCGCCAGCCAACTCGCCGCGGGCACCGGCGTCGGTTCCAGGTCCAGCCTCGTCAAGTTGTATTGGTCGGAGCTCGACAGCAGAATCCAGGAAACCGCTCTGCAGATCCTGGGTCCCTTCGCAGAACTGGCGGATTCATCCGGCTGTGCCGCTGGAGCCGGGTTTCATCGCCGATACTGGCACGCTCGGGCGTCGCGAATCTTCGCCGGCACCAACGAGATACAACGCAACATCATCGGCGAGCGCCTGCTCGGACTTCCACGGGAGCCGCGGTGAACATCGACCTCACGCCCGACCAGAAAGAGCTGGCAGCCGCGGCACGGGAATTCTTGCGTGCCGAGTACCCTGCGTCGCGGGTTCGTTCGGCCTGGGATGCCGACTGCGCCGTCGATCGCGCGGCGTGGGCTCGACTGGCCGAGATTGGGTTCCTCGGTGTCGTAGTGCCAGAACGGTTCGGCGGCCTGGGGCGCTCTGATGTGGAGCTCGCATTGCTGCTCGAGGAAGCCGGCCGGGTCGCGCTTCCCGACCCGCTGCTGGAGACCGCGGTGGCGGCGCTGACGATCGCAGACATGGGCAGCGACCGCCAGATCGAGCGGTGGTTGCCCGCCATCGCAGCCGGCGAACTAATCGCCACCATTCAGCCGCCGGGTGCACCGTTCGCTGTCATCGACAGCTCGTTCGACCTCATCGTGGTGGCGAGCGAGGACTGTCTGCATGTCGTACCCGTGAGCAACTGCGACATCGAGTCCCACGAAGTCGAGGACGGCGCCCGCCGCCTGGCGACTATCCGCGCCGAAGCCACCTCCGATACCTTGTTGCCCGGCAGCACCGGACGGGCGGACCTTTTAGCCGTACGCGCCGCCGTGGCCGCCGCTGCCACGCTCGTGGGCATCGGGGCGTACTTAGTAGAAACCACGGTCGATTATGTGCGGCAGCGGGAGCAGTTCGGCAGACCGGTCGGATCGTTTCAGGCCGTCAAGCATCAACTCTCCAATGCCTATCTCGCGGTCGAATTCGCCCGGCCGGCGACGTGGGTCGCCGCGCACTTGGTCGCCATTGGTTCGGATGAAGCGCCGACGGCCGCGGCGGTTGCCAAGAGTTGCGCGTCGGAAGCGGAAAAGACCGCCAACGACAGCGCTTTGCAATGCCACGGTGGGATCGGTTTCACCTGGGAGCATGACCTGCACCTGTGGCTCAAACGGGGGAAGGCCATGGAACAGGCGTACGGGACCCCGCGCCAACACCGTGCCCGGATAGCCGAGACCATCTTCGGCTCCTCGGCCGTGTGAAGCGCACGGCCCCGTTCTGGCAGGTACCAGCCTACGGTCATCCGCCACGTCCAGCGTGACGTCGCAACGGGGTTACATAAAGAGTAGAGAAAGGTGAATCCGTGACTTATGTGATTACCGAGGCATGTGTCGACGTTCTCGACAAGACGTGCATCAAAGAATGCCCGGTCGACTGCATATACGAAGGCGAACGGATGATGTACATCCACCCCGCCGAGTGCATCGATTGCGGGGCGTGCGAACCGGTCTGCCCCGTGGAGGCGATCCACTACGAGACCGACCTCCCCGACGGTGTACGGCACTATCAGCAGATCAATGCCGACTTCTTCTCCGAAATCGGCTCTCCCGGTGGCGCCCGCCGCGTCGGGAAGCTCAGCGCCGATCCCCCTATCGTCAAGAACCTGGAGCTAAGGAGCGGCACCGGGGGGCGGTAGCGTTCCCGGCGCTGCGGCCGTCGGTCAGAGCTACGCCATGGTTCAGAGCTACGCCATGGTAAGGCCGCCGCTCACCGACAGCGTCTGTCCGGTGATGAACCCCGCGTCGTCGGAAGCGAGGAACGCGACCGCGGCGGCGACCTCCTCCGGCCGGCCCAGACGCTTCATCGGCACCGCCCGGGTCATCGCACCGATCACCTTGTCTGCATCGGCTTGGCCGCGGACGATCTCTTGTAGCAAAGGGGTGTCGGTCGGGCCGGGGCACACGGTGTTGGCGGTTACCCCCGCGCGGGCGACCTCGCGAGCGATCGTCTTCGTGAATGCGATCACAGCGCCCTTGGCCCCCGAGTACACCGACTCCAGCGACGAACCGACACGACCGGCGTCCGAGCCGATGTTGACAATCCGCCCCCACCCCGCCTCGATCATCGCCGGAAGCACGTCGTGCGTGGTCCGAAGCACGCCCTTGTAGTTGATCTCGATGACGCGCTGCCAGAACTCCTCGTCGGTATCGACAAAGGGCTTGAGCTCGTCCCACCCAGCGTTGTTGACCAGGATGGAGATCGATCCCAGCTTCTGGCGAACCTCGTTGAGGCCCTCCTTCACCGACGCCGGGTCGGTGACATCCACGGCGACGGGCACGGCGGTGCCGCCGGCTGCGGTGATCGTCGCCGCGGTCTCCTTAGCCTCGTGGTCGCGCAGATCGACCACCGCGACGTGGCGGCCTTGCCGGCCTAGCGCTAACGCGATCTCGCGTCCGATTCCTCTAGCGGCGCCGGTGACGACGGCGACACGTGCCTGCATGCTCATTCTCCGATCGTTTCTCCGTTACGACGTCCAGAGTCCATATACTTTACAATGACGATGATCATCCCGATTTGGATCGTCCTCGCCGATTTCACTCCGTGACCGCGCCGGTCGCCCGCAGCGTTTCGATCTCGTCCGGGGAAAGGCCGATCTCGTCGAGAATTTCGCGAGTGTGCTGCCCGGGCCGGGTAACGACCGATCCCGCGGTTGGCTTCCACGCGCTCATGCGCGGCAGCGGGCCAACCACACCCGGCGCGTCCAGCAACCCTCTGCGCTGCGCTGCGTCGAACGCGTCGGGCAGCGACCTCACGGGAGCCACCGCGGTGTCGACCTCTTCCAGCCGGGCCAGCCATTCCGCGAGCGAGGCAGCGGAGAAGGTCTTCTCGAATGCGGCCCGCAGCTCGCCCCATCGAGACTGGTCGGCATAAGCCGAGATCAGGTCGGGGCGGCCGAGTGCTGTGCAGAGGTTCGCGAAGAACTTCGGCTCCAGAGCAGCCACCGACAGCCATTGCCCGTCGGCCGTGCGATAGCAGTCATAGAAGGGGACCGCCCCCGACAGCAGGCCCCGGCCCCACGACGGATCCGGCGCCGACGCCAGCGTCCACGACTGGACCACCTGCAGCAGGCCGAGCAGCCCCTCATACATCGACACGTCGATGTGAGTTCCCCGGCCGCTGGCCTGGCGGCCCAGGAGGCCGGCCAGGATGCCGAACGCGGCCAGCAAACCTCCTGCGGCGAAGTCGGCCACCACGTTGACGGGTATGCCCGGACGCTGGCCATCGCGTGTCGTCGCCGACAGCAGGCCCGACTCGGCGATGTAGTTGAGATCGTGACCGGCGCGCATCGCCAGCTCCCCGGATTGCCCATAGCCGGTCAGCGAGCAATAGACGATCGCCGGGTTCCGCGCGGCGACCGTGTCGTAGCCCAATCCGAGCCGCTCGCAGGTTCCCGGCCGGAATCCCTCGACGAAGACGTCACTGCGCTGCGCCAGTTGCAGGGCGATCTCCAGGGCTTGCGGTTGCTTGAGGTCCAGCACGAGTGATCGTCGGGAGCGATACAGCGGATTGATGCCCTGTCGGCGCGCGCGCTCACCACCGTAACCGGGTAGCGCGCCAAGACCGCTGCCGCTTCGCGCGGCGGCCGGGGCTTCCACCGTGATCACCTCCGCGCCGAGGTCGCCGAGCAGCATGGTGGCAAACGGCCCTGGGGCCAGCGCGGACAGGTCGAGGATGCGTACCCCGGACAGCGGGCCGGTCGGATCGCTCATGCCGTTCCCTCAGCTGCGCGTTCTGCGGTTGACGGTGCGGTGTCAGCCGGCGTACCTGGCGCCGGCGGCCGATGGCGAGCTGAGGTCCCGTCTTCGTTACGCGCGTGACCTGCCAGGTCCTTGATGGCGATGTCTCGAAGGAGCGCTTTGTCGACCTTTCCGCCGGCATTGGTCGGCAGCTCATCGAGCACGATGAATCTTTCGGGCAGCTTGGCCTTGGCGAGCTGGCGGTCGAGCAGAAACGAGCACAGATCGTCGAGCCGGGGGTGAGAGCCTAAAGCGGGCACCACTGCGGCGCAGGCCCGCTCGCCCAGCCGCTCATCGGGGATTCCCACGATCGCTACGCCAGCCACGTCAGGGTGCTCGAGCAGCAGCTCCTCGACTTCCCGCGGGAAGATGTTGGTGCCTCCCCGCAAGATCATGTCCTTGATGCGCCCCACGATGCGTAGGTATCCGCGGTCATCGAACTCACCGACGTCACCGGAGTGGAAGAAACCCTGATCATCCCAAGCCTGCCGGTCGTAGTCGGGCTCGTTGAGATAGCCGTATGACTTGTTGGGCCCACGCCAGCACAGTTCACCAGCGTCGCCCGGCGGCACGGGGTTGCCGTCCGCGCCGAGCAACACCACCTCGACACCGGGGCAGACCGAGCCGACGGTCGTGTGGCGTAGCTCGTCTGGATCGTCGATCGACGTGATGGCGGGCACTCCCCCATCGGTGGCGCCGTAAATGGTTTGCACGCGGCAGCCCATCCGTGATTCGAGGTCGCGCGCGGTGGACTGTGGCAGCGGGGCGCCCGCGTTGTTGAATCGGGTGAAGTGGGACAGGTCATACTGCTCGAGCGGGAACTCCAGCATCATGATCATCTGGGTGGGCACGGCGGTCGCGTAGGTGCACTGCTCCCGGATGATCAGGTCCAGTGCGGCCTGCGGCTTCCAGGTTTCCAGCAGCGCGGTCGTCGCACCCACCAACAGTGGTGCCAGCACGGGAAAGACGTAGCCGGTCGAGCCCGTGCTGGCCGGTGCGATGGCGGCGGCGACGTCGTCGGCACCGAGGTGGAGGCGGCGGCCCATATGGTGGACGAGCAGGGCGACCAGGTCATTCGAACTCCACACCGACGCCTTGGGGATACCGGTCGTTCCCGACGAGGACATCACGTGTGCGGGCGCATCGGCGCTCGGCCGATGCTCGTCGAGCTCGCCGGCGGTCAGAGGCGCCGAGTTGGCTGCCAGCGATTCCAGCGAACCGCTTCGGGCGGTCAACACGTGTTTGAGGTCGGGCAGCCCGTCACGCAGCGTTTCCGCCAGGCCGACGTAGTCGAAGCCGCCGTTATCGTTGAGGACGATCAGCATCGAAGCCCGTACCGTGCCCAGCAGAGACCGCAGCTCGGCGCCGCGCCAGCCGGTGCTCACCGGCAGGAACAGCGCGCCGATCCTGTTGCACGCCAGGTGCAGTGCCGGCAGCAAAACGCAGCCGGGCAGGTGGATGGCGACCGGGTCGCCGGGCTCGACACCGTGATCGAGCAGGACCCGCGCAAGGCGCAGCGACAGGTCCCTGAGTTGGGCGTATGTCAGCTTTTCGCGGGAATCGATGACCGCAGTCTTTTCGGGATGCCGTTGTGCGTGGTCGTCGACGACGTCCGCGATCGTCTGGTCGCCCCACACGCCGATCTCACGGAAGCGGCCCGGGGCCGAGGCGGGCTGCATCCAAGGAATGTGGCGGTCGATCATATCGTGGCTCCTTCGCAGAGACTGTGTTGTGGACCTGAGTTGGGATGTCGACTGTGCGTGCCGGTGTCGGCGGGCTCCCGGGCGCACCACTCGATACGTGCGGGTCATCCTGGTGTTCGCCCGGCCGGGCTCGGGGTGCCGGCCGCGGCGTCCGTCGGGGCGTCGTGTGCCAGGGGGTGGGCGTGATCGAGCATGGCGGCCAGATCCGGGGTTTTGACCCGGGGGCTTCCTCGGCGCCGACCTGCTTGGATTTCGTGGGAGTCCAGCCGTAGCCATCCCGCCCAGTCCACGACGTTGACTGCGCGGTGCTCGAGCAGTTCGATGACCGTCCGGCGGTGGTCGTGTCTCGGCGGTGCGAGGCCGGGCAGGTCGGCCAGCAGGTTCTTGACGGTCTCGGCGGCGTCGGCTCGATTGGTGCCGATCACGCCACTGGGGCCGCGCTTGGCCCAACCGGTCACGTACTCGCCCGGCAGGAAATGGCCCTGTCCGTCCACTAGGCGGCCCCCTTGGTTGCGGATGGTTTGCGTACCGCTGTCGTAGGGCAAGTCGGCTACCGGACGCACCTGGTAGCCGACGGAATGCAGCACCAGGTTCACGTCGAGCACCTCGTACTGGCCTGAACCGCGCGCCTGGCCGTCGTCGGTCAGTTCGTTGCGTTCGACAACCAGGGCATTGACGTGGTCGTCGCCGAGGATAGCGACAGGGCTCCGGAGGAATCTCAGGTGCAGTCTCCTCGGTTTGCCCTGCAGCGGCCGATCCGCCCACTGCCGCAGCGTTGAGACCATGCGTTCGAGCTGGGGCCTTCCCAACAGCTCGGCTCGCTCGCTTTCGCTCAACGCCAATTCGGTCGGATCGATGATGAGATCGGCGTTGGACAGCTCGCCGAGTTCGCGAAGTTCGACCGGTGTGAATTTCATCTGCGCGGGGCCGCGTCGGCACAGCAGATAGATGTCGGTGATGGCGCTGGAGCCAAGTGCGGTGACGACCCGGTCGGGCACGTCGGTGGCGGCGATCTCCTCGGCGCTGCGCGCGAGCACTCGCGCGACATCGAGGGCGACGTTGCCGGCCCCCACCACGGCCACGCCCCGACCGTGCAGTGGGAAGTTGCGGTCGGCGGCGTCGGGATGTCCGGAATACCAGCCGACGAATTCTTTGGCCGCAAAGCTGCCCGGCAGGCGGCTACCGGGTACGTCCAGCACTCGGGCGTCTTCCGCGCCAAAAGCGTAGATGACGGCGTCGTAAAATCCTCGCAACTCGTGTCGGCTGATATCACGGCCGACAGAGACGTTCCCCAGAAAACGGACCGTGGCTGAATGGGCGGTGAAGGGTGCGCCCAGAACGCGGGCGACCGACTTGATCTTCTGGTTATCCGGCGCGACTCCGTACCGGACGAGCCCGAACGGCGAGGGCAGCCGTTCGAACACGTCTATCTTCACCGGGTGACCCGACTCCACAAGTTCGGTCACCGCGTACAGGCCGGCCGGCCCCGCACCCACCACAGCGATGCGTGCCGGTCCGCGGGCCTCGCCGCCGGGGGCGACGGTGTGCGTCACGCCGACCTCGGAGCGTGCTGACCGGTCTGGCTGCGCGTCAGAGCCGTACATCGATGTGGGGAACCGCATCGGAGGCTAATTGTCATCACGTTATTGAGGTACCTCTTCCCGTTCTCTTCTTCCCGTCCGGCGTACAAAACTCCTGGTCCGTGGCCAGTGAACTGGCAAGACTGCTTGCCGATGATCGGCGGTGCGACAGAATCCAGGAATCGTTTTCCTTGCCAGCGGTGTGGGTATGACCTATGATCATAGTGCTTAATGACATGAGTCACATCAACGATGACTTGTGTCAACACCGACAACGGCGACGGGGCCCTTCGATCGACACAACAGTCTGGGCAGCCGGCGTCGACGCGCGGATCAAGATCGATGTGATTAGGTCGACGAAGGGAGTTTCGTGAAGACTCGGGCAGCCGTGCTCCATGGGCAGAACGAGCAGTTCAAGGTGCAGGAGGTGGATCTCGACCCGCCGGGCCCGCACGAGGTGCGGGTGCGCCTGGCGGCGACCGGCCTCTGCCACAGCGACTACCACCTGGTGACAGGCGATCTTCCGATGCCGTATCCGGTGATCGGCGGCCACGAAGGGGCCGGGGTCATCGAAGAGGTCGGCGCCGAGGTCACGGCGGTCGAACCGGGCGATCATGTGGTGTTGTCGTTCATCCCCGCGTGTGGGCACTGCCGCTCGTGTGCGGTCGGACACTCCAACCTTTGCGACCTGGGTGCCAACATCCTGGCCGGTCCGCAGCTCGACGGGACCTACCGATTCCACGTGGGAGCGCAAGGCGCTGGCCAGATGTGCTTGCTGGGAACGTTTGCCGAGCACACCGTGGTGCCTGATGTTTCCGTCGTCAAGATCGATCGGAGCGTTCCGCTGCGCACCGCAGCCCTGATCGGGTGCGGCGTGCCCACCGGCTACGGGGCGGCAGTCAACAAGGCCAAGGTGCGGCCCGGTGAATCCGTGGTCGTCTGGGGCGCCGGGGGAATCGGCATGAACGCGATCCAGGGGGCCGCTACGTCGGGCGCCCGCGTCGTCGTGGCCGTCGAACCGGACGAGGCCAAGCGCAAACTCGCCTACGAAGTGTTCGGCGCGACACACGTCGTCGATCCGACCGCCGTCGACCCGGTCGACGCGGTGTTGGAGGCCACCTGGAACAGGGGGGCCGACGTGTCCATCGCCACGCCCGGCGTTCTGACCCAGGCGATCCTCGCACAAGCGCTGCAGGCGCTGGGGAAAGGCGGGCGGGCCGTCCTGGTCGCCGTGCCGCCCGCCGGCGCCGACCACCTACCCATCGCTCCCTTCGACGTTGTGATGTTCGAACGCCAGATCCTGGGCACCGTGTATGGCAGCAGCAACCCGTTCTCCGACATTCCCCAGCTGATCGACCTCTATCAATCCGGCAAATTGAAACTCGATGAGCTGGTGACCAACACCTACTCGCTTGATCAAATCAACGAGGGGTACGAGGCCATGCTCGCGGGTCGCAACATCCGCGGGTTGGTCATTCTGTCGGACGACTAGCAGCCCAAGTGGAGAGCTGATTCCGCCCTGCAGTGCAAAGTTGTCTCGGCCACGGCCGCGACGCAAAACCGATAGCCGTTCGTGAAGATTGGAGCGAATTCAACAATGACGACACAACAGCGCAACACCGATATCGATGACGAACGACCCACGCGGCTCAACGCCGAAGCGGCCGACAAGTTCATCGAGCATCTGAGCATGCACGACCGGGAGGTTCAACGCCACCGACTGGCGATCTACGACCGGATGCGTGAAGCATGCCCGGTCGGGCACTCCGTCGAACACGGCGGCCACACCCGAATACCGGCTGGATCCCGACAAGCCACCGGTGTGGCACACCGGTGACACCTGGGGTGTGAAGTCTTTGCCGGTGATCTTCGAGGCCAGGTCGTGACGAGTCCCGTGACCAGCAAATCCGCAGAGGTCACCGTCGATCTCAACCGGTGCATGGGCCATGCCCGCTGCCACTCACTGGCACCTGCGGTTTATGGCCTGGACGACGAAGGAAAGTCCGTCGTGATCGTCAATCCCGTTCCGCCAGAGTTGGTCAACGAAGCAGAGGAAGGCGCGCAGGCGTGCCCCGAACACGCGATCACAGTTCGCTACCACGATTGACAGCTCGTCACCAGCTGACCAAAACCGTCTTACAACCAGCAAAGCGAGACCCAAGATGACAATGACGGCACCGCTGAAATCCGATGTGCGATGGCGCTTCGAGCAATACATCGGCGGGACATGGCGTCCCTCCGTCAGTGGCAAACGCAGGCAGGTCATCGACCCGGCCACCGCGACCGTCGTCGGCGATGTCGCCGACGGAGGGATCGCCGACGTCGAGGCGGCGGTCGCGTGTGCCCGCACGGCCTTCGACGAGGGCCCCTGGGCCGGCCTGGACGTGCGAAGCAGGGTCCGAGCGCTGCAGCCAGCCATCGACTACCTGGTCGAAAACCAGGACGCCCTCCTGGAAGCGGAAATCGCCGAATGCGGATCTCCGATCAAGACGGCGAGCGCTCTGCACGTCGGATTCGCCTTGGCCCACAGCCAGTACTTCCTCGATATGGCCCCAAGCGTGCGTCTGGAGCAGCCATTGGGGTTCCATTCGCCGCCGTTTAGCGTCAGTCACGTCGTACGGGAACCCGAGGGCGTCGTCGCGGCCATCACCCCGTTCAACTTCCCGCTCTTGTTGGCCGTGTGGAAAGTCATTCCCGCACTGCTGATGGGCAACAGCGTCGTGCTCAAGCCCAACCCACGCACGCCGCTGTCGGCGATGCTACTGGCTGAAGCATTGTCGCGCACAGATCTTCCCCCCGGGCAATTCAACGTCGTCACCGGGGACGTCGAAGTGGGCCAATACCTCGTCGAAAGCGCTCTGGTGGACCATGTCACGTTCACCGGCAGCACCGGGGTCGGGCGGAGCGTCGCCGCCGGGGCTGCGCAAACGTTGAAGAACGTCACCCTAGAGCTCGGCGGAAAGTCGCCGTCAGTCATCCTGCCCGACGCTGACTTCGATCTCGTCGTCGACGGCGTGCTGTTCGGCGTCAACTTCTACGCCGGGCAGTGCTGTGAAGCGGGCAGCCGGGTCTTCGTGCCACGCGGGCGCGAAGAGGAACTCATCGACCGGCTGGTGCGGCGGGCCGCCACGATCAGACTCGGAGACACGCGCAACCCGCAGACCGACCTCGGCCCGGTGATCTCGGCCGAGAAAGCCGCCGAGCTGGAGCGCGTCGTCAATGACGCCGCGGCCGCCGGCGCCACAGTGGCGTGTGGTGGTCGTCGTGCCGACATCGGCGACGGCTACTTCTTCCAGCCGACAGTGATCCACAACGTCAACAACGACATGCCGATCGCCCGTCAGGAGCTTTTCGGCCCCGTGCTGTCGGTCATCGGGTACGACTCCGTCGACGACGCGGTGCGCCTGGCCAACGACACGATATACGGCTTGGCAGCGACGGTGTGGTCCACCAACATGGTCAACGCCTACGAAATCAGCCGCCGGTTACGCGCCGGCACGGTCTGGATCAATGACCACCACCAGTTGCGCCCCGACGCACCGTTCGGCGGATACCGGCAAAGCGGCATCGGCCGCGAACTCGGAGACGACGGATTCCTCGATTTCACCGAAGCCAAACACATCTACATGAGCCTGACGAATGATCGCCAGTCGCGCTTCTGGTCCCTAATCCTGCCCGCTGAGGAATAGGAGCGGGGGCCGCCCACCGCCTAGCGTCGCCGACCGCGGTGCAGGTGTCGCTTCCCGCTGGCCCGGTCGACCAACACCTCGTCGGCCAATCATCGTCAGCAACCGCTTCGCCTCGTCCGCGCCAATTCGCTACCCGGCCCTGCAGCGTGTTAACCGCTGTTAGCATTGCTGTTGGCCGCGGTGGGACCACGCGAGTTCAGGGCACAAGCAGGCGACGCCGGCCCATGTGGTTTCACCCAAGAGGAAGGGGCACGGTGAGCGGAGCGATCGTTACTCAACGGACTCGGGGAAGCGAACGTCGTGAGCGGATTCTGGCCGCGGCCGCCGAGCTCATCGCCGAGCGGGGATATCACGCCGTGTCGATGACGGATCTCGGTGTGGCGGCTGGAATCGTGGGACCGGGAATCTACCGGCATTTCGACAGCAAGGCCGCCGTGCTCGCGTCGCTGTTCGAGCGGGTGATCGACGCGCTGCTGGAGCGGGCCTCGACCATCGTGGACCAGGCTCGTGATGAGCGTGAGGCGTTGACTGGGCTGGTCGCCGACCATGTCTCGCTGGTGATCAACGATCGGGAGCTGGCGATTGTCTATTACCGCGAGTTGCATAACTTGTCCGATGAGCAGCGGCGCCGCCTGCGACGTAAGCAGCGACTGTATCTCGAGGAATGGGTGCACGTGGTCGCGGAGTTGCGGCCGGAGCTTGATGAGGCCGACGTCCGCGCGGTCGTACATGGTGCGATCGGCGCGATCCAGTCGATCCTTCACTACCGCGACACCGGCCTGCCCCCCGAGCGGGTCGCTGCCCGTCTGGCCGCCATGGGTTACGCGGTGCTCGGCATAGCAGCCAGCGACGACCTGCCCAGGATTGTGAACGATGACTAACATTTGTGCGTGTGACGGTGTGCGTCGGGACCGCGACAGGAGGAACACAGCCATGGCCGAGGCGCCGGGGGCCGTTCAGCGGCAGGCCTGGGTCGACGGCGTGTTGCCGCCGGTCGAGCAGGTGCGACCGGGATTGTGGTCGATCCCGGTGCCAATCCCGGACAATCCGTTGCGATACGTGCTGGTGTATGCGTTCGAGCTGCCTGACGGGGTCGCCATCGTCGACGCCGGCTGGGACACCGAGGAAGCGTGGACGGCCCTCGTCGAGGGACTGTCCAAGGCCGGATGCGACATCACCGACGTCTCTGCGGTGCTGATCACGCACGTCCACCCCGACCACTACGGATTGGCTGGGCGGGTGCGCGAGCATTCCGGAGCATGGGTCGGGGTGCACCCGGCCGATGCCGCGGTGTTGCCCACCCGCTACGGCGAGGTAGAACCTCTCGTGGCGAGTATGCGGGACCTCTTGGTGGACTGCGGGGTGCCCGAGGTCGAGTTGGACGAACTGAGCTCGGCGTCGCTTGGAATCCGGCAGTTCGTCCGGCAGGCCGAACCGGACCGGTTCATCGACGATGGCGATCGTCTCCCGTTGCCGGGCTGGAACCTGCGCGCGATCTGGACGCCCGGCCATTCGCCCGGGCATCTCTGCTTCGCCGAGCCCGACCGCAGGCTGATGCTGACCGGCGATTGTGTGTTGCCGCGGATCACCCCGAACATCTCCGTGCATCCCCAGCAAGCCGCCAATCCCCTCGCCGACTTCCTCGCCTCGCTGGCCAAACTGCGTGGATATCAACCCGACGAGGTGCTTCCCGCCCACGAATACCGCTTCGACGCGTTCACAACCAGGCTGGACGAACTTTTCGCCCATCACCGCACGCGCCTTGGTGAGATCGAACGCGCGGTGGCCGACTGCCCTGGGGCAACCTGCTGGCAGATCACCACCCGCCTGGGGTGGTCGCGGCCCTGGGCTCAGGTACCCAACTTCATGCGCCGGGCCGCCAACGGTGAAACACTGGCCCATCTGGCGCTCTTGGCGGCAGAGCACCGCGTAGAACCGATGCGTGACACCGTCACCACATGGTGGCCGAAGCAGTGACCCGCGATCCTGTATCCGACGGCCTCGACATTGCGCCTTCAGGCACCGCCCATGTCCGTGGCTGTGCCGTCAGCTCCGACAACACCACAGGCGTGAGGCCGACGGCCGATGTACCGTGTCGCTTCGATGTGCGGGATCTGGCCCGCTCTGGCTACCCGTAGTCGGCGACCACGACGGTGCGGTCGAAACTGTTCTCCGACCACACGCCGATGTGAGTGTGGGCGCAATCGGACATGATGGCGAGATATGCCGCGTTGTCATACCACCGGCTAATCAACTCCACACCGCTGATCGCTAGGTGTTCTTCACGGGTAGGTTGTGAACGCGTAGGCGCTCGATTGGTGTCATTCCGCCGATGCCGGTGTGGGGTCGGTGGTGAT
>NZ_BEWG01000080.1:6987-27787 GCF_002723835.1 Mycobacterium sp. shizuoka-1 | reverse complement strand
GCGATCGGCACCCCGCGGACTTCGGTGTCGGCCTGGGCGGTGCGCATGAACTCCTTGACCGGGACCACGCAGCGGATCATCTCCTCGACCGCAGCGCCCATCAGGCCGGGATCGTCTTTGAGGCGCTGCAGTTCGCCGGGGTTGCGCACCAGTTCCAGGAGCCCGCCGGCGATTCCGGCGCTGGTGGTGTCGTGGCCGGCGCTGGCGACGATCACGTAGTAGGAGGCGGTGTCCATATCGGACAGCGGTTGGCCGTTGATGGTGGCGTTGGCGATCGCCGACGTGAGGTCCTCGGTGGGGTGTTCGCGCCGGGATGCGGTCAGCGTTGCGAAGTAGTTGAAGAAGTCCAGCAGTACCGCGAGCATCGCGTCTTTGGATTCGCCGCGCTGGAACTCGGTGTCGTCGCCGCCGAAGAGCTCCTGGGTGAGTTTGAGCATCCGGGGGAAGTCGGATTCGGGCAGGCCCAGCAGGGTCAGGATCACATACAGCGGGTAGTTGACCGCGATCTCCTGGGCGAAGTCGATTTCGGGACCTTGTTCGAGCATTTTGTCGACGTAGATCTTGGCCAGTTCGTCACAGCGGGTCTTCAAGTCGCGCATGGCTTTCGGGCGAAACCAGTCGGCGCCGATCTTGCGCATGTCGCGGTGGTGCGGATCGTCCATGTGGATCAGCGTGCTCAGCCCGATGCCCGCCTCCCGATCGGCGCGCAACTGGTCGTCGAGTTCGGTCGCGACGAGAATCGGCCGCGGGTCGTTGGTGAACAGATCGTTCTGACGCTCGATGTCCATGATGTCGGCGTGCTTGGTGATCGCCCAGAACGGCCGATAGCCCTCCGCCTCGACCCACGACACCGGGGCATGCGCACGCAGGTGTGCCAGCGCGGCGTGCAGCGCGGTCTCGTCGACGTAGGACCGCGGGGTGGCCAGAACTCGGCCCGCGTCATCCATGATCCGTGTGGTCATCGGCACTCCTTGTAATGTGGAACGAGATCGTTCTAGATTATGGCGAACCTCACAGATGGGTCAAGATGTCGTCGTGACTGTCGAAGGGCGCACCTACGGAGGGTTGAGCTCCGAACAACGTTCGAGAGAACGCCGCGAGCGCCTGCTCGACGCGACACGGGAACTGATCGCCGAGGACGGCCTGGCACCGCTGACCGTCGACCAGGTGTGCCAGCGGGCGAAACTGAGCAAGCGCTACTTCTACACCGAGTTCACGACCAAAGAGGATCTGCTGGATGCCTGCGCAGAGGATCTGTACTCGCGGCTGAAAGCGGCCATGGAGCACGTGCTGACCACGACTCCGCTGGCCGACCGGGCCCACGGCGTGCTGCGCATCGTCGTGCGCACCCTGGTCGCCAGCGCCGCCGACGCGCGGCTCTACATGGAATCGCCCGGCTTTCCGCGACTCCGCCAACTCCGGCAACGGGAGATCGGCGAGTTCACCGAACGCATTGCCGCCGAGGCCATGCCCTTCACCGGATCGCCGCGCCCAGCCGTGGACCGTCTGCTGGCGACCAGGGGAATGGTCATCGCCGCGACAGAGCTCATCAGCGCATGGCTGCACGGCGACATCGACACCGACGAGCGCACCCTCGTCGCCACCCTGACCGCGATCACGCTGGGCGCGGCCGGGGCCGTGTGATGGGTGACTCCCCGGCATCAGTGCTCGCCACGACCGCACTCAACCCGCGATTGCGTCGGGTCACCCTGCGCGTCGACGACCCTGATGCACTGGACATTCCGCCGGTCCCGGATGCGGCAGTGGGGGTGTACTTCACCACGTCGGCGACCGAGCAGGGCCGGACCTATTCCGTGCGCCGGCACGACCGGGACCGGCTCGACCTCGACGTCGTCGTGCACACCGGCGGGCTGGGCAGCAACTGGGCGCAGACCGCTCGTGCCGGCGACCGCGTGCGGATCGACCACGCGAACGGGTGGTACCGCCCACCGTCGGGCACCTCGTGGCAGCTGCTGATCACCGACCTCGCCGGCCTGCCGGCCACCGCCCGGATCATGGCCGAGGCACCGGCGGCCATCGAGACGACCGTCGTCGTCGAGGCTGCCGAGCTCGACGACCTCGAGTATCTACCTGAGCGCCCCGGCGCCACCGTGATGAGCACTCTGGGCACCGGCAACGGGCTGGGCCCCAGCCGGCTGGCGCACCTCGTTCGGCAGCTCGACGCGCCGACGCAGGGTTACTGCTGGTTCGCCGGCGAAGCCGCCGAGGCACGCCAGGTCCGCAAGGACCTCCGGGGTCGAGGGTGGAGCGCCGACCACTACGACATCACCGGCTACTGGCGCTACGGCTCCGAGGCCTGGGATACCAAGTTCGCCCTGGTCAGCGGCGAGCTTGGGCAGGTCTACCAGCGGGCCGTCACCGCCGGTAAGGGCCCCAAAGCGGCCGCCGAAGAGTTCGATGAGGCCTTGGAGCGGGCTGGTCTGTGAATGGCCTGGTCGACGGCCATTCGGGTGTCGAGTCGTGGCTTATTTGTGATGTGCATCACCTATACTCGATTTGATGACTCAGGTCACAACCGGAGGTGTTCGATGAACGGCATGCACCCTTCCAGAAGGCCCCTGCCGTCCAGTGCGATCAATCCGCACCGGGGCGTGATGGCTTTCCTGATGATCGTCGTCTTCATCGCCGGCGTGGCCGGCGCGGTGGTGGCGCTGTCGATGGGCCACTCAGCGGCCGTGCTGAGTATCGTGCTCATCGCCTTCGGCCTGATCGTGGCCGCCGCGATCTGCTGAGGTTCGGCGCTACCGGACTCGGCTGAACCGGTCCGGGATATCGCGGTAGTCCGCGCGTATCGCGGGCTTGTCCAACTTGCCGTTCGGCAGACGGGGCAGCGGCTCTTCGCGCAGCACGACGTACCGCGGCACCTTGTAATCCGACAGAACCGCTTCGCAATGCCCGATCACCGTCGACTCTGTCACGCCCGAATCGGGGGCGACGGTGATGATCGCGGCCGGGGTCTCCCCGAAGCGGGAGTCCGGCGCGGCGATCACCGCCACCTCCTCGACGCCGTCGACGGCCCGGATCGCCGTCTCCAGCTCGACCGGTGAGATGTTGATGCCGCCCGAGATGATCAGTTCCTTGATGCGGTCCACGAAGGTGATGCGCCCCTGCTCATCGCGCACGCCGACATCGCCGCTGTGCAGCCAGCCGTCGCGGATCGCGGTCGCTGTGGTGCCAGGATCGTTCCAGTACCCCGGGGTTACACCAGGGCCGCGGACCACCAGTTCGCCGTGCTCGCCCGGGCCGGCCATCGAGCCGTCCGCGAGCATCACGTCGACCTCGGTGAAGATCGACCCGCTGCCGCAGGAATCCGGGTGCTCGAGCGCCTCGTCACGCAGCGTCGCCGTCGCCACGCCGCCGGCCTCTGTCATCCCGTAGATCTGGCGCAGCAACACCCCCTTCTGCGCCCAGCGCCGCAACAGGTCCGCAGGCACTGCCGCGCCGCCGACGATGGCCGTCTGCAGCGAACTCAGATCGGCATCCACGAACCCATCAGCTCGCGACAGCGCCTCGAACACCAGGGGCACACCGAAAAGCGCTCGTACCGAATGCTTCTCGATCAGCGTGACAGCGCGGGCCGGGTTGAGGTCCGGTTCGACGATCAGGGTGCCCCCGAGCACCGAGGTGATCAGCAGGCCGTACACCAACCCGGGAGTGAACGCCAGCGGCAGCACCAGCAGGGTGACGGTACCGGGCCGGAAACCCTCCTCGGTCAGGGTGTTCTCCAGCACCATGCCCATCAGGGTGCGGCTGGTCAGAATCACCCCCTTGGACAGACCGGTCGACCCGCTCGTGAAGATCACCGCGATCGGGTCTTGCTCACCGGGCTCCACCACAAAGTCGTCGGGATCGCCGTGGCGTTGCGCGTCAACGACATCCAGACTCCAGACCGTGAAATCGCGCCCCGCGGCGCGTGCCTCGTCGGCCACGTCGAGGTGGGTCCCCGCGGCGATCACCGCACTGATCTCGGCGTCGTCGGCGACCTTGCGGATCTCGGCGGGCTTCAGGCGAGAGTTCAGCGGCACCAGGGTCGCCCCGCATTTCATCACCGCCAGCGCGGCGACCGGCCACTGCGAGCAATTGGGCGCCAGCAGCCCCACCCGGTCACCCGGCTTGACGCCCTCATCGGCCAGCTTCCTGGCCAGCCGACCGGTCCATTCGTGCAACAACCGATAACTGATGTGGCCGTCGCCGACGATCACGGCGCTCTGGTCACCCTTGGTCCTGGCCCACCAGCGCAACGCCGATGCCACGGTCTCAGCCATCGTCCTCCTTGCTCCTGTCGGTCAGACCGTTGCTGCTGAGCCGAATACGGTGGAGCTCACCAATGGTGCCATGGGGCCGCCGACCAGGAGCGAGATGTCGGCGTTCTCCACCGGATTCGGCGAGCCGCCCCGGATCTGGCGCACCGCCTCAGCCACCAGCCCGATGCCGTGCACGAATCCCTCCGCGATGTTGCCACCGGCCGTGTTGATCGGCAGCCGGCCGCCGACCGTCAGGTTTTCCACCGTCAGATGATCGCCCGCTGCCGGACCGTTGGGGCACAATCCATGGTCGATCATCGCCGCGACGGCCGGGCCGGTGAAGTTCTCATAGACCTGCGCCACGTCGACGTCGGCGGGGTTGATCTGCGCTCCGGCCCACAACCTCTGCACCAAGACCGGGTGGAATCCGGCGCTGGTGTAGTCCTGCTCGTTCTCGACCGATTCGCTCCACCCGGCCGCCGCGCCCTGGACGCCGGCCAGGATGTAGGCAGGTCGGCCCCGATACTCCGCCACCCGGCTGGCCCGAACCACGAGAACCGCTGTGGCCCCGTCATTTTCCCGAGAGCAGTCGAACAATCGCAGCGGCTCGGAGATCAGCCGGCAGGACTGGTAGCGGTCGTGATCGAGCGGGTGGCCGTACGCCACCGCATTCGGGTTGTTCTGGGCGTGGTGGTACCCGGCCATGGCCACCGCTTCGAGTGCCGACGCAGGCACCCGGTCCACCTCCAGCATCCGCTGGGTGCGCAGGGCGCAGACCTGCGCGGGCGCCAGCATGCCATGGGCGGTGTAGAGATGGCCCATGTGGCCCTTGTTGAAGGCACCGCGGCCGTCGGTGCCCTCGCTCAAACCCCGATAGACGACGACGCAGTCGGCTTGCCCGCTATAGACGGCTGCCGCAGCACAATTCACCGCCGCGGCGACACCGCCGCCCCCGCCGCCCCAGACCTGGGTCGACCACCGGACCTCACGCACCCCCAGCGCGGCGCCGAGCGCCAGGCCTTCGCTCGAGTCACCGGCGTAGGACACGAACCCGTCGATCGACCGCGGATCGGCACCGGCGTCCTCGCACGCCCGTAGAATCGCCTGCAACACCAACTGTGCGGACGACAACGGACTGGTGCCGCGTCTGTAGTAGTCGGTCGCACCGACCCCGACGACGGCGGTTCCCCCACGGAACGCGCTCATCGGCGGACCGCCTCGAGTTGCCAGCGGATCAGCGGCCAATGTTCGGCGTCGGGAGCAGCGTCCATCCGGCCGCGGACCCGAGCACCGATCCGCGGCGTGACACCGTCGGCATGGGCCAGCACCCCGAGCACGCGACACCCACCTGCGCGGGGCAACTCCACCAGAACGACCACATAGGGCAGGTGTCCGGTGGCCTCTGGACCGAACGGCTGCCAGGTGCGGGTCCACGAGTAGATGGTCCCCACCGGCTCGACCTGTTCCCAGGACAGTTCGAAACAATGGCAGCATGGGCAGATCGGGCGTGGCGCCCAGATCCAGCTCGCGCAGCCGGGGCATCGCTGCAGGAGCAACTTGCCCTCCCGCAATCCGTCCCAGTGCGGGCCGTCGAGTCCGTCGTCGGAGGGCCCGGCCAGGTCCATCCACGGGGGTGTGTCGGGGATGTTCCGGACACTGAGAACACGCCACGTGCCGTCCTCGAATCGCACCCAGCGGCTTCGTAATTCGAACCACTCGTCACCGGGTTCGACATACCGGATCACCGCGTCGTAACGGCCGTCTCCGACTGCGGTGATGCTGCGCACCTGGCAGCCCGTCAGCCGGGTCGGCACGTCGGCCGAAGCGATCAGCTGACCGACGCGATCCGGCAGAAAATCGGCAAGGACAACCGCGTTGTCCGCGGCCGCCACCGCTTTGCCGTGGGCCTCGACCGTGGCGACGAGTTCGTCTGGCACACCGGACGAAAGGTTCAACTGCTGCCTCCGAGTTGGTAGCGCACGTCGGTGCGGTCGTGGTGGAAACCCGCCAACCGCGCCGCGTTCACCAGGCGGGCGTCGCCGGAATCGACGTGGATGAGGGCACCGGACAGGCCGGCTTCGCCGGCGACGGCGACGGCGCCGTCCAGGAGCCGTCGCAACGCGCCCGGCGGAGCGGACGGCGACGCCTCGACACTGTCGACGACTGCGCAATCGCCGAATTCCTCCGACGCCACCGGCTGCCGGTTGAGGGTGACCGAACCGAGGACACGGCCCATCTCCCGCAGTGCATAGCGCGCACCGCGGGCGGTCGACCCACTGGGTTCGAGAACGGGTGCCGCGGAAACCGCGAGGTCCGAGTCCAGTCCGCGAATGAGCTGCCAGACGCGGCGGGTGCGGGGGATCAGGAACCGGTCACTGAGCCGGCCGCTGGCCGGGTGATTGCCACGCGCCCAGGCCGTCACCGTGTGCGCCCCGGATCCCAACCATCCCCCGGCAGCGGTCGTGTCGAGGCCGACCTGCTCCAGGAGCAGGGTCATGATGCCGATCGACCGCAGGGCGGGATCGATCACCGCGGTGGCCTCGGCTCGGCCCGACGACGCGCCGGCCAGCCGCAGCAGCCCGGCGATGCGCGCGGGGACATTCGGTTCGTCCATCGCGACGGCGTGCGGCAGCATCCAGATCAGAAGATGCCGGTCGGCGGACTCGTCGTCGGCGAGCGACCCTGCCACGTCGGCGAAGTCGATGGTCGTGTATCCGGGCTCGGCATCGTACGCCGCGGCACGGGCCAGCAGCGCGCCCAGCTCGTCGGCCTCAGAACAGCTGAGCTCCGATCTCCATTCGTATGTGATCATCGTGGAATCAGGACGGCACAGCACCTTCGGCGAGCAACTTCTTGATCTCCCGCCGGAACACCTGGTTCGCTGTCTCGTTGCGTCCCAGCAACATATCGCCCGCATCAGCGCTACCCATACCCTGCTGAGAGTTGCGCAGCAGCGGGAAATCCTCGCTGTGCAGCACCGTCAGCAAGATCTGCCAGTTCTTCTCCCACCGGTGGTTCCAATGGTCCTCGGCCATCTCGGATGCCTCCAGCCCGGGCACCATCAGCCGCTGTTCCATCCGCGACCGGGTCGGATCGGTGGGATGTGGCCGGAAGGTCAGCAGCTGGAAGTGGTCCGGCTGGCGAAGCAACGTGCTGTTGGGCAGCAGGAAGTGGGTCTCGGTGACGTAGGGATCCAGCGAGCGGTCACCGGGATCCTCTTCCAGCCAGCGGTCGATCGACTTGCGCGGTGCGATGAACCGGCAGTGTCGGCCGAAGTCTTCGAACGCCATCACGTTGGTGTGGATGATCTTTCCCGCGGAATTGGGGTGGGCGTACTGAATGTGGTAGCCGTCCAGGAACGCGTCCTGCATGATCTTCCAGTTCGTCGGCTCGTCGAAACCGGCCGCCCGGAAACAGACCAGATCCTCGATCCGGTAACCGGCCAGGATCGCATCCATCTCCGGCCCCAGCCAGGCAGCGACGTCGATCGACGCGCTGGCGTTGTCGACGATCCAGACGAAACCGTGGCGCTCCTCGCAGGGCAGCTCCACCAGGCCGAACTTGCTGCGGTCGATATCGCCGAAGGTGTTGTCGCGGGTGATCATTCGCAACGAGCCGTCAGGATCGTAGGACCAGCGGTGGTACGGGCACGAGAAGAACCGGCAGCGGCCCTTCTCGTTGTCCTCAAGCAGCGCCCCCCGATGCCGGCACAGGTTGACGAATGCCTTGACCCCACCGTCCTTCTGCCGCACCAGCAGGACGTTGTTCCGCGGCATCTGGACGGTCATGAAGTCATACGGCTTGCCGATCTCGGTGGAGTGCGCGGCGATCGACGGCACCTCGCCGAAGACGAGATCGCGTTCCCGCTGGGCGAGTTCGGGGTCGGTGAATTCGTGCGCGGAGAACGTCACCACGTCGTCGAACTTGTCGGTGGTGTCGTTACGCAGCAGCTCGATCGCCCTGCGGATACGATCGGGGCGCGGCAGCGATGTGGTCATTGCGCTCTCACTTCTCGGGGGTGAAGGTGATCGGCATGCGATGGCAGCCCCGCACCTGGGTGGCGTGGAAGGTCGGCGGGTCGGAGTCCACCAGCTGGTAGTCGGGGATGCGCCGATGGAGTTCTTCTAGTGCGATGCTCAGCTCGAGACGGCCGAGGTGTGAACCGAGGCAGCGGTGCGGCCCGGACCCGAAAGACAAGTGCCGGTTGGGGTAGCGCGTCACGTCGAAGGTGTTCGGCGAATCGAAGTAGTCGGGGTCGCGATTCGCGGTGCACAGCAGGACGATGAGCTGATCATCCTTGGCCAGGTGGACGTCGCCGAGCGTCGTGTCGCAGGTGACGCGGCGCCCGGCGGTCACGGCCGCCTCGATGCGCAGCACCTCTTCGACGGCTTTCGGCAACAGGGTCGGATCGGCGATCAGCAGATCCCGCTGGGCCGGATTGTTCACGAAATGAACGACCGACCAGGCCAGCGAGCCTTGCACGGTGTGCAGGCCACCCATGAGCAACAGGAAGAACATCCGGAAGAGCTCTTCGTCGCTGAGCAGCCGGGTGCCGTCAGGCAGCTCGACTTCAGTATTGATCAGTTTGGACGTGGCGTCGTCGCCATATTTGCCACGGCGCTCGGCGATCACGGTGTTGAAGTAGCCGGCGATCGTCATGGCCGCCATCATCATCGCCTGATCGGATTCCTCCTTGGTGCCGCCGGGCTTGCCGAACAATACGGCGTCGGTGGCGTCGGTGAACATCTGCGCATCGGCGATCGGCCAATCCATCAGGGCCAGAAAGACCTTCGCGGGCAGCTCGTGAGCGAACTCCGAGATGAACTCGGCCTCGCCTCTGGCGGCGAACTTATCGATGAGGTCATTGACCACACCGCGGAT
Source organism: Mycobacterium sp. shizuoka-1 (assembly GCF_002723835.1). GTDB lineage: Bacteria > Actinomycetota > Actinomycetes > Mycobacteriales > Mycobacteriaceae > Mycobacterium. The sequence goes on along the minus strand of NZ_BEWG01000080.1, from coordinate 18,641 downwards.
ATCGTCGGAGAGCCGCTTCATCCGCTGCGGGCTGAACAGCGGCTGCAGCGCATGGCGATAGGCGGTGTGCTCCGGCGGATCCAGTTCCAGTGGAATGAATTTGCCGAAGTCAGCAGGGGTGACCAGGTTGTTCGGATAGCTGGAGAACGTGGTGGTATCGGTGAGAACCTGGTGAATCTCCTTGTACCGCGTGATGATCCAGTGGCCGCCGTGCGCGGTCGAGTAGACCACCGGGCCCATCGCGGCCAGTTCGGCCATCTTCTGCTGCATGACGTCCACCGGCTCGGCCAGGCTCGGGTCATACACGTCGAAATCGGTCACCAGGTGAGCGGGAACTTTTTCCATGGTCGGCATCTCAGGGGTCTCCTCGGCGGTCATCGGATCCGGACGTCGTGGTCAGCCGACCGGTTGGGGGTTGAGATCGTCCGGGAACCACATGCCGACCCGGGCCAGCGTTCCGCCGTCGGTCGCACCGATCACCGCACCGGAGATGTAGGCCGAGTCATCGGAGACCAGGAACAGCGCCACCTTCGCGTTGTCGGACAGTGCCGGCGGACGGGCCAGCTTCAGCGGAATCGGCGACACCGTCGGGTTCCACGGGCCGGCCGACTCCTCGTAGGACATCCCGACCACCGGGGACCCGGGCGGCATGAGGAAGTTGGGCGACATTCCGTGGGTCGGCGCGATCGCGTTGACGCGAATGCCATACCTGCCCAGATCGAGGCTCAGTCCACGCACCAGTCCGTTGACCCCGGCTTTGGTGGCGCAGTAGAACGCGATGCTCGGGTAGGCCACCAGAGACGCCGCCGACGACGTGGCCAGAATCGTGCCGCCGCCGTTGGCCTTCAGATGCGGCACCGCGGCTTGGGCGGTGTAGATGACACCGCTGAGGTTGACGCCGAGAACATCCTGCCAATCGGCTTCGGTCATGTCCTCGAAGGCAACGGCGTCCTCGAGACCCAGCGCCGCCGCTCCGCCGCGGGAGACGATGCCGGCGTTGGCCCAGGCGATGTCGAGCTTGCCGTAGTGCTCGACCGTCTGGTCGATCGCCGCGGTGATCTGGGCTTTGTCCGACACGTCTGCAGTGATGGCGATCGCGTCACCACCGTCGGAGGTCACCAGCTTGAGCGTCTGCTCGGCGCGATCGGAGTCGATGTCGACGATCGCGACCTTGGCGCCCTCGGCGCTGAACAGTTGCGAACAATGCCGGCCAAGACCTGATCCGGCGCCGGTGATGACGGCGACTTTGCCTTCGAGTCTCATCCTTCTCCTCTGTCGGCGGAGCCGAGGCCTTCACCGGCCTGCGCTCCCGCTGCTACGGGGCTCCTGTGACCTGCAACACCCGGGTCCAAACCTTACGCCTATAGGTTTAGTGCGTCAATCAGTCGTCGTCGATGACCAACGCGAGCTCGGGACACGACGCGACGCCGGCCCGCGCGAGCGCCACCTCATCGGGCGCCACATCCCGCTCCTCGAGGATGCAGAAGCCCTCGTCATCGATGGGGAAGATGTCGGGCGCGACGGCGTAGCACTGCGCGTGGCCGGCACATTTCGCACGAATCAATCGGACTCTCATCGACGCTGGATCCCTTCGCTCGGCGCGGTCTGTAAAACTATAGTCATTAGATATTGTGGATGAAACCGGCCAACGAGGAGCACCTTCCATGACCCCCACCGGCGATACCGGCCTGCTGTTCGTCGGTGGCCAATTCCGCCCCGCAGCCCACTGCGTCCCGGTGGTCGACGCCGCGACCGAAGAGATCATCGGTCACGCCGGTTGCGCGAGCCGGACCGACATCGACGATGCAGTCACCGCCGCACACGGTCCGCAGGCGAGGGCCTGGTCGGACGCCGAACCTGCCGAACGGGTCGAGATCCTCACTCGCTTCGCCGCCGCCCTGCAGTCCCGCGCAGCCGCCACCTCGACGTTGGTCAGCCGTGAGAACGGCATGCCGATCAGCCTGTCCCGCAACGTCAACGGCATCTTCCCCGCCGCGTTGGTCGGCTACTATGCCAAGCTCATCGCCCGCGCCGAACTCGAACAGATCCGGCCGGCTCTCATCGGCCACACGATCGTTCGGCGCGAGCCGGTCGGGGTGGTCGCGGCCATCACCCCGTGGAACTATCCGCAAGCCCTCGCGGTGATGAAGCTGGCACCCGCACTTGCCGCCGGATGCCCGGTGGTGCTCAAACCGGCTCCCGAAACCGCTTTGGACTCACTCGTGTTCGCCGAGGCCGCACTCGAGGCCGGGCTGCCACCCGGGGTGCTCAACGTGGTTGCGGGCGATGCGTCGGCCGGCGCGCATCTGGTAACCCACCCCGGCGTCGGCAAGGTGGCCTTCACGGGGTCGACCGGCGCAGGCCGGAGTATCGGCGCCGCATGCGGGCAGCTGATCCGCCCGGTCACCCTCGAGCTCGGCGGCAAGTCGGCAGCCGTGGTCCTCGACGACGCCGATGTCACGCACACCGTCGACGGGTTGCGGACGGCGTCGTTTGTCAACAACGGCCAGACCTGCCACCTGAGCTCCCGCATCCTCCTACCGCGTTCTCGCTACCGCGAATTCGCCGACGCGATCGCCGAGATGGTGCGGGAGCTGGTGGTCGGTGACCCGCTGGCGGACGAGACCGAGATCGGCCCGCTGGTCAGCGCCACCCAGCGGGACCGCGTGCTCGGTTATATCGCCCACGGAAAGACCAGTGGCGCCACACTGCTGGCCGGCGGCGACATCCCGGCAAACCGGCCCCGTGGCTGGTTCGTGGCGCCGACGCTGTTCGGCGATGTGGACAATGCCGATCGCCTTGCCCAAGAGGAGATCTTCGGCCCGGTCGTGGTCATCATCGGCTACTCCGATGATGACGACGCGGTACGCATCGCCAACGATTCCCGCTTCGGCCTCGCCGGAACGGTGTGGTCCTCCGACACCGAGCGGGCCGTCGCCGTGGCCCGCGCCATCCGGACCGGCACGGTCGGCATCAACGACTACCAGCTCGACATCCGCTCGCCCTTCGGCGGCGTCAAGGACAGCGGACTCGGTCGCGAGCTCGGGCCGGAAGGGCTGCAGAGTTATCAGGTGACCAAGTCGATCTACCGGGTCGGTCCGGCTACCTCAGGCGGGTAGCCATTGCGCTGCTTCGTCGAAAAACCTTACGATGTTAGATAAATCACGGTTCTGACGGGAGAGTTCATGGCCGGGCCCACTGCGATAGCCCCCGACGGCGCAACCAGCACCCCGCAAGAGCCGACCATCACGGTGCGGCGCCCGGCGGACGGCGCGGTGATCGCGACAGTGCCCGATCTGGACGCCGTACAGGTCGCCGCGATCTGTGCCGAGCTTCGCGCCGCCCAGCCTGCCTGGGAAGCGTTGGGCCCACGGGGCCGCAGCACCCACCTGCTGGGCTGGCTGGACTGGCTGCTGGACAACGAGAGGCGGCTCCTGACCCTGGTCCAGCAGGAGACCGGCAAGTCGTGGGCCGATGCCGCACTGGAGATGTCGGTGGCCGTCGACGTCATCAACTACTTCACCAAGAACGCGGAATGCTTCCTGGCGGATCGACACGTCAAGCCGGCCGGCGCGGCCAACGCCGTGCGCCGGTTGCGCGTTCAGGTGCGGCCGTATCAGCTCGTCGGGCTGATCACCCCGTGGAACGGCCCGCTGGCCGGTCCGATGATGGACGTGGTCGGCGCCCTGGTTGCCGGTGCGGCGGTGGTGTCCAAACCGTCGGAAGTGACCCCGCTGACCTGGGCCGAGGCCGTCCGAGGATGGCGTGAGGAGATCGGGGCTCCCCCGGTTCTGGCCGCCGCCACCGGCGCAGCCGCCGCCGGGGCAGCGGTCGTCGACGAGGCCGACATGATCATGTTCACCGGTTCCGTGCGGACCGGACGCGCGATCTCGGTGCGGTGTGCCGAGCGACTGATTCCCTGCAGCCTCGAACTCGGCGGCAAGGACGCGATGATCGTGCTCGCCGACGCGGATCTCGAACGGGCGGCAGCCGGCGCGGTGTGGGGCGGGATGACCAACTCGGGACAAGCCTGCGTCGGAATCGAGCGGGTCTACGTCGAAGCCCCGGTGTACGACGAGTTCGTCGCGCGGGTGACCGAGAAGGTACGCGCCCTGCGCCACGGGGTGGACGCGCCGGGCAGTTACTCGTGCGATATCGGGACGATGGTGACCTCGGCACAGGCCGACATCGTGGCCGAGCACGTCCAAGACGCCGTCGACCGAGGGGCACGAGTCCTGGTGGGCGGAAAACGCGGGCCGGGCAACAGCTTCGAACCAACCGTGTTGGTCGACGTCGACCACGGCATGCGCTGCATGCGGGAAGAGACATTCGGACCGACCCTGCCGATCATGCGGGTCGCGAATGCCGACGAAGCGATCGCGCTGGCCAACGACTCCGACTACGGGCTCAGCTCCAGCCTGTGGACCCGCGACCCGGACAAAGCCGACCGGCTCTCTCGTCGGATCGAAGCCGGCTCGGTATCGGTCAACAACGCACTGGTCGCGACATTCCAGTTCCCGATCCCGATGGGGGGTTGGAAGAACTCGGGACTGGGCACCCGCTTCGGCGGACCGCAGGGCGTGCTCAAGTACTGCCGTCAGCAATCGGTGGTCACCGAGCGCTACGCACTGAAATCCGAGCCACTGTGGTATCCCGTCGTTCCCGCGCGAGCGCGCCTGATCTCGCGTGCCGTCCGTCTGCTCGGTGCGCACGACTGGCGCCGCCGCCTGGGACGGGCCGGCGCACAGCGGCCGCAGACACCGCCGCTCTCGGTATAGTGACGCCCATGCGCACAGCGGCCGACCGGTTACCTCGCGGGCTCGGGTCGCACTGAGATGGCACGGCCGTCCAAGCCGCTCATCAGCCGCACCGCCGCCGTCGAGGCGTCCATCGAGATCATCGATTCCGAGGGACTCGGCGCGTTCAGCTTGCCCCGGCTGGCCGCACACCTGGGCGTTCGGGCTCCCTCCCTCTATCACCATTTCGCCGACAAGAACGAGATCCTGACCGCCGTCGCTCGTCATATCGCCGGCAAGTCGGTCATCAAGCCGCGCCGGTCGCCCGGTCCCGACTGGCCGGAGTACTTCGTCAGCCTCGCACTGAATTTCCGGCAATCGGTGCTCCGCCATCGCAACGCCGCAGCCATTCTCATCGAGCATCTGCCGCGCGAAACGCTCATCGGGAGTTTCGAAGACGCCGCACGCTTCCTCACCGACTCAGGAGTGCCCGTCCACCTGCACGTGCAGATCCTGGACGGCATGGAAACGCTGTGCGTGGGCGCGGTTCTCTCCGAAGCCGTCCGGATGCCGCGCGGACGCAATGCGCTGTTCCCGCCGTTCGAGCTGGAGAAGTATCCGCACCTCGCCGAGGCGATCAAGGTCAATGACCTGACGGTGAAAGAGGTTTTCGCCGAACGGATCCGGAGCTTCCTTTACGGTGTGGTCGCCAACGATGCCTACCGGCGGTGCGCCCAGGAAACCCCTGCCTGACCGCAGCTGCCTCAGCGCAGAGCCGGCGGGACCAGCATGCCCTGCCAGGTCGGAGAACCGTTGTGTCCCGCGAGATCTGACTGGGTATAGGTGAGGCCGTCGGGCCCCACGTAGCTGCCGGTCGCGGGGTCGTAATAAGCGACTGCGACTGGCGCGGCCTGTCCGGGGGGCGCCGCTGCCGGCACATCCGGCGGCGGTGGTTGTGGAATGTCCTGCCCGGACAGCGTTGCGTTCGGGTCACCTTTCCAGTTGAACCCGTCGTTGAGTGGCACATACTGCTCGTTGCTGCGGCACATTTTGGCGGTCGGCGCGCGCTTACCGGGATTGTTCAGGCACGGCAGATTTCGCGCGCCGCGCACCGCCAGCCACGAGTCCTGGGGGATGCGGCAATACAGATCGTCGGCGGGGCGGTCGGGTGTGTCGACCATCGACGGTATCCGCTGTTGCTGCGCGGGCAGGTATCCCGTGGTGCACGGTGGCGGAAGGTTGAGATTCAGATTGAACGACAACACCAATCCCGGGTGCTGGCTGTCCCGGTTGGCGACGGTGCCGGCCGCCATCACCTGAACGCCCATCGGTATCAGCACCAGAAGCTGCTCGACGGCGGGCTGGTCGGTCAGCGCGAGCTGTCCGATCCCGGCGAGATTGGCCATCAGGATGGGCAGACTCGGTCGAAGCCGCGCGACCAGCTGGTCGGCCTCCCCGGCGGCGCGGGCGCCGTCGGTGACCAGTCCGGCGAGCGCACCGTCGTTGTCTCGCAACTGTTCGGTCAGACCGGAAAGGTGAGCCGCCCAGGACCGGATGGAGGCGGCCGAGTTGGCCTGGGAATCCAGCACCGGGCCCGATTGGTCGATCAGTGACGTCAGCGGGCCGAGATTGTCCTGTGCGGCGATCGCCAGCTTGGTGGACCCCGTCACGATGCGCGAGATTTCCGGCCCCAATCCCCCGATGGCTGCGTCACTTTCGTCGATCACCGTCCTCACGTTGTCCCGCGGGATGGCCTGTAGGCCGCGGTTGGCCGCATCGAGCAGTTCGCCGATATCAGGCGGCACCGATGTCCGGTCGGCGGCGATGACATCGCCGTTCTTCAGCGACGACGTCCCCGCACTGCGCGGAATCAGCGCAACATACTGCTCACCGATGGCCGACGTGCTGTGCACCTGCGCATCCAGGTCTGACGGGATACGCACGTCGGACCGCAACGACAGCCGGGCGTCGACGCCGGCATCGGTGAGCGCAACGGCGGTGACCCGGCCGACCTCGGTACCGCGGTAGGTCACGTTGGCGCCTTCGTACAGTCCGCCCGCCCGGGGCAGTTGCACGGTGACGGTGTAGCGCCCGATCCCCATCATCGCCGGCACGTTGATGTACCCGAACACCATCACCGCCCCGGCCACAACGGTGACAACGCCGAAAATGGCCAGCTGCAGCTTGATCCATCTACTCAGATGCATGTCAGGGCCCCTGATCGAGATGGTAGGGGGCAACGAGAGGATTGCCCGCGGTATAGGGGCTGGGCAGCTGGCCGATGGTGCGCCCCCACTGCATCTCCAGTTCGGTGAGGTCGCCCTCCCACCGCGTGCCGGTGAAGATCGTGTTGTCGATGCGACTCAACGTCAGATCGACGATCGCGGTGATGTTGGCGTAGTCGCCGCGAATCCAGTTGTCCAGCGGCCCCTTCGGCCACGGGAACGTACCGAGGAAGTCCAGCGATCGGGTCAGATCCGGTCCGGCGTCGGCCAGCGACCGTAGCACCGGCGCGACCTCTTTGAGCTCCTTGACCAGGTTCTCCTTGGTCTGATTGATGGTGTCGGCGGCCACCGCGCTGAACTTGCCGAACGCCGCCAGCGCTTCGGCGAGATGATCTCGCTGCTGCGCCAGCACTGCCAGGGCATCCGGTATGGTCCGGATCGCGCGATCCAGGACGGGCTTCTGATCGGCGAAATGGCCGACCAGACCGTTGAAACTCTCTGTGGCGGCGATGATGTCGCCGGTCTGCGCGGAAAGTCGCCCGGTGAACTGGTCGAGCTGGGTGATGAGGCTGCGCAGGTCGGCCTCACGGTGGGCGAACGCAGTGGCGAACGCGGCGGTGATGTCCTGGACCTGACCGATGCCGCCCCCGTTGAGCAGCAGTGACAGTGCCGCCAACGTCTCGTCGGTGCCGGGATATGCCCCCGCGTTCTGCAGCGGAATGAGAGATCCGTTGTGCAGCTTGCCTTGTGGCGCCCCGTTCGTCGGCGGGGCGAGTTCGAGGTGCAGTGAGCCGAGCAGGCTGGTCTGCCCCACGGTGACCGTGCTGTTGGCAGGAAGATCCACGTCGCCGTTGAGAGTGATGGTCACCAACGCATGCCAGCCCTGGCGTTCGATCTTGGTCACGGTTCCCACATTCGCGTCACCGACGCGAACGCGGGAGTTCTGCTGGATGTAGCCGACGTCGGGCAGTTGCGCCTGCACGGTGAACGACCCGTCGCCCTGACCCTGGGTTCCTGGCAGCGGGAGTGAGTTCAGACCGTGCCACTCACACGCCGTGCCGGCGCCGGTCGTGACCAGGACCGCAACACCGGCAACGCAGCGGGTCAGCGTCTTTCGCCGGATTCGCGTCATCCTCCGCCCCCTGGCGGCACCATCATCCCCGGCAAGCCGGCGGCCGGGTCGGTCGAGGTCGGCTGCGCCTGAACCGGGAGCGGAGCGGGTACGTGATCCGGCCTCAGCCAGTCCTCGGAGTAGGTGAGCTCGTTGGGTCGCGCCGACTCTCCGACGATGTAATTCGACCCCAGCGGCGGGAAGTTGAACTGCCGGTTCTTGATGATCGGAGCGAGGTACTGGACGCACAACTTGGCGGACTGCTCGTTGTTGAGCCGGGATGCGGCCTGGATCCCGCCGCACAGGAACGAGATCGGGTTGGCGAAGTTCTGCATCGTCAACACACCGGTGATGCCCTGCTGAGTCGGTTGATAGATGTTGATGAAGTTCTGCAACGTGTTGGGGAACAGGTGCAGGGCCTGTTCGACATCGTCGATGCTCTCGTGCACGGCAGTGGTGATGGAGGCGAGCTTGTCGGTCGTCGTACCGAGGACCTCCCGGTTGTCGCTGATGAACTTCGTGGTGTCACCGACGACATCGTTGAGATCCTTGACCGCATCGCCCACCGCTCCCGGGGAGGCGCTCAGCGCACCGGTCACCGCGGCCAGATTGTGATTGAACTGCTCGAGCAGTTGGGAGCTGTCCTGCAATGCGCCGACCACGACCGACAGATTCCTGATGGTCGAGAACATGTCGTCGCTGTGGTCGCCCAGGATCGACAAGGCCTGCGACATCTTCACCACGGTGTCGTGGATGGCCGGGCCCTGCCCCCGCAGGTTGTCGGCGGCGGTGTTGATGAACGCACCGAGGGTACTGACCCCGCCTGGTGTCGTCGGCTGCAGCGCATCCGTCAGCTTCACCAACTGCTGACGCAGGTCATCCCACTCCAGCGGGACGGCCGTTCGTGATTGGGGGATCACCGCACCGTCGCGCATCGCCGGTCCCCCGGTGTAGGCCGGGGTGAGTTGGATCGCCCTCGAGGTGACCAGCTGCGGCGAGATGATCGCTGCTTTGGCGTCGGCGGGCACCTGGTAGCGCGGGTCGACCGAGAAGCTGATCTTGACCCGCTGCGCCTCGGGCTCGATGTGGTCGATCCGCCCGACCGGCACCCCTAGGATCCGCACCTCGTCGCCGGTGAAGAGCCCGTTGCTGTTGTCGAAGTAGGCGACGACGTGCAGCCGCTGCGACGCGGTGACGTGACGCACCAGGACGACACTGGCGGCGGCCAGGGTCACCAGCAACACGATGGCGGTGCCGATCCGCACGGCCCGCGGCGTCATGGCCGGCCTCCGTCGGCCGGTGGCTGCGCGGGCGGCCCGGGTGGCGGTCCGCCGGGCGGCGGCGCCGGAAGCGGCTCACGATAGGGATAGCGGGTGTCGCCCGGGTTTCCGGTGATCGCATCGGGCAGATTGAGCTTGGGCTCGCCGCCCTGACCGGTCCGCGGGAAGGGCACCGGCAGCGGCGGGGTGGCCGGCTGACCGGTCTGGGGATCGGTGCGCTGCGAGGGCAACAAAACATTGGGATCGAGGCCGAGATCGGAGAACGCCGCGTCGACGAACGGCTGGATGAACTGGCCCGGGAGCAGGTTGGCGATATAGGCCTTGAAGAACGGGCCCGAGGCCACGCTCTCACCCAGCGACATGGCGTACTGGTTGAGGTACTTGATCGCTTGTTGCAGGCCGGCTTTGCGGTTGTCGACAATCGTCAGCACCGAGTTGAGCTTGTCCAGCGTCGGTCGCAACTGCGCCTTGTTGTCCGCGATGAAGGCGCCCAGCTGCCTGGCGAGGTTGGAGAGATTCGTCGATATCTGCTCCAGAGCCTCGCTTTGGGTGCGCAACTCGGCCAGCAGGGCGGTGCTGCTGGCAACGAGGTTCGCGATCTCGTCGGCCCGTTGCGACAGCACCCCGGTCGCCTTACTGGCATCGGCCAGCAGGTTCCGCAGCGCAGCGTCGCGGGCGTCCAGCGTCTGGGAGAACCGCCCGACGCCCCGCACCGCCTGCTGGAGAACCGGCGGCGTGTCCTTGAACGTGTCCGAGAGGGTGGCAAGGGCATCGGAGACCGACTGGGTGTCCAGACCATTGATGGTGGCCGACAGATCGCCGAGTGCGTCGGGCAATTGGTAGGGCGATTTCGTTCTCTCAAGCGGGATCGGTTGCGTCAGTTGCCCGTCTCCGCGGGGGGTGATCTCCAGAACTTTGGCTCCGAGCAGGCTCTTGGTGCGGATGTTGGCCTCGCTCTGCCGGCCGAGACGCACACCCTTGTCGACCTCGAAGGTCACCAGCACCTCGGCGCCGTGGAGATCGACCGACGACACCTCACCGACCCGATAGCCGGCCACCTGGACCGCCGCCCCCGGGCGCAGACCACCCGACTCGCCGAAATAGGCGCTGTAGTGTCTGGCCGAATCGAGAAACGGGAGCCTGTCGTACTCGAGTGCGACCGCCGCGACGCCGGCGATGGTGGCGACACCGACCACCCCGATGGTGAACGGATTCCGTTCGGCGAAGGATTTCACTTGGGCGCACACCGCCCCGTGTCCTGGCCGGCGAGTTTGACGTACACCGGCTGGCCGCCTTTGCCGTTCACCTTCAGCACCAGGTCGCACAGGTAGAAGGTGAAGAAGTCACCCATGATGCCCAGGCGGCTGAGCACTTTGTAGGAGTGCGGGACCGTCTCGAGGAAGTTGTCGAACCAGTCGTGGTCGGCGGCCACGATCGAGCTGACCCGATCTGTCTGTGCCACCACGTCTTTCACCGGACCACGAGACGCGTCCAACAGGTCGGCGATCGTGCCGGTCGCGGCGTTGGTGTAGGCGACGGCGTTGGTGATGTCCGTCTTTCGGGCCGCGAGCCCGCGTGTGAGCGCGGCCAGTGAATCGATCGCCTTCGCGACCTGACCACTCTGGCTGCTCAGCGAGCCCATCACTGCGTTGAGGTTGGTGATCACCTGGCCGACCAGCTCGTCTCGATCGGCGAGAGTGCTTGTGAGCGAGGCCGTCTGATCCAGGAAAGCGCCGATCGACGCACCCTGGTCTTGGAATACGGCGATCAGTTGCGACGACAGTTCGTTGACCTGCGCGGGGTCCAGGGCCCGGAACAGCGGCCGGAATCCTCCGAGCAGTGTATCGAGGTCAAGCGCGGGCATGGTGTTGGCGACCGGGATGGTCGCACCCGGGTTGAGTCGCTGCGCGCCGCCCGCTCCTTGCATGAGCGCCAGGTACCGGTCACCGATCGGGTTCTCCCAGCGCACCGCCGCCTTGCTGCCTGCTGTCAGGAACACCGTGGGATCGGCGGAGAACTCCACCAGCGCCAGCGCATTGTCGGTGATCGAGATCTTCTTCACCTTGCCGACCTCGACGCCGGCGATGCGGACGAAGTCTCCCGTGGACAGTCCACTGACGTCAGTGAACTCCGCGCGATACACCTGCTCCTCGGAGAGCCGGAGCTGTGCGAACACGGCGAGCAGCGCACCCGTCCCGATCAGGCAGACGACCACGAAGACCGCGAAGCTGATCGCGGCGCGACGCACGTTGGTGTTCACAGGTGGCTAGTCCTCGGGTCAGCACGGATTACGGGGAGGGTG
>NZ_BEWG01000080.1:0-6957 GCF_002723835.1 Mycobacterium sp. shizuoka-1 | reverse complement strand
TTCGTCAGCGGCGCCGCGGGGGGTGGTGGCAGGCCTGGGAAGAGCGGTGTGCCGTCCGGGGCGTACCAGGGCGCTCCGTAGGGCGGGCCGCCGGGATAGGGCGGCGCCGGTCCCGGCGCCGGACCGGGAAGGCACTGCCCGACGTGTGGTGCTTCCGGAATGCCTCTGGTGACCGGGAAGTAGTCGGCGGAGCACGTCTGCCCGATACCGGGGTTGGGCCGCCAGTCCAACCCGGTACCCCAGCCGGTGTTCGTGATGAGCTGGCGCACCGGGAAGTTCTTGGCAACATCTGGAAGCGATCCACAACCGGGTTGTCCGCCGGGTCCGCCCTTGGCTGCCACGAGCGGGAGGTTCTCCGGGTACCGATAGAGGTCGTCGCCGAATGCCAGCCCGGCATCGAGGTAGACCGTGCGCCCGTTGCCGCCGAACCACTGACCGGCCTTGTCGAGGAAGACCTTGGCGCCTTGCACGGTGCAGGTGTATTCGGGGTTGTACTTGAGCAGAAGTGCGGTCGTGGGTTCGATGACGTTGACCGCCTTGACGATGTTGTCGCGGTTGGGGGCGAGCAGCCCGAGCCCGTCGTTGGACAGCCCGATGGTGTTGACCAGCAACGTATCCAAGTCCCTGGCATGGTCGGTGACCGTCACGCTGGTCGTGCTGGCCGCGTCGAGGGTGGCCAGGATGTCCGGCGCGGCAGCACGGTAGGCATCACTGAAACCTCGCAAGGACCGCCAATCCGCGGCCACGGTGTCCATTCTGGGATTCACCGCGCGCAGGACTTCGTCGGCGTCGGTGATGGCCTGACCCATCTGCTCGCCACGGCCGCGCACACCGTCGGCCAGCGCGGTCAGCACAGAGTTCAATTTGGACACGTCGACCTGGCGCAGCAGCCCGACAAGGTTGTCGAACACCGTGTTGACCTCGGTGGTCACGTTGCGTGAGTGCAGCACGGCGCCGGCGGCCAACCGGGCGGGGCTGGGATCCGCCGGGTAGACGAGGTCGACGTACTTGGCTCCGAAAGCCGTCGTGGCCTTGATCTGTGCGCCGACGTTCGCCGGGATGTGGGCGACCTGATCGGGAAAGATCTCCAGCTTCAACGCGACCGGGCCGGTGCCGCCTGCGATGCCGGCAACGCGTCCCACCTCGACCCCGCGCATCTTGACTTTGGCACCGGTCTCCATCACCAGACCACTGCGATCCGATGTCAGAGTGACCGGAAGATAGCTGCGGAACGTTCCGGCGAACAGGGCCGAACACAGTCCGGCCATGCCGATGATGGCCGCGAAGAGACCCGCGGTCCACCACAACGGGTGGCCACCGCCCGCTCCATCCCGCGATGCCATCCGCTAGCCCGACAGATGGAAATTTCCGGACTGGCCGTAGATGGCCAGTGAGAGGAACAGAACCACGAAGACCGCGGAGATCATGGATGTGCGCACGGCGCGACCGACCGCCTCACCCACCCCGGCCGGCCCCCCGGAAGCGGTGAAGCCGTAATAGGTGTGCACCAACATGATCACCGCCGCCATCGACACCGCCTGGAAGAACGACCAGACGATGTCCATCGGGTTCAGGAACGTGGTGAAGTAGTGGTCGTACACCCCGCTGGACTGACCGTAGACGACCGTCGTGCCGAACCGGGCGGCCAAGAAGGCGGTGATCATCGCGACGCAGTACAGCGGAATCACCACCACCACACCGGCCACCACCCGGTTGGACGCCAGGTACGCCACTGCACGCACCCCCATCACTTCCAGGGCGTCGATCTCCTCGTTGATCCGCATCGCACCCAACTGGGCGGTGGCACCGGCACCGATGGTGGCGGCCAGCGCGATCCCGGCGATGACAGGTGCGATCAGCCGGACATTGAAGAACGCCGACGCGAAGCCGGTCAGCGCTTCGACACCGACATTGGCGAACTGGTTGTAACCCTGCACCGCCACCAGCGCGCCGGTGGACAAGGTCAGGAAACCGACAATCACAACCGTGCCACCGATGACGGCCAAAGCCCCTGTCCCCAGGCTCATCTGGGCGATCAGCCGGATGGTCTCGACCTTGTAGTGAACGAGTGCCTCGCGGATGGACACCACGGTGCGGAAGTAGAACTGGGCCTGAGTGCCGATCCGGGTCAGGCCGTCGATCCAGCCGTCGACGACGCGCCGCCACTGTGGATGCGGCCGGCTGGGCACGGCGCTCACAGCGTCGCCTTCACGCCGACCGCGGTCGCGATGATGTTGATCGCGAACAGTGCCATGAACGTGTAGACCACCGTCTCGTTCACGGCGTTGCCGACCCCGGCCGGGCCGCCCCCCACCGAGACGCCCTTGAAGCAGGCGATCAGCCCGGCGGCCAGACCGAACAGGGTGGACTTGATCAACGAGATCACCACGTCGGGAGCCTTCGTGATCACGGTCAGACCGCCCACGAACGAACCCGGTGTCACGTGCTGAATGAAGACGGCGAAGGCGAAGCTGCCGATCAGCCCGACCAGGATCACCACCGACGACAGCAGCGTGGCGACAACGGTGGCGGCGAGGACCCGCGGCACGACCAATGCCTGGATCGGATCCACTCCCATGACCCGCAGCGCGTCGAGCTCGTCCCGGATGGTGCGTGCCCCGAGATCGGCGCACATGGCTGTCGCCCCTGCCCCCGAGACGACCAAAACCGTTACCACCGGACCGATCTGGGTGACAGTGCCGTACGCGGCTCCGGTTCCTGAGTAGTCCGCGGCACCGAACTCGACAAGCAGGATGTTGAAGGTGAAAACCATCAGGACGGTGAACGGAATCGCCAGCATCAGCGTGGGGAACATCGACACCCGCGCCACGAACCAGGACTGCACCAGGAATTCACGCCAGGCGAACGGCCGGCGGGGAATCGCGACCAGGACGTCGAGGGACATCGCAAAGAACCCACCCAGCGCACGAAACGGCTTGCCCGCGGGGGCCGACGAGATTCTGGCCAATCGGCTGGTCTCCGGGGCCGGGGCCACTGCGCCACGTCCGGCGATCAAGCGCATCCCCACCTTCCAGTTCATCTAGTTGGTGTGCCGACCCGACCGACGATGTCCCACAACTCCGTATGCCGCTGCGGCACAGGACTTGTGGGCCAGTTGTGATCTACGCCACCAAGCGTCAGAAACCTTACACCTATAGGTAAACGCCGTCAATTGGCCTGATCTCGCAGGACTCAGACCGGCCGGACACCACCGCTAGTTGGATTAGAAATTTTCATACTGATGAAGAATCATTAGCTGTACTGCGGATGGCCCGTTGCCTACCGTTGCTGTCATGACCTCGCCCCTGCTCGTCGGATTTCTGACGTCGTTCACGCTGATCGCGGCCATCGGCGCCCAGAACGCGTTCGTGCTGCGTCAGGGGATCCGCCGTGAGCACGTACTGGCGGTCGTCAGCGTCTGCGCGGTCTCCGACCTGCTACTGATCACCGCGGGTATCGCCGGCATCGGGGCACTGATCACCGCCCACCCGCAGACCGTCACCGTGGCAAAGATCGGCGGGGCCGGGTTCTTGTTCGGCTACGGCGCACTCGCCGCGCGACGCGCCCTGCGGCCGTCGAGCATGGCGCCGGCCCAGGACGGCTCCACCCGCCTGCTCTCGGTACTGCTGACCTGCCTGGCCATGACCTTCCTCAATCCGCACGTCTACCTGGACACCGTGGTGCTGCTCGGCACGCTGGCCAACCAGCACGCCGACAGTCGGTGGCTGTTCGGCATCGGGGCGGTGACCGCCAGCGTCGTCTGGTTCTTCAGCCTGGGCTTCGGCGCGCGGCGACTGTCCGGGCTGTTCGCCACTCCGCTGACCTGGCGCGTCCTCGACGGCCTGATCGCGCTCACGATGATCGGACTCGGCATCTCGCTGCTGGTGAGCTAGTCTCGCGCCGTGAGGGCGCAGTGGACGAGGCGCGGGTTCCTGGGGGCCGCCGGCGCGGCGGGCGCACTGCTGGCCGCCGCCTGCTCGTCCCAGGACTCGGATGAGGACGCCACCCCGAAGTCGGTCACGGTCACACACATCTTCGGCGAGACCACCATCTCGGCGCCGCCCAAGCGCGTCGTGAGCGCGGGTTTCACCGAACAGGACGATCTGCTCGCGGTCGGGGTCGTCCCCATCGCGGTGACCAACTGGTTCGGCGACCAACCGTTCGGGGTGTGGCCGTGGGCGCTGCCCAAACTCGGATCAGCCCAACCCGTTGTGCTGAACCTGGACAACGGAATTCAGGTCGATCAGATCGCCGCGCTCAAGCCCGACCTGATCGTGGCGGTCAACGCCGGCCTCGACTCCGACACCTACGCCAAGCTCTCGGCGATCGCCCCGACGATCGCCCAGTCTGACGGGGATGCCTTCTTCGAGCCGTGGAAGGACCAGGCCACCGCGGTGGCAACCGCGGTGTTCCACGCCAAGCAGATGAAACAGATCATCGCGAACGTCGAGAGCAGATTCGCCGACATCGCGAAGAACAACGCCGCGTTCAAGGACCGCAAGGCGCTGCTGTTGGGCGGAAGCTTCGTCGGCGGCACTCTGACCGCGACGCTGCCCGGCTGGCGCACCGAATTCCTGACCGCGATGGGCTTTCAGATTCCCGACGGCATCGGGGCCTACGCCACCGACGGTCATCAAGCCGCGATCCCCCACGACAAACTCGCCGACGTCCTCGACACCGCCGACGTGCTGATCTGGGCCACCGAGAGCGACGCCGACCAGGCCGCTCTGCTGGCCGAGCCGGCTATCGCCGCCCTGGGCACCCGCAACGTCTTCACCGGCAAGGACCTCGCCGGGGCGATCGCGTTCGCCTCGCCGCTGTCCTACCCGGCGGTCGCCGATCAGCTCCCGCCGCTGCTCTCGCGCGCGCTGAGCTGACCGGCCGTGTTTGGATGACACCGTGACAAGCAGCCAGACCACCGCGCGCGACGCCATCACCCCCGGGTTCGCACAGGTCGGGTCTCGCTACTATCCGGTCTTCGTCTCGGTATTCACCGCGCTGGTGATCATCTCCAACGTCACCGCCACCAAGGGTGTCGCCTTCGGGCCCGTCATCGGCAACTGGTCGATCATCACCGACGGCGGTTTCATCGTCTTCCCCCTCACCTACGTGATCGGCGACGTGCTCTCCGAGGTGTACGGATTCAAAGCCGCCCGCCGGGCCATCATCCTGGGCTTCGCGATGAACATCTTGGCCGCGCTGGCATTCTGGGTGACGGTCTACCTGCCCTCGGCCGACTTCTACACCAACCAGGAACACTTCCAGAACATCGTCAGCGCCTACACCCAGCTGATCGTCGCCGGCCTCGCCGGTTTCATCGTCGGCCAGACCATCAACGCCTGGACCGTCGTCAAGATCAAAGAGCACACCAAGGAGAAGCATCTCTGGGCGCGGCTGGTCGGCTCGACCTTCGCCGGTCAACTCGGTGACACCCTGGTGTTCTGCAGTATCGCCGCCGGCGCCATCGGGATCAACACCTTCGGCGACTTCGTCACCTATACCGCGCTGGGCTGGGTGTACAAAACCGCCGTCGAAGTGGTGATGCTGCCGGTAACTTACCGGGTGATCGGCTACGTCAAACGCCGCGAGCCGACCTACACCGCGATGGTCTGACGCGCCCCGCGGGCCTATCGTCGGTACATGAGTGTGTCGACAGATTCCATGGTGCCGAACACAATCCGTGACTACGGCGACCAAGCACTGCTGGCGGAATGCACCTCGACCGAGCAGGTGCTGGCACTGACGGCGGCACTGCGCGCCGCACAGCTGCCGGGTGTACTCGACATCGTCCCCGCCGCCCGCACCGTGCTGATCACGCTCGCCGGTCCGCGCTACCAGTCGCCCACGCGGCAGCGGCTCCAGCGCCTGCGTCCTGGCGATGCCGACCCCGGCGCCGGCCGGGTCGACACCGCCGACGTGGTGATCGAGGTGGTGTACGACGGCGCCGACCTCGCCGATGTCGCCGCGCACACCGGCATGGATGTCGCCGAGGTGATCGAGGCCCATACCGCCAGCCCGTGGCGGGTCGGATTCGGCGGATTCGCACCGGGTTTCGCCTATCTGGTCGGCGGCGATCCCCGCCTGGCGGTGCCGCGTCGACACGATCCGCGCACCGCGGTACCGGCCGGCTCGGTGGGCCTGGCCGGCGAGTTCAGCGGCATCTACCCGCGCCAGTCCCCCGGTGGATGGCAGCTGATCGGACGCACCGATGCGGTGTTGTGGGACATCGACCGGCCGCAGCCCGCGCTGCTGCAACCCGGCCTGTGGGTGCAGTTCCGGGCGATCTCGCGATGATCGCGCTCGACGTGCTGCGCACCGGCCCACTGGCTGTCCTCGAAGACCTCGGCCGGCCGGGGCTGGCGCACGTCGGGGTGACCCGATCCGGGGCAGCCGACCGCCGCGCCCACCGGCTGGCCAACCGTCTGGTGGCCAACCCTGACGACCGGGCGACCCTGGAGATCACCCTGGGCGGATTCGCCGCCCGGGTGCGCGGCGGCGATGTGGACGTCGCCGTCACCGGAGCCGATGCCGATCCGGCTGTCAATGGAGTTCCCTTCGGCACCAACAGCGTTCACCACGCCCGTGCCGGGGACGTGATCTCACTCGGCACCCCCCGTGCCGGACTGCGCAGCTATCTCGCCGTGCGTGGGGGCTTCGCCGTCGAACCGGTACTCGGCTCGCTCAGTTACGACGTGATGTCGGCGATCGGCCCGCGTCCGCTGCGCGCCGGGGACACGCTGCCGATCGGGCCGCATGCCGACGACTACCCCGAGCTCGACCAGGCACCGGTGGCCGCCATCACCGAAGGCCTGCTCGAGCTGCGCGTGGTGCCCGGCCCCCGCGACGACTGGTTCACCGATCCCG
This sequence comes from Mycobacterium sp. shizuoka-1, assembly GCF_002723835.1. Lineage (GTDB taxonomy): Bacteria > Actinomycetota > Actinomycetes > Mycobacteriales > Mycobacteriaceae > Mycobacterium. Next base: position 93 of record NZ_BEWG01000080.1, on the reverse strand, counting down.
ATGCCCTAGTTGTAACTCCCAGACAGGTTGTGAACGGCGTGGTGAGCGGAAGTAGGTGAGGACCTCCGGTATCGGTGTGGTTACCAAACACGC
>NZ_BEWG01000079.1 GCF_002723835.1 Mycobacterium sp. shizuoka-1 | reverse complement strand
ATCGCGTTGATGGAGGCCGACGAGGCCGCCCGGGCCGGGTCGCCGCGAAACCGGGCGCTCGCCGAACAGCTCGTCGGCGTCGTCGCGGCCAGCGAACAGCTGGCCTACCGGACGATCGCCGCCTGCTGGACCGTCGAACACCGCACCGACGGCGCCGAGTTCGGCCGCTCGTTGTTCGGCGGGCACCCCGCCGGGAGGGACATGGCGGCGCTGCGCGCGCTGGCGGCCGCCGTGCGCAGCGGTGCGGCGCCGCCCGAGCCGGGCGATCCGCCGCCGTTCGTCGCGGACGCGATCATCGAGCTTCGCGGCGCACTGACCGCCGACCGCTAGTCAGGCCAGGCCGAGCTCGGCGCGCGCGGCGGGATCACAGTCGTCGAGCAGGTCCAGGCAGCGGGCGAACTCCTCGGTCTCGCCGATCGCATCGGCGGCCCGGGCCAGCGCGGCCACGCAACGCAGGAACCCGCGGTTGGGCTCGTGGCGATAGGGAACCGGGCCGAAGCCCTTCCAGCCGTTGCGACGGAGCTGGTCCAGGCCGCGGTGATACCCGGTGCGGGCATAGGCATACGCGGTGATCGCCTTGTCGTCGGCCAGCGCCTCCTCGGCCAGCTCCGCCCAGGCCACCGAGGCGGACGGATGGGCGGCCGCAACGATCGCCGGCTTCTCACCGGCCTCGAGTTCGGCTTCGGCCTCCACGTCGCCGGGCAGCAGCACGGGCTGGGGTCCCAGAAGATCACCAAACGATGTCATTGCCCTATTGTGCCGGTGCCACCGCCAGCAGATGGTCGCACCCAACCGTTAGGGTCAAAAGCACCAGCACTTCAGGAGGACGGCAGCACCCCATGTCGAACCCATCCGGGCCCGACCACGACGACGCGACCCATCCCGTCGTCCCCATCGACGACGAGCAGCCAACCCAGGAGACAGACGCGGCCACCGAGGTGATGGGGGCTGCCGACGCCACTCCCGAACGTCGTTACACCGCACCGGGATTCGATGCGGGGTCAACGCAGATCATCGACCGGACGCCGGACCCCGAAACCGAGATCTTCTCGACTCCCACCGAGGTTTTCGCTGCCGCCGGACCACCGCGGACCGGGCCGCAGGCCATCCCGGCGCGCCCGGTCACGACCCGCCGGCGTAGCTGGGCGCTGGTGCTCGCGGTGATCGCGGTCATCGCGGCGCTCGCCGCGGTGGCGATCCTGGTCACCGTCCTGCTCACCCGGGGCGACGCCACCAAGGTGTCGCAGGAGGACCGGGTCCGCTCGACCATCCAGGCCTTCGACACCGCCGTGCAGAACGGCGACCTGGCGGCGTTGCGCGGCATCACCTGCGGGCAGACCAGGGACAGCTACGTCAAGTACGACGATCAGGCCTGGTCGGACACCCACGCCCGGATCGCCGCGGCGCGCCAGTACCCGGTGGTGGCCAGCATCGACGAGGTGGTGGTCAACGGCGACCATGCCGAGGCCAACGTCACCTCGTTCATGGCCTTCGACCCGTCGACCCGGTCCACGCGCAGCTTCGACCTACAGTTCCGCGACAACCAGTGGAAGATCTGCCAGTCGTCGTAAGCGATTTCGGCGCGTTTTCGTTCGCTGAGCGGCGGTTTGCGCGCCGAAATCGCGAAGATGGGAACCGTTGCGGATGCGCCGGCCGTCCTAGTCAGGTGTGCTCGATGATCTCCTGCGCCGCCATGACGGCGTCATCACGCTGGCCCAGGCGAACGATGCCGGCCTGACCGAGCAAGCAGTGCGACGCCGTGTGCGTGCCGGGCGCTGGCGGCGGTGCTCGCCGGGGGTCTTCTTCGTCGATGATCGGGAGTTCACCGACGCGGCGCGGGTCCGTGCAGCTGTCTGGGGTCATGGAGCCTCGGCGTGTGCGAGCGGTCTGGCCGCAGCGTGGTGGCTCGAGCTGACACGATTCGCGCCCGACATTGTCGAAGTGACGGTGCCGCGCAACAGTCACGGGCGTCGCCACTGTGGATCTCGGGTTCGGCGGCGAGATCTCAAGCCCGTCGACGTCGTCGAACATCGAGGCCTGCGCGTCACCGCGCTTCCGCTGACCGCGATAGAGGCCGCAGTGCGCCGCGGCGGCGGCCCCAAGCTGATGGACGAGGCCCTGCAACGCCACGCCGAACTGCGTCAGCTGTGGGGAGCACAGCTGCGGAACACGGGCAGGTACGGCTCCCCCGCGGCGCGCCGACTGCTGCAGGCCGCCGACGACGGCACCAAGTCCACGGCCGAGCGACTGTTCACCCGGCTGCTGAAGACATCGGGCATATCCGGCTGGAAGGCGAACCAGACGGTGCTCTGCTACGAGGTCGACGTCCTGTTTCGCGCCGCGAAGGTGGTGGTCGAGGTCGACGGTTTTGCTTTCCACACCGGTCCCGACTCGTTCGAGCGCGATCGGCGGAAACAGAACGCCCTCGTGCTGGCGGGCTACCAGGTGCTGCGCTTCACCTGGCTGGACCTGACCGAGTATCCCGAACGCGTCCTCGCCCTCGTCCAACGAGCGATTTCGGCGCGCTAACCGCCGCTGAGCGAACTGTGGTGTCTCGGGACATCGCTGACACTTATGTCTTGGGACATCGCTGACACTCATGATGGCGGTTTGGGTGCGCGGGTGCGGTAGGTCCGGGTGGTTTTGTCGCCGCGCTGGTAGCTGCG
>NZ_BEWG01000078.1 GCF_002723835.1 Mycobacterium sp. shizuoka-1 | reverse complement strand
GCGAACGCACACATACCGCCCGTTCGTCACACTGGGCGAATAGACCATCCGAGAACGTCACGAACGCCGATCGACTAGGGACCTAAGGTCCGGGATGATGGGCGTGACGCTGCCCTTGGCGGCGCGCACCTTGGCGGTGGCCTCCCACAGCGTGCCCGCCACCGGGTAACCGGGAATGGTGTCGGTGCTGGGCTTGAGATCGCTGACCTTCCAGACGGTGATCACCGCGCCGCCGTTGTCGACAAGGTGGTTCCAACCGCCGAACGTGTCCACGCTCGGATCAGCCGCTGCGACGGGGGCCAGCACGACCGACAGGCTCACTGCTGCGGCCAGCGCCGCCGCTTTCATCCTCATGCGCGCAGACGCTATGGACACCGGGTGAACGGCAGAAAACCGCGACACGAACTCCGGTGATCTCGGCGATTTCGGCGCGGAAACCGCCGCTGAGCGAACTGTGGTGTCTCGGGACATCGCTGACACTTATGTCTTGGGACATCGCTGACACTCATGATGGCGGTTTGGGTTCGCGGGTGCGG
>NZ_BEWG01000077.1:65928-71493 GCF_002723835.1 Mycobacterium sp. shizuoka-1 | reverse complement strand
GTCCGGGACCGGCGGCGCCCAAGCCGGGGATGCCCCGGCCGCCGCGCGTCGGCAACAACCCGTTCTCCTCGGCCCAGCCGGTCGAGCGTCCCGCGCCGCGCCCGCAGGGTCCGCGGCCCGGCCCCGGCGGCCCGCGTCCCGGCCCCGGTGGTCCGCGTCCTTCGGGCGGGGCCACCCCCGGCAACATGCCTCCTCGTCCGCCCGGCGCCCGTCCCGGTGCGCCCGGTCGGCCCGGTGCCCCGCGTCCGGGTGGTGGGCCGCGGCCCGGCCCGGGTGGCGGCGGTCGTCCCGGTGGCGGCGGTGGCGGTAACTACCGCACCGGTGGCCCCGGTGGCGGCGGAGCCGGCGGTGCGGCTGCCGGAGGGTTCAGAGGCCGTCCCGGTGGCGGCGGTCCCGGTGGTGGCGGTGGTCGTCCCGGTCAGCGCGGTGGCGCGGCCGGTGCGTTCGGCCGTCCCGGTGGCGCCCCGCGTCGTGGCCGCAAGAGCAAGCGCGCGAAACGCGCCGAATACGAGAACATGCAGGCCCCGGTCGTCGGTGGCGTGCGGTTGCCGCACGGCAACGGCGAGACCATCCGGCTGGCCCGCGGCGCGTCGCTGAGCGATTTCGCCGAGAAGATCGACGCCAACCCGGCCGCACTGGTCCAGGCGCTGTTCAACCTCGGTGAGATGGTCACGGCCACCCAGTCGGTGGGCGACGAGACGCTCGAGCTGCTCGGTAGCGAGATGAACTACGTCGTTCAGGTCGTGTCGCCAGAAGACGAGGACCGCGAGCTGCTGGAGTCCTTCGACCTCACCTACGGCGAGGACGAGGGCGACGAGGAGGACCTCGAGGTCCGCCCGCCGGTGGTCACCGTCATGGGTCACGTCGACCACGGCAAGACCCGCCTGCTGGACACCATCCGTCAGGCCAGCGTCCGCGAGGGCGAGGCCGGCGGCATCACCCAGCACATCGGTGCCTACCAGGTGGCCGTCGAACACGACGGCGTCGAGCGCCTGATCACGTTCATCGACACCCCGGGTCACGAGGCGTTCACCGCCATGCGTGCTCGCGGTGCCAAGGCCACCGACATCGCGATCCTGGTGGTCGCCGCCGACGACGGCGTCATGCCGCAGACGGTGGAGGCCATCAACCACGCGCAGGCCGCCGATGTGCCGATCGTGGTCGCGGTCAACAAGATCGACAAGGAGGGCGCCGACCCGGCCAAGATCCGGGCGCAGCTCACCGAGTACGGCCTGGTTGCCGAGGACTTCGGTGGCGACACCATGTTCGTCGACATCTCCGCCAAGAACGGCACCAACATCGAGGCGCTCGAAGAGGCGGTCCTGCTGACCGCCGACGCGGCACTGGACCTGCGGGCCAACCCCGACATGGAGGCCCAGGGTGTGGCCATCGAGGCGCACCTGGACCGCGGCCGCGGTCCGGTGGCGACCGTGCTCATCCAGCGCGGCACGCTGCGGGTCGGTGACTCCGTGGTGGCCGGCGATGCCTATGGCCGCGTCCGTCGCATGGTCGACGAGCACGGCGAGGACGTCACCGAGGCACTGCCGTCGCGGCCGGTGCAGGTCATCGGCTTCACGTCGGTGCCGGGTGCCGGTGACAACTTCCTGGTCGTCGACGAGGACCGGATCGCCCGCCAGATCGCCGACCGGCGCAGCGCGCGCAAGCGCAACGCGCTGGCCGCCCGTGCCCGCAAGCGCATCAGCCTGGAAGACCTGGATTCGGCGCTGAAGGAAACCAGCCAGCTGAACCTGATCCTCAAGGGCGACAACGCCGGTACGGTCGAGGCGCTCGAGGAGGCCCTGCTGGGCATCCAGGTGGACGACGAGGTGGAGCTGCGGGTCATCGACCGCGGTGTCGGTGGTGTCACCGAGACCAACGTCAACCTGGCGTCGGCCTCGGATGCGATCATCATCGGCTTCAACGTCCGCGCCGAGGGCAAGGCCACCGAGCTGGCCAACCGCGAGGGTGTGGAGATCCGCTACTACTCGGTGATCTACCAGGCGATCGACGAGATCGAGAGCGCGCTCAAGGGCATGCTCAAGCCGATCTACGAGGAGAACGAGCTCGGCCGCGCCGAGATTCGGGCGATCTTCCGGTCGTCGAAGGTCGGCAACATCGCCGGCTGCCTCGTGCAGTCGGGGATCATGCGGCGCAACGCCAAGGCGCGGTTGCTGCGTGACAACGTCGTCGTCGCCGAGAACCTCACGATCTCTTCGCTGCGGCGGGAGAAGGATGATGTCACCGAGGTGCGCGAGGGTTACGAATGCGGCTTGACGCTGACGTACTCCGATATCAAGGAAGGCGACGTCATCGAGACGTACGAGCTGGTCGAGAAGGCTCGGACGTAGGCGACCATGGCTGATCCCGCACGGGCGAAGCGACTGGCGAAGCGCATCTCCACCATCGTCGCCTCGGCGATCGAGTACGAGATCAAGGATCCCCGGCTGGCCGGGGTGACGATCACCGACGCGAAGGTGTCCGGCGATCTGCACGACGCCACGCTGTACTACACGGTGCTGGGCCGTTCCCTGGAGGAGGAACCGGACTATTCCGGTGCGGCGGCTGCGCTGCAGAAGGCCACCGGTGTGCTGCGCACCAAGGTCGGTGCCGGTACCGGTGTCCGGTTCACTCCGACGCTGACCTTCGTGCGCGACACCGTGCCGGATGCCGCCCATCGGATGGAGGAGCTGCTGGCCAAGGCCCGCGCCGCCGACGCCGATGTGGCGCGGATTCGGGCCGGGGCCACTCCTGCGGGAGACGCGCAGCCCTACCGTGTGGTAGGAGAAGAGGGGGCCGGTGGGCAGGAGCGCAGCGACCCGGGGTACGACAACAGCAGGGGGGAAGAGGACGACCAGGACGCCGGTGACCGCGATCGATTCGACGACTGAGATCACTCGCCTCGGAAGGCGGGTGGATCCGTGCGGCGCCGTCGAGGTGCTGCGTGGCGCGCGCTCGGTCGCGGTGATCTGTCACGTCCACCCCGACGCCGACAGCATCGGTGCCGGCTTGGCGCTGGCGCTGATCCTCGAGCGCGACGGGGTCGACGTCCAGGTCAGTTTCGCAACGCCGTCGAACCTGCCGGAATCGCTGCACATGCTGCCCGGCGGACATCTGCTCGTCGCCCCGGCGGACATGCGCCGCGACGCCGACCTGGTGGTCACCGTCGACGCCCCGAGCATCAACCGGCTCGGCGCGCTGGCCGAGCTGACCCCGCCTGGCCGCGATGTCCTGGTCATCGACCACCACAAGTCGAACACGTTGTTCGGCAGTGTGAATCTCGTTGATCCAAAGGCGGATTCGACCACGATGGTGGTTGCCGAGCTGCTCGACGCCTGGGAGAAGCCGATCGACCGCGATGTCGGCACCTGCCTGTACGCGGGGCTGACCATCGACACCGGGTCGTTCCGGTGGGCGTCGGCGCGGGCGATGCGGCTGGCGGCGCGGTTGGTGGACCTGGGCGTCGACAACGCGGCGATCAGCCGCGAACTGTTCGACACCCACCCGTTCGTGTGGCTTCCGCTGTTGTCCCGGGTGCTGGCCAGCGCCGAGCTGGTGGCCGAGGCCGCAGGGGGGCGGGGACTCGTTTATGCGGTGGTGGCTCACGAGGACTGGATGGCCAACCGCTCCGAAGAGGTCGAGAGCATCGTGGACATCGTGCGGACCACCCATGAGGCCGAGGTCGCCGCGGTGTTCAAGGAGATCGAACCGCTGCACTGGTCGGTGTCGATGCGGGCCAAGAGCTACGACCTGGCCGCGGTCGCCAGCGGCTTCGGCGGCGGCGGCCACACCCTGGCTGCCGGGTACTCCGCGGCCGGCCCGATCGACGATGTGGTGGCGCAGCTGGCCGCCGCCCTTGTCTGAGTCCGACTGCCCACAATCGAATTTCACCTTCTGCGGCGATCTACTCGCACTTCGACTGCAAAAGGTGAAATTCGATGACTGACTCGGCTGATGACGCCGCGGTAACGAGCCTGCGGATCGCCGCGCTGGCCCTGCCCGCGCTCGGTGTGCTGGCGGCCGAGCCGATCTATCTGCTGTTCGACATCGCGATCGTCGGGCGGCTCGGTGCGCTGAGTCTGGCCGGTCTGGCGATCGGCGGGTTGATCCTGTCCGTCGTCAGCGCGCAGCTGACGTTCCTGTCCTACGGGACGACGGCCCGTTCGGCCCGGTTCTACGGCGCCGGCAATCGGCGGGCGGCCGTCGGCGAGGGAGTCCAGGCCACCTGGCTGGCGTTCGGGATGGGTGCGGTGATCGTCGCCGCGGTGCAGTTGGCCGGCATGCCGCTGGTGTCGGCGATCGCGGGCACCACGCCCAGCGGTCGCGACATCGCCGAGGCCGCGCTGCCGTGGGTACGGATCGCGATCTTCGGGGTGCCTGCCATCCTGGTCTCGGCGGCGGGCAATGGCTGGATGCGCGGTGTGCAGGACACCGTCCGGCCGCTGCGCTACGTGTTGGTGGGGTTCGGCGTCTCCGCGGCGCTGTGCCCGCTGCTGGTGTACGGCTGGCTGGGCCTGCCGCGGTTGGAGCTGGCCGGCTCGGCGATCGCCAACCTGGTGGGCCAGTGGCTGGCCGCGGTGCTGTTCTGCGGCGCGTTGCTGGTCGAGAAGGTGCCGCTGCGCCTGGACACCGCGGTGTTGCGGGCGCAGGTGGTGATGGGCCGTGACCTGGTGCTCCGCACGCTGGCGTTCCAGGCCTGTTTCGTCTCGGCCGCCGCGGTGGCCGCCCGGTTCGGGGCGGCGGCCGTCGCCGCACACCAGGTGGTCCTGCAGCTGTGGAATTTCCTTGCCCTGGTGCTGGATTCGCTCGCGATCGCCGCGCAGTCGCTGGTCGGTGCCGCGCTCGGCGCGGGCCGGACCCAGCACGCCAAGTCGGTGGCGTGGCGGGTGACGGTGTTCTCGACGATCGCCGCCGGGGTGTTGGCTGTCGCGCTCGCCGTCGGCGCCTCGGTGCTGCCGTCGCTGTTCACCGACGATCGGTCGGTGCTGGCGGCGATCGGGGTGCCGTGGTGGTTCATGGTGGCGCAGCTGCCGGTCGCCGGTGTCGTCTTCGCCCTCGACGGTGTGCTGCTGGGCGCCGGCGACGCCGCGTTCATGCGCACCGCGACGCTGGTGAGCGCGCTGATCGGTTTCCTGCCGCTCATCTGGTTGTCGCTGGTGTTCGGCTGGGGCCTGCTCGGCATCTGGGCGGGCCTGAGCACCTTCATGGTGCTGCGCCTGGTCTTCGTCGGCTGGCGGGCGTTCTCGGGGCGCTGGCTGATCCCGGGCACCGCCTAGCGGTCGCCGCCGTAGTCGGCACGGGCCTCGTTGTGCGGGGCCGAGGTTGTTGACCTTTCACCCAACACGGAATGGCTTTTTGCTGACTTGGGTCAATGGAGGTCGCTGGTGCGCTATTACTGACGTTGCTGACATTTCGATTCGGGACAGGGGCGCCATGAGTTCTACTGACTTTGGGATTCGGATCGGTTCCGCGGCGTTCGCCATGGGGCTAGGTGTGGCCGTCGCCGGCAACCCGGGCGTTGCCGTTGCTGAGGGTCCCGACTCCGGCTCGGCCGCGCACTCGTCGGCG
>NZ_BEWG01000077.1:0-65918 GCF_002723835.1 Mycobacterium sp. shizuoka-1 | reverse complement strand
GACGCCACGGACTCGGCGGGCTCGGCCGCTCCTGCAGCGCGCTCGGTCGGCTCGTCGCGGCGGGCCACGCGCGCGGGATCCGACGGTACGCCCGGCCCGCAGAAGAAGTCAGCCGGCCGGGCGCAGGACACCCGACCGAGCCCTGCGCAACGCTTGGGCGTGCGGGTGTCGACCGCGCAAGAGCCTGCGGCGCAAGCAAACTCGGCGGCGGACCGCGGTCAGCCCGGTAGTGCCGAGGAAGCCCCGGGTTCGGTCGCCGCGACGGTGACCACGATGACGTCGGACGCACACGCCGGCGCGGTCGTCGCGGTGGCCTCGGTGCAGCAGGCCGAGGAGGCGCCGGTCCGCCAGACGGCGGTCGCCGCCGCCCGTCCGGCGAACATCCTCTCGGGCTTCCTGTCATTGCTGGGAGTGACGCCGGGCACCGGTCTGCCGACGCCGCCCGCGCAATTGCTCACCGGTGCACTGGCTTTGGTCCGACGCGAGATCGAGGCCCTGGTGGCGCGCGTGTCGGCCCTGATCCCCGCCCCTATCACCCACAGCCTGTCAGCCGGGCTCAGCGTGGCCTCGGCCACCACCGGAACCACCACGACGATCACCTGGGCGTGGGGGTCCAACCCGGTGTTGGCGTTCAATCCGGCCACCGACAAGCTGGATTTCGGCTGGATGCAACCCGGCCAGTTCACCGTCACCGAGAAGTCCGGTTCGGTGCTGATCGGGGTCGTCGACAACAACCACACCTACACGTTGCAGGGTGTCACCCTGAGTCAGCTGCAGATGAGCAACATCGTCGCCAAGGATGCCGGCACCGTGGCCAAGTGGCAATCGCTGATCAGCGGCGCGCAGACGGCGTTGCCCAGCGTCTCGGTCGCCGACACCAGTGTGACCGAAGGCAACAGCGGCACCACCAACGCCGGGTTCGTGCTCACGCTGTCCAAGGCCAGCACCAAACCGGTGACCGTCAGTTACACGACGGCCAACGGTTCGGCCACGGCGGGCCAGGACTACACCGCGGCTTCGGGCACCGTCACGTTCGCTCCGGGGGTGACCTCGCAGACGGTCAACGTCAGCGTGCGCGGCGACACCGCTGTGGAGTCGGACGAGACGTTCACCGTCACGCTGTCGAGTCCGTCCGGGGCCACCCTCGGTCGGGCCACCGCGACCGGCACCGTGAAGAACGACGATGTGGCCGTCCAGTTGCCCAGCGTGTCGATCGGCAGCGCCACTGCGGCAGAGGGCAACAGCGGCACGACGAACATGATGTTCACCGTCACGCTGTCCAAAGCGTCGACAGCGACCGTCACGCTGAACTACGCCACCGCCAACGGTTCGGCCACGGCGGGCCAGGACTACACGGCGCGCTCGGGCACCGTGACCTTCGCGCCCGGGGTGGTCTCGCAGACGATCACCGTGAGCGTGCTCGGCGACACCACGGTCGAATCCAACGAGACGTTCACCGTCACATTGTCGAATCCCTCCGGTGCCACCATCGCCACCGGTTCGGCGGTCGCGACGATCACCAACGACGACACCGCGACCACACCCGGCGGCACCGCCCAGTGGGGCAAAGCGTTCTTCGCGCCGTACGTGGACATGGGCGCCTGGCCGGTGCCGAATCTGCTGGGGCTGTCCAAGACCTACGGCACCTCGCTGATGACGCTGGGTTTCATGCAGGCCGATGCCAACGGTAATCTCGCCTGGGCGGGATTGGCTGCCCTGGAACCGAATTCGACCACCGACCAGGCCAAGGCGATCAACGCCTCGATCGCCGAGTTCAAGGCGGCGGGCGGGGACGTGATGATCTCCTTCGGCGGTGCGTCCGGCACCAGCCTCGCGCAGGTCTACGCAGCCAAGGGCCGCAGCGCCCAGGATCTCGCCAACGCCTACGCCGCGGTCGTCGACACCTACGGTGTCACCCACATCGATTTCGACATCGAGGGTGCCGCAGTCGCGGACCCGGCGTCGATCGCGCTCAACAGCCAGGCGCTGGCCCTGCTGCAGAAGGCCAAGCCGGATCTGCAGATCTGGTACACCCTGCCGGTGTTGCCCACCGGACTGACCGCCGATGGCGTCAACGTCGTCGACTCGGCGGTCAAGGCGGGGGTCAAGCTCGCCGGCGTCAACGTCATGGCGATGGACTACGGCGAATCCGCCGCGCCGACCAGCGGACCCAACGCGAAGACGATGGGCGCCTACGCAATTCAGGCGGCGCAGTCGACCTATTCGCAGATGTCGACGCTGTACGCCAAGTACGGCCAGAGCTTCGCGTGGAGCCAGATCGGGGTCACCCCGATGCTCGGCGTGAACGACGTCCTCACCGAGGTGTTCACCGTCGCCGACGCTCAGGCGCTCGAAGACTTCGCGCGTACCAAGGGAATCGGCATGCTGTCGATGTGGCAGGTGCTGCGCGACACCCCGGGCACCCTCGGGCAGGCCTCGACCGGCGCCTCCGGGCTCAGCGACCCGCAGGGCGCCTTCAGCGCGGTGTTCAACGACTACGGCACGATCAACGTCGTCAACTACGGAAGCGGCGGCACGGGCACGGGCACGGGCGGCGGCGGTGGCACCCCGGTGACCGGCGGCACGTCGACCACCATCACCTGGAACTGGGGTGCCAACGCGGTGCTGAACTTCGACCCGGCGAAGGACACGCTGGACTTCGTCTGGATGCAGGCCGGGCAATTCGACGTGACCGAGAAGTCCGGCTCGACGGTGATCACCATCGTCGGCAACAACAGCAGCTACACCCTGCGCGGGGTGACGTTGCGTCAACTGCAGATCGGCAACATCGTCGCCAAGGACGCCGGCACGCTGGCCAAGTGGCAGGCCCTGATCGCCGCCGCGAAAGCGGTGTGAGGGCAGGCTATTTGACCTGCGAGCGGCCCCGCTCGATCACCGAGGCGCGGCTGGCGGCGATGTCGTCGCCGGTGGCGACGGCCATCCACGCACGCGCCGAGTCTGCTTCGATCCAGAGCCCGGAGCCGGTCTGGTCGGTGTCGATCCGGTGGTAGGAGGCCAGCAGCGCCCGCACGGCCTTCTGGTTGTTGCCGACGATCGAGGTGGCCACCGCCCGGGCGGCCGCCGGCAGTTCGTCGTGGGGGACGACCTGGGTGACCAGACCGGTCCGTAGCGCCTCGTCGGCGGACAGGTAGTCACCGGTCAGGCTCATCCGGCGGGCCATCCCGACGCCGACCTTCTGCGGCAGCCGCACGCTCAGACCCCACGTCGGCAGCAGGCCGACCCGGGCGTGGGTGTCGGCGAACCGGGCGCGGTCCGACGCGATCAGGATGTCGCAGTACAGCGCCAGCTCCAGCCCGCCGGTGACCGCGGCACCGTTGATCGCGCCGATGACGGGCTTGGTCATCGGCGGCCACTTCGGTGAGATGTCGGGCAGCTCGGTGGTGTCGCCGAGTTCCTTGAGGTCCAGGCCCGCGCAGAACACCGGGTCGGCGCCGGTGACGATGACGACGTCGACGTCCTCGTCGGCCTCGGCGTCACGCAGCGCACTGAAGAACCGGCTGCGCAGCGCGCTGGAGAGCGCATTGCGGGCGCCGGGCCGATTCAGGGTGATCGTGCGGATCCGGTCGGTGGTGTCGATGAGCAGGATGTCGTCGCCGGTCATACCGACACCGTATCGGTCTCGTCAGCTGCCTCAGCGTGCCGTCCGGCTCAGTGGGCGATGCGGTCCCGTCGGAAGGTGCGGCGAGCCGCCGGCACCGGCTACCGCCGCGGCGGGCGGCGGTGGACCGGGGAAATCGAGCGCCGCCGCCGGGCGCGGGCCGGCCACCTGGGATCCCATGGGCACGGGCAGTCGCAGCGGCTTGCGCAGAGTCATGCCGTGCGTCGGGTCGCCGGCAGCTGCCGGTCGCGGCCGCACTGTCACGGCTGCCGGGATGGCTGCCGGTACGTCGCGTGCGGCCCTGAGTTGGCTCAAAGCGCTTGGGGGAGAGGCCAATATCGGCTGGGGTGCGGGTGAATCCCAGCCGGTTCCGGCCAGTTCGGGGGCCGCGCAGGCGCCGATCGCGGACTGCAGGTGCTCTTGAATCCCGGAGATCTGGTCGGGACCGGATCGCAGCGACGCCTGCCGTATCCGCGCGGCGGGGGAGGCGCAGTCGCCGATCTCGACGAGACCGCCGAACAGCGGGACACCACCGACCGCACTCGGGGTGTACCAGGCCAGCCACATCGGGCCGATCGCGTCGGCCCTGCTCTCCTCGATGACGGTGGACAAGTCCTGCGCGGCCACCGCCGGGTCGGCGGACACCATGGCCTGCACGGCTCGCACTCCGTCGTGGTCGATCCGCACTCCGAAGACATCGACGGGAATGGCGCCGAGGAACCGCTCGATCCGCGTCTGGCCGTCGGCGCTGAGCGGGAAGGCCGCGCTCATCCGCGGGGTGCGCGGTGAGGGTGTCGCCGGTGACACCGACATGGTCAGCGCGGTCGACCCGGCGCGTCGCCGCACGGCGTCGAGGACGGCGGCCCCAGGCGTGTCGGTTCCGGTGATCGACAGCCGATTGACGGCGCCGTCGTCGCTGCGCAACCAGTCGATCTTGCCGTCCACGTCGGTGGCGATGGCCCGGAGTTGTTCGGCGTCGCCGGCAAGCTGGGCCGCGTCGATGTGGGCGTGGCGGCTGATGGTGGCCGGCTTGTCGGGTGTCACCCAGAACTGCACGTTCTGGGTGTAGTTCGCGGTCAATCGCACCGGGGCGTCGGTGATGCGCTCGGCGATGGCCATCAACTCGGAAGGCGTCGCGGTCGGGGCGTCGACCGCGATGGTGAAGGTGAAGCCCGCGCCGTAGCGCTCGTCGGGATATACCCACGCGTCCGTGACCCCGGGCATGGCGATCAGGGTGGCCTGCAGGTCGTCGGCCGCCTGGGTGAGGGTCGGAGCGCCGCACCCGGGCAACGCGGCGGCACCGATCAGCAGGGCGAGCGTCGCGCAGGTTCGGCCCATTCGTCGTACGAGCAACCACACCTCCTGCGTGTCCGTGGCTGCTGCAAATCTACGTGTGCGGCCCGGCTCGGTGTCCGCGCCGGGCCGAGGCGGCGGCGAGAAATCACTCAGGCAGACCGGCAGCGCCGTTGATCTCGGTGAGCTCGCACGCCGTCAGGACCCATCGTCCGACGATCAGCGTGACCAGAAGCTCTGCCCGCTGGTCTCCCTCGCCGGGTGGTACCGCTGCCGCACAGATGCGGCGCAGGTCGTCGGCGATGCTGGTGATCCGTGGCGCGACGTCGGCGATCCGGTGCGACTGGGCCAACGACGTCCCCAAGAGCGCACATGCCAGCGCGACGTCGTGTTCAGGTGGGGACGCGAGGGTCTCCGGTCGCGCTGCGGTCGGCAGGACGACCTCGCAGGCCCGGTCGAGTGCGGCCCGGTACAGCGGGGCCTTCCCGGGGAAGTAGTGGTGCACGGCCGTTCGGGTGATGCCGACGAGGTCGGCGACCTCTCGGAGGGTGGCCGCGTCGTACCCGCGGTAGGCGAACATGCGTACGGCCGCGGAGATGATCATCTCGCGCCGCATGTCGGTGTTCGAGCCGCGCGGCCTGCCGACCGACCGTTTGACCGGTCGAGTCGGTGCCAGTCCCGCGGCCATGATGCACCCTTCTCGTCCCGTCATTCGACGGCTTGGCGGCCAGGCTAGGTGCCGAACGTGTGAGTGAGATGGGTGTGGGATATCAATCTGATCAACGCCGATCCGCTGCCGACTCCGCGCTCGACGGCAGGATCCGCCGGCGGGCATGCTGGGGTCATGTGCCGAAACATCACCGAGTTGCGCGGTCTGCAGCCCGCGGCCACCGCCGAGGAGATCACCGCGGCCGCCCGTCAATACGTCCGCAAGGTCAGCGGGATCGCACGCCCGTCCGACGCCAACGCCGACGCTTTCGAGGCCGCTGTCGCCGAGGTCGCAGCCACCACGGCGCGGCTGCTGGCGCAGCTGCCCGCCCGCCGTCAGCCGCCGAAAACCATTCCACCGCTTCGTCGCCCCGAGGTCCGGGCGCGACTGGCCGCCGGGCCGGGATGACGACCGCGCTCAAGGAGTGGAGCGCGGCGGTGCACGCCCTGCTCGACGGCCGCCAGACGGTTCTGCTGCGCAAAGGCGGAATCCACGAAAAGCGGTTCGCGGTCGCGGCCGAGGAATTCCTGTTGTTCCCGACGGTCGCGCACAGTCACGCCGAACGGGTGCGTCCCGAGCACCGCGACCTGCTCGATGCCTCCGCGCCCGACAGCACCGACGATCACCTCGTGATCCGCGCGGCGGCGAAAGTCGTTGCCGCGGTGCCGGTATCGAATCCCGAGGGGCTGGCCGACATCGAGGATCTGCACATCTGGACGGCCGAGTCGGTGCGGGCCGACCGGCTGGATTTCCGGCCCCGTCACCTGCTGACCGTGCTGGTGGTGCAGGCCGCGCCGCTGGTCGAGCCGACGCGGCTGGCTCGGACGCCGGACTACCGGGGCTGCACCAGCTGGGTTGAGGTGCCCACCCTGGCACGGCCGGGTGAGCCGGTGCACGGCGCGGCCGCGCTAGCCGGGATCGCCGACCGGGTCCGCGCCGCCGTCGGGTGAGGGCAGGCCTGCCGAGGCGGGCAGGATCAGCCGGGACACGCCGCCGGCACCGTGGTGCACGGTGTGCACGGCCGGAACCATCCGCCGCCCGGTCAGCACGGGCTCGCCGGTACCCAGGTTGCGGGCGTAGCGCGGGTGCGAGCCGCCGGCGACGAGCACCCGGATCTGCGTACCGGCGGCGAAGCGGTGTGCGATCGAGTCGAGTTCGATACGGATCGGGCCAGGCGACGGTGCGGTCAGCCTGCGGTAGCCGTCGCTGACGTTGCGCGAACGCCCCTGCGCGTCGATCTCGCTGACCCGGACGAACAGGTCGACGTGGTCGATGTCGGCGCTGTGGGCCAGTTCCAGCACGGGGCTGCCGAACACGTACAGATCGGCGTCCAGCGGGCCGCTGGTGAAGCTCAAGACGTCGGCGCGCCGGGCCAGCGCCGTGTCGTCGCGGTAGCCGCTGTTCTGCGACAACAGCCGCCCGCCGAGCGTCGGGGTCGGATCGGCGGGGTGGTAGCGGAACGTGGACGCGACGGCGTCCGCCGGCGGCGGTGGGGCGGCCAGCCGCCCTCCGGGTTGCAGGTACAGCACACCTTCGCCGGTCGCCGGCGGCCACTCCGGGAGGTCGATCCAGCCGTGGTGGGCGACGTACACCCGCACCGGGCTGCGCCGGCCCGTCGTGCCGGCACCGGCCAGATGGGCGCCGAGCCAGCTCAGCGTCTCGGTGGCCGCGGCGCCACCGGCCTTGGTGATCATGTCGATGTGTGCCCACGGCCCGACCGTCAGCGCGACGTCCACACCGCGGTCACGCAGGTGCCGATACTGCACCAGGGTCTGATCCAGGAACAGGTCCTGCCAGCCGGTGATGAGTAGCACCGGAACCTCGCACCGGTCGAGTGCTGCCGTCATGCGCATGGTGTCCCAGAACGGGTCGTCGGGCTCGGGATGTTCGATCCAGGACTCGTACCACGGAGACGCGGCACCCAGCAGCTCTCGGCCCGCACTGCCCAGGGGCAGGCCACCGGTGGCGCGTTCCAGCCGGCGTGCCGCCCGGGTCTGGAACGCCAGCCGACGAGGCATTGCGTCCTCCTGGTGGGCCATCATGTCCGACCAGCCCAGGAAGTCGGTCAGCGTGAACGAACCGGTGCCCCAGGAGGACGCGTGGAAGTCGTGCGGCCCGACGGTGACCACCGCGGCGGCCAGTTCGGGTGGCGGATCCGACAACAGGGCCCACTGGGTGTAGCCCAGATAGGACAACCCGATGGTGGCGAAGCTACCGGTGAACCAGGGCTGCTCGCGCAACCACGCCACGGTGTCGGCGGCATCGTCGGCCTCGTGGACCATCGGCACGAAGTCGCCGCCGGAGCCGAAGGTGCCGCGCACGCTCTGCAACAGCACGTGGTAGCCGCGGGCGGCGTAGAGCCGGGCGTAGACCAGCGAGAACGGGAAGGAGCGGCCGTAGGGGCAGCGGACCAGGATGGTGCCCAGCGGCGCGTCGACGACGGGTGCGTAGTGGGTGGCGCGCAGCACCGCGCCGTCGCGCATCGGCACCTCGACGCCGCGATGGACGACGTAGTCGCTGGTCGGTGGGGCGATCCGCAGTATGCGAGCGATCGCGCGGTCGAAGAACGGAGTGCTCGGCACACCGATCAGCCTAGGCAGGGCGTCTCGAGTTGCCGGGTGCACCCGGACCGCGGGCGGGTGTCCGCGGCCGCCCGCCAGTAGTCTGGCCTGTTGTGGCACCCACGCTCTGGGCGATCAGTGACCTGCACACGGGTCACACCGGCAACAAGCCGGTCACCGAATCGCTGTATCCCTCGACGCCGGACGACTGGCTGATCGTCGCCGGCGACGTCGCCGAGCGCACCGACGACATCCGCTGGTCGCTGGATCTGCTGCGCCGCCGGTTCGCGAAGGTGATCTGGGTGCCGGGCAATCACGAACTGTGGACCACCGGCAAGGACCCGGTCCAGGTGTTCGGCCGGTCCCGGTACGACTACCTGGTGAACATGTGCGACGAGATGGGCATCGTCACTCCCGAGCATCCGTTCCCGGTGTGGACCGAGCAGGGCGGCCCGGCGACGATCGTGCCGATGTTCCTGCTGTACGACTACACGTTCCTGCCGGCGGGTGCGAGCACGAAGGCCGAGGGGCTGGCGATCGCCAAGGCCGCCAATATCGTGGCCACCGACGAGTTCCTGTTGTCCAGCGAACCGTATGCCACCCGGGATGCGTGGTGCCGGGATCGCCTGTCCTACACCCGAAAGCGCCTCGAAGAGCTGGACTGGATGACGCCGACGGTGCAGGTGAACCATTTCCCGATGCGCCGTGAGCCCTGCGATGTGCTGTTCTTCCCCGAGTTCTCGCTGTGGTGCGGGACGACGGAGACGGCCGACTGGCACACCCGCTACAACGCGGTGTGTTCGGTGTACGGCCACCTGCACATCCCGCGGACCACGTGGTACGACGGGGTGCGCTTCGAGGAGGTGTCGGTCGGCTATCCGCGAGAATGGCGGCGCCGCAAGCCCTATCGATGGTTACGCCAGATCCTGCCCGATCCCCAGTACGCACCGGGCTACCTCAATGACTTCGGTGGCCATTTCGTGATCACCCAGGAGATGAAGGAGCAGTCGGAGAAGTTGCGCGACCGGCTGCGCAGTCGACGCGGATGAGCGAGCTGATGGCAGCGGTGCTGCCCGATCTCGCCGGCCTGGTCTACGCCGAGGCCTACGCCGACCCGCCGGACCTGATGCCGCTGCCCGAGGAAGAACCGCTGATCGCGAAGTCGGTTGCCAAGCGGCGCAACGAGTTTGTCACCGCCCGGCACTGCGCGCGGGTGGCACTGGGGCAACTGGGCCTGCCACCGGTGCCGATCCTCAAGGGCGACAAGGGCCAGCCGTGCTGGCCCGAAGGTGTGGTGGGCAGCCTCACCCACACCGAGGGGTATCGCGGCGCGGTGGTCGGTCGCACCGAGACGATCCGGTCGGTGGGTATCGACGCCGAACCGCACGGTGTGCTGCCGGACGGGGTGTTGAACGCGATCAGTCTGCCCGCCGAGCGCTACGAGATCGCCGCGCTGCCCGGTGGGCTGCACTGGGACCGGATCCTGTTCTGCGCCAAGGAGGCAACGTACAAGGCGTGGTTCCCGCTCACCGAGCGCTGGCTGGGTTTCGAGGACGCCCACATCACCTTCGACGTCGACGCGACCGGTGTCGCGGGCGGCTTCGTGTCGCGGATCCTGATCGATCCGGCCGCCCGCTCGGGTCCGCCGCTGACTGAGCTCGAGGGTCGCTGGTCGGTAGGCGGCGGGCTGGCGTTGACGGCGATCGTGTTGTGAGCAAGCCGAGTCCCGCGCCCGGCATCGTCATTGTGGACAAACCGGCGGGTATGACCAGCCATGACGTGGTGGGCCGCTGTCGTCGGCTGTTCGGCACCCGCAAGGTCGGGCATGCGGGCACCTTGGACCCGATGGCCACCGGTGTGCTGGTGATCGGGATCGAGCGGGCCACCAAGATCCTGGGTCTGCTGACGGCCACCTCCAAGACCTACACCGCCACCATCCGGCTGGGCCGGTCCACCACCACCGACGACGCCGAAGGTGAGGTGGTGCAGGACGTGTGCGCCGACCACGTCACCGACGAGCAGATCGAGGCGGGTATCGCGGCGTTGCGCGGCGACATCTTGCAGCGGCCGTCGTCGGTGAGCGCGATCAAGATCGGCGGCAAGCGTGCGTATCAATTGGCCCGCGAGGGTCAGGCGGTGGAACTGGCGGCACGGCCCGTGCGCATCGACCGGTTCGCGATCCTGGACACCCGCCGCGACGGCCCGTTCGTCGATCTCGACGTCGAGGTGGATTGCTCCTCGGGCACGTACATCCGGGCCCTGGCACGCGATCTCGGTACCGGGCTCGGCGTCGGGGGACACCTGACCGCACTACGGCGCACCCGGGTCGGGGGATACGGACTCGATCACGCGCGCACCTTGGATGCCCTGGCCGACGATCCACAACTGAGTTACTCCCTGGACGAGGCGTGCCTGCTGGCGTTCGTGCGTCGCGACATCACCGAGGCCGAGGCGGCCGACGCCGGCCACGGCAGGCCGCTCGCGGCGGCGGGCATCGACGGGGTCTATGCCGCAACCGATCCCGACGGACGGGTGATCGCGTTGCTCGAGGACAAGGGTTCACGGACGAGGTCCGTCGTGGTGATCCGGCCCGCGACCCTGTGACCGCCGGCTCGGCGGGTGTCCGGTCCACCGCACGTGGGCGCGGGTGAACGCGGCCGCCTCGGCATAGCCCAGCCGCCGGGCCGTCTCCTCGACGGTCAAACCGGAGTCCAACAGTTCGGCGGCCAGGGTGGCGCGGACCTCGTCGAGGAGCGCGCGGAAGCTGGTGCCTTCCGCGGTGAGCCTGCGATGCAAGGTGCGTTCGGTGATCGACATCTCCCTGGCCACGTCGGCCATCGACGGCATCTGCGCCGAATTCGAAATGATGCGGGTCCGCACGGTGGCGGCCACGCCACGACGCGCCCTGCGCCGGTCGAGCAGTTGCTCGCATTCCCGTATGCAGATCGCCGCGGTCTGCGGGTCGGCCGCCGGCATCGGCTGGTCGATCAGGTCCGCGGGGAACACCAGGGCGTTACGGGGGCCGTTGCGCACGGTGATCGTCACGTTGTCGAGCTCGACGGTCTCGACGGGCAGGGTCAGCTGGGCCAGTTCGATGCGAAACGACATCGGGGGATGATCGGAGCCGACCAGCATCGGTAGCAAGCGCAGCACCATGCCGAAGTCTCGCTCGATCAGGAATTGTCTGAGATCGGAGGGGATTTGGGTGTCGTCAATGGCGACAACGGCTTCCGTTCCGGTAACTACGGGTGCTGACAGACTCAGGTAGGAGGCGGACAACGCGATGTAGCGCCACGCCACGTCGATGGCATCCCCGAACGTCGGACTCGACATCAGCGCGTAGCCGAGGATGCCGGTATCGGCGAAGCTGTACCGCGATCCCGCCTCCATCCCCAACCCGGTCCGGTGTCCCAGATGGGCGATCACGTTGCGGACGATGGCCATCTCCTGGGCGGAAGTGATCTCCGCGCCGGGCGCCAGGAGGTCGGCGGGTGTCAGCCCGGTGCCGTAAAGGCATGTCGCGGAGTCCAGTCCGTGCTGGGCAGCGGCTTCGACGACATGACGACCCGTCGCCGACGGCCGGGCCACGTCGAGTCCGGAGATGGCGGGCATATGTCCGAAAATATCAAGTCGATGTCCGAAACGGACATTCATTCCGGCGTCGCGCGTCCTTAATGTCGTCCCCATGCCCGCTGATCTGCGTAAGCCTGCTCCGCGGGCGGTGGCCTCGGTCGCCCGCGCGTCCGTCACCGACCTGTGGCGTCCCGTCGCCACGGGGGCTTACCGGGATCTGCGTCGCCCGCGACCCGGGACGCTGCGGTGTGACCTGCCCCGATCCACGTTCGATCCGACGTTGCCTGCCAACATCGTCGATCCCTATCCCGCGTTGGAGCGGCTCCGTGAACATCCGGTGGTGGTCAACGAGCGTCTCGGCGTCTGGATGTTGGCGCGCTACGAAGATGTCCACGCCGCCGCCCGCAACGGCGAGGTGCTCTCGTCGCGCGACGGCATCATGTTGCGCAGCGTCGCGGCGAGTGCGGTTCTCACCGTCGATCCGCCCGATCACACGCGGTTGCGCCACATCGCCGCGCCGGTCTTCACCAAACGTGCGGTGAAAGAGTGGACGTCGGACATCGAACGACTGGCCGACGAGTCGATCTCGGCGCTGCGCGACGGTAAGACCGTCGACCTGGTGTCCACCCTGACGGTGCCGATGCCGATCAACGTGATCGCCACGATCCTGGGCGTCCCGCGCGCGCAGTGGCCGGCGTTCCGGGCCGTGTCGGAGCGGATCGCGCAGGCTTTCGCGCCCAGGACACTACCCGAAGTGATGCGGATGGTCGCGAGCCTTCTGCAGTCCTATGTGCAGCTGCGCAGTTTCGTCACCGTCGAAATGGCCCGGCGCGCAACCGCACCCGCCGACGATCTGCTGACCCGGCTGCACACCGCCCGTAGCGCCGGTGAGCTCACCGACACCGAGGCGTTCTTCTATTCGACGATCCTGCTGGTGGCCGGCAACGAGACCACGACGAATCTGCTGGGCATGCTGTTGATGCGGCTGGCTCAAGACCCAGAACTGTTCGACGCGCTCAAGGCGGACCGCGCCCTGGTGCCCAACGCGGTGGAGGAGACCGCGCGGTGGGGCTCACCGGTGCAGTGGGTCACCCGGGTGGCCACCGCGCCCTACGAGGTCGGCGGCACGGTGATCCCGGCGGGCGGCAAGGTGGTGCTGTTCTACGCCTCGGCCAACCGAGACCCGGCCAAGTTCGCCGAACCCGACCGCCTGGACATCACCCGCGACACCACCGGGCACCTGTCCTTCGGCCACGGCCTGCATTTCTGTCTCGGTGCGCACCTGGCCAGGCTGGAGACGATCACCGCCGTCAACCACCTGCTCGACCAGATCGACGGCCTGGAACTGGCCGGACCGGTGCGGTGGGGGACGACGCCGTCACTGCAGGGCCCGGCGTCGTTGCCGGTGCGGATCAGAAGCCGGGGTTGATCAGGCCGAGCCGGACTCTGCGGCGACGGAGTGCGCGTAAGCGAATGCGGCGTCCTCGTCGTCGGCGTCGAAGTCGCACAGCCTGGCCAGTCGGCCGTCGCGGTACACCCCGACCAGGATCCGTGCCCATACGTACCGCTCGCCGTCGCCGCCCACCCCTTCTCGGTCCATCCGCCCGACGACCAACTTCGGCGTCAGCCAGCGGATGGCCGAGAACCACGACCGGGCCGATGCCAGCATGCCGTGCAGTTCCGTGAGGCTGGCCCGTAGCTCTGCGGCCGAGCGATCGGGAAATCCTGAGCGCGAGCGGTTTTCGACGCGAAGATCGGGCCAGCTGAGATCGGAGAACATCGCGTCGAAGTCACCCCGGTTCATGGCGGCGACGTAATCGGCGTTGTTGCCCCCCGAAGTGGCCGCCGCCGACCCTTCGGCGGCGTAAAAGCGCTGTTCGAGTTCGCGATAGGCGCTGTCGAAATCGTCGCCGTCGAAGCGGATGTCGTGGGTGATCGCCCCGTCGTCGCCGACATCGAAGACATGCAAGTGGTTGCTCTCGTTGCCAGTGTCGTCACGCCACCGGCTGGCGACGAGCACCAGGGCTTGGCCCCGCACCGCCAGCACCCGGGCTTCGAACGTGCTGAACTGCTCCAGGAGCCGCTCGGTGGCGACGCGCAGAGCCTCCTTGCCCCGAATTGGATCGCCACTGTAGTGCCGCCTGTCCTCCCGAGCGAAGTGGTCGCTGTAGCAGGCGAGAGTTGTTGCCACATCGGCGGTCTGGATGGCATGCGCGAGCCGGCCGGCTGTCACGCTGGCACGGTTGGTGAGCGCGAGCCCGGATCCGCCGATCTGGGCGATCTCCTCGGCGTAGGCGAACGCGGCGTCCTCGTCGTCGGCGTCGAACTCGCACAGCGCGGTGAACAGGCCGTCCTGGGCTCTCGTCACATACAGCCGCGACCACGCGTATCGGGCACCGTTGCGGCCGATGGCCTCGCGTTCGTGACGACTCACGGTGACCGTGTCGGACACCCAGAAGATGGCTGCCACCCAGACGCGATAGGAATCGACCATGGCGCCGAGTTCCTCGAGGCTGCGGCGTAACTCGTCGGCGCTGCGGCGGGGGAATACCGAACGGGACCGGCTCTCGATCGCCAGCCCCGGTGTGGCGAACATGTCGAACGCCCGGTCGAGGTCGCCGCGGTTCTCGGCGACCATCAGTTCGATGAACGGTGCACCGGCGGCCGCATACGGCGCACCGGCACCGGCGTAGTACCGCTCTTCGAGTTCTCGGTAGGCGCCGGCCAGGTCGTCGTCGTCAAAGGTGCCCTGATACACGACACGGCCGTCGTCGTCGATCTCGCCGACCATCAGCGAGCTGGACTGATTGCCCGCCACATCCGACCAGCTGGCCTGCGCCAGGCTGAGGTTGTCGCCGCGAACGGCCAACGTCCGCAACGAGAATTGGCTGTACTGCGCGCGCAGCCGCTCGCAGGCGGCCCGGACCCCCGCCGAACCGACGATCGGGTCGCCGCGCAGGCGCCGGCGGTCGTCGTAGTGGATTTCTTCGGAGTACAGCGCGACCAGGGTGTCGATGTCGCCGGCCTGCACCGCCGCGGTCACCCGCTGACCGACCTCGCTCGCCGTGTTGGTGGTCGGCAGCCTCGTCGTCCGCGCCGTGACGATCTGCTGGGCGTAGGCGAAGGCGGCGTCTTCGTCGTCAACCCCGAACTCGTGCGCAGTCTTGAGCACGCCGTCCCCGCATTCGGTGACGAACAGGAAGTTCCACCGATAGTTCTCGCCGTCGGCGCCGGACGCTTCGATCTCGCCGAGGCCCACGCTGCAGGTGGGTGACAACCACTGCAGGGCCGGAACCCAGTGGCGCTGAGAGGACACCTGTCGTCCGCGTTCCTGCATCCAGTCGAACATGTCGTCGACCGAACGCTCTCGTTCCTTCAACGCCGATGGCGGAGCGAACCAACGGAATTCGGGGTCGGAGACGCGACGGACGGTGTCTAGGTCACCCTGGCTGATGCCGATCACCCATTGGGCCGACGGCAGGCCGTTGACGGCGAATCGGGCACCCTCTCCGGCGTAGTAGCGGGCTTCCATCACCTGGTAGGCGGACCAGAAGTCGGTCTCGTCGAACCGGCCGTGGTAGACGATCAGCCCGGCCTCGTCGATCTCGAAGACACCGAGGTAGCCGACCTCGTTTCCGGCATCGTCAGACCACCGGCTCCACCCCAGGTACACCCGCTCTCCGCGAACGGCCAGATTTCGCGCCTGGACGTGGTTGTACTGCTGGAATATTCGGGCGACCGCCGGGCGCAGATCGCCTGCGTTGTCGATCCGGTCGCCGGACAGGCGACGTCGATCCTCGTAGACGAATCGATCCGACCAGTGGCTCATCACCCCGTCCACGTCATGTGCAGCCATCGCGGCGATCAAGCGGTCGCCCAGCGCGCTGACGCGGTTGGCAAGCCTCAGTCGGCTCTCCCGCCGGCTGAGCACCCCATCGGCCTCGCGTTCGTTCGCGGCCGCCGGTGCGGGTGTGGACCCACCGACCAGGAAGACCGCGTCTTTCGCGGTGTACAGCGTCTCGGCGGCCTGGCGGGCGGCGGCCGAGCCGGGCCCGTCGCCGGCGGCAGCCAGCACCCGGCTCAACGCCAGGCACGCCTCGGCATGGTCGAGCACCAGATCGGTTCCCGCGGCGACGGCCACCCCGTCGCGGGCCATGGCCGCGGCGGCAGCGTGCTCGCCGCGTGCCGAGAGAATCTCGGCCCGAACCGACCGCCAGGCGATGGCGGTCTTCAGGTTGTGTCCCGCGATGCGCTCGCTCTCCCCGGCGTAGCGCTCGGCCTCCTCGATGCGGCCCTGCGCCAGAACCGATCTGGCCAGCAGTGCCGCGGCCTGGCCGGCGTCCGCGCCGACTCCCATGGCGTCGAGTCCGACGAGGGCGACCCGGAAATGCGGTTCGGCGGCCGCCGGGTCGCCCACCATCAGCTCGATGATCCCGGCGAACAACTCCGTCTCCATCAGGCCGTGCCGAAGTCCCAGATCGGCGACCACGGCCCGGGCGTCGGCCAGCATCGCGCGCGCCTTGTCCGGACGTCCGCGCAGCAGTTCGAGCACGGCCATGCAGCGCAGCGAGGTGGCCTCCAACGACGGCGCCGCGGTGGTCATGCGTTGCATCCGAACCACATCCAGGCACCGGCCGCCCGCCTTGGGGGCCGGACTCGGCCCCCACAGCGCGGCGTTGGGGGCTGCACCCAGAGCTGCGGTGATCTGCCGGTGGTCCCCGCTCTGGCGCGCGGCGATCAGCGCATCGAAGAGGTCGGCTTCACAGTCGCCGATCCGGCCAAGGCGGGCCCTCGCGCCGGCCCGGACCCGGTGGGCCTTGGCCAGGCCCGCGGGATCATGCCGCCGACCGAACTCGTCGATGGCCTCCCGCAGGCGGGCGTCGACCTCCAGCAACCGCGTCGGGTCGGTGTACGCGACGAGCTGACATCGATAACAGGCCGCCCACGGTGCCAACTCCGGCCCGGCAAGATCGTCCAGATCGTCGACCAGGGGTGCCGCGCCGGCCACGTCACCGGCGGACAGGAACGCTTCGGACCCGACCAGCAGCAGCTCGGCGCGCAGCGCGGTGTCGGCCGCCGCCAGCGCCGCGCCCCGGGCGGCCTGACTGCCCGCCGAGCCGAGCTCGTCGCGGTCGAGCGCGCGCCGGGCCGAGGCCAGATAGTTACGCGCCGAGCGCAGAGCCAATTCATTGGTGTAGCCGTCGCGCAACCCGAGGTCGCACCGGTAACCGTGCGCGGCTTCGAGATTGCGCGCGATGACTTCGTCGGATTCGAATGCCACGCTGGCTCCGCCGGCGTGCACCCAGTTCGCCAGGCGCTCGTGGAGTTCGGCGCGTTGGGACTTCAACAGCCTGCGGTAGGCGACATCGCGGATCAGGACGTGATGAAACCGCCAGACCGGTTCGTCGCCGGCGTAGGCCCCACTCGGCTGGGCGAGGTCGAGGCGGCGCAGCCGGTTCAGGGCGGACATGATCTCAGCGACCCCGGCGCCGGCCAGTGCGCCGACCGCGCTGGGGGAGAAGTCCGTGCCGATCACCGAAGCGACCTCCAGGACCCGCCGGTCGACCGCACTCAACCGCTCGAGGCGGGATGCCAGCAGGGCCTGGATCGTCGGCGGCACCGAGATCGCATCGGCGTCGACGGTCAGACGCCAGCCATCGGGCGCGGCGATCAACACTCCGTCGTGCACCATCATGCCGATCAATTCCCGTACGAACAGCGGGTTCCCGCCGGTCGAGGCGGGCAGGCGGTCGAGCAACTCGGCGGGAAGCCGGCCGCTGCCGAGCACGCGGGCGGCAAGCTCGGTGGTGGCGTGCGCTTCCAGGCCTCGCAGCTGCAGCGCGTCGGTGACCCATCCGCCCACCGCGACCAGATCGGGCCGCGCCTGCCGCAATTCGGGTCGAGCCAGGGCAAGCAGCAGCACCGGGACGGTGCGCACCCACTCGACCAGGTGCTCGACGAAGTCGACCAGCAGGGTGTCCGCCCAGTGGATGTCGTCGACAACGACGACCAGGGGACGGTCTGCGGCGAGCACTTCGAGATAGCGGCGAAGTGCCCAGAACGCCTCTTCGACAGAACCCGCCACGCCGGTCGTCATGCCGGTGAGGGCGCGCAGGACCCGATCCCGCTCGCCGGTTCCGGTGGGAATGTCAGCCTCCAGATCGCGGGCGCGCAGCACGTCGACCAGCGGTGCCATCGCCGGGCTGCCCTCGATTGCGCAGTGCGCCCGAAGCACGCTGACGTCGTCGCCGAGTGTGGTGATGAACTCGGCCGCCAGGCGGGTCTTGCCCACACCAGGATCGCCGACGACAGTGACCAGGCGGACGGACGCGGTGGCCACCGCGTCGTCGAAAACCGCGCGCAGACGCCCCAATTCGGCCGGTCTGCCGACGAACGGCACCGAATCGGCGGTGTCGGCACGGCCGATCCATTGATAGACGGGGACGGCCGCGCTGCGGCCCTTGACCGGCACGGCGCCGCGGGCGGCATAACGATGCTGGCCCCGGGTCGAACGCCAGGTTTCCGCGCCGACGACCACCTGCCCGTGCGGGCATTCGGATTCCAGCCGGGCACCGACGTTCAGCGCGTCACCGACGAGGTCGGCGTCGTCGCTGCCGACCACCACCTCGCCGGTGTTCACCGCGACACGCAGCGCCAGTGCAATGCCGTGCGCCTCTGCAAGTCGGCCCGCCAACTCGACGAATCGTTCCTGGAGTTCGATGGCCGCGTCGACGCCGTGCCCGGCGTCGCCCGCCCCCACTTCGGGCACACCCCACACCGCCATGAACCCGTCACCGATGTACTTGGTCACCCCGGCGCGATGGCGCGCCGCGGTGGACCGCAACAGCTCGTGGTACTCGCCGATGACCTCGCGGGCCGTCTCGGGATCCACCGCCTCCTCGAACGCCGTCGACCCGGCGAGGTCGGCGAACAGCACCGTCACCGTCTTGCGGGCCGGGCCGACGACCGGTCGGCGGCCTTGGTCGTCGAGCGGGGTGCCGCAGGCGCGACAGAACCGCGCCGTCGCACTGGCCGCGATCCCGCACGC
Source organism: Mycobacterium sp. shizuoka-1 (assembly GCF_002723835.1). Lineage (GTDB taxonomy): Bacteria > Actinomycetota > Actinomycetes > Mycobacteriales > Mycobacteriaceae > Mycobacterium. The sequence continues at coordinate 47,115 of NZ_BEWG01000077.1, read as the reverse complement.
GCCACACGATCGCTGCAGTGCAGCCCCGCAGCTCTCACAGAAGCGGGCGTCGGCTTCATTGACTGTGCCGCAGGATGCGCAGGTGTGGGCACTCATCTAGTCCGGCCCCAGGGCCAAGGCATCGTTGTCGTCGATGGCGGTCGCGGCGCGGTGCAGCATCGTGGACAGCAGTTGTCGCTGGCGGTCGTTGATGATGTCGACCTGACCCGCGCCGATCACCGGATAGCCGAAACACCACGCGGTCGTCAGCCGGTAGTCGCGGCGCAGTTCGGCTGCAGGGTAATTGATTCCGTGTTCGGCGAGTCGGTGGGCGTATCGCTCGACCAGTCCTGATTCGCAGGTGCGCCGGGTCTCGGTGTCCAGGCTCTGGCTCAAGAAGTAGGCGATGTCGTAGGCCCCGCGGCCCGCGCCGGTGACCTGCCAGTCCAGTGCGGTCACCGGCGGGTCACCGGCGTCGACGGCGAAGAACAACTGGTCCAGCCGCAGGTCGCCATGCAGAAAAGTGCGTGGCGGGCGCGAGATCTGGTCCAGGTACCACGGCACGAGCGTCGGGAACCGCTCGCCGAAGGAGCGCAACTCGGCGGACATGCCGACACCCACCCCGGCCAGGAAGCGGGGCCACGCGTCGGCGAAATTGCGGGCCACCGTGGCCGGCATCGGTTCCGCGGTGTAGGACCTCAGCCACCGCAGTTGGGCGAGCCGGTCGCTGTCCCACCAGTGCGCCTGATGACGCGCGATGGCGTCCACCACGGTCTCGGCGTCCGCAACGCTGCAGCCGAGGATCTGGTCGGACACGCGCAGCCGCCCCAGATCCTCCAGCACAAGCACGAAATCATGGGTCCGGTCGTCGAACGCGACGAAGTACGGCCGCGCCGGGCGCAGCGGGTTGTCCAGCCCGATCTCGCGATAGAAGCGGGTCTCCCGCAGGTAGAACTCCATGTCCTCGCACACGCTGGAACGGGCCCGCGAGTCCAGGATCGGGAACTTCATCACCACCGATGCCGGAGCGTCCGGGCCTTCGAGGTGGGCACGGTACAGCCGGCCCAGCAGGCCGACCCCGATGCCGATCTGCTCGAGTCGACACTGGCGGACGTCGGCGTCCAAGATTTCGCTGAGCCAGCCCGCCGTCACCGCTTGCGGGTCGACAGGAAACCATCCCATCCGCCCCGTCCCTCCCCTGGATGACGGAGATTTTACGGAATTACGGCGCTGACCACTGCGTTTCCGCGGGCGTGCGGAGATGTTTGCCGGGGCGGCGCACTCAGCCGACGACCCAGATCGCTTGGGCCGCAGGGTTCCCGAGATCGACGGTGGTGGCCGCGCCGTCGGAGGTCTCTACCGACACCGAGATCATGCCGGCGAAGTCGCGCCGGGCGAGCACCCGTAGGCGGGAGTCCAGGCTGATGCCGACGGTGTCGAAGTAGCGCAGCATCTCCGGGTCGGCGTCGGAAATCCTTGCCACCGTTGTGAGTTCGCCGTCGACACAGGCCGACAGCTGGCGGGCCGGCGGGGTGGGGACCTCGCCGTCGGCGGACGGGATGGGGTCGCCGTGCGGGTCGCGGGTGGGATGGCCCAGCTTGGCGTCGATGCGGTCGAGCATCATGTCGCTGATCGCGTGCTCGAGGATCTCGGCCTCGTCGTGCACCTCGTCCCAGCCGTAGCCCAGTTCGCGCATCAGGAACGTCTCGAGCAGGCGGTGACGGCGGACCACCGCCAGGGCGGCGCGCCGGCCCCGCTCGGTCAGGGTTACTGCGCCGTATTTCGCATGGTCCACCAGCCCCTGGTCGGCGAGCCTGCGGATGGACTCCGAAGCGGTGCTGGCCGACACCCCGATGCGTTCGGCGAGCAGCTTGGTGCTGACCTTCTCGTGCGACCACTCCTGGGCGGTCCAGATGGTTTTCAGATAGTCCTGGGCGACCGTCGTCAGGTCGTGGACCCCCGAGTTGGGGCTACCGTCAGGACTCACACCCGAAAGTTTAGGCATTCATCACCTGATCTGGGGATCTAGCGTGTTCAGCCGTCGCAGCGCGCCGTAGGCTTGCCCACGTGGAGCGGTGGCGCGGACAGGACGAGATCCCCTCGGACTGGGGCCGGTGTGTGGTGACCATCGGCGTGTTCGACGGCGTACACCGCGGGCACGCCGAGCTGATCGCCCGCGCGGTGAAGGCCGGCCGCTCGCGGGGGGTGCCGTCGGTGCTGATGACGTTCGACCCGCATCCGATGGAAGTGGTGTTCCCCGGCAGCCACCCGGCCCAGCTCACGACGCTGGCCCGCCGCGCCGAACTGGCCGAGGAACTGGGCATCGACGTGTTCCTGGTGGTGCCGTTCACCACCGATTTCATGAAGCTCACCCCGGACCGCTACATCCACGAGCTGCTGGTGGAGCGGCTGCACGTGGTCGAGGTGATCGTCGGGGAGAACTTCACCTTCGGCAAGAAGGCGGCCGGCAACGTCGGCACGCTACGCAAGGCCGGCGAGCGGTTCGGGTTCGCCGTCGAGAGCCTGTCGCTGGTCGCCGAGCACCATCAGAGCGAGACCGTGACGTTCTCGTCGACCTACATCCGGTCCTGTGTCGACGCCGGCGATGTGGTGACCGCCGCCGAGGCGCTGGGCCGGCCGCACCGCGTCGAGGGCGTGGTGGTGCGCGGTGACGGCCGGGGCCGGGTGCTGGGCTTCCCGACCGCCAACGTCGCGCCGCCGATGTACTCGGCGATCCCGGCCGACGGCGTCTACGCCGCCTGGTTCACCGTGCTGGGCCATGGGCCGGTCACCGGATCGGTGGTACCGGGGGAGCGGTATCAGGCCGCGGTCTCGGTGGGCACCAACCCGACGTTCTCCGGGCGCACCCGCACGGTGGAGGCCTTCGTGCTGGACACCGCCGCCGACCTGTACGGCCAGCACGTCGCGGTGGATTTCGTCGCCAGGCTGCGCGGTCAGCTCAAGTTCGACTCGGTGCACGATCTGGTCGAGGCGATGGGCAAGGACACCGAGAAGGCCCGCGCGATCCTGTCGGCACAGGACTGACGGTCAGGACGCGATCAGGGCGTCGATCTGGTTGATCGCCGACGAGGCGCCCTCGACCACACCCATCTCCAGTACCTGCGCCAGTCCTTCGGCGGACGCGTAGGTACTGACGTACACCGCGCGGGTGCCGCCGTCGTGCTCGGTGAAGGTGTAGGTGTTCTGCGAGACCGGCAGGTCGGGGTTCGGGTTGAAGTCCGCGTGGGCGAACCCGTCACGGAACGAGAAGCTGCGCGGCTCGTCGACGGCGGTGATCTCCCAGTAGCCGGCGTACTTCTCGCCTTCGGGCCCGGTCATGTAGTACGTCACGCGGCTTCCGGGGGTCAGGCTGTGGTCGACGAAGGTCGCCGGATGCGACGGCGGGCCCCAGATCTTCTCCAGCTGGCGGGGATCGGCGTAGATCTGCCAGATCCGCTGCACCGGCGCGGCGAAGTCGGCGGTGATGGTCAGGGTCAGGTTCTCGAGATCATGCGCGACGTCGGTCACGGGCATGGCTCAGTCCTCCTTGGTTTCCGGTTGGGTTTCCGATGCGATGAGGTCGTCGATGCGGGCGACGCGACCGCGCCAGACCTGCTCGAGTTCGCCGAGCATGGCGGCCACCGAGCGCACGGCGGTCACGTCACCACTGGCCAACTGCTCTCGACCGCTTCGCCGCTTGGTCACCAGACCGGCTTTCTCCAGCACGGCGACGTGTTTTTGCACGGCGGCGAAGCTCATCTCGTACTTGCACGCGAGCGCGGACACCGAGTGCTCGCCGGCCAGCGCGCGGCGCAGGATGTCCCGCCGCGTTCGGTCGGCCAGCGCGTGGAACAGGGCATCGGCCCGGTCCTCGATGTCTACGGTCACCGGTCCAACATACAACCAAATGGTTGTATGTTGTCAAGGGGTGGCCGGTGACGATTTCAGTCCGCGGCGCCGCCGCTGATAAAGTGGCCCTCCGTGTGCTGCAGTCCGCGGCGGCTCACGTGTCACCTTTCCCGCGCGGCACCGATTGATGGAGATGTATTCGTGGCGCTGACCGCCGAGCAGAAGAAGGAAATCCTGGGCCAGTACGGTCTGCACGAGACCGACACCGGTTCGCCGGAGGCGCAGGTGGCCCTGCTGACCAAGCGCATCTCGGACCTCACCGAGCACCTCAAGCAGCACAAGCACGACCACCACTCGCGTCGTGGCCTGCTGTTGCTGGTCGGCCGTCGTCGCCGGCTGCTCAAGTACGTCGCCGAACTGGACATCGCGCGCTACCGCTCGCTGATCGAGCGGCTGGGTCTGCGCCGCTGAGCGGTGCGACCCGCCGTGTAACATAGGGGCGTTGCGAGCCGCTTTCCGGCTCGAACATCGGGTGCGGTGCATGCATATCCGCGTGTCCCGTTCCTGCGCGTCATGGCGAAGCTTCCCTGAGCGGGCGGTCTTCGGTAGTGGCTGCCGGGCCCCAATCAACCGGGGAGCGCCCGGCCGCTTCGATCGACGGCCGTAGCCGCATCCAGGCCCAAGCCTCGTTGTGCCCAGGTTTCCTGGGTTCATCTGTGACGCGTGAAACAGCTGAACAGTGAACTCAGAAAGGCTGAACGGACATCCATGTCTGTAGCTGAAATCGACGAAGGCGTGTTCGAGTCGACCGCCGTCATTGACAACGGGAGCTTCGGCACCCGCACCATTCGTTTCGAGGCCGGCCGGCTGGCCCAGCAGGCCGCCGGCGCCGTCGTCGCCTACCTCGACGACGAGACCATGCTCCTGTCGGCGACCACCGCCAGCAAGGCCCCCAAGGAGCACTTCGACTTCTTCCCGCTGACCATCGACGTCGAGGAGCGGATGTACGCCGCCGGGCGCATCCCCGGCTCGTTCTTCCGTCGCGAGGGCCGCCCCTCCACCGACGCGATCCTGACCTGTCGTCTGATCGACCGGCCGCTGCGCCCGTCGTTCGTCTCGGGTCTGCGCAACGAGATCCAGGTCGTCGTCACCGTCTTGAGCCTTGATCCCAAGGATCTCTACGACGTGCTGGCGATCAACGCCGCCTCGGCGTCCACCCAGATCGCTGGCCTGCCGTTCTCCGGCCCGGTCGGCGGTGTGCGTGTCGCGCTCATCGACGGCCAGTGGGTCGCCTTCCCGACCGTCGAGCAGCTCGAGCGCGCGGTCTTCGACATGGTCGTCGCCGGCCGGGTGGTCGCCGACGGGGACGTCGCGATCATGATGGTCGAGGCCGAGGCCACCGAGAACGTCATCGACCTGGTCGCCGGCGGAGCGCAGGCGCCCACCGAGAGCGTGGTCGCCGAGGGCCTGGAGGCCGCCAAGCCGTTCATCGCCACGCTGTGCGCGGCGCAGAGCGAGCTGGCCGGCCGTGCCGCCAAGGAGACCGCCGACTACCCGGTGTTCCCGGACTACGCCGAGGACGTCTACAACGCCGTCGCGCACGTGGCCAAAGAGCCGCTGTCGCAGGCGCTGACGATCGCCGGCAAGCAGGAGCGCGACGAGCGCACCGACGAGATCAAGAACGAGGTGCTCGGCGAGCTCGGCGAGACCTTCGCCGGCCGTGAGAAGGAGATCGGCGCAGCCTACCGGTCGCTGACCAAAAAGCTTGTGCGCCAGCGCATCCTGACCGATCACTTCCGTATCGACGGCCGCGGTGTCACCGATATCCGCGCCCTGTCGGCCGAGGTCGCGATCATCCCGCGGGCACACGGCAGCGCGCTGTTCGAGCGCGGCGAGACCCAGATCATGGGTGTCACCACGCTGGACATGGTCAAGATGGCCCAGCAGATCGACTCGCTGGGACCCGACACCTCCAAGCGCTACATGCACCACTACAACTTCCCGCCGTATTCGACCGGTGAGACCGGCCGCGTCGGTTCGCCCAAGCGTCGCGAGATCGGCCACGGCGCACTCGCCGAGCGCGCCCTGATGCCGGTGCTGCCGAGCGTCGAGGAGTTCCCGTACGCGATCCGTCAGGTGTCGGAAGCGTTGGGCTCCAACGGTTCTACCTCGATGGGCTCGGTGTGCGCGTCCACCCTGTCGCTGCTGAACGCCGGTGTGCCGCTGCGCGCCCCGGTCGCCGGTATCGCGATGGGTCTGGTGTCCGACGACGTGGAAAACGAAGCCGGTGAGACCGAACGTCGTTTTGTGGCGCTGACCGACATCCTCGGTGCCGAGGATGCGTTCGGCGACATGGACTTCAAGGTCGCGGGCACCAAGGACTTCGTCACCGCGCTGCAGTTGGACACCAAGCTCGACGGCATTCCCTCCCAGGTGCTCGCCGGCGCGCTGTCGCAGGCCAAGGACGCCCGGCTGACGATCCTGGACGTGATGGCCGAGGCCATCGACGAGCCGGACGAGATGAGCCCGTACGCGCCTCGGGTCACGGCGATCAAGGTGCCGATCGACAAGATCGGCGAGATCATCGGCCCCAAGGGCAAGATGATCAACTCGATCACCGAGGAGACCGGCGCCCAGATCTCGATCGAGGACGACGGCACGGTGTTCGTCGGTGCCACCGACGGCCCGTCGGCCCAGGCGGCCATCGACCGGATCAACGCGATCGCCAACCCGCAGCTGCCCAAGGTCGGCGAGCGGTTCCTCGGAACGGTGGTCAAGACCACTGACTTCGGAGCCTTCGTGTCGCTGCTGCCCGGCCGCGACGGCTTGGTGCACATCTCCAAGCTGGGCCGGGGCAAGCGGATCAACAAGGTCGAGGACGTCGTCAAGGTCGGTGACAAGCTCCGGGTGGAGATCGCCGACATCGACAACCGCGGCAAGATCTCGCTGATCCTGGTGGCAGAAGACTCCAACGAGGCTGCCGGAGACGCCGCACCGGCTCCTGTCGATGCCGATGCCGCGACCGCCAGCAGCTAGTCAGCAGGTGTCGCTACGCCGCGGCCGGCGCCTCGATGAGGTGCCGGCCGCGGTGCGGCGGACGGTTCTTCCCGGCGGCTTGAGGGTCGTCACCGAGTACGTGCCGTCGGTGCGGTCGGCCTCGGTGGGAGTGTGGGTCAACGTCGGCTCCCGCGACGAAGGCCCGACCGTCGCCGGTGCCGCGCACTTCCTGGAGCACCTGCTGTTCAAGGCGACGCCCACCCGCACCGCGGTGGACATCGCCCAGTCCGTCGACGCCGTCGGCGGTGAGCTCAACGCGTTCACCGCCAAGGAACACACCTGCTATTACGCCCACGTCCTGGACGAAGACCTGGAGATGGCGGTCGATCTGGTTGCCGACGTGGTGCTCAACGGGGTGTGCGCATCCCACGATGTCGAACTGGAGCGCGACGTCGTCCTCGAGGAGATCGCGATGCGCGACGACGATCCCGAGGACGCGCTCGGTGACGTCTTCCTCACCGCGATGTTCGGCGACCACCCGGTCGGGCGGCCGGTGATCGGCAGCGTCGACTCGGTGTCCGGGATGACCCGCTCGCAGCTGCACTCCTTCCACGTCCGCCGCTACACGCCCGAGCGGATGGTCGTGGCGGTGGCCGGGAACATCGACCACGACCAGGTGGTGAAGCTGGTGCGCACCCATTTCGGGGGGCGCCTGGTCAAGGGCCGCGCACCGCAGCCGCCGCGCAAGGGCACCGGTCGGCTGCCCGGAGCGCCGTGCCTGACGCTGATCAACCGCGATGCCGAGCAGACTCATCTGTCGCTGGGCGTGCGGATCCCCGGGCGGCACTGGCCGCATCGCTGGGCACTGTCGGTGCTCAACACCGCGTTGGGGGGCGGCCTGAGTTCACGGCTTTTCCAACAGATTCGGGAAAGCCGAGGTCTGGCCTATTCGGTGTTCTCCTCGGTTGACACCTTCTCCGACACCGGGGCATTGTCGGTGTATGCGGCTTGCCTTCCCGAGCGCTTCGACGAGGTGGTGCGGTTGACCACCGAGGTTCTCGACGATGTCGCGACCAACGGCATCACCGAGGCCGAATGCCGGATCGCCAAGGGCTCGATCCGCGGCGGCATGGTGCTGGGCCTGGAGGATTCGGCGTCGCGGATGCACCGCCTGGGCCGTAGCGAACTCAACTACGGCGAGTACCGCAGCATCTCCACCACGCTGCAGCACATCGACGCGGTGACTCTCGACGAGGTCAACGCGATCGCCCGCCAGGTGCTGACCAAGCCGTTCGGCGCCGCCGTACTGGGCCCGCACAAGTCCAAACGCTCACTGCCACAGCCACTTCGGACGATCAGGAGCTAGCTCGTGACCTTCAGCCTGCAGGAATTGGCGGTACCCCTACTCGGTGCTCCAATGGCAGGCGGTCCGAGTACGCCCGCCCTGGCCGCAGCGGTGTCGAACGCCGGCGGTCTGGGATTCCTGGCCGCCGGTTATCTGAGCGCGGACGCGTTCGCCGAGGCCATCGCCGGCGCCCGGTCGCTGACCTCGTCGCCGCTCGGGGTGAACCTCTTTGTGCCCCAGCCGTCCGCGGCGACACCGGAAGAGCTGGCGCGCTATCGCGAGCTGCTGATGCCGGTGGCGCAACACTACGGCGCCGAGATACCCCAGCCCCGGCCCGATGACGACGGCTGGCAGGCCAAGCTCGACGTGGTCGCCGACACCGCGCCGGAGGTGGCGTCGTTCACGTTCGGTTGCCCCACCGCGGACGTGCTCGGGCGGCTGCGTGAGCGCGGGGTGCTGACTGCGGTCACCGTGACCACGCTGGACGAGGCGGGTATGGCGGTGGCCGCCGGGGCGGACGCGCTGGTGGTGCAGGGACCGGAGGCGGGTGGGCACCGCGGCACCTTCGATCCGGTCGCCGTGCCGGGCACCGAACCGCTGGACGCGCTGCTGGCCGCGATCGTCGCGCATCGCGACGTGCCGGTGATCGCGGCGGGCGGCCTGGCCGGCGCCGCCGATGTCCGGCGGGTGCTGGCCGGCGGTGCGAGCGCGGCGCAGGCCGGCACCGCGTTCCTGTTGTGCGACGAGGCCGGAACCAACGCCGCGCACCGCGCCGCGCTGACCGGTGAGCAGTTCACCGAAACCGTGGTGACGCGCGCCTTTTCGGGCCGCTACGCCCGCGGGTTGGCCAACGAGTTCACCGCCCGCTTCGACCCGCTCGCCCCGTTCGGCTACCCGGAGGTCAATCAGATGACCGGACCGCTGCGCCGGGCCGCGGTCGCTGCCGGTGACCCGCACGGCACCAACCTATGGGCCGGCACCTCGTGGTCCCGCAGCACCGGGGGCGCCGCCGCGGACGTTGTCGCGGCCCTGGCCGCGGAACTGTCGTGAGCCTGTCGCGGCGCCGGCTGCTCGTGGTCGCAGCGGCGTTCACCACCGTCGCGGCATGCGGTGACAACACCGGCCGGGCACAGCCGACGGGCAGCGATCCGGCCGAGCCCCTGCCGCCGATCGATCAGCGCATCGCGGCGCTGGAGAGGCGCCACAACGCTTTCGCCGGCGTGTACGGCCAGAACCTGGATTCGGGGCAGACGGTCACGAATCGCGCGGACGACATGTTCGCGATGTGCTCGACGTTCAAGGCCTATCTCGCCGCGCGGGTCCTGCAGAAGGCCCAGGCGGGGGAGTTGCGCCTCACGGACACCGCGCTGGTCGATCCGGAACTGCTGCGGGCCAATTCGCCGCGCACCGAGCCCCATGTCGGCACGCCGATGGCGCTGTCGGAGCTGTGTGCGGCCGCCCTGCAGGTGAGCGACAACACCGCGGCCAACGTGCTGCTGCGGGTGATCGGCGGGCCGCCGGAGATCACGGCGTTCGCCCGGTCCATCGGCGACGAGCGCAGTCGGCTGGACCGGTGGGAGACCGAACTGAACTCGGCGCTTCCGGGCGACCCTCGTGACACCAGCACCCCGAGTGCGTTGGGCGGCGGCGTGCGGGCCCTGCTCACCGGCACCGTCCTGGACGAGCCGCACCGCAGGCAGCTCGAGGACTGGATGCGGGCCAACACCACCTCCAGCATGCGGGCCGGGCTGCAACCGGGCTGGACCACCGCAGACAAGACCGGCTCCGGGGACTTCGCCAGCACCAACGATGTCGGCCTGCTGTTCGGGCCTGCCGGCGAGCGGATCCTGTTGGCGATCATGACCCGCACGCAATCCGACGACGCGAACGCGCCGGGGCTGCGGCCGCTCATCGGCGAGCTGACCGCGCTGGTCGTGCCGGAGTTGACCCGGCCACGATGAGTTCTGTGCGGCGTCGAAGTCAGTCTCAGGGATCGAGACCATCAGCCGAGAGGACACATTGTGAGTGAGTACGCCGCCCCGGTCGGGGCGCCGATCTGGTTCGACCTGGTGAGCAGCGATCCGGAGCGCGCAGCGGATTTCTATAGCGAGATCTTCGGCTGGCGGCTCGAGGAGCCGGCTCATCCCGAGTTCGGCGGCTATCGGAACTTCACCCGCAACGGAAAGCGGGTCGCCGGGCTGCTTCCGCCGATGGGTGACGGCCCCGTCGACATCTGGTCGGTGTACCTGAACACCGCCGACGGCGACGCAACGATCGCGGCGGCGCAGGCCGCGGGCGCGACGGTGATGGTGCCGCCGATGCCGGTGGGCGACCTGGGCTCGATGATGGTGGTGGTCGACCCGGCCGGGGCCGTCATCGGGTTTTGGCAACCCGGCACGCATGTGGGGTTCACCGAGTGGGGTGAGCACGGCACCCCGTATTGGTTCGAGTGTCAGAGCAAGGATTACGACGCGTCGCTGGCGTTCTACCGCTCGGTGCTCGGTGCCCGCATCGACGAGATCGGCACCGGCGGCGACCCGGATGCCGTCGGCCCCGACCGCTACGGGCAGGTCTTCATCGGCGAGAGTTCGTATTCGGGAATCATGGACGCGGCCTCGCTGATGCCTGCCGAGGTGCCCTCGTTCTGGCAGGTCTACATCACCGTCGACGATGTTGCCGCGACGGTCAAGCAGAGCGAGGCGCTGGGCGCACAGCTGCTGATGCCCGTCGAGGACACCCCCTACGGCACCCTGGCGGCGATCAAGGATCCACTGGGCGCGCTGATCTGCCTGGGCCATCCGCCGGCCGGCATGACCCGCAGCTGAACCTCGAAAACCAACGAACCGGGACGCTGCGAGAGCTGTCCCGGTCCGCTGTGCAGGTGAGCCGTTGGCTCACAAAGGTTTTCAGGCCAGCAAGCTGGCCGGATCGGTGTAGGGCAGATCGAGGTCGTGGGCGACCTCGGCGTTGAGCAGTTCACCCTGGTGGGTGGACAGACCCTTGGCCAGCGCCGGATCGGAGAAGCAGGCGCCCTGCCAGCCCTTGTCGGCGAGCTTGAGCACGTAGGGCATGGTCGCGTTGGTCAGGGCGTAGGTCGACGTCCGCGGCACCGCGCCGGGCATGTTGGCGACGCAGTAGAACACCGCCTCGTGCACCTTGAACGTCGGGTCGTCGTGCGTGGTGGGCCTGGAGTCCTCGAAGCAGCCGCCCTGGTCGATGGCGATGTCCACCAGGACCGCGCCCGGCTTCATCTGTGCGACAGTCTCATTGGTGACCAGCTTGGGGGCCTTGGCGCCCGGGACCAGCACGGCGCCGATCACCAGGTCGGCCTGCTTGACGGCGTCCTCCAGGTCCAGCCGCGAGGAGTAGCGGGTCTCGATGGCGCCGCCGTACTCGGCGTCGATCTTGCGCAAGATGTTGACGTTGAGGTCGAACACGGTGACGTGCGCGCCCATGCCCCAGGCGACGGCGGCGGCGTTGTCACCGGCCATCCCGCCACCGATCACGACGACCTTGGCCGGGGCGACGCCGGGGACGCCGCCCATCAGCACGCCGCGGCCGCCCTGGGTGCGCATCAGGTGGTAGGCGCCGACCTGAGCCGACAGCCGGCCGGCGACCTCGCTCATCGGGGCGAGCAGCGGCAGCGCGCCGTCAGCGGTCTGGACGGTCTCGTAGGCGATCGAGGTGGTGCCGGACTTCAGCAGGGCGTCGGTGCACGGCCGGGAGGCGGCCAGGTGCAGGTAGGTGAACAGGGTCTGGCCCTTGCGCATCCGCGAGTATTCGGGCTCGATGGGTTCCTTCACCTTGAGCAGCAGCTCGGCCTCGGCCCACACCTGGTCGGCGCCGTTGACGATCTGCGCGCCGGCGGCCTTGAAGTCGGCGTCGTGGATGGCCGATCCCTCACCGGCGCCGGCCTGGACGACGACGTCGTGGCCGCGGCGGACCAGCTCGGACACGCCCGCCGGGGTGATGGCGACGCGATACTCGTTGTTCTTGATCTCGGTCGGGATTCCGACACGCATGATCGCTCCTAAATCGGGGATTGGCTTACAGAAAGTGTGAAGAACTCTCGACACGAAGGCAATCGAGACGACAAAGATTCGATAAAATACTCCAATGTCCGAACGATCAACGAAATCAGACGTCCGATCGGCGGCGCCGCCGAAGGATGTTCGGGCCACCGAGCTCGACGACGTGGACCGGCGGATTCTGGCGGCGCTGCACGCCGATGCGCGGATCTCGAACAGCGCGCTCGCCGACGCCGTCGGCATCGCCCCGTCCACCTGTCACGGGCGGGTGCGCCGGCTGCAGGACCTCGGCGTGATCCGCGGTTTCTACACCGACATCAATCCGGGCGCGATCGGGCTGTCGTTGCAGGCGATGATCTCGGTGAGCCTCAATGCCAATGCGCGCGGCAAGATCCGCAACTTCATCCAGCAGATCCGGCGCAAGCCGCAAGTGATGGATGTCTACTTCCTGGCCGGTGCCGAGGACTTCATCATCCACGTGGCCGCCCGCGACACCGACGACCTGCGATCGTTCGTCGTCGAGAACCTCAACGCCGACCCCGACGTGGCGGGCACCCAGACCTCGCTGATCTTCGAACACCTGCGCGGTGCCGCGCCGCTGTGAGCGGCCGCCGACAGTAACGCCACGGCGACCCACCGGCCGAAAATCCGCCGCGGCGTTACTGTCGCCGCGCCGAGCGCGCGCTCGAGGAGGTGGCTTTCCGCTGATCCGCCGGCTTGGCGGACACGCGTCCCGGCACTCGCTTGGACGTACCCGTCGACCGCGTTGGTGCCGCCTTCCGGGCCGGCGCGGCGGCGGCAGGCGGGCTGGGATCGGGAATGGTCACCGGCCGGTGGTAACCCTTCTCGATGATCGGCCGCAGCGCGTTGTCCAGCGCCGGGGCCAGTGGCCCGGCCCAGGCGACCAGCGGCAGCGTCTTGGTCGGGACCCACACATAGGTGACCTTGCCCGGCTGCCCGTCGACCTCGGGGGTGAACCGGACATTGGTGGGGTCGTCCAGATCGACCTGGCGGTAGTTGGTGTGGGTGGCGAACATCCCGGCCACGGCATTGGCCACCGCCAGCAGGTTGCGCGGATCGTCCGGCCAGTCAGCCCAGCCGTCGTACTGCCGGATCACCTCGGTGCCCACATACGCGGTATCGGGCGGAAGCCACTGTGTGGTGGCCGAGCCGGTCTTGGGACGCCTGCCGCCGTACGGGTTCTCCGGATTGCCGATCGAGACCCACGAGACCCGGGCCGGATCCGGGGCATTGGCCGGGTCGGCCGCCCAGCGGCGCAGATCGGTGTAGATGACCTGGCCGCCCTGGCTGTGGCCGAACAGCACGATGTCCTCGTCGGCGGGCAGGGCATCGATGGCGTGCTGCACATCGGTCGCGCCGCGGGCGTTGAAGGCGTCGCCGGGCAACGCGAAATAGTCGACCGGGGTGCAGTGGTTCGGCGACCTGCAGAGATCGCCGCGCAGCTGTGTCGGGGTGAAATGCAGGATGTGCTGCATCCCGACGAAGCCACCTTCGAGCGTGAGAACGGTTGCGGCATTTCCCGTCGGCGCCGTCGCGATGAGCGCCGCACTCACCACTGCGGCCAATCCGGCTTGTCTGATCATCCCCCGACCTCCCCGAGCCGAGCCTAACCCCGGGGCGACGTTCGCGGCCGAGAATCACACTGGCCGTGACGGCGGTCGCGCTGCTGCTCGTTAAGCTACGGGGATGCGAGTTGCGGTGCTGGGGGCCAGGGGCAAAGTCGGTACCACCATGTGCGACGCGGTGCGCGCGGCCGACGACTTGACGCTGAGCGCCGAGGTGGACGCCGGTGACCCGCTGTCCATGCTGACCGACAGCGACACCGAGGTGGTCATCGACTTCACCCACCCCGATGTGGTGATGGACAACCTGAAGTTCCTCATCGACAACGGAATTCACGCCGTGGTCGGCACCACCGGATTCACCGACGAACGCCTGGCCGACGTGCGCTCCTGGCTCGCCGACAAGCCCGGCTCCGCCGTGCTGATCGCCCCCAACTTCGCGATCGGCGCGGTGTTGTCGATGCATTTCGCCCAGAAGGCAGCGCCCTACTTCGAGTCGGTGGAAGTGATCGAACTGCATCACCCGCACAAGGCCGACGCCCCGTCGGGCACCGCGACCCGCACCGCCCGGCTGATCGCCGAGGCGCGAAAAGACCTGCCGCCCAACCCCGATGCCACCAGCACCGGGCTGCCGGGCGCGCGTGGTGCCGACGTCGACGGAATCCCGGTGCACTCCGTGCGGCTGACCGGGCTGGTCGCCCACCAGGAGGTGCTGTTCGGCACGCTCGGTGAGACGCTGACCATCCGGCACGACAGCCTGGACCGGACCTCCTTCGTTCCCGGTGTGCTGCTCGCCGTCCGCCAGGTCGCCGCCCGGCCCGGGCTGACCATCGGAATCGAACCGCTGCTGGACCTGTGAACGCCGCGCTGCGCATCCAGCTGCTGATCGGGTTCATGTGTGCGGCCCTGGTGGTCTATTTCGTGCTGCTGGGCCGCACCGGGATCACGCTGATCACCAGCGGGACGCCCGTCGCGGTTGCGCTGGGCATCGGCGTGCTGATCCTGCCGGTCGTCGGGGCGTGGACGATGGTCGCCACCCTGCGCGCCGGATTCGCCCATCAACGCCTGGCCCGACTGGCCGGCGAGGACGGGATGGAACTCGACGTGAGCGCCCTGCCGCGTACCCCGGGAGGCCGCATCGACCGCGATGCCGCCGATGCGCTGTTCCAGACCGTGCGCACCGAACTGGAAGCCGACCCGGACAACTGGCAGCGGTGGTACCGGCTGGCCCGGGCTTACGACTATGCCGGCGACCGGTCGCGGGCCCGCGAGACCATGCGCAAAGCTGTTGCCCTGCAAGCGGAGTCGACGAGATGACCGAGCGTAGCGCGGCCGCACGGCTGTTCAACGCCGCCAGCGATGTGTTGCGACGGCCCGCCATGCGACCCGTCACCAGAGCGTTCAGCGCACTGCACGCGTTGGCCTATCGAGCCAGCGGCGGCAAGGCCCAGAACCCGAAATACCCGACCCTGTTGTTGACCGTCACCGGGCGAAAGACCGGCAAGCCGCGCACCGTGCCGCTGATCTACCTGCGCGACGGTGACGACTTCGTCATCGCGGCGGCCTATTCGGGCAGCGACACCGACCCGGTGTGGTGGCTGAATCTGAAGGCGAATCCCGTCGCAGAGGTACAGGTCATGGGCGACACCGTCCGGGTGCAGGCCAGGCAGGTGAGCGCCGCGCAGCGAGCGGAGCTCTGGGGCCGCCTGGTGGCGATGTATCCCTACTTCACCGACTACGAGAAGAGGACGACGCGTCAGATCCCGGTCGTCGTCCTGACCCCGATCGCCGAGTCGCGATGAAGCGTCTGCTGATCGTCCACCACACTCCGTCGCCGCACTGCCAGGAGATGTTCGAGGCGGTGCTGGCCGGGGCGAGCGATCCGGACATCGCGGGCGTCGAGGCTAGCCCGAGACGGTGGACTTGGCGCGGTGTGGCGCTGAGGGCGACGGTTGCCGTGCAAATCACTCGCTAATAGCGAGATTCCCAACTCAGTCCCAGCCCCATTTCTCCACGAGCGATGGATCTATATCCGTTTCCAGTAGGGTCGCGTGCTGTTCTAGGTCGTGCGCGATGTTGCATTCATGCGCCTCAGCGTCAAACGGCACCCCGAGGTGCGAATGGCAGTCATCAACCAGGCTGCACAGTTGGTTCAGAATCATCTCACTGGCGGTCAAGACATCGTGTTCGGTACTCAACTTAGGCTCGCGATATACACGCCGAACGCCAAGCTGTTCTCCGATAACTGGCCGGTCGGCAGGAACGAACATCGAAATGGAACCGCTGTTCGCGACGCGATCGATGAGGATATGACTGGGCTCGTCAGTTTTGAGTTCGGTGCTGAGCGCCAGCTTTAGACGACGGTATGCGAAGACTCCAACTTCAACCCGGCTGGAGCGAATTAAGCTTCCCTGATGGATGACGAAGTTGCGGGCAACATTGAACTGGGAGAACAAATCATCGGCCAACACGTGACCCACACGCTCGCGACGCCACGCGTTCTCGCCCTCCTTTTCCATGTCCAGCCGTACCATCTCCAGTGCAGATTTCGAACTGGCAAGGAACGCGTTGGCGGAGTATCTGAACGGAGCAGGGTGATGATAGCCGGCGATCATCTGATGGAGCTGGAAGTGACATTCGAATAGACGGTCATGCGTCAGCACAAGCGGGCATGACCGAAGGTTGGTCTCTGAATCGTCGTCTGCTGTCACCAGGCCACGTTAGCGTTGGTCAGACTTCGAGATACAGAGAGTGAACCTGGCGCGCCCTTAAGCACTTTTGTGCAGCAAGGTGTCTTACTAAATAGCTACTTATGGACTTGGCAGGCTGGAAGGTTGCAAAGTGACGATCCCTGACTATCAAACGCTCATGCGGCCTGTGTTGGCATCACTGGCAAACGGCGAAGTTCGCCGGTCACGAGACGTGATCGACTCGATGGCCGACGAGTTCAACCTCACTCCCGAAGAGCGGACAGCAAAAGTGCCAAGCGGGCAGAAGCGCATTGATAATCGTGCGGGATGGGCACTTTCGTATCTCAGCCAGGCGGGGCTCATCGAGCGACCAGGGCGCGGACTCGTCAGAATCTCGGACGAAGGCCGCGCCGCGCTCGACCAGTACCCGCAGCGGATCGACACCAAAGCGCTTGAGGCTTACCCCGCGTTCTTGGAGTTCCGAGACCGGAAGCGTGGCCGCTCTGCGACCGACGATGACGGGGACCAGAAGTCGGCGAGCAATGACGAAGAGTTCAGCACGCCAAACGATCTGGCGGAACGCGCAGAGCGGATCAACCGGGCCGCAGTCGAGAGGGAAGTGCTCGCTGCGGCGCTCAAGCTGACGCCCACTGGGTTTGAGGAATTGGTCATTCGGTTGCTCGACCGCATGGGATATGGGCGAAAGGGCTCGGCACACCGGACGGCTCCCACTGCAGACGGCGGAATCGACGGCATCATCAGTCAAGACCCGCTCGGCTTGGACCGCATTTACGTTCAGGCCAAACGGTATACCGACGCACCGGTCGATCGACCCGCGATTCACGGCTTCGCCGGGGCACTTCTCTCCCAGCAGGGTGACCGTGGCGTTTTCATCACGACGTCGCGTTTCACCAGGGGTGCGATTGACGAGGCGGAACGCATCAATGCCCGTATAGAGCTGATCGATGGTGCACGGCTCGCTGAGCTACTAGTGGAGCACGGCGTCGGGGTTCAACCGGAGCAATCGGTGACCCTCTATCGGCTCGATGAAGACTTCTTCGATTCGATCTGAGGCTCGTTCATGCCACGTCTGTTGATCGTTCACCACACTCCGTCTCCGCACTGCCATGAGATGTTCGAGGCGGTGCTAGCTGGTGCGAACGATCCCGAGATCGAGGGTGTCGATGTCGTGCGCCGGCCGGCGTTGACCTGCTCGCCCACCGAGGCGCTAGAGGCTGACGGCTACCTGCTGGGCTCGCCCGTGAACCTTGGCTACGTCTCGGGCGCTCTCAAGCACGCGCTCGACCAGCTGTACTACCCGTGCCTGGATTCGACGCGGGGGAGGCCGTTCGGCGTCTGGCTGCACGGCAACGAGGGCACCGAGGGTGCTGTCCGCGCGCTCGACGGCATCATCACTGGGCTCGGGTGGGAACAGGCTGCCCAGACGGTGATCGTGTCGGGCAAGCCGACCAGTACCGACCTTGAGGCGTGCTGGAACCTCGGCGCGACGGTCGCGGCCAGCCTGATGAGGTGACGGTTAGCACTGTCAGTCGTCCGGCTCAGCAATGTAGAAGTCGTCTGGAGTCCATTCGTCCGAAGAGATTGAGAGGGTGGTCTTCTCGGTCACGCGGCGGCGGCGATTCATCGCGCCCGCCGTCATCGTGATCTCAACTTCTTCGGGCGCGTCGGGGCCGGGCACGACGGTGATCTCCAGGCGCCGAGACCATGCGCCCGGCCGAAGGTCTCCAACGTCCCAGGTCACCTCGAACCCGCCGCTGGTCTCGCTGACCGAACCTCGGAGTGGCGTGAAGTCGTAGTCCTGCGGTAGAGCCGACGGCGCAGCGTTGCCCGCCATCCGATCGCGGAACTCGTCGGGCCACCGGGGTAGTGGCGGCAGCTGGTCGACGCTCGGCGCCGAGGTGAACACCAGCAACTTGCTTCGGGGGACGATCACGGTGAACTGCACACCGACCACGGGATCGTCCGTCAGGTTGCCAACGGTGAAGTACACCTTGTTCTTCTCGTCGGATCGGACGATGTTCTTGATGATGTTGCCGAGCATGACGCGCCGCACCTTCGAGAGATAACCCTTCACCCGCCGGTCGAACTCTTCCTGGTCTTTCGGGTCTGCGTACATCATCCTGGTCACGAACGTGCCGCCTATACCGCTGGAAAGATCCGACAAGCCCGCAAGACGTTCGTACGGCGTCTGCGCTTCCCGTGGCGGCGGAGGAGGAGGCGGCGCTCCGCTATTGGCGCGGACATATCGTTCGTGTTGCGTTAACCAGCCATCGACCTGCTTTGGGCCGGCGTTGAGCCGAATGAGTGGTTCGGCGGAGGGACTGAGCGCCAGGTCCAAGTCTGGCTCGCGTTGACCCTCAATCAGACGCTCCTGCAACATCGCGATCTCTTTGGGGCCAGCGGGCTCAGTATGCGCCGCACCCCGATGAAATATGGTGCCCGCTTGATGGCGGGTCTTGTCGTTGCTGAACTCCTTCTGCAGCGTGTGGATCGGGTCACCGGGCCGGGGAGGCTCGATCACGATCACCAACACCGTCACGCCCGCGAAGTCGACGTAGTGGGGCGTCCAGCGCGGCCCGTCGGCGTAGGTCTTGATCCTCTGTCCGAGGGTGGCATGGTCGAAAGCCGGTACGCCGGGAGCTGCGCCTGGCCCAACACCGACGACCATGTATACGACGCCCTCAAGGGCAAGCTGGGCCTGGGTGACCGATCGGTTAGCAAACCCTAGGATGGCCTTCCCAACAGCAAACCGGCCCTCCGCTGCGCCCAGGGCTAGTCCGCTCTTCCACTCAAGCCAATTCGTCTCTTGAGTGCTCGGGGGTGAATCGTGAATGGCCTCGACCAACCCGTGAAGCTCATCCTCGGTGCGCAACTGTCGGGTCTTGTCGATGTTGCTCAAGCTCATAGTGACCCGCAGCCTACGCCCGATCAATGACAATCTGACCGTGGTCGATGGCGGGTGAAAGGCTACCCGCCGCTCAATCGTCGGCGCATCCATGCAGGGGTGTGCTCTGCTGGCACTGTCGTGCACGGCGTTCGATGTAGAGCGGGATACGACGGTCCACTTCTGACCGGCTGACTTCACCAGCCGGTCATGGGCGATCACAGCTGCGGCCAGCGAGTAGGGCTGGTGTTGGCCGCTTTGCCAGGTGACCGCCGACGCCTCGAAGTCGGGGAGGTGCCCGCGACCCGGCAGGTGCCGACTTCGAGGGCCTGACGGATCGCAGCGGATCGGGCTTCGGCGTCACCCTTGCCTCGCCACGGTGTGACTGTGATGTGCCGGTCGATCTTTGCGCGGTGCAGCGCATCTCGCACAACTCGCCTGTAGGTCTCCCCGGCGGTGTAGGTCTCGACGGCGATCTCGGAGGCACCGACGTCGGCGGCGAGTTGTACGGCCCGCTGTGCCCATTGCTCGCTCGTGGGCGGTTCGGAGGCGTCGGCGATCAGGGCGACGACACCGTCGTCGGTCATCGACGCGGCGACGAGCCCGCAGGCGTCGCCGCGACCGGAGTCCGATGGGTCGACACCGACGACGGTCTTGACCGGACGTGGCGGCGCAACGGCCATCCGCCAGTCATCGAACCACTTTCGTAGGATCAGCCCACCTTCCGGTGTCGTCGGGCTGCCCATGTAGAGGCTGTACCAGGCTCGCTCACCAGAGGTCCGTCGCGCCGCTGAGTAGTGCTCGGCGGTGAACCCCAGGGCCGAGGTCATGGCGGTGCCAGGTTCTCGGTCGAGCACGTCGGGGACGCCAACCTCGCTGACGGCGGGGAAGTTTGTGTGGGTCCAGACGTCGGCTTCGTTGTCGAGGAGGTATCCGGCGAGATCTTGTTCATCCCAGCGGGTCATCACCAGCAGCGCTGAGCCGCCGGGGTGGACACGGGTGACTAAGAATCACGCCTTCGACCAGTCCTACTACCAACTGCTGGATGCCACCCGGGGCCGGCCGTTCGGGGTCTACCTGCACGGCAACGAAGGCACCGAGGGAGCGCAGCGGGCCCTCGACGGGATCACCGCCGGGCTGGGCTGGGAGCGGGCCGCGCAGACCGTGATCGTGTCGGGTAAGCCGGCCAAGGCCGACCTCGAAGCGTGCTGGAATCTCGGTGCCACCCTCGCCGCGACATTGATGGCCTAGACCGGCACCGCGCCGGGCCGTGAGCATTACCCTCCCTGTGACGACCTAAGGAGGCGCCATGCCGGGAATCGCTGATATCGCACTGGGGGCCGCCCCGATCGCGGGTGGTGCGCTGCTGGGCATCGCCGCGGGCAATCTGCGGGGCCCCGATTTCCGCGGCATGATCAAGGACGACATCGACCTGCTCGAGAAGATCCCCGAGGAGAACGTCGAGTTGCGCACGGCGCTGCGCAACAGCATCGACGCCCGCATCCTCGACCTGATCGCCACCACCGAGAAGTCCCGCGAACTACGGGAGATCGCCTCGTCCTACAAGGGAAACTGGCGCGACATCGTGGTCTTCATCTGTGCCGTGCTGTTCACCATCGTCTGGTGGAATGTGCCGCACAGCCGCAGCAACTGGCTGGTGATGTTCGTCTTCTTGATCATCCTGTCGGCCGTTGTCGCGGTCTACGCCTCCCGCGGCGTGATCCGCGGGCTGGCCAGCATCCGCCGCAGCCGCCACCCCGAGGACTCAGCGAGGTAGGTGAGCGGCGAAGAAGTCCCTCGTCGCGTCCCAGTGCCGCTGCGCGGCAGCCTCGTCGTAGGTGCTGTTGTCGGGAACCGCGAAGCCGTGCGCCGCGGCATACCACTCGATGGTGTGCTCGACGCCGGCGTCGGTCAGTGCCTTGTCCAGGGTCTCGGCCTGGTCGGTGGTGAACGAGGCGTCGTCCTGGGCTCCGCCGACGTAGACCGCCGCCCGGATCCGGTCGGCGAGCAGGTGCGGGCTGCCCGGATCGTCGGATGCCAGTCCGCCGCCGTGGAACGACATCGCCGCCGCGACCCGCTCCGGCACCCGGCCGGCGACGGTCACCGACGTGCGCCCGCCCATGCAGTAGCCGGTGGTGCCGAAGGTCTGGCCGCTGACCTCGGGGCGTGCCGCCAGGTAGTCGAAGAACGCGCGGGCATCGCTCTCCATCGTGTCGGGGGTGATGCTGGAGATCATCGAGAACAACCGCTGCCGCTCGGCCTGGTCGGTAAACACGGTCTCCATGTCGAACGGCTTCCAGTCGCCGCTGCGGTAGTAGACATCAGGCACCAGCACCAGGTAGCCCAGCCCGGCCAGCGCGATCGCCATGTTCACCGCGGCCGGCCGGGTGCCCCCGGCATCGGGATACATGATCACCGCCGGCCAGGGGCCGGGCCCGTCGGGGACGGCCAGGGCGACTGGGCAGGTGCCATCGGCGGTGGTGACGGTGTCAGAGATGGTCGGCATGGCTTCGTTTGTACTCCCTGTGCCCGGACGTAAGCTGGGCGGCGTGCCCATCGCCACGCCGTACGAGGATCTGCTTCGACTTGTGCTCGCCGACGGCACACCGAAATCGGATCGCACCGGTACCGGCACCCGCAGCCTGTTCGGCCACCAGCTGCGCTACGACCTGTCGGCCGGCTTCCCGCTGATCACCACCAAGAAGGTGCATCTGAAGTCGGTGGTGTACGAGCTGCTGTGGTTCCTGCGCGGCGACTCCAACGTCGCCTGGCTGCACGAACACGGAGTCACCATCTGGGACGAATGGGCTTCTCCCACGGGCGATCTCGGGCCGGTCTACGGTGTTCAGTGGCGGTCGTGGCCCACGCCGTCGGGTGAGCACGTCGACCAGATCAGCGCCGCGCTGCACCTTCTGCGCACCGATCCGGATTCCCGGCGGATCATCGTCTCGGCGTGGAACGTCGGCGAGATTCCGCAGATGGCGCTGGCGCCGTGCCACGCGCTGTTCCAGTTCTACGTGGCCGACGGGCGGCTGAGCTGCCAGCTCTATCAGCGCAGCGCCGACCTGTTCCTGGGGGTGCCGTTCAACATCGCCAGCTATGCGCTGCTGACCCACATGATGGCCGCCCAGGCCGGGCTGGACGTGGGGGAGTTCGTCTGGACCGGCGGTGACTGCCACATCTATGACAACCACGTCGAGCAGGTCACCGAACAGTTGAGCCGCGACCCGCGTCCGTATCCGGAACTCGTTCTCGGCCAGCGTGATTCGATCTTCGACTACACCTACGACGATGTCGAGATCCGCAACTACGATCCGCACCCGGCGATCAAGGCGCCGGTCGCTGTATGACACTCGGTCTGATCTGGGCACAGTCGACCTCAGGTGTCATCGGCCGCGACGGCGGTATCCCGTGGCAGCTGCCCGAGGACCTGGCCCGGTTCAAGGACCTGACGATGGGCCACACCGTGGTGATGGGCCGGCGCACCTGGGAGTCGCTGCCCGCGGCGGTGCGCCCACTGCCGGGTCGCAGAAATGTCGTACTCACCCGGCAAGCTGACTACATGGCACACGGAGCGACGGTCGCGACCGACCTCGAAGACGCCCTCACCGAGGACTGCTGGGTGATCGGCGGGTCGGAGATCTATCACCTGGCCCTGCCGCTGGCCACCCGCGCCGAGGTGACCGAGGTCGAGATCGACCTGCGCCTCGAGGACGACGACGCCCTGGCCCCGGCCCTCGACGAATCCTGGATCGGCAGGTCGGGACCCTGGCAGGACAGCCGCAGCGGGCTGCGCTACCGATTCCACAGCTACCAGCGGGCATGACCCGGCTGTCCGCCGACCAGGCTCGCCGCGTTGCCATTTCGGCGCAGGGCCTGGCCGAACCCAAGCCGCGAGGACCGGTCACCCGCGCGCACCTGCGCCGGCTGATCGGTCGCATTCAGGTGCTACAACTCGACTCGGTGTCGGTGTCGGTGCGCGCGCACTATGCCCCGGTGTTCAGCAGGCTCGGCCCCTACGACCGGACCGTCCTCGATGCCGCCGCATGGAGTCACAGCGCGCGGGCGCCGCGGCTGCTGGTCGAGTACTGGGCGCACGAGGCGGCGTTGATGGCCGTCGAGGACTGGCCGCTGATGCGCTGGCGGATGCGCGAATACACCCACGGCCGGTGGGGCACCGAGATCGTCAAGAAGAATCCCCGGCTGGCCGAGAACATTCTGGCTGCCGTCGCCGAACTCGGGCCGAGTACCGCGGGTCAGATCGAAGCACACCTGGAATCGGAGCCGCGCGGCCGCAAGGGGCCGTGGTGGGACCGCAGCGAGACCAAGTGGGTGGCCGAGGCGCTGTGGTCGTCGGGGGCGCTGACCACGGCGACGCGGGTCGGGTTCGCCCGGCATTACGACCTCAGCGAGCGGGTGCTGCCGGCCGAGGTGTTCACCCGCGAGGTGGACGATCGTGAGGCGGTCCGCGAGTTGGTGCTGCGCGCCGCCGGGGCGCTGGGCGTGGCCACCGAACCCGATCTGCGGGACTATTTTCGGCTCAGTCCCAAGCAGAGCAAGCCCGCGGTGGCCGCGCTGGTCGCCGAGGGCGAACTCGAGGAAGTCGAGGTGGCCGGCTGGTCGGCGCCGGCCTACCTTTCCCGCGGGGTCACGGTGCCACGGGTGGATCGCGGCACCGCGCTGCTCTGTCCGTTCGACCCGCTGATCTTCTTCCGCCCACGGGTGGAGCGGCTGTTCGGATTCCACTACCGCATCGAGATCTACACTCCGGAACCCAAGCGGCAGTTCGGGTATTACGTGTGGCCGTTCCTGCTCGACGGCCGGCTGGTCGGCCGGGTCGACCTCAAGGCCGAGCGGGCCAACGATGCGCTCAACGTGGTCGGCGCGTTCACCGAGCCCGGCCACGACCCGGCCGCCGTCGCCCCGCCGCTGGCCGCCGAGTTGCAGACCATGGCGGCGTGGCTGGGGCTGAGCGGGGTCACGGTCGGGAAGCGGGGGGAGCTGGCTCCGGCTCTGGCGCGGGCCCTGCGCTGACTCCGCGCGCCTTGTTGACGAGGAACACCACCACGCCGATCCCCAGCCACACCAGGCCGCCGATCTTGGCCAGTGCGTCGGCGTTGACCAACACGTAGGCGATGATCACGAATCCGAGCGCGGGCACCACCAGGTGCAGCAGGTAGTTCTTGGACTTCTTGCGCCCGAGGTAGTACCAGACCACCGAGGCGTGCAGCAGACAGAAGCTGAACAGCGCGCCGAAGTTCACCAGGGACGAGATCAGCCCGATCTGGCCGACGAAGAACAGCACAAGGACCACGCTGATCGCGCTGACCGTGAGGATCGCCGCCATCGGCACCTGCCGGGAACTGACCTTGGACAGATAGCTCGGCAGCTGCCGGTCGCGGCTCATCGAGTACAGCAGCCGGCTGGTGGCGGCCTGGGCGGCCATTGCGTTGGCGAAGCCGACCGCCAGCACGTTGACGGCGAAGAACGCGTTCATCCACCCGGTGTTCGACGCGGCCTGCACGAGGTTGAAGAACGCGTTGCCCACCTCGTCGTCGCTGAAGGATTCCCGGCCGCCGGCCAGCAGGCTGGCCAGCCAGGTCTGCACGACGAACAGGAAGGCCACGATGAACAGCGCGCCGACCATCGCCTTGCCCGCCGGGTTCTTCTTGCCGGTGGATTCCTCGGCCAGCGTGGAGATTCCGTCGAAGCCCAGGAAGCTGAGCACCGCGATGGACAGCGCGGAGGCGAGCAGGGGTGCGCTGACGGTCTCGGGGTTCCAGATCGGGGCGGTGCTCCACCCGACGTCGGGCAGTGAGCCGCCGCTGATGGCGCGGATCGCGATGTAGACGAAGATCACCACGAACACCAGCTCGATGGCCAGGAACACCCGGTTGGCCATCTTCAGTGAGTCCACGCCCAGCAGGTTGATCACGGTGTTGACGATCACGAACAGGATGGCCCACAGCCAGCGCGGGGTGCCGGGGAACAGGCCGATCATCGACTCGGCGGCGAACACGTAGAGCAGCGTGGGCACCAGAACGTAGTCGAGCATGATTGCCCAGCCGGCGAAAAAGCCTGCTCCGGGATGGATTCCGCGGCCCACGTAGGAGAACACCGATCCCGCCAGCGGGAACGACTTGGCCATCTGTGCGTAGGCCAGCGCGGTGAAGACCATGGCGATCAGGCCGATGACGTAGACCAGCGGGACCATCCCCGCGGAGCTGTTGTACACCGTGCCGAAGATCGCCCACGGCGCGATCGGCACCATGAAGACCAGCCCGTAGACCAGCAGGTCGACGGTGGCCACCGAGCGGTGCAGTTCTTGTTTGTAGCCGAACGATTCCAGCGTGCGCTGGGCCTCGGGCTCGGCTTGCCGTGTGTCCATGACAGTTCCTGTCGGTCGGGTGATCAGTTGTCGTGCGCGGCGAGGAACGCGGCGACGACGGCGCGGAACTCTGCGGGCTTTTCCAAGTGGGTGCAGTGGCTGGTGTCGTCGAAGACGTGGCTGACGACATCGGGGATCTGTTCGACGTAGGGCCGCCAGGTTGCCGGGGTGGCTTCGTCGAACTCCCCGGCGATCACCAGGGTCGGGACGGTGATCTGGGGAAGCCGGTCGATGATGCTCCAGTCGCGCAGAGTGCCGACGACGTGAAACTCGTTGGGGCCGTTCATGGTGTGGTAGACCGTCGGCTCGGCTTCCATCTGTGCGACGGTGTCGAGAAAGTCCTGCGGGACCGGTTCGACCCGGCACACGTGGCGAAGGTAGAACTCCTCGGTGGCCGCGAGGTACTCCGGATCGGTGACGGTGCCGTCGGCTTCGTGGCGATCCAGGGCGGCCTGGACCTCCTGCGGCAGCTGGGCTCGCAGTTCGGCGGCGCCCTGCATCCACAGTTCCATCGATGCGGGGGAATTGCAGATCGACAGTGACACCAGCCCGGCGGGTTGGCGCACGGTGATCTCGGCGCCCAGCATGCCGCCCCAGGACTGCCCCAGCACGTGGTAGCGCTCGATGCCCAATGCGGCGCGCACCGTGTGAAACTCGTCGACGAACAAGGCCGGCGTCCAGAACTCGGCGGGCGCATCGGGCAGGTGGGTGCTTGCCCCGCAGCCGATTTGGTCGTAGTGAATGACCACCCGGCCGGTTTCCTGCGCCAGTGCGGCGATGTTGGCGACGTAATTGTGGGCCATGCCGGGGCCGCCGTGCAGCACGAACAGTGGCACGGTGTGCTCTCGCACGGCATCGGGGGAGGTGATCTGCACCCAGGTCTGGTGGTCGCCGAACGGCACCATCGTGGTTTCGGTTGCCATGGTCCTCAGCATGGACCGGTAAAGGTCTCCTGACAAGACCATTGAAGGGAATTAACATACCGGTGACGAAGGAGGGCGCGGCCCATGGCCCACGACGGCACACCGGACGGCCCCGGCCTGCTCGGACAGCAGCTGGATTCGCCCTCGCGGGTCGACGAGATCACCGACCGGCTGATCACCGCGATCGCGATCGGCGAATACCTGCCCGGAGCGCGGCTACCCGTGGAACGCGAACTGGCCGCCTCGCTGGGCGCGGGCCGGATGACCGTGCGGGCCGCCCTGGCCCGGCTGGTGGAACGGGGACTGCTCGAGACCAAACGCGGTCGCGGTGGCGGTTCCTACGTGTTGGACCAGTGGCCCGAATCGTCCACCGACGCGGTGGGCCGCACGCTGAGCATCCGGCTGGCCGAGCTGCGGGACCGGTGCGACGCGGTCTGCCGGCTGCAGGGTGTGGTCGCCCGCGCGGCGGCGGAGTCGCGCACCGAGGCCGACCTCGCGCTGATGCGCACCCGGCTGGAGGCCTACCGCGCCGCGCGCACCGGGCTGGCCGCCCAGCAGGCCGACAGCAGGTTCCACCTGGCGATCATGGATGCCGCGCACAACGACGTCATCAAACAACTTCTGCTGGAACTGAAGTCGACGGTGAGCATCGGCTCGCCCGCGCACCTGTGGGGTGAACCGTCGACGATGCGCTCGATGGAAGTCCGCGCGCTACACGACCATGTCGAGATGCTGGACGCGATCGCCGAGCGCCGCGGCGACGACGCCGACGCGCTGGCGCGCGAACACGGCAGCATCGATTTCGAGCTGATCACCACCGCGATGCGCCGCGCCGGTGTGACGGTCGACTGAGCGGATCTCGGCGCTTGCCGCGCTGATGCTGCCGGGTGTCATCGCACGACGATCTGCCGAGTCATGTGCGCGATCAGGTCGACCCCGTCCCAGGTCGAGTCGAACTCGAGCGCCTGGCCCACCGGGACGATCCGGTAGCCACCCCGCCCGCTGATCCCTTCGGCCAGACGAACCACGTCGTCCGTGGTCAAGCCGAAGTGGGTGATCGTCTGCACCGTGCGGTCGACGACGCGCGCCAGCTGGTCGAGTGAGTCTGCCACCCAGTCGCAGACGAATCCGCCGCCGTGCGGATGGGCGATCGCCGCGGCCGGGTCGGCGGTCCGGCTGACGTCGAGGCTGGCCGAGAACCGCTGGAAGTGTGTCGTGATGCCCTGGGCGAGAAGGCTGTTGGCGAGAGTGAGCTTACTCATCGCGACCGCGGGATCCACACTGTAGCCGCGCCGGCGGACCACGTCATGCAGACGGTGGTAGAAGTCTTCGGCGAGCTCGCCGGGATCCCCGAGCCAGACCACGATCCGCGGTGAGCTGCAGCCCATCTGGTCGAACCAGAACATGTCGTTGAAGAGCGCGGCGGCGAGCTTGTCGCGATCCGGCGATGCCGCCCGCCGGTAGCTGGCGGAGTCCAGGACCGCCATCGAGCGGCGGTCGGGGAATCCGATCGACACCCCATCGGGCCGGATCGGGACGGCGGAGACCGCCTCGACCTTGGCGTCCCCGCCCCACACCAGCCGGAGGTCGACAAGGCGCGAGATGGATCGTTCGAGATCGCCGCCATAGGGAAAGCGGCAGAACAGGTTCCGGTCGGATTGCCCGAACTCGTCGACGACGGCGCAGATGGTAGCCGCCAACCTCGCGGTCTCCGGCGTGAGGTGTTCGGTCAGCCGAACCACATTGGTGTTGCCGGCCAGCGCGGACAGCGCCCAGGAGTAAACGAACACGGTGTCCACGTTGGCCGGTGGGAGGTGAAGGGCGAGCCCTCGCGGCGCGCGGATCCGACCGCTGTTGTTGGCTACCGCCAGCTCGGCGATCATGCCGCTCAGCGCCGCGGGGCGCAGCCAGTACGCCAACGCCACGTGCCGCGGGGTGGCCAGGGCGGTGTCGTCCAGAATGCGGTGCGACAGCGTTGAGAGCATCTCGACGAGCACTGGGCTGCACGGCGGTTGTCCGGCGTAGACCATTGCCGCAATACGTTCCAGGAGCGCGGCCTCGGTGACGGCGGTGGGCTCGGGGGACCAGATGCGGACCATCACGCCGCCGCCATCGTGTCGCTGCAACCACGCAACTCGGCGCGCGGCAACCGTCCCAGAACCCGTATCCCCTTGCCGTTCCAGCCTTCTTCGCCAGGGTCGACAGTCTCGATCACGCCAAGGTCTTCGGTCAGCAGGCTGTGACCGGGGTAGGAATGCGGGAGCAGTGACAGCACCTGGATGATCCCGGGTCGGCCCACCGGCAACACCTCCCACGTCAGCGGATCCCGCACGATCACGTCGGCGAAGTTCGGTGGGTAGAGCAGCCCGCCCGGGCCTTCGAGGAAGACAGAGCCGATCTGTTCCACCATGCCGTAGAAATTGTGGACGCGAGTCAGGCCGAATGCCTGCCGCAGGGCGGCCCGGAACACGGTGTTGTCCACCGCGCGGTCGGCCAGAGTCTTCCACCCACCTGAGTGGATCAAGACCGCGTGGGAAAGATCCAGGCCGGCGTCGCGGAAGTGCTCATACAAGGCGCTCCACACCAGGAACGTGAACCCGAACATCAACACCGGCTGATCCGCATGGGCGCAGAGGAATGCTCGCACGGCGTCGAGGTCGGGTTCTCCGCTGCGATCCAGCGCGAACGTGTGGTGGCGCCCGTAGCGCATCATCCCGAGCACCCCCGCGCCACGCGCGCTCATCATCGCCGGATCGTCGAGCACGGCCGGCGTGTCGATCACCAACATCGGTAACCGTTGCCGGCCGATCACATGCGTCAGCGAGCTGCTGAGCGCGCGCTGCTGGATCATCGAGGTCTCGGCGTCGAGCAGTATCCGGCTCACCGCCTGCCCGGTGGTGCCGCTGGAGGTCAATTCGACCCGCAGTTGCTCGTCGGGCACCGACTGCAGCCGTTGCAATTTGAACAGCGAGACGGGCAGAAAGGGAACGTCGCCGAGTTGGCCCGCGGGCCCGGGCCCGCTCCACGCGCCGTCGATGATCCGGGCGTACGGCGGGCAGGACCGGTGGTGCAGCTCGGTGAGTGCGTTGAGACCGGGCAACAGCAACGCCTCCCGGGTGGCTTGCGGAAGGCTGTGGGGCGCGGCGGCGAGCGCCGTTGCGAGCGCGTCGATCACGAGAGGGCCTCCAGCGCCTGGTAGTCGATCTTTCCGCGTCGGGTCCGGGGTAGCTCATCGATGAATCGGAGAGCGTAGCGGTTGGCCGGAATCGCGAACTGCCGCTCGAGGCCGGCCAGAACGGCTCGCCCGAACTGCTCGTCGTCTGCTTGACGGCCGGTGCGGACGGCGTGGATGGTCAGTCGGTCGCCGGTGAGCGTCACCGCGCCGGGGCCGAAGGAGGTCACGGCGGCCTCGACCTCGTCGACATTGACGCGCACTCCGAAGAGCTTGCGAACCCGGCTGACTCGGCCGCTGAGGGTCAGCCGACCCGCGTCGTCGAGCATGCCGACGTCACCGGTGTGCAGGCGCCCTCCCAGATCGTCGGCGCGGGCGAGGTCGGCTGCCGAATGGGCGTACCCGAGCATCACGTTGGGCCCGGAGAAGACCACTTCGCCGTGGCCGGTGGAATCGGGGTCTCGGATCTCGATGCGGCATCCGGGCAGGGCAGTGCCGACCGAATCCGGCGCGGCGGGGAAGTCGGCGTGCTGCAGGGTGGTCATCCGCGGGGACGCCTCGGTCTGACCGTACATCACGTAGAAACGCCCACCTGTGTCGTGCATGAATTGATGTGCCCGCCTGCGCAATTCGGGCTCAAGCCGACCGCCTGCCTGGGTGAGGGTGCGCAGGTGGTCAAGTCGCAGCCGGTCGAGTCCCAGTCTGATCATCAACTGGTGGTGGAACGGCACGCCCGGCATATGGGTGACATCGGCTTCGCGCACCGCCGGCCAGAAGCGCTTGTCGGTGAGGCCCATCGCGGTCAGGCGGACCCGAGCGCCGCGAACGAGGTGGCTGGTCAGCACCGAGAGTCCGTAGGAGTAGTGCAGGGGCAGGTGCCCCACCGCCACATCGGTGTCACCGATGTCCAAGACATCACCGATTGCGCTGGCATTGGCCAGGATCGACGTCGCCGCCAGGCGAACCAGTTTTGCGCTACCCGTCGATCCGGAGGTCGACATCAGGACGGCAAGGTCGGGGTTGAGATCCATTCGATCGCCGCAGACCCGTACCGAATCGAATCGGGGTTCGACGGTCCATCGAGGGTGGTACAGCTCTTGCAGGTCGGCGCGCGTGGCCGGCGGAAGACTGGGGTCGAACAGGGCGACAGCATGTCCGGCCGAGAACGCGCCGATCAGCGCGGCCACCGAGGCCACGTCGTTGGTGGGGTGGAGGAAGACAAGGCCGCGCGGTCCGCTCATGCGGGTGGCCCACCGCCGGGCGAGGTCGGCCAGTTGGCCGTAGGTGACCCAGTCGCCACCGGCATCGTCGAGCAGTGCCGGCCGATCCGCGCGCACGCCGTGGATCAGGTCGATTCCGGCCATCTCAGATCACCATCGCACCGTCGACGCCGATCACCTGACCCGTCACGTACCGCGACAGGTCCGATGCCAGAAAAAGTACGCAGTCGGCGACGTCCCGCGGCGTCCCGATCCGGTTCATGCCGATCGATGCCATGCGTTCGGCGAAGCCCGCGGCGGGCAGCTGCGCCGCCATGTCGGTCTCGATCAGCCCGGGGGCCACGGCGTTGACCCGGATGTTGTTCGGGGCCAATTCCTTTGCAGCCGAGAGCGTGGCGCCGATCACACCGGCCTTCGCTGCGCCGTAGACGAGCTGTCCCTTGTTGCCGAAACGCCCGGTGATGGACGAGACGTTGACGATCGACCCCCCGCCGCCGCGGGTCATCAGCCGGGCCGCCTGCTGAGTGCCGTGCAGGACCCCGAGCAGGTTGACCCCGACCACCCGGTCGATGTCCGCGGGGGGAATCATCCCGATCAAGCCGTCGAGCAGGACACCGGCGTTGTTCACCCACACGTCGAGACGTCGGTGGGAGGTGAAGGCGCGCTTGGACAACTCCGCCGACGTCGCCGGTTCGGCGATGTCACCCTGGTGCGTCTGCACCGCGACGCCGAAGGCCGTACGGATTTCCTGGGCGCACAGATCCAGCCGGTCGGGGTCGCCGTGATCGTTGAGGATGAGGTCCATGCCCTCCGCGGCCAGTGTTGCCGCGACCGCGGCACCGATTCCGCGCGCGGCGCCGGTGACCACACCGACCCGGCCGGTCAGCCCGAACCGCTCAGACATGGCCGGCCATGATCGAGGTGATCCTGGCGTAGCTGTTCATCTCGAGGATCTCGTCGGTGTCGAGCATGCAGTCGAACTCGAGCTCCAGCGCGGCCACCAGGGCCATGTGGCCCACCGAATCCCAGCCGGGGCTTTCGTGATACTCCAGCGTCGTCAGGTCCACGGAGGAGTCCAACCGCAACGCTGACCTGATGGCGGCGTTCATCTTCTCGTCCACGGTGCCCACCTCTCGGGTTTTCCGGATCTGCCGCCAGTACTGTCGCGCAGTTCGGTGATCGAGGCTGTCGGTCGAGCGGCTGTTTCGGCGGATGAACCTCGGGTCCGCCGATCGGGGGAAGCCTGCCGCCGTTGCGGACCGCGGTGGGAGGCCGAGCGCACCGGTGCGGCGTGCGCACTAAGGTGAGCCCGTGGCCGAGACCGCGCCGCTGCGCGTGCAGCTGATCGCCAAGACCGAGTTCACCGCCCCCGAGGACGTGCCCTGGAGCACCGACGCCGACGGCGGCCAGGCACTGCTGGAGTTCGCCGGCCGCGCCTGCTATCAGAGCTGGTCCAAGCCGAATCCACGGACCGCCACCAACGCGGCCTACCTCAAGCACATCATCGACGTGGGGCACTTTTCGGTGCTCGAGCATGCGTCGGTGTCGTTCTACATCACCGGCATCTCGCGGTCGTGCACCCACGAACTGATCCGGCACCGGCATTTCTCCTACTCGCAGCTGTCCCAGCGCTACGTGCCCGAGGACGATGCCCAGGTGGTGGTGCCGCCCGGGCTGGAGGACGACCCGGAGCTGCGGCAGATCCTGCTGGACGCGGCCGACGCCAGCCGGGCCGCCTACCTGGAGCTACTGACACGGCTGGAAGCCAAGTTCGCCGACCAGCCCGGGACGCTGCGCCGCAAACAAGCGCGGCAGGCCGCGCGGGCGGTGCTGCCCAACGACACCGAGACCCGCATCGTCGTCAGCGGGAACTACCGGGCCTGGCGGCATTTCATCGCGATGCGGGCCAGCGAACACGCCGATGTGGAGATTCGCCGGCTGGCGATCGCCTGCCTGCGCCAGCTGGCCGACGTCGCGCCCGCGGTATTCGCCGACTTCGAGATCTCCGAACTGGCCGACGGGACCGAGGTGGCGACCTCCCCGCTGGCCACGGAGGTCTGAGGCCGACCGGGTAATCACCGAGGCCTGAGGCGGACCGGGTAATCGCGGAGGCGCCGATGCCGACCGGGTAATCTAGGTGGCCGTGAGTACCAGCGGATTCGACGTCAGCGCCCGTCTGGGCACCGTTCTGACCGCGATGGTGACGCCGTTCAAGCCCGACGGCACGCTGGACACCGCCACCGCGGCGCGGGTGGCCACCCACCTGGTCGACTCCGGGTGCGACGGGTTGGTGCTGTCCGGCACCACTGGCGAGTCGCCGACCACCACCGATGCGGAGAAGCTGGCCCTGCTGCGCGCGGTCCTCGACGCGGTCGGCGACCGCGCCCGCATCATCGCCGGGGCCGGCACCTACGACACCGCGCACAGTGTGCACCTGGCCAAGGCTGCCGCCGCCGAAGGCGCGCACGGCCTGCTGGTCGTCACGCCCTACTATTCGCGGCCCCCACAGGCGGGGCTGGTCGCCCACTTCACCACCGTGGCCGACGCCACCGACCTGCCGGTGATCCTCTACGACATCCCGCCACGTTCGGTCATCGGGATCGAGTGGGACACCATGCGCACTCTGTCGAGGCACCCGAACATCGTCGCGGTCAAAGACGCCAAGGCCGATCTGCATGGCGGCTTGGCGATCATGGCCGAGACGGGGCTGGCCTACTACTCCGGCGACGATGCGCTGAACCTGCCCTGGCTCACCATGGGCGCGGTCGGCTTCATCAGCGTGTGGGGCCACCTGGCCGCCAGCCAATTGCGGGACATGTTGTCCGCCTTCAACTCCGGGGACATCGCCACCGCTCGCAAGATCGGTGTGACGCTGGCTCCGCTGAACGCCGCGCAGGCCCGCCTCGGCGGAGTCACCTTGGCGAAGGCCGGGCTGCGGTTGCAGGGCATCGACGTCGGCGAGCCGCGGCTGCCGCAGATGCCGGCCACCCCCGAGCAGCTCGACGAGCTGGCCGGTGACCTCCGCGCTGCGGGAGTCCTGCGGTGACGGCGCCGGCCGGGCTGCGGCGATGAACTCCGAGCTGTCACCTCCCGGGCCGCTGGCCCCGGGAGGCCTGCGTGTGACGGCGCTGGGCGGTATCAACGAAATCGGCCGCAACATGACCGTTTTCGAGCATCTCGGCCGGTTGCTGATCATCGACTGCGGGGTGTTGTTCCCCAACCACGACGAGCCCGGCGTCGACTTGATCCTGCCGGATCTGCGCCTCATCGAAGACCGGCTCGACGACGTCGAAGCCCTGGTCCTGACCCACGCCCACGAGGACCACATCGGTGCCATCCCGTTCCTGCTGAAGATGCGGGGCGACATCCCGGTGGTGGGTTCGAAGTTCACCCTGGCGCTGGTGGCCGCCAAATGCCGCGAGCATCGGATCACTCCGGTGTTCGTCGAAGTCGCCGAGGGTCAGCGCAGTACGCACGGGGTGTTCGAGTGCCAGTACTTCGCGGTCAACCATTCGATCCCGGACGCGCTGGCGATCGCGGTGCACACCGGGGCGGGCACCGTGCTGCACACCGGCGACATCAAACTCGACCAATTGCCCCTCGATGGCCGCCCGACCGACCTGCCGGGGATGTCCCGGCTCGGCGACGCCGGGGTGGACCTGCTGCTGTGCGACTCGACCAACTCCGAGATCCCGGGTGTGGGACCGTCGGAGAGCGAGATCGGCCCAACCCTGCACCGGCTGATGCGCGGTGCCGACGGGCAGCGGGTGATCGTCGCGTGCTTCGCCTCCAACGTCGACCGGGTTCAGCAGATCGTCGATGCCGCCATCGCGTTGGGCCGGCGGGTGTCGTTCGTCGGCCGGTCCATGCTGCGCAACATGGCGATCGCCCGCGAACTGGGTTTCCTGCACGTAGAGGACCGCGACGTCGTGGACATCGCGATGGCCGAGGAGATGGCGCCCGGGCAGGTGGTCCTGATCACCACCGGCACGCAGGGCGAACCGATGGCGGCGCTGTCGCGGATGTCGCGCGGCGAGCATCGCAGCATCACGGTGACCTCCAACGACCTCATCATCCTGTCGTCATCGCTGATCCCCGGCAACGAGGAAGCGGTCTACGGCGTGATCGACGACCTGGCCAAGATCGGTGCCAGGGTCGTGACGAATCAGCAAGTCCGCGTGCACGTTTCGGGTCACGCCTATTCCGGTGAGCTGCTGTTCCTCTACAACGGGGTGCGGCCGCGCAACGTGATGCCGGTGCACGGCACCTGGCGGATGCTGCGCGCCAACGCCAAGCTCGCCGCCCGCAGCGGCGTGCCCGAGGAGAACATCGTGGTCGCCGAGAGCGGCGTCAGCGTCGACCTGGTCGGCGGCCGGGTCGCCATCGCGGGCGCGGTTCCGGTGGGCAAGATGTTCGTCGACGGGCTCATCACCGGCGATGTGGGCGACGCGACGCTGGGTGAGCGGCTGATCCTGAGCTCTGGATTCATCGCGGCGACGATTGTGCTGCACCGCGGGACGGGCAAGCCGGCGGCGCCGCCGCATCTCTACGCGCGCGGCTTCTCCGAAGATCCCAAGGCGCTGGAGCCGATCACCCGCCGGGTCCAGGCGGAGCTGGAATCGCTTGCCGCCGACCATGTCACCGATCCGGTGCGGATCGCTCAGGTGGTGCGGCGCACGGTCGGCAAGTGGGTGGGGGAGACCTACCGTCGGCAGCCGATGATCGTGCCGACCGTCATCGAGGTCTAGTCTCCGCTGCGCGACCTCAGCCAGCTCACCGCGCGGTCCCGGTACGCGCTCAGACCTTTGTATTCGGCCATGTCACCCGGCAATTCGGCCAGTACGGCCGCCATCCGGGCCCGCCAGTCCTCGACGGTGGCGACATCCGCCAGCGGCAGCATGTAGCTGCGGATCAGAAAACAGATCGCGCCGGACTCCGGCAGCCGGATCAGGTGCTGGACCTCCACCCGCAGATGGATGAGCCGCCCGAACTCGTCGTCGTCGAGTGCGTCGAGGTCCCGGGGTTCGGGCAGCCACTCGGGAAAGGTCTCGGTGGACACGTCCAGGCGGCGTCCGACCGTCATCGACCAATTGGTGCGCCGGTATGCCTCGCCTGCCTGCAGGCGCATCAGGAACTCGCGGGCCCGGGTGATCACCCCGGTTTCGCGCAG
This sequence comes from Mycobacterium sp. shizuoka-1, assembly GCF_002723835.1. Classification (GTDB taxonomy): domain Bacteria; phylum Actinomycetota; class Actinomycetes; order Mycobacteriales; family Mycobacteriaceae; genus Mycobacterium. The sequence continues at coordinate 10,866 of NZ_BEWG01000077.1, read as the reverse complement.
CCGGGGGACCGGCCCGTGGATCTCCAGAAACGTCATCCCGACGTCGAACCCGAACGACCAGCCCGCGGCGAACGTCACCACCCCGGCGTCGGCGAACAGGTCACCGTCGCGCTGGTCGAGCAGGACGATGTCCTCCTGCACCTGCCCGGCGATGTAGGCCAGCGGATCGCACGGCAGGCTGGAATCGTCGCCGATTACGAAATCCTGTGCAATGCCGAGCAATTCGTTGCGCCAATGCCAGGTGTCACCGTCGCGGGTCAGGGACATGGTCGCCGGGTAGCCGGTGGCCAACTCGGTCATCAACGCCAGCATGGTGTCCCAGCAGGCGACGCGCATGTGCGGCAACACCGCGTGCCGGGACGGGTCGGCGGCCAGGATGCGCCTGCGCTCGGCGAGTTCGTGGGCGTACTCGCTGTCGATGTCGACCACCCGCCGGCCCCACTGCCCGGTCGCGGTGGTCACGACCGCAGCGGCCGGGCCGATGTTGGTGCTGTACCGGTAGGAGTCGGCGGTGTACGGGAAGGGGAAGGAGGCCACCAGGTCGGGCGCGGATACCAGCTCGGTCACAGTCCCAGCTCCAGCCGGCCGGATCCCCTTGACACACAGGCCATCATCTCGCCGCGGCGCTCCTCGTCGGTCAGGTACAGGTCGCGGTGCACCACCACGCCGGATCGCACCGGCACGCGGCATTCGCCGCACACCCCCTGGCGGCACAGGCTGGGGACGGTGTGCCCGTGAATCGCCAGCGCCTCCAGCAGCGAGATACCCGATTCGACGGTGAAAACCTCGCCGTTCGACGCCAATTCGACCTCGAACGGATCACCCGGTGCCAGGTCACCGCCGAAGTGCTCGACGTGGATGCGGCTCGGCGGCCAGCCCAGCGCGGTGGCGGTGGCCACCACATCGTCGATGAATTGGCTTGGGCCGCAGAGGTAGGCATGCGTGCCGAACGGTTGGCCGGCCAGTGCCGGTGGCAGCTCGGCCAGGAAGGCGGCGCGGTCGCTGAACACCGACGCGTGGTCGGTGAGCGCGGCGACTTCATCGAGATAGGCGCCCCGCCCCGGCCGGTGAACGTAGAGCAGCTGCGTGTCGCGGCCCCACCGCCGGGCGCTGCGCAGGTGCGACACCATCGGGGTGATACCGATTCCGGCCGCGATCAACAGATGTCGCCTGGCGCGCAGCACGGGCGCGAACGCGCTGCGCGGCGAATGGGCTTCGACAGTGGCGCCGACGCACAGATCCCGGTGTATCCAGCGCGATCCGCCGCGGCCGTTCGGGCACGCCAGCACCGACACCACGTACTCGCGCGGGGCCGCGGTCTCGCCGGTCAGCGAGTACGCGTTGGCCCCGCCGGGCCACTGGATCACCAGATGGCTGCCCGGGGTGAACGACGGCAGCACGGTGCGGTCGGGACGGGCCAGGGTCAGGGTTCTGATCTCGGGCACCCGGTCGTCGATCCCGACGACCTCCAGGGTGAGCGTGCTCATCGGGCCGGGTCGGCCGTGGTGGCGAAGCCGAGGTGCGCGCCGAGCCGCCGGGAGACGTGGTGGTAGACCAGCAGGTGACGTCCGCAGCCCGGGCAGCTGACCTCCTCGGTCAGGTCCACCGGAGCGGTGGTGATGGCTCGGCAGTGCGCGCAGTAGATGTCGCGGGTCGCCACGTCGGTACTGGCCACGGTGATCTCGTCGTCGGCGGCACCGAGGTCGAGCGCCCGGGCGCGTACCCGCAGGCACGCGTGCGCCGGGCCGGCCAGCAGCAGCCGCCAGCCGACCACCGCATCGGCCAGATCGGTCTCCAGCGCGGTGCACGCCGCGGTGGCGTCGGCCACCCGGTGGACCCGCACATCCGCATCGGGACGTGCGGCTTTCATCTCGTCGGCCCACCGCGCGGCGATCTCGGCGGCGTCGGCCCCGATGGCCAGCACCGTCGCATGGCGACCGGTCAGATCGGCCGGCGGGCAGCAGCGTTGCACCGCCCAGGTCGGGACGCTGGTGAGGGCCAGATCGGGTGTCATCGTCACCCGATCGTAGTGCTCAGCGCTTGTTCACGAAGCCTGCGTCGACGGGCAGCGTCACCCCGGTGACATAGCGGCCGGCGTCGGAAACCAGGTAGTAGACCGCGTTGGCGATGTCCTCGGGTTCCAGCGTCTGTACCGGCAGGGCGTTGGTCATGTCCGGGCCGCCGAAGTTCTGCTGGGCCAGACCGTCGAGCCAGGACCGGGTGAACTCGTTGTCGATCATCGGGGTGTTCACCCCGGCGGGATGGACCGAGTTGACCCGGATATTGAACGCGGCAAGGAAATTCGCATAAGCCCGCATCAGGCCGACGACACCGTGCTTGGCCACGGTGTAACCCAGCGATCCGGCGATCGGGGCGCCGATGCCGACCAAGCCGGCCACCGAGCTGGTCAGCACGATCGCACCGCCGTCGCCCTGCTTGATCATCGGCTTCATCGCCACGTCGACGGTGTGATAGACCCCGGTCAGGTTGACGTCGATGACGTCCTGCCAGGCGTTCTCGTCGGTCATCGGGGCGATGCCGGCGTTCGCGATCGCGATGTCGAGCCGACCCAGTTCCTCGATGCCCTGATAGACCGCGGCCTTGAGTGCCGAGCGGTCGCGGACATCGGCCTCCCGGGCGACGATCCGGGCCCCGGTGTCCTCGACGAGCTTGACCGTGGCGGCCATGTCCTCCGGAGTGGCCAGCGGGTAGGGGACGCTGGCGATCTGCTGACACAGGTCGACCGCGATGATGCTGGCGCCCTCGGAGGCCAGCTTGACTGCGTGCGCACGGCCCTGGCCGCGGGCCGCGCCGGTGATCAGGGCGACTTTGCCGTCGAGTTCACCCATGGCTGTGTCCTCGTTTCCTCGCGCGAGCGCTCGTCAGGGACGCACCTGGCCCTTGGTGGGGTCCCCGGCCGGGATGGGGGTGAGCATCTTGATGTCCGGAGCGCCGTCTAGATGCTCGCCGATCTCGGCGAACAGCGTGGTCACGCCGGGCGCGGTGCTGTGCGCCGCAAGCGCGTCGGCGTCGGCCCACTGCTCGACGAACACGAACGTCTTGTCGGCCTCGTGCACGGCGTACAGGTCGCAACCGGGCTCTTCGTGGACCGCCGCGACCGCCTTCTTGCAGGCCTCGCGTACGGCGTCGACGGATTCGGGCTTGACGGTGAAGCTGGCAACGACGACGACGGGCATGGGCGAGCTCCTCAGCTCTTCGGGACCGGGTGTGACGGCGCTTACGTTAGCCCTGCTTCATATCGCCGCACGATGGGGTCCCGGTCAGCGGCGGGAGCCGATTTTCTGGCTTGGTCGCAGTCTGGCAACGACGCGCCGTGTAACGGGTGTTGTGGGTGGTGCAGTTGGGGCGATTGGGACTAGGCTGACCCGCATGGCGAACAAGACGGCCGCTCGCTCAAGCGCGCGAACGACCAGGTCAAAGGGTGCGTCGCGGTCGGCCAAGCCGGCGCCGCGGCGCAAGCCTGCCAAGAAACGCAACGCGTCGCCGGTCGCCACCGCAGCAGCAGCCAGTGGGCGCGCCGCGCGGGCGACCTGGCTGATGCTGGCCAAGGGTGCGGGCTCGACCGCCCGTTCGGTCGGCCGGGCCGGCGATATCGAGCCGGGACATCGCCGGGACGGCCTCGCGCTGGGCCTGCTGGCGGTCGCGGTGGTGATCGCGGCCAGTTCCTGGTTCGACGCCGCGCGCCCGGTGGGCGCGTGGATCGACTCGGTGCTGCGCACGCTGGTCGGCGGGGCCGTCGTGCTGCTGCCGATCGCCATCGCCGTCATCGCCGTGCTGCTGATGCGCACCGAACCCAACCCGGACGCCCGCCCGCGCCTGATCCTCGGCTGCGCGATGGTCGCGCTGCCGGTGCTCGGGCTGTGGCACCTGTGGTCGGGCGCCCCCCAGGATCCAGCCGCCCGCCAACGCGCCGCCGGCTTCATCGGATTCGCGATCGGGGGACCGCTGTCCGACGGCCTGTCCCCGTGGATCGCCACCCCGTTGCTGATCATCGCCGCCCTGTTCGGGCTGCTGCTGCTGACCGGCACCACCATCCGCGAGGTGCCCGAGACGCTCTACTCGATGTTCAGCACCCGCCGCTACGACGACGAGTACGACGACGATTACGACGAGGACGAGCCGCAGGACGTCGTCGAACAGGCTGCGCCAGAAGACTTCTCCGACGGTTACTACGACGATCCGCGGTCCTACACCGACGAGGCGCCGGCCTGGCCGGGGGCCAACGGCCCGGTGGGCACGCCGCTGGACAACTATCCGCTCGACGAGGACGCCCCGACTGCTCCGGAGCCGGTCAAGGCGCGACGCAAGAAGCCGCCCGCCCCCAAGCCGGAGACCCCGGAGACCCAGGTCATGGACCGCGTGGTCGAAGGCCCCTACCACCTGCCGTCACTGGACCTGCTGGTCGCCGGTGACCCGCCGAAGCGGCGCAGTGCAGCCAATGACCAGATAACGGACGCGATTTCGAACGTCCTGCAGCAGTTCAAGGTCGACGCCTCCGTCACCGGCTGCACCCGAGGCCCGACCGTCACCCGCTACGAGGTGGAGCTGGGGCCCGGCGTCAAGGTCGAGAAAATCACTGCGCTGCAGCGCAATATCGCCTACGCGGTGGCCACCGAGAGTGTCCGGATCCTCGCGCCGATCCCCGGCAAGTCCGCCGTCGGCATCGAGGTGCCCAACACCGACCGCGAAATGGTGCGCCTGGCCGACGTTCTCACCGCGCCGTCCACCCGCGGTGACCACCGCCCGCTGGTGATCGGCCTGGGCAAGGACATCGAAGGCCACTTCGTCTCGGCCAACCTGGCCGACATGCCGCACCTGCTGGTGGCCGGCTCCACCGGCTCGGGCAAGTCCAGCTTCGTGAACTCGATGCTGGTGTCCCTGCTCGCCCGGGCCACCCCCGATGAGGTGCGGATGATCCTCATCGACCCGAAGATGGTGGAACTCACGCCCTACGAAGGCATCCCGCACCTGATCACGCCGATCATCACCCAGCCCAAGAAGGCGGCCGCGGCGCTGGCCTGGCTGGTCGAGGAGATGGAACAGCGCTACCAGGACATGCAGGCCTCCCGGGTGCGCCACATCAAGGACTTCAACGCCAAGGTGCGCTCCGGGGAGATCACCGCGCCGCTGGGCAGCCAGCGGGTGTACAAGCCCTACCCGCTGATCCTGGCCGTGGTCGACGAGCTCGCCGACCTGATGATGACCGCACCGCGTGACGTGGAAGACGCCATCGTGCGGATCACCCAGAAGGCCCGCGCGGCCGGCATCCACCTGGTGCTGGCCACCCAGCGGCCGTCCGTCGACGTCGTCACCGGCCTGATCAAGACCAACGTGCCCTCGCGGCTGTCCTTCGCGACGTCCTCGCTCACCGACAGCCGGGTCATCCTCGACCAGCCGGGCGCGGAGAAGCTGATCGGCATGGGCGACGGCCTGTTCCTGCCGATGGGTGCCTCCAAGCCGGAGCGGTTGCAGGGCGCCTACGTCAGCGACGAGGAGATTCACGCCGTCGTGCAGGCCTGCAAGGACCAGGCCGAACCGGAGTACACCGAGGGCGTCACCTCCGCCAAGCCCTCCGGCGACAAGTCCGACGTCGACCCCGACATCGGCGACGACATGGACGTGTTCCTGCAGGCCGTCGAGCTCGTGGTGTCCTCGCAGTTCGGGTCCACCTCGATGCTGCAGCGCAAGCTGCGGGTCGGCTTCGCCAAAGCGGGCCGCCTGATGGACCTGATGGAGACCCGCAGCATCGTCGGGCCCTCGGAGGGCTCCAAGGCCCGCGAGGTGCTGGTCAAGCCCGACGAACTCGCCGCGACCCTGATGGCGATCCGCGGCGGGGGCGGCGACGACGACAGCGACGAGTACTACGACGACGACGCCGAGTGAGCGCTCACGTCTGACATGTCGCCCCGGAATGCGACGTGAGCGCTCAATCAACTTGCGGCGCGCTGTGATCGGGCGTCCCACGCCCGCTGCACGCGGCTGATCACGTCGGCCCGGCGGTGGTCGGCCAGTACGCGCACCACGATCCAACCGAGCGACATCAGGTAGTCGTGGCGCTCGAGATCGGTGGCATAGGCCGACCGGCTGGTGCGGTGATGCTCACCGTCGTACTCGACGGCCACCAGGATGTCGGGCCACCCCATGTCGAGGTAGTACCGGCGACCGTTGGGTCGCGCGACCGGGATCTGCGTCTGCGGCCGGGGAAAGCCGGCGGCGATCAGGTCGAGCCGCAGGTAGGTCTCCTGGGGTGACTGTGCGCCGGCGTCGACGGCGGTCACGATGGAGCGCAGTCGCCGGACGCCGCGCACATGTGGATGCGCCTGCGCGATCTCGAGCACCTCGGCGGTGAGAAAGTGGGTCGCGTTGGCCAGCGCATCAAGGTGGGCGATCCGGCGGCGGATGGAGGCACCGCGGCGGGCCAGGTCGAACGCGGTGCGGGCGACCGTCGTGACGGGCAGGCCACCGTGGTGCGTGAGTTCGGAAGCCAGCAGGGTTTCACGGCGGGTGACGATCCCGTGCGGGCTGCGATTGTTGGCGAAGTTGAGCTCGATCGGGGTGTCCGGATCGACCCATCGGGCGCCGTGCAGCGCCGCGGCCGCGCAGCCGGTGACGATTGCCTGCCTGCCCGACCATAACCAGGCGGCCACGGTGCGCTCGCGCAGTGTCAGCTCGCCGCACGGGACGTAGACGTCCGGGAAAACCCGTTGATGGAAGTTCGCGAGCTGGTAGCGGTTGACCCGTCCCTGCGCCAACGCCTCGCTGCCCACGAACACCCGTGTCATGCCGGTGAACGCTGCCAGCCGACCCGCGTTCGTGCTGTCGGCTATGCACACCGTCATCGAGTGAGCGCTCAGGCCGCGAAAGCGTGGCCGATCGCGGCGTCAGCGCTCACTCAACGCAATCAGAGGAACAGCAGCATCCGGGTGTTGCCGAGGATGTTGGGCTTCACATAGGACAGGTCGAGGAACTCCGCGACACCGATGTCGTAGGAACGGCACATCTCCTCGTACACCTCCGAGGTCACCGGGGTGCCCTCGATCTCGGCGAAGCCGTGCCTGGCGAAGAAGTCAGTCTCGAAGGTCAGCACGAACAACCGCTCGAGCTCCAGCTCGCGGGCGACCTTCAGCAGCTGGTCGACGATCGCGTGACCGATGCCCCGCCCCTTGATCTTGGGGTCGACGGCGACCGTGCGCACCTCGCCGAGATCGGCCCACAGCACGTGCAGCGCGCCGCAGCCCACCACCTCGCCGGCCAGCTCGGCCACCCAGAACTCCTGGACCGCCTCGTACAGCGTGACCAGGTTTTTCTCCAGCAAGATTCGGCCGGCGTAGGTGTCGACCAGACGCTTGATGTCGGGGACATCCGAGGTGCGGGCGCGGCGGATGGCGACATCATGGTTCACGGGAGCAGAGTATCGGGCGTCAGGCCCCGACCTGCCAACCGATATTCTGATGCCGTGTCGGGACAACCCCAAACCGGTCCGGCGGTCCCGCGCGTGCGGGTGGCCAACGTCGCCAACCTGCTGACCGGCATCCGGCTGGTCCTGGTCCCGATCTTCCTGCTGTTCCTGTTTTCCGGTGATGGCCACGAAACCCCCGCGCGGATAACCGCTTTCGTGATCTTCACGGTCGCGGTCATCACCGACCGATTCGACGGGTCGCTGGCCCGGACCTACGGGATGGTCACTGAGTTCGGCAAGCTCGCCGACCCGATCGCCGACAAGATGCTCATCGGTGCGGCGCTGATCGGGCTGTCGATGCTGGGCGACCTGCCCTGGTGGGTGACGGTGGTGATCCTGACCCGCGAGCTGGCCATCACCGTGCTGCGCTTCGCGGTGCTGCGCCACGGGGTGATCCCCGCCGGCCGCGGCGGCAAGCTCAAGACACTGGTCCAGGCGGTCGCGATCGGCCTGTTCGTGCTGCCGCTGCACAGCTGGCCGGCGCCCTGGCTGACCGTGGCCTGGGTGATCATGTGGGCCGCGGTCGTGCTGACGGTGCTCACCGGCCTCGACTACGTGGTGTCGGCGATCCGGGATTCCCGTGAACGATCCGCTGGTCGATGATGCCGCCCGCGGCCTGATCGCGCTGCTGACCGCCCGCGGCCAGACCGTGGCCACCGCGGAATCGCTGACCGCCGGGCTGCTGGCCGCCACCCTGGCCGGGGTTCCCGGCGCCAGCGCGGTGCTGCGCGGCGGGCTGGTCACCTACACCGTCGAGACCAAGATCGCGCTGGCCGGCGTCCCGCGGGCGCTGCTCGACGAGTTCGGGCCGGTGGCGGCGCCGACGGCGGCGGCGCTGGCCGAAGGAGCCAAGGCGCGCTGCGCGGCCACCTGGGGCGTCGGCCTGACCGGGGTGGCGGGTCCGGAACCGCACGGCGGGCACCCGGTCGGCACGGTCTACCTCGGATTGGCCGGTCCGGGCCCCACCGAGGTCGCCGAGCTGTACCTCGACGGCGCGCGCTGGGACATCCGGTTCGCCGCGGTCCGCGCGGCGATCACCCGGCTGTCGGGCCTGGTCGAGCGAACTTGAGGTTTCCTGGGAACCAAAACGGATCCTCTCGGCGTTGCAGTAGTTGTTGCAACTCGTGGAGGAGGACACCCCAATGGCGGTACTGCTGCGTGAGGTGATCGGCGACGTGCTTCGCGACGCCCGCACCTCGCAGGGACGCACCCTTCGTGAGGTGTCCGATTCGGCTCGTGTCAGCCTCGGCTACCTCTCCGAGGTCGAGCGCGGCCGCAAAGAGGCCTCCAGCGAGCTGCTCAGCGCGATCTGCACCGCTCTGGATGTCCCGCTGTCGCGGGTGCTGTCCGATGCCGGGATGAAAATGGCCGACCGTGAGCGCCTCGCCCGGCTGACCTCGGTGCCGGCGCAGGACCGGGTGATCGACGTCGCCACCAAGGTCGTCATCCCGCAGCCCGTTGCGATGGCGGTCGCCTGACCCACCGATCGGGGCGGGCCTCGGCCCACACGCGGACAAGGGTGTGGCTGGGCATCGGGAACCGATAAATTGGGCGAGACGACCTAACTGCGGCACTCGATACGAAGGCAGGCAACTGATGGCCAATCCGTTCACCAAGGCGTGGAAGTACCTGATGGCGCTTTTCAGCTCCAAGGTCGACGAATATGCCGATCCGAAGGTGCAGATCCAGCAGGCGATCGAAGAGGCCCAGCGTCAGCACCAGGCGCTGACCCAGCAGGCCGCCCAGGTGATCGGAAACCAGCGTCAGCTTGAGATGCGGCTGAACCGTCAGCTCGCCGACATCGAGAAACTACAGGTCAACGTCCGCCAGGCGCTCACGCTCGCCGATCAGGCCGTCGCCAGTGGTGATGCCGCCAAGGCCACCGAATACAACAACGCCGCCGAGGCGTTCGCCGCGCAGCTGGTCACCGCCGAGCAGAGCGTGGAGGACCTCAAGGGCCTGCACGACCAGGCGCTGCAGGCCGCCGGTCAGGCCAAGAAGGCCGTCGAGCAGAACGCGATGGTGCTGCAGCAGAAGATCGCCGAGCGCACCAAGCTGCTGTCGCAGCTCGAGCAGGCCAAGATGCAGGAGCAGGTCAGCGCCTCGCTGCGGTCGATGAGCGAGATCGCCGCCCCCGGCAACACCCCGAGCCTCGACGAGGTCCGCGACAAGATCGAGCGCCGCTACGCCAACGCGATGGGTGCGGCCGAGCTGGCCCAGAACTCGGTGCAGGGCCGCATGATGGAGGTCCAGCAGGCCAGCGTCCAGATGGCCGGTCATTCCCGGCTCGAGCAGATCCGCGCCTCCATGCGTGGTGAGGCGCTGCCGTCCGGCTCCGCGCCTGCGGCCACTCCCGCGCCGGCCACCCCGGCCGCCCAGCCCAGCACACCCGAGCCTGAGAAGCCACTAGGCCAGTAGGAGGCGAGTATTCGATGGCGGTGACACCGGACAAGCCGGGATTCGCATCGCGCCAATGGCGTTCGGCCATGCAGCGCGGTATCGACACCGTCAGCGAGTACGCCGACGTCGCCGCCCAGAAGCTCAATGCGGCGGCCGATCCGCGTGCCCGGCTGCTGCGTAAGCGGCGCTGGTCGTTGCGGCTGGGCCTGTTCTTCGGTTTCGCGACGGTGTTCTGGGTGGCCGTCACCGGGCTGCTCGCGACGTGGAGCACGCCGGTGTGGGGACTGATCATCACGGGTGTGATCGCCGCCGGGGCGGCAGCGCCCGCGACGCTGTTGCTGTTGCGGTATCGCTGGCTGCGATCCGAGCCGCTGCCCCCGGCGCGTCAGGTCAGCGGCCGCAGGCTGCCCCCGCACGGGTCGGCGGCCCGGCCGGCGATGTCGGCGCTGGGCGCCTCCGAGCGCGGGCTGCATTCCCTGCTCGGCGTGATGACCCGGGGGAACATGTTGCCGCCGGAGGAGATTCGCGAACTCACCGACGCGGCCAGCCGTACCGCGGCAACCATGGCTGCCACCGCCGACGAGGTGGTCTCGATGGAGCGGGCAGCCATGGAGACGCCCAACTCGCGGTCGTATCTGGCGCCGACCATCAATGCGTTCACCGCCCAGCTCAGCCACGGCGTCCGGCAGTACAACGAAATGGTCACCGCCGCAGCGCAACTGGTGTCAGCGGCCAACACCGGCTCGCTGTCCAGCTCGCCGATGTCGGCCCAGCGCTATCGCAACGAGCTGGCCGACGCCACCGACCGGCTCAGCGGCTGGGCGCAGGCCTTCGACGAGCTCGGCCGGCTCCGCCGGGCCTAGTCTCCGGTGACTTCGGCGCGATTTCCGTCGCTGGGCGAACTGTGGTGTCTCGGGACATCGCTGACACTTATGTCTTGGGACATCGCTGACACTCATGATGGCGGTTTGGGTTCGCGGGTGCGG
>NZ_BEWG01000076.1:62213-100158 GCF_002723835.1 Mycobacterium sp. shizuoka-1 | reverse complement strand
CCCGCACCCACAGCCGTCTTTCGGGCCGAGAAGGTAGGCCCCCAAACGAAGTTAGCCTGCCCTAATATCTCGACGGGGTGCGCTGGCGCAGTGGCAATGTCGGAGGAATAGATGAAGGTGTGCGTCGTCGGGGCGGGGCCGTGCGGACTCACGACGATCAAGCAGCTCCTCGACGAAGGCCACGACGTCGTCTGCTTCGACAAGAACCCCGACATCGGTGGGATCTGGCTTCGCCACAGTGGCGACGGTGACCGGATGAAGGCCTATGACGATCTCTACCTGACGATCTCGATGAAACTGATGGCCTACTCGGACTATCCGGCCCAGGGGGATCGGAGGTTCTACACCCGCGCCGAGTATTTCGATTACCTCACGGCATATGCCGATCGTTTCGGGCTCCGCAAGCACATCCGATTCGGCGGCGAGGTCACCGACGTTCGGAAGGTCTCCGACCGCTGGGTCGTGTCGGTGCGACGTGACGGAATCGACTCCACCGAACCGTTCGATGCGGTGGCAGTCTGCTCGGGGCCGTTCAAGACCCCGAACCGGGCGATCGCCGAGCTGCAGAATTTCACCGGTGAGATCGTGCATTCCTCCGAATACCGGAACAACGAACGCTTCCGGGACAAGCGGGTACTCATCGTCGGCCTCGCCGAATCCGGTGCCGATATCGTCCGCCAGATCGGTGACGTCGCTGGTGCCTGCACGCTGGCGATCCGGTCGTATACCTACCTCCTGCCGAGAGTGTCCGACCGCAACCGAACGACGGATCACGGCACGGTGCGGGCACATCATCACGAGATGTACCGCCGAGCCACCACCTACCCGCTTGCGCTCGAATCATTCTGGGGGCGAGACCCTCTCGCGAAAGCACTGTTCCTGGTGATGACGGTGATCTATGGTCTCGCCACGTCATTGCTGGCCGCATTCGGCGGCTACCGGACCGCGGCGGGTGCCCGATCGGCGACCAACCCGATGGGTGAACCCATCGACCCGGCGAAGCTCGATGTGAAGACGCTGGACAACGCTGAGAACTGGAAGCTGATCGAGACGTGGAACCGGCGCTCTCACCCTGACGGTAGCTGGAGCCCGCGGCGCATCTTCTGTAAGAACGTCAGCTTCATCCCGGCCCTGGCCGACGGCCGCGTCACCTTGAACGACAGTGGAATCAAGGCATCTGACGGCAACCGGGTCGTGTTCGGTGATTCGACGGACGGCCAATTCGACAGTGTGGTGCTGTGCACCGGCTTCGAACACGACTTCGACCTCGGCGATCTGCAGGTCGAGGGCGGAAATGTGCGCACTCTGTACAAGCACTTTCTGCATCCCGACCACGACGGAACCGTGGCGTTCATCGGGTTCGTTCGCCCGTTCTCGGGAGGCATTCCCGTGTGTGCGGAGATGCAGGCCCGGTATTTCGCGAGGGTGTGCAGCGGCGAGCTGCGCCCGCCCACCGACCTCAACGAGGTCATCGCACGCGAAAGGTCATGGGAGGACCACTGGACGGCGTTGAGTCCGCGCCAGACCGAGTCCATCCCGTCACAGATCATGTATCTGGACGCGCTGGCCCGAGAGATCGGTTGCCTTGTTCCGATGAGCACGTTGCTGTTCAACCCGAAGTTGTTCATTCAGATCTGGTTCGGCAGCTTCAATCCGTCGAGCTACCGGATCGTGGGGCCGCACAACCTCGGTCGTGCCGCCCGCGACGATCTCTATTCCGAGCCTGTCGAGAACCGCAGGGATATGGCTTTGCGTCATGCGGTGCTGCAGTTGACCCCGTCGGCCTTCCACCCGAAGCACTTGATGGGCACACCGCTTGTGCATTGGGTGGACAACCCGCTGCTGGGTGGCAGCTACGCGTCGTCCGACTCGGGGGCGCCCGCGCTGGTGTCCAACAGAGCGGCGGATTGAGCCGATGCCGCTTGGCGATGCACTACAGGGGCTGATGACCCTGGCCGTGATCGTCATCGGCTCGGTGATCATCGGGAGCCTGTTCGCCAGAGTCGGTCAGCCCCGGATGTTGGGGTCGATTGTCGTCGGCATCCTGGTGGGGACGGCCCTGGCGGCCTGCCCCGAATCCGTTCGCTCCGAGCTTGTCTCGGCGACGTCGCGTCAATTGCTCGATGCCGCGGGGACCGCAGGACTGCTGCTGCTGATGTTCTCGGCGGGCAACGAGTTACGGCGCTTCGGCAGCGTGGGCGATGCCTCGATCGGGTGGCGGGCGGCGCCGTGTGTCGTCGTTCCCATGGCGGCGTGTGCATTGGCGGCCTGGCCGTTCGCCGCACGCATCGACGGTCCCGGACACCATGACGTGTATGGATGGCTGTTCGTCGGGGTCGCGATGGGGATCACCGCGGTGCCGGTCCTGGTATTGATCGTCAAAGATCTGGGCATCGCGTTCTTCTCCGCCGCACAGGTAGCCCTGCGGATCGCTGTGGTCACCGACGCCGTCGCCTGGATTCTGGTGACCGCCCTGGTGGTCGTCTCGCATGCGAACGCCGTATCGGTTCCGAGGGTGGCGGTCGGGGCCGCCGTGCTGGTGACCGTTGGGCTCGTCATCCCCCGTGTCGTCGGGCGATGTGACGCGCTCAATCGAGGTGCGTCGGCGTGGGCGATGATGGCGGTCTCCGGACTTGCCGGTGCTGCGGCGACGCAGTTGCTCGGATTCCATCCGGCGATCGGCGCCGTGGTGGCGGGGTTCACCTTCCCCGCCGCTGTGGCCGACGCGTCCTCGCGACATGCGTTCAACGCGATCGTCAACGTGTTGTGGCCGGCCTTCTTCGTCAGTATCGCGATGTCAGTTCCGTTGCAGGCGCTGCACGAACTGCTCAGCTGGGGCGGACTGGCCGCCGTCGGGGTGCTGGCGCTTGCCGCTCTCGCCTCGAAGCTGGCGGCGGGTGTCGTGTTCGGCGCGATGAGCCGGTGGCCGTGGCGGAGATCGGCGAAGTTGGGTGTGCTGTTGAACTGCCGTGGCGTCACCGAGATCACGGTCGCCTCAGTGGGTTTTCAGGCCCGGTTGATCAGCCCGTTCGCCTTCGCCATGCTGTGCGGTATCGCGTTCGCCACGACCGCGGTGACCGCCCCGCTCTACCGCGCGTTGGGCCCGGAAACCGCAGAGACCCGTGACACGACGGAAGTCGCCGAGGCAGCCTAACAGCGGGCCTCGCGAGCCGCACGCATCAGGTCGACGACCGCCGCGATGTGTGGCGCACGCACGATCGAATGGTGATCGCAGTCCAGCACCTCCGTCTGCAGTTGGCCGGTGAGGACACGCCGCCACAGTCGAGGGTCGTCGGCATTGAGATGGCTGCGGATCAGCAGTGCGCTGCCCGCCCATGGCCGGGGCCGATGTCGGTACGCGGCAATCATTCCGGCTTCCTCGACGGCGCGGGTCCTGCGGTTGTAGTCGGCGGAGAACAGTCCGGCCAGCGGAACCGTCTTCTGCCGCTCCCACCATGTCCCGAAGCCGTTCGCGTCGTCGGTTTGGAGCGTCACCGTCGCGTCCGGCAGTTCGTTGCGCGCCGCCCAGGCCACCCGGGGCGACAGCCAGGGGTCCAGCAGCACGACCATGGACACGGTTTCGCCGTGGGCTTCCAGTGTGTGCGCCGTCTCCAGTGCGATGTGCGCGCCCAGCGAATGCCCGACGAGAGTGTAGGGACCGTGGGGTTGCAGTCGGCGCAGGTCGGACCAATGCCGTTGGACCGCACGCCGTATCGACCAGTCCGGCAGCGCGCGCGTGGCCAGCCCGTTCGGCTCGAACGCGTACACCGCGGTCTGATTCCCGACCCGCTCGGCCAGCGGAAGAAAGCAGAGCGCGGACGCGCCGGCACCGGTGAAGCAGAACAGGGGTGCGGCCGCGGTCTGCGCCGACAACGGTCGCAATGCGGTGGTGGTGGGCCGCAGCAGATCCCGGCCCGGCCGCTTCGGCGTCACCCGTTGGGCGCCGGCCAGCGTTCTCGCGAACGCGGCCAGCGTAGGCGCGCCGGCGAGATCGTTGGGCCCCAGGACAACGCCGTGAGACTCCCGCAGCGCCACCAGCATCTGGGCGACGGACAGCGAGTCACCGCCCAGCGCGTAGAAGCTGTCGGCACGGCCGACCCGCTCGATGCGCAGCACTTCGGCCCACAGCCGGGCGGTCGCCGTTTCGTGGACACCGCGGGGCGGCTCGAACGGAATCCGGCTGGGTCTCGGTAGCGCCGTCCGGTCGACCTTGCCGCGCTCGTTTCGCGGCAGCGTGGCCAGCATCTCGATACCGGCAGGCACCATCCACGGCGGCAGATCTCGGTGCAGCCTCCCGCGGAGCTCCGCGACCGACGGTGTCCGATCCGTGGCGCTGGGTGCCACATAGGCGGTCAGCGACGGCGGCTCGTCGTCACCGGCGACCACGGCGACTTCGCGGATGTCGTCATAGGAGGCCAGTGTCGCCTCGATCTCTGCCGGAGAGACCAGATATCCGCGGATCTTCACGGTGTTGTCCGAGCGGCCCGCCAGCACCAAGTTGCCGTGTTCGTCCCACCGGCCGACATCGCCGCCGACGTACGTCGTGGTTCCGTCCCCGTTGTCCAGGAACATCGCTGACGACGCCGCCTTGTCCAGGTAGCCGCTGCCGAGGTACGCCGAGGTGATCGACACGATGCCGTCGGGACTGATGTCGATCCTCTTGTGCGGTGCGGGGATTCCCACCGGGATGACACCGCGCGGAACAGCATCGGTCGGCCCGATGTCGTAGCTCGCGATGGCCAAGGTCTCCGTCGAGCCGACCCAGTTGGTGACCACCGCGCCAGGTGCCAGACCCCTGAGCAACTGGACGTGACGGGCCTGCAACGGTTCGCCGGTGGTGACGATCCGTTCGACGTGCGGCAATCGGTCGCCGCCGGCCACCCGGTGCAGCGCGTCGACGAACGACGGGGTGCACGTGATCACTTGGGCTCGGGAGTGATCGATACGCTCGAACGCCGCGCGGGCGCTGTGCTCGCGCGGATCGACCGCGATGATCTCGGCTCCGCCCAGCAGTGACCCGATCAGGATGTTGAGCCCGCCGGCGAAGCTGATCGGCATGCACAGCGCCACCGTGCGGGCGTCGGCCAGGCCGAATCGGTCGTTCAACAGTTGAGCGTCGGCCAGCCACAGTCCATTGGTGTGCAAGACCGTTTTCGGGGTACCGGTCGAGCCCGAGGTGAATTGGATGCTGGTGACGTCTGCGGTGTCGGCGGCCGCTCCCAGCGTGCTGGCACCCGGTGGAGCGGTCTCGCTGGTGGATGGCCCGGTCACCGTCGTGACGTCGTAGCCGTGCTGGGCCAGGATCGTCGCGATCGTCATCGTGCGGTGGTTGCCCAGTTCGGGGTCGAGCGCCACGACTACTGTCCGAGAGGCGATAAGGCCGAGGATGGCCGACACGGTGGCCGGGGTGAGGGTGGCCGGGATCAGCGCGGCTCGCGGTGTCGGGCCGTCCGGTGGCGTGTCCGTGCGTACGGCGCATGCCGACGCGAACAGCTCGCCGTAGCTGACGGCCTGGGCTGCGGTGCGCAGCGCGATGCGATCGGGGTGGCGACCGGCGGTCCACTCGAAGTGCGCTGCAACTGAGCGGTGTTCGATCGGTCGCTGGGGTGGCACCGGCGAGCACGGATCAGTCGACAACGGCGCATGCTCCGATATCCAAGGCCGGCGGTGACAGCACGTGCGCGTGGTGGCGGACCGGCGCATGGCGACCCGCCCGCGCGGTCTGTGGTGGTGTTGGCGCGGCGCGATTGTCGTGTGCGGCTGCTTCCAGCAGGTCGGCTGCCGCGGTGACACTCTGCTGCGGTGTGGTCATCTGCGCACCGAGCATGCCGGCGCGGTGGCGGAACTGTGGTGCCAGTACAGTCTGCAACCCGGCCCGAATCGAGTCGGGCGTCGCGACGGAAAACCGTTCGGACACGCCCACTCCGAGCGTGGTGATTCGGGTGGCCCAGAGCGGCTGCTCGGCACTGATCCACAAGATCAACGTCGGCATACCGGCCCGCAGACCCGCCGCGGTTGTGCCTGCGCCGCCGTGATGCACCACCGCACGGCATTTCGGGAACACCGCGCTGTGGTTGACGTCGCGCACGATGCGCACCTGGGGAGAGGAGGCTTCGGGGATGTCCCACACTCCGGAACAGATCAGCGCGCGCTCACCCAATTCGGCGCACACGGCGGTGATCATCGCCACCGCGGTGGCCGGGCATTCGACCGGCATGCTGCCGAAACCGAAATAGATCGGCGGTGTCCCGTCACCGATCCACGCATCGGTCTGTGCGTCGTCGGCCGTGTCGAGCTGCAGCGTGAGGTTGCCGATCAGCGGTCGGCGTCCGGCCCACTCCTGCGCCAGGCCGTCGAAAAGCACGGGGTCATAGGCCTGGATCTCCACCGCGCTGCGCTCGATGATGCGACGGATCGCGCGCGTTCGCGTCCGTGGCAATCCCAGCTCGCATCGTTGCGCGGTCTCGGCACGCTTCATCAGGCGCCAGTACAGCGATTCGGCCACCGGCCAGATCGTGCGCGCCAGCCACGCCGGCACCCGCGGGAACATCACGCTGTTCGCGCGAAAGGGGAAGTAGTGCAGTGCCGCCAGCGGCGTGCCGAGGTGTTCGGCGACGTTGGCGGCCACCTCCTGGTAGGTGGTGCCGGTCAGGATCAGGTCCGCGTCACGGGCCAGGCCAAGGAGCGTGCCGCTCATCTCGGCCCAGCCCTGGCTCAGATAGTCCGCCAGTTCGTGCCATTCCCGGCGCGGGCTGCGTAAACCCCACGACTTGCGGAAGATCGACGCCTCGAGCTGCTTCTGAGAGTCCACGCCGTACGGCTGCGCCGGTGTGATGCCGCATGCCTGGACAAAGGAGACCAGGTTCGGCGGAACCGCCATCGCCACGTCGTGACCGCGGCTGATCAGCTCCAGCGCCACGGCAGCGCACGGCTCGACGTCGCCGCGGGTACCGTGCACGGCTATCGCGAACTTCATCGCGTCGATGTCCTCCTCCCGAGAGCGCGCGTGCGCACGAAAAATCCTCCGGGCCACACTGTTTGGCGGCCGGATCGTCGTCTGTCGCTCGGTTGTGGCCCATTATTGCGGGCTTGGAGCGTTCTGTGGGGGCTACGTCCTGCGCTCCGGTCAACCTGGTCTAGCTGCCGAAATGCACCTCCAGACAGTCATATTCGTCATCCGGAGCCACCAGACTGCGCGGCCCTGCGATAGCCACGCATAGCCACCGGGCCGAAGATGGCCGCCAGGCCGGACAGCCACGCGAGTGCCATGAGCAGTGCCTGTCCCGCCGGTTGTCCCTGCGCAAGCGCGCGCATGGCATCGACGACGGGCGCCAACGGCTGGGCCCGGGCAACGGGTTGGATCCACTCGGGAAGGTGCTGCACTGGAGCCACCCCGCCCGAACAGAAGGCCATGCCGACCGCTACTCCGCCGAGCAGCGTGAGCAAGGGTGAGCTGTTCTCCCGAACGGCGAGCGCCAGCACGATGAGGGCGAAGACGAGGGTCACCAGAACAGGCAGCAGCAGGAAGGGGATCGCCGCCGTCCAGGCGCCGTCGAACTGTAGCCCCAGTGCCATCCCGACCAGCAGGATGAGGAAGCCGGCGACCAGCGTCTGTGCGGCTTGGGCCAGCAGGGTGCCGGCCAGGAAGCTCCCTCGGCGGATCGGCATCACCCAGAATCGGCTCAACAGTCCGCTGTCGCGTTCGTCCGGTATGTGGAAGCCGGCCCCGAGCGTTCCCATCATGGTTCCCGCCACAATGCACACCGGCACCAGCGTGGCGAGGTTGTCGGATCCGGTCAGCCGCATCAGTGACTTGCTGACCACCAGGTAGTAGGTCAGCAGCAGCAGGGTGGGCACCAGGACCGACTGCAGCGGCACCATGGGGTGCAGCCGCCAATGCATGAACATGCGCTCGGTGAGGACGACTGCGGGCATGAGCGGCCGCGCGGTCACAATGGCCGCCGCTGGATGCGGACCGCGAATAGTCCGAACGTGATGAGAAGACCCAGGCACCAGGCCGCCGTGACGGTCACCTGGTTGCCTGCGGCGTCGCCGGCCGCCAAGGCTCTGATGGTGTCGGTCACCTGGGAGACCGGCTGATACCGGACGAACGGTTGCACCCAGTCCGGAAAGGCCTCGGCGGGAGCAAGTCCCGTCGACACCAGGATCAGGATGAGTTGCGGCAGCAGCAAGAGCTGACTTCCGCCGATCCGGCCCAGCCAGGTGCCGGTGGCGTCGGCGCCCAGAGACAGGGCCAGGGTCAGAGTCAGCGGGATCACCGTGAACGCAATGACGCAGACGACACCGCCGGTGATCCGGTATCCCAAGAGGTATGCCGTCGCCATGGCGGCGGCCAGCGAGACCGCCCCGCGCAGCAGACAGTAGAGCATCCGGGCGGCCAACGGCGCCAACGGTGAGATCGGTTGTGTCCTGAGCCGGCGGGTCAGACCCGACGCCTGTTCGCGGCCGGCCCGGTCGGCGGTCGTCACCGAGCCGAGCAGCATCGCCTGGACGATGATCGACGGCACCAGATAGTCGGTGTAGCTCATCGTGCCGGTGTCGATGATGTGGCGTAGCGCCCCGCTGAGACCCAGCAGGGTTCCCGCCGGGACCAACACCGCCAGGGCGAGATCGAAGTCGCGCACTGCGGTGTGCACGATGCGCTCCGTCAATGCCGCGATCGCGGTCATACCGTGCTCGCCGCTGTGCTCAGGTGCAAAAAGACCTCGTCGAGAGTTGGTTTGCGCAGCGAGATGTCGACGAGATCGACACCCAGTCGGTCGGTGCGACGGATTACCTCGGCGAGTGTGCCGACACCATCGCGGGCGCGTACCGACACGGTGTTGGTCTCGGCGTCGGCGTCGACGTCGTCGATATCGGCCAATGCGGCGACGACGCGGGGGATGTCTGACGGCCGCACCAGGGTGACCTGACAGTAGGTCGCGCCTGCCTGCCGTTTGAGCTCGTCGGCGGTGCCGTGTGCGGCCACTCGCCCGCAGTTCAGAATGACGATCGAATTGCTCAGTACGTCAGCCTCTTCGAGGTACTGGGTGGTCAGAAGAACCGTGACGCCCTCGGCGGCCAGCGTCGACACCAGCTCCCACACCTGCCGTCGACTACGTGGGTCCAAGCCGGTGGTCGGTTCGTCGAGAAAGAGCACCTCGGGCGTCACCACCAGCGCAGCCGCGATGTCCAGTCGCCGTCGCATTCCGCCGGAATAGGTGGAGACCGGCCGGTCGGCCGCCCCGTCGAGCTCGAACTCGGCGATCAATTCGTCGGCCCGCCGGCGCGCGTCCCTTCGCCCGAGTCCCCTCAGCCTGCCGAACAAGGTCAGGTTCTGCCGGCCGGTGATCACCGTGTCCAGACTCGCGCTCTGGCCGGTGACTCCGATGCTGGCCCGCACCCGGTCAGCGTCGTCGACGACGTCATGGCCAGCCACCAGTGCCCGTCCGGCGCTCGGTGGTATCAGTGTCGAAAGTATCTGTACCGCAGTCGTCTTGCCTGCCCCGTTATGACCGAGAAGTGACAGCACCGAACCGGTCGGCACCGTGAAACTCACGTCGGTCAGGGCAGACACATCGCCGTATGTCTTGGTCAGACCGTCCAGTTCGATCACGGTGCCGGCCAGCGGGGTCCGAGGCGTTGAGGGTTCGGCATCAGCGGATCACCGTCCATTCCCTGGTGATCGATCGGTGGAAGAAGAACACCGAGACGGAGTTGGTGAACCACTGCCACAAGAGTTTGCGCCAGCCGATGGCTCTGGCCCGTCTGCCGGAGTGATACACGGTGAGCTCACGCGCGAAATGCGTTCTGCCGACGCGTGAGAGGCGCCGGAACAGGTCCATGTCCTCCGAGGCCACGAGGCTTTCGTCAAAGCCGCCGACCGCCCGGAACGCATCGGCCGCGACCATCTGGAACTTTCCGCTCGCCGCGCCGACCCGCAGGACGTTGTTCTGGAGCAGAAACTGCAGTCCGAGCATGGTGAACACGAATCGATCAGCGACCGTGGCTGATTCGGGGGTCACCCGATACTGACTCGTGAGCGCCACCAGGCGGCGATCCGATGCGAACCGGGTGCGCGAAGCGCGGAGAAAGTCGTCGATCTCCGGGATCAGCACATCGGCATCGACGAACACCAAGAAGTCGCCACGGGCGGCGGCCGCTCCCCGGTTCCGGACTTGGGCGATCGTCTGCTTCTCGGGCTGGGTGTAACGGACGATCGTGTGCGCATACCGCCGACAGATGTCCACGGTGCCGTCGGTGCTGTTGTCGTCGGACACGATGATTTCGTGGTCGCCCGAATAAGCGGCCAGACACGCGAGGGTGGAGGCGACGGTTCGGTCTTCGTTGAGGGTCGGCACAACGAACGAGATCACCCCGGTTCCTCCTCGCGGTCTGCCGACAAATATGCGTAGCCTAACCTTTGTATCCCGCCCGTGGTGGTCTACGTTTTAGTGCGGTGACAAGGGCTTTTATCCCGAGGCCACGGTGAGCCACATTCTGAATTCAGGTTAGGCTACCCTCATCAAATGACCGATGTGACCGCGGGACCGCGATCGCCGATCGACTCGACCCGATGGGCGCGACTGCCGCAGCGAATGGCCCCGGCGGAGGTCGTTGCCCAACTGGCGGCGGCGGTTCCCGAACGGACGGGCACCGACTATCTCGTCTACGAGCGCGACGGCTGCTGGACCCTGGCGATCGGTACCCGGGCAGCCATCGAACTCGATCGCGACGAGCTACGCGTCAGTCATGCCGGCTCGCAGGTGTGCCGTCGCTGGGACGGCCGGCCCGCGGCGGTGCTGGAAGACGCACTCGCCGCGGTCATGGCCGACGGGGAGCCGGCCTTCGGATGGATCGCCTTCGAGTGGGGCGCGCACCGGCTGGGCCTGTTCGACCAGATTCGGCCCGGCACGCCGCTGGCCCGCATCTTCACCCCCGTCAGCCGCGTCGTGGTGTCGACCGACGGGATCGAGGTCGTCAACGGCGACGAACACCTGCACGCCGAAATCGGGGAGCTGCGGCCGGGGCGGCTGAGCGGGGCGAGCCGCGAGGTGGACGTGTCGGGCGATCCGAGCCGATACCGTGACCGGGTGGCAACCGCGATCGCCGAGATCCGAGATGGTCGTTACCAGAAGGTGATTCTGTCGCGCACCGTCGACGTCCCATTCGCCGTCGACTTTCCGGCGACGTATGCACTGGGGCGACGGCACAACACGCCGGCGCGTTCCTTCCTGTTCCGGCTGGGTGGGATCCGCGCCCTGGGTTTCAGCCCGGAGCTGGTGACCGCGGTCCACGCCGACGGTGCAGTGGTGACCGAACCACTGGCCGGCACAAGGGCTTTCGGTCGGGGCCTACCCGACGACCGCGCCGCCCGCGACGATCTGGAGACGGACGCCAAGGAGATCGTCGAGCATGCGCTGTCGGTACGCACCTCGGTGCTGGAGATCGCCGAGGTCGCCGAGCCCGGGAGCGTCGCGGTGCGGGACTTCATGACGGTGCGCGAGCGCGGCAGCGTCCAGCACCTGGGCTCGACTGTCGGAGGAAGGCTTGATCAAGGTTGCCACCGGATGGATGCGCTCGAGGCGCTGTTTCCCGCCGTGACGGCCGCCGGGATCCCGAAAGCGCCTGGGGTCGAGGCGATCCTGCGACTCGACGAGATGCCGCGCGGGCCGTACTCCGGCGCGGTGGCGATGTTCACCCCGGACGGCGGTCTGGACGCCGCCCTGGCGTTGCGGGCGACCTACGCCGACGAGTCCCGCACCTGGCTGCGTGCCGGTGCGGGCATCGTCGCCGCGTCATCACCGGAGCGCGAATTCGAGGAGACCTGCGAGAAGATGGGCTGTCTCGCGCCTCATCTCGTGCCGCGACGCTGACCCGGCTCAGCGGCTCAACTTGGCGATGAGCGTGCGCTTGTCCACCTTCCCGACGGCCGTCGTCGGCAGACTCGGCATCGGCGCGACCATGTCCGGGCGGCAGTGCATGGCGACTCCCCGTGCCTCGAGGTGAGCGTTGAGCTCGGCAAGCCTCACCGGCTCGTCGCGGAAAACAATGGCGGCGCAGATCTTCTCACCCAGATACGGATCGGGCAGACCGACCGCGGCAACCGCGGACACGCCCGGATGGGTCAGCAGATGGCTCTCCAGGTCGAGAGCGGCGATCGTCTCGCCCGCGCGCAGGATGACGTCCTTGACCCGGCCGGTCACCTCCAGATAGCCGTCGGCACGGCGGCGGACCTTGTCGCCGCTGCGGTAGAAGCCGTCCGGGGTGAACGAGCGCCGGTTCTCCGCGTCGGCGCGGAAGTAACCGTTGATGGTGTATGGGCCGCGAACCAGCAGTTCACCGGGTTCACCGTCGGCCACCGCGACGCCGGCGTCGTCGACGATGCGCAGCTCGTCGTGCGCGGCCAGGGGCCGGCCCTGGGTATGGTCGACGATCTCATCGGGATCGCCGATCCTGGTGTAGCACAACAGACCTTCGGCCATGCCGAACACCTGCTGGAGCCCGGGGGTGAGCACCGACCGGATGTGCCTGGCGTCCTCGGCGGCCAGTTTGGCACCGCCGACTTGCAGGAGGCGCAGGGTGGTCGGGCGCTGGTCCTCCCATTCGCAGGCCTGGGCCCACAACCGGGCGAGCGCGGGCACGAGCGCCGTGGCGGTCACTTCATGACGAGCGATCGTGGCGAATGCCGCCTCAGGACTGGGGTCCTTGCCGAATACCACCGCCGCACCGACCGTCATCGCGCCGAGCAGGCCTGGGCAGGCGAGCGGAAAGTTGTGGCCTGCAGGCAGCGCGACGAGATAGACGTCGGAGTCGGTCAATCCGCACAGCGCGGCGCTGGCGGTCGCGTTGTACAGGTAGTCGTCGTGGGTGCGCGGGATCAGCTTGGGGGCGCCGGTGGTGCCGCCGGACACCAGCAGCAGCGCGGGTGTGCCGGTGTCCGGCTGCAGCCGAGCCGGCCGTGCGCTGCCCTCGCACAGATGCGGCCAGGAAATGTGTTGGCCTGCATGGCCGTCGACGATGACGTAGCGGAGCTGCCTGCAGCGGTCTCGCACGCGCTGCGCCATGGCTGGGTAGTCGACGCCGGCGTCGGTGCCCACGATGATCCCGACGGCGCCGCTGACCTCCGCGAAGTGGGCCAACTCGGCATCCCGGTGGCCGGGCAGACACATCACCGGCAGTGCGCCGGCACGCAGCAGGGCGAACAGCGCGACCGCGAACTGGCAGCTGTTCGGCAGTTGCACCAGAACCACGTCGCCGCTGCGGATTCCGAGGCTCACCAAACCCGCCGCAGCCGTATCGGCGAGCTGATCGAGCTCGGCGTAGCGCAGGCTGGTCCGTTCGTCGAGCACGGCGGGGCGCTCGGGCCAGCGGGCCGCGGCGCTTCGCAGAATGTCGTCGAGGGGCCGGCCGGCCCAGTAGCCGGCGTCGCGGTAGGCCGCGGCGCGCTCCGGCGCGAAGGCGGTGAATGCGGTCATCGGGCTCCCTGACGTAGGCGTCTCTGGGCTCAGAGCATAGGGTAGCCTTCCCAAAGTTAGGTGAGGCTGGTCTGATGGAGGGAGACGGCGGTGGCCGCGGCAGGAGACGGACCCCCGAACTGCGGGGCTCCGGAAGCGGCCATGATCACCGGCCGGCTGGCAGAGCTGCTCGGTGTCGACCCCACGGCCATCGACCCGGACGGCGACCTGATCGCGCAGGGGCTGGATTCGATCCGGATGATGGCGCTCGCGGGGCGTTGGCGCCGAGACGGATTCGACGTCGACTTCGCCCGGCTCGCTGCCGCCCCGTCGGTGCGCGCCTGGGCCGACCTGCTGATCTCGCCCGACCGTGACGCCAAGACCGCCCTGGTGGCGGCGCAGCCTGCGGCGGTCGAGGGCGAACCGTTCGGGATGGCCCCGATGCAGCACGCGATGTGGGTCGGCAGGCACGACGACCAACAGCTGGGCGGGGTCGCCGGTCACCTCTACGTCGAGTTCGACGGCGTCGCGGTGGACCCGGTGCGGATCGGTCAGGCCGCCACCCGGCTTGCCGAACGGCACCCGATGCTGCGCGTGCAATTCCTCCCCGACGGAACCCAGCGGATCGGCCCGCCGGCCGATCCGCTGCCACTGGCGGTGGTCGACCTCCGCGCCGCCGACTCCGCCACCGTCGAGCACCAGCTGGCGACGATCCGCGCGGCCAAGTCGCGTCAGCAGTTACACGGGCGGGTCCTCGAGCTGACGCTGACCCAACTGCCGCACGGGCGCACCCGCCTTCATGTCGATCTGGACATGCAGGCCGCCGACGCCATGAGCTATCGGGCCCTGATGAGCGATCTCGCCGCGCTTTACCGCGGTGAGCGGCTTGCCGAGATCGGCTATACCTATCAGCAGTACCGGCAGCAGCTTTCGCCGCCGGCGAGCCTGGCGGCCGATCGGCGTTGGTGGGCCGAACGGATACCGGAGCTGCCCGATGCGCCGGCACTGCCGCTGCTGCCGGTTGCGCGGTGGATCGATCCGCACCGCCCCGGTCGTCGATGGCACTGGCTGGATCCTCGGACCCGCGACGGCCTGTTCGACCGGGCCCGAGCCCGGGGAGTGACTCCGGCGATGACGTTGGCGGCCTCGTTCGCCGACACCGTCGCGGGTTGGTCGGCCGACCCGCACTTCCTGCTCAATGTGCCCTTGTTCGGGCGTGAACCGCTGCACCCCGACATCGACAGAGTGGTTGGCGATTTCACCTCCTCGCTGCTGCTCGACATCGACCTCACCGCCGCCGACACGCCGACGCAGCGCGCGCTGGCCGTGCAGCACACCATGCACGATGCGGCCGCGCACGCGTCCTATCCCGGCCTGTCGGTGCTGCGCGACCTGAGCCGGCACCGCGGGACCCAAGTCCTGGCGCCGGTGGTGTTCACCAGCGCGCTCGGCCTCGGCGAGCTGTTCAGTCCGGATGTCACAACGCAATTCGGGACGCCGGACTGGATCATCTCACAGGGGCCCCAGGTGCTGCTGGACGCGCAGGTCACCGAATTCGACGGCGGCATCCTGGTGAACTGGGACGTCCGCGAGGACGCGTTTTGTCCCGGTGTGATCGACGCGATGTTCACCCGCCATATCGACGAGGTGCGGCGGCTCGCTCACGACGACGCCGCCTGGGACAGCCCACGCTCCCCGCTGGTGCCGGTGCAGCACCGCGCCGCACGCGACGCACTGACGGCACGCACCGCTGCCAGCGGCCGCATGCTGCACGACGGCTTCTTCGACACCGCCGAACGCAGCCCAGACGCCCCAGCCATTTTCAGCAGTTCGGGAGAGCTCACCTACGGGCAGCTGCGGCGCCAGGCGCTGGCCGTGGCCGCCGCGCTGCGGGCCGCCGGCCTTCCGGATGGCGGCACCGTCGCGGTGCTGGGTCCCAAATGCGCCGAACAGGTGCCCGCGTTGCTGGGTGTCCACGCCGCGGGCGGGGCCTACCTGCCGGTCGGGGCGGACCAGCCGCGCGAGCGGGCCCAGCGCATCATCGCGGGGGCGGCGGTCGACCTCGTGCTGGTGTGCGGCGGCGCCGAGCCCCCCGACGCGGGAGTGCCGGCGATGACTGTCGCCGAGGCGATCACCCGCGGCAACGGCAGCGAATTCGGTCCTGTCACAGGCGATCCCGACCGGCTGGCATACGTGCTGTTCACCTCCGGTTCCACCGGTGAGCCCAAAGGGGTCGAGGTCACCCACGACGCGGCGATGAACACCGTCGAGTTCATCACCGGGCACTTCGGGCTTGGGCCGGACGATAGATGCCTGGCGCTGTCCACGCTGGAGTGCGACATCTCGGTGTTGGATGTGTTCGCGACCCTGGCGACCGGCGGTGCGATCGTCGTGGTGGACGAGGAGCGGCGCCGCGACCCCGATCACTGGGCTCGGCTGATCGATGCCCACCGGGTCACGGTGCTGCACTTCCTGCCCGGATGGCTGGCGATGCTGCTGGACGTGGCCGGGCCGTTGCCGACGGTGCGGGTGGTGCCGACCGGCGGCGACTGGGTCACCCCCGACATGGTCCGCCGGCTGCGTCAACGCTCACCGGGCGTGCGGTTCGCCGGGCTCGGCGGTGCCACCGAGACGGCGATCCACAACACCATCTGCGAGGTGGCCGAGGTGCCGGCGCACTGGACGGTGATTCCGTTCGGAAAGCCGTTGCCCAACAACCGGTGCCGGGTGGTGAACGCAGGTGGTGCGGACTGTCCGGACTGGGTGGTCGGCGAACTGTGGATCGGCGGGCGGGGGCTCGCCCGCGGTTATCGGGGCAGGCCCGATCTGACCGCTGAGCGCTTCGTCACCGACGACACCGGCACCTGGTACCGGACCGGCGATTTGGCCCGGTTCTGGCCGGACGGGACATGCGAGTTCGTCGGCCGCGCCGACCACCGGGTCAAGATCAGCGGCTATCGCGTCGAACTCGGCGAAGTCGAGGCTGCGCTGTGCCGCGCGCCTGGTGTGCGCGGCGCCGTCGCGGCCGCCATCGCCGCCGGGTCGCAGCAATGGCTGGCGGCGGCCGTGGCCCTGGAGCAGGGCGCGCCGACCGGCGACGAGCTCGCGGTGTGGTTGGGCGCGCAGCTTCCGCCACACATGGTTCCGCGCCACATCGAGATCCTCGAGAGCATTCCCTACACGATCGGGGGCAAGGTCGATCGCCGCTCGGTCGAACGCCTGCTGGCCGATCACTTCGAATCCGCGGCTGTGCATCGGCCGCCGTCGGGCCCGCTGCAGGTCGCGCTGGCCGCGATCGTCGCCGGCGTGCTCGGCGTATCGCAGCTGGCGGTTGACGACGACTTCTTCGGCCGCGGCGGTGATTCCGTGCTGGCCACCACCGCGGTGGCGCGGATCCGGCAATGGCTGGATGTACCGGGTGTCAGCGTCGCCGACCTCTTCGCCACGCGCACGGTCGAGCACCTGACCGGCCGGCTGCGTCAGCTCGAACCCGCCGAACGGCTCGACCAGATCGCCGAGCTGTATCTCGAAGTCACCGATATGGATACCGCCGACGTGGCCCTGGCCCTGCGCACGGAGAATTGATGACCGACCAACTTGGCACCGATCAGCAGCGCCTGGAGTTGTTGCGCCACAAGCTGGCCCAGCGCGGCCTGCTGACCAGGCCGACCACCGGTGCCGACCCCGCGGCGATGACCGACGGCCAGCGGCGCATGTGGTTCGTTCAGTCGGTCGACGCCACCGGCGCACTGCTCAATGTCGGGGTGTCCTATCGGCTGGACGGCGAACTCGACCCGGATCGCCTGCACGCCGCAGTCGACGCTGTCGCCGCACGACATCCGATCCTGCGCACGACTTACCACACCGACGGCGCCGGGGAACCGTCCGCGCGGGTGCGCGACGACCTCAAACCGGGCTGGGCTCAGCACGATCTGGTCGAACTCAGCCCGCAAGCGCGGGGACTGCGACTGGAGGTTCTCGCCCAGCGCGCGTTCACCGCCCCGTTCGACCTGACCGCCGAGGCGCCGCTGCGGATCGCCCTGATCCGGGTCGGGGTATCCGAGCACGTGCTGTTGCTGACCGCCCATCACATTGCGTGGGACGACGCGTCCTGGCGGGTGTTCTTCTCCGATCTGACCCGCGCCTACCAGTACGGGGCTCTCGACCCGGCACCGCCGGCCGCCGCCCCGGTGTCGGGTACGCAGGACGCCGATGTCGCGTACTGGCGCACGATCCTCGCCGATCCGCCCGAGCCCCTGGAACTCCCCGGCCCCACCGGGTCGGCGGTACCGTCGGTGTGGCGGGCCGACCGGTGCATGACCCGGCTGCGCGCCGAGACCGCCGAAGCGGTGGCCGGCCTCGCGCGGGAGTCGGGCGCGACTCCGTACATGGTCCTGCTGGCCGCGTTCTCGGCGCTGCTGCACCGCTACACCCACGCCGACGATTTCCTGGTCGCCGCACCGGTTCTCAACCGCGACTCTGATGACGTCATCGGCTACTTCGGCAACACTGTGGCGCTGCGGATGCGGCCTGAGCGCTGGGGCTCCTTCCGCGACTTGGTGGCAGCGGCCCGCGACACCGCCGTAGGCGCCTTCGCCCATCAACGAGTGAACCTCGACCGGGTGGTTCGGGAGCTGAACCCGGATCGTCGCTACGGCGTCGAACGGATGGCGCGGGTGGGATTCGGCATGCGGGAATCGGAAGGCGCCGGCTTCCACCCACCGGCTGTGCGGTGCCGCCGCGCCGAGTTCCGCGGTCAATACGCGCAACTGCCACTGGGATTCATGGTCGAGTTCACCGGCGGCGAAGTCGACATCGAGGTCGAGTACCTCACCGAGGTGATCGACGCAGGACTGGCCCGCCAACTGCTCGACAGCTTCACGGTGCTCCTGCACGCCGCGCTCGCGAACCCGGATCAGGCGCTGGCCGACTTGCCAGTGCTGGACGAGACCGCCATGGCGTGGCTCGACCGGATGTCTCACGGCGACGAATTCCTCTGCCCAGAAGCAACACTCGGGGATCTGGTGGCCGAGCGCGCCGATGCACAACCCGACGCCACCGCGGTCGTCTACGAAGGGCGCCACTACAGCTATCGGGAGATCAACGAGGCCGCCAACCGGCACGCACATTGGCTGATTGCGCACGGGATCGGCGCCGAAGACCGGGTCGCGGTACTTCTGGACAAGTCGCCCGAGCTGGTGGTGACCGCCGTGGGTATCGCCAAGGCCGGCGCCGTCTACCTGCCCGTCGATCCGGAGTATCCGGCCGATCGGATCGCCTACATCCTCGCCGACGCCGATCCCACGATGGTCATCCGCGAACCGGTCACCGGTGTCGAGGATCTGCCGGCCGGCAACCCGGCGGCCTCGGATCTGGTGCGGCCGTTCGGTCCGGCCAACACCGCCTACCTGATCTACACGTCCGGGTCGACCGGATTGCCCAAGGGCGTTTCGGTACCGCACCGGCCGGTGACCGAGTACTTCCGGTGGTTCGCCCAGGAATACCGGGTCAGCACCGAGGACCGGCTGCTACAGGTCGCCTCACCGAGCTTCGACGTGTCGATCGCCGAGATCTTCGGCATCCTGGCCCAAGGTGCCCGGCTGGTGATCCCGCGCAGCGACGGCTTGCGCGACATCGGTTACCTCACCGATCTTCTTCAACGCGAGGCCATCACGTCGATGCACTTCGTGCCGTCGCTACTCGGCCTGTTCCTGTCACTGCCCGGTGTCGAGCAGTGGCGCACACTGCGTCGGGTGCCGATCGGGGGTGAAGCTCTGCCCGGTGAATTGGCGGACAAGTTCCACACCACCTTCGACGCGCTGCTGCACAACTTCTACGGCCCCACCGAGGCGGTGATCAACGCCTCGCGCTACAAGGTCGAGGGCAGACAGGGAACCGGCGTGGTCCCGATCGGCACACCGAAGATCAACACCGCGATCCACCTGCTCGACGACGCGCTACGGCCCGTGCCGCCCGATGTGCTCGGCGAGATCTACATCGGCGGAACCCACCTGGCACACGGATATCATCATCGGCCGGCACTGACTGCCGAACGCTTCGTCGCCGATCCGTTCAGTCCGGGCGGCCGGCTCTACCGGACCGGCGACCTGGCCCGGCGCAACCGCAACGGCGACCTCGAGTTCGTCGGCCGCGCCGACGAACAGGTCAAGATCCGCGGCTTCCGGATCGAACTCGGCGAGGTGGCCGCGGCCATCACCGTGGATCCCAGCGTCGGCACCGCGGTGGTGATCGCCGCGGAACTGGCACAGCTCGGCAAGAGCCTGATCGCGTACCTGACGGCGGCGGCCGGCGACACCGTCGACATCGACCGGGTCAAGGTGCGGGTCGCCGCCGCACTACCGGATTACATGGTTCCTGCCGCCTATGTCGTGGTCGACGAGATCCCGATCACCGCCAACGGAAAACTGGACCGGGCCGCACTACCCAAACCCGAGATCACTCCGGTGGCCGACTATCGTCCGCCGGCCTCGGAGACCGAGCGCACCGTCGCTGCACTGTTCGCCGACCTGCTCGGTGTCGACCGGGTCGGCTGCGACGACACGTTTTTCGGCCTCGGCGGCCATTCGCTGCTGGCCACCAGGCTGGTCGCCGCCGTCCGGGAGGCCTGTGATGTCGAGGTCAGCGTGCGCGACGTATTCGAGCGCGGGACACCGGGCGAGCTCGCCACGCTGATCGACGAGCGGCGCCACGGCCACCTGGAATCGAGCCGGCCGCAGCTGGTGGCCCGCGCCGGCGACGACCGGTCCGCCCTGTCGGCCGCCCAGCTGCGGAGCTGGTTCCAATACCGTGTCGACGGCCCCAGCCCGGTGAACAACATCCCGTTCGCGGCCAGACTGACCGGCCCCTGCGACGCCGACGCGCTGGCAGACGCGGTCGGTGACGTGATCGCCCGCCACGAGATCCTGCGGACCGTATACCGCGAGATCGACGGCGTCCCTGAGCAGGACGTGCTGGCCGCCGACACGGTGACCGTCCGGCGGCTTGACGGGCCGGACGGAGAGTGGCTGACACGACAACTCGACACCGAACGGGCCCACCGGTTCGAACTCGAATCGCAGGTGCCGATCCGCGCTGCGGTGCTGCGCACCCCCGAGCAGTGCGTGCTGTCGATGGTCGTGCATCACATTGCCGCCGACCACTGGTCGGCCGGGGTGTTGTTCAGCGATGTGCTCGGCGCCTACCGCGCCCGCCGCGATGGCGGCGCGCCGAACTGGCAGCCGCTGGCCCTCCAGTACCGCGACTACGCGGCCTGGCAGGTCGACCTGCTCTCCGACACCGACCTGATGGACGCCCAGCGGCAGTACTGGGTCCAGCAGCTCGGCGGGCTGCCGGAGGACACCGGGCTGCGCCCAGACCTGCCCCGGCCGCCGGTGGCCGGCGGAGCAGGCGCGGCCATCCCACTGCGCATCGACCGCGAGGTGCGGGACCGGCTCACGGCGCTCGGTCGCGAACTGGGCATCACCGAGTTCATGCTCCTGCAGACCGCCGTCGCGGTCGTCCTCAGTAAGGCGGGCGGCGGCACCGACATCCCGCTCGGTACCCCGGTCGCCGGTCGCTCCGATGCCGAATTAGACCGTCTGGTCGGCTTTTTCGTCAACATCCTGGTGTTGCGTAACGACTTGTCCGGCAATCCGACCCTGCGTGAGGCGTTACTGCGGGCGCGGGAAACCGCCCTGGCGGCGTACTCGAACCAGGACCTGCCGTTCGACCGGGTCGTCGACGCGGTCAACCCGGTGCGGTCGCTGTCACGTAATCCGCTGTTCGGTGTCGTCGTGCACGTCCGTGAGGAACTTCCCGAGCAGCAGCTGATCGAGACCGGCCCGGACGGCGAGACCAGATTCACCGCGCTGGAGCCGACATTCGACGTGGCACACGCCGATCTGAGCGTGAACTTCTTCGTCGGCGACGACGGCTACCGCGGGCATCTCATCTATCGCACCGAGCTGTACCACCCGGCCACCATGCACCGTTTCGCCGAATGGTTGGACCAGGTCCTCGACGCGTTCGCCGCCACCCCGGACACCCGACTGCGTGACGTCGTCCTGCTCGGGACCGCCGAAGCGCAGCAGGTGCTCACGCAGAGCCGCGGTATCGTCTCGCCCCCAGACCGTCCCCGGACGGTGCCGCAGCTCCTGGAGGCCAGCCGGGCGTTGGGCAGTGACCGGGTCGCGTTGCGATGTGGCGATGAATCGCTCGATTACGCTGCGCTGCATCATCGTTCGGACCGGCTCGCGCACCTGCTGGCGCGTCACGACGTCGGTCCCGGCTCGCTGGTCGGTATGTCGATGCGCCGCGGAATCGACCTGGTGGTCGCCCTGGTCGGCATCATGAAGGCCGGCGCTGGATTCTTTCCGCTCGATCCCGGCTATCCCGCCGCGCGTAAACAGTTCATGCTCGACGACGTCGCGCCGAAGGTTGTGGTCGTCACCGCCGAAGCCGGCGCGGCCATGCCGGTCGCCGACGGGGTGGCGGTGATCTCGATGGACGATCCCGCCGTGCGGGCCGAACTGGACGCCGGCGATCCGGTCGCACCGCTTGCCCCGCCGCGCCCCGACGACCCGATGTATCTGATGTTCACCTCGGGCTCCACCGGAAAGCCGAAGGGTGTGGTCGGCACCCATCGGGCGATGAGCACCCGGCTGTCCTGGCAACTCACCCACTACCCGGTGCCCGGCGACGACATCCGGCTGGCCCAGGCGCCGATGACATTCCTGGAGGGGTGCATCGAGACGCTGGCCGGTCTGGTGGCTGGTGCCACGCTGATCGTCGCCGACGATGCCGAACACCGTGACGTCGAGGCGCTGGCGGCGCTGATCCAGCGGCACTCGGTGGCTCAGGTCACCGGGGTCGCCAGCCTGGTCTCCGCCCTCGTGGACAGCGCGCCGGATGCGGTGCGGGCGCTGCGTCGCCTGGTGTGTTGCGGAGAACCGGTCAACGTCTCACTGCTGCAGCGCTTGACGGCCTGCGTGGCCGGCGCGGCGGACTCCGTCGAGGTGCTCAACGCCATCGGCGCCACCGAGACCTCAGGCGCCCTGATCCGTGGCCCGCTGGACCTGCCCATCCCGAAGATCGGCACCCCGATGGAAGGATCGCAGGTCTATCTGCTCGACGACGCGCTGCAACCGGTGCCGGTCGGTGTGGTGGGCGAGCTGTACTACGCCGGGGAACAGATCGCCCGCGGGTACTGGAAGCAGCCGGGGTTGACGGCGGCCCGGTTCGTTGCGAATCCCTATGCCGCCACGCCGGGATCGCGCTTCTACCGCAGCGGGGACCGCGGTCGATGGACCGAGGACGGCCGGCTCGAGTTTGTCGGCCGGACCGACCACCAGGTCAAGGTGCGCGGATTCCGGGTGGAGCTTGCCGAGGTCGAGGCGGCACTGAAGGCCGCCGATGGCGTCGCCGTCGCGGCCGCTCGCACGTGGGACGGACCCGGTGGGGCCGCCCTGGCCGGCTACGTGGTGGCGCACGAGCCGGTGGCCGACCCGGCGGCGTTCGCCGCCTCGGTCCGGACCTCGGTGGCCGCGGTGCTGCCGGGGTACATGACACCGTCGACGATCTCGGTGCTCGACGCGATGCCGTCGACGGAATCCGGGAAGCTGAACCGGCCTGCGCTGCCCCGCCCGGAGGCGCACACCACCGGGACCCGCGAGCCGGTCAGGACCGATACCGAGAGCGCCGTGGCGGCCGCGATGGGAGAGTTGCTCGAGGTCGCCGGAATCGGCCGCGACGACGACTTTTTCACACTCGGCGGGGACAGCATTCTGTCGGTGCAGCTCGCGGCGCGGATGCGCGCCAAAGGCTTGACGGTCGACCCCCGGATGATCTTCGAGTATCCGACCGTGGCAACGCTGGCCGAGGCGGTCGACGCCCGGCCGTCCGGTGCACCGCACGCCCAGGGCGCGGACATCCGGCACCGGCCCATGTCGGTGTCGGGGCTGTCGGCAGCGGACCTGGACGCACTGGCGTCGTCGTGGCCGAAGGCCCGTCCGTCGTGACCGCCGCCGGCATCGATGACGTGCTGGCGCTGTCGCCGCTGCAGCTCGGGCTCTATTCGCACGCCACCCTGATCGGACCCGCCGCCGACGACCCGTACGTCATCGCGATGGCCGCGGACGTGACCGGCCCGCTCGATGTCCGGCTGCTGCGTGACTGCGCCTCGGCGATGTTGGTGCGCCACCCCAACCTACGGGTCAGCTTCTGGCACCACGACCTTCCCCGGCCCGTCCAGATCGTGCCGTCCACCGTGGAACTGCCCTGGCAGCACCTCCGCGCCGACGACGATCAGGTGGACATCCTCGAACAGCGGGAACGCCACAGACCGTTCGACCTGCACGACGGTCCGCTGATCCGGTTCCTGCTCATCGAGCTACCCGAGCGACGTTGGCGGCTGGTCGTCACCGCGCACCACATCGTGATCGACGGCTGGTCGCTGCCGGTGTTCATCGGCGAGCTGCTCACCCTGTACCGGATGGGTGGCGATCCCGGCGCGCTGCCCACCCCGCGGCTCTACCGCGATTACATCGGATGGCTCGCCGACCGCGATCCCGCAGTCAGCGAACAGCTCTGGCGTGACCACCTGGCCGGGCTGCCTGGCCCGACACTGCTGTCACCTGCGCTCGGCGGGCAGGGTGCAGGGCTGCCGAAGCGCACCGAGTTGACACTGCCGGGCACCGACACCACACAACTCGCCGTGGCCGCTCGCGCCCGTGGCGTCACGATCAACACACTGCTGCAGATGGCCTGGGCGCTGATCCTGTCCCGGCTGACCGACAGCGACGACGTCGTGTTCGGTGTCACGGTGTCCGGGCGTCCGCCCGAACTGGCCGGCGTCGAGACCATGGTCGGGCTGTTCATCAACACCATCCCGCTGCGGGTTCGGCTGGACCCGAACAGCACTGTCGCCCAGCACTGTTCGACCGTGCAGAGGGAAGCCGCCGAACTCCGCGACCACTGTCAGCTCACGCATTCCGCGCTGCGCGGCCTGGCCGGTGTCGGGGAACTGTTCGACACCCTGCTGGTCTACGAGAGCTTCCCGCCCGCCGATGTGGTCGGCGGCCGGCTGTTGCAGGCCGGCCCGGTGAGTTTCCGGCCTGCCGGGATGGAGAGCCTGACCCACTTCCCGGTGACCATTGCCGCGCATCCTGCCGGCGATGCGCTCACCCTGCTGGTGGAAGTCACCGACAATGCGCTTCCGGTGACATCGGCGCAGACGCTGGGCAGCCGGGTCCTGCAGACCATGCGCCGGCTGATCGAGCGGTGGGACAGCCCGCTGGGCGCGGTCGGCATTCTCCTCGACGGCGAAGCGGGTGCGTCCGGTGCCCCGATCCCAGCCACCGGCGATGAGCGCACCGTGGTCGACAGGTTCACCGAAGCCGCTGTGACACACCGTGATGCGATCGCGGTGCGCGACGGTAGCGACGCGCTGAGCTACACCGAGCTGCACGAACGGTCGGATCGGCTCGCCGGCCTGCTGGCCAGATCCGGCGTACGCAGCGAAACCCCGGTGGCGATCCGGCTCCCCCGCGGCGCCGACTACGTGGTCGCGATGCTGGGCGTGCTCAAGGCCGGTGGGATGGCGGTCCCGCTGGAACCGGCGATGCCGGCCGGCCGGGTGGACTCGATCCTCGCCCAGACCGCGACCAACCACGTCATCGACGCTGACGTCGTGGCTGCGGCTCGCACCGCGCCCAGATTCACCGCACCCACCGCACCGGAGCAGGCCGCCTATGTGGTGTTCACCTCCGGGACAACCGGAGAACCCAAGGGCGTCATCGGAACTCACCGAGCCCTGCTCGCCTATATCGACGACCACGGCGAGCGGATGCTGCGGCCGGCCGCCGAGCGTCTCGGCCGGCCGTTGCGCATCGCCCACGCCTGGTCCTTCGCGTTCGACGCCGCCTGGCAGCCACTGGCCGGGTTGTTCTTCGGCCACACCGTGCACCTGGTCGACGAGACCGATCGCCGCGACGCCGAGGCCCTGGTCGAGATCATCGGCGAGCAGGAGATCGACATGGTGGACGTCACCCCGTCGATGTTCACCAACCTGCGGCGGGCCGGATTGTTCGGACGCACGTCGCTGTCGGTGCTGGCGCTCGGTGGCGAAGCCGTGGGAGCAGTGGACTGGACCGATATTCGAAAGGCATGCAGCCACTCGCAGTTGGCCGCCCACAACTGCTATGGGCCCACCGAGACCACGGTCGAGGCAGTCGTCGCGGCGATCGCCGACCACGACCTGCCGGTGATCGGCGGGCCCACCCGGTCGATGCGGGCGGTGGTCCTCGACACGTGGCTGCACCCCGTGCCCGACGGGGTGGTGGGGGAGCTGTACCTGGCCGGTGACCAGGTGACCCGTGGCTATCTCGGCAGGCCCGCCGAAACCGCGGCCCGGTTCGTCGCCGCACCCGGCGGGGGCCGGATGTACCGCACCGGCGACCTGGTGCGCCGGGATCCCAACGGTGCGTTGGTGTTCATCGGCCGGGCCGACACCCAGATCCAGGTCCGCGGTCATCGGGTGGAACCCGGTGAGGTCGAGGCGGTGCTGCAGGACGCCGCGGGCGTGCGCCACGCCCATGTCGCCGTCCACCGTCATGCGGTCGGCCACCAGCTGATCGCCTACGTGGCCGGGGACGCCGCGGTGGATGATCTCCGAGTCTTGCTGCGAAACCGGTTGCCGCGCTACATGATGCCGCACCGAATCGTCGCCGTCGAGCGGATCCCACTGACCGCCAACGGCAAGGTGGACGAGGCCGCGCTGGCTGCGGCGGCGGGCCCGGAAGCGACACCCGAACTTCCGGGTACCCCCACGGAGGTCGTGCTGGGCCGCGCCGTCGCCGAGTTGCTCGGCCGTGCCGACGTCGACATCGACGCCGACCTGCTGGACCTCGGCCTCGACAGCATCGCGGCGCTGTCGCTGGTCCAGGCTGCCCGCCGAGCCGGTCTGCCGCTGCGGGCACGGCTGGTGCTGGAATGCGGGACACTTCGCGAACTCGCGGCGGCCGTGGACCGTGACGGCGACGCCGACACTGCCGGCCCGGAGCCGCAGGGACCGATCCCCGCCCTGCCCGCGGTTCATTGGCTCTACGAACATGGCGATCCGCGCCGGCTGGCGCAGATCGAGGCGATCAGCCTGCCACCCGGCGTCACCGGTGAGCGGCTGCGGCGGGTGTTCGACGGTCTCGCCGCCGGACACGAGATGTTCCGCAGCCGGCTGGATCTGGCGACCATGACGTTCCTGCCGGTCGACGGCCACCCCATTCCGCTCTCCGAGGTGGAGGTCTGCGGCGACCTCGGTGACGCCGTCACCGAGCACGCCGGCGCCGCTGTCGAGCGTCTCGATCCCGAACGGGGACAGCTCTGCGAGGCGCTGTGGCTGCACCACCGTGGCGAGACCGGAGTGCTGGTGCTGGTCGTCCACGTGCTGGCGATGGATCCGGCGTCCTGGCGCATCGTCCTCGCCGAGTTGGCGGCGGGCTGGTCCACCGCAGGTGCCGAGATCGTCAGCGAGGAGCGGATCAGCTATCGCCGCTGGGCGCATCGGCTCGCGGCCCGGGCGGCCGAGCTCGACACCGTCGGGTTCTGGCTGGAACAACTCGCCGGTGAAGATCCGGTGTTGGGTGCCCGGCGTATTCGGCCGGGAGTGGATCGGTTCGCCGACCTGGCGATCACCGTCACGGTCACCGAATCCGATGTCACGAACGCTCTACTGGGCGCGCACACGCCGATCCAGGATCTGCTAGCCGTGGGCTGCGCCCAGCTGATCGCGCGTTGGCGCGAAAGACGCTCGCAGCCCGGCTCGATTCCCTTGGTGGCGCTGGAGACGCACGGACGCGACGGCGCCGACGACACGGTCGGCCTGCTCAGCGCCATCTACCCGCTGCGGATCAGGCCCGGCGAGCCGCTGCCCCTGATCACCGGGCAGCCCACCGATTACGCACTGCTGCGCTATCTGCGCGGCGACACCGCCGAGCGCCTGCGCGGACTGCCCGGACCGCAGGTGCTGCTGAACTACCTCGGCCGGCTTGATCTCGATGCGGGCGCACTGCTGGACCGGGGACTCCTCGCCAACGCCCCGATCATGACCGAACCAAACGTCGCGGTCCGCCACGAGCTGACCCTGGTTGCCGCGGTCGCCGGCGGAAAGCTGGTCACGCAATGGCGAACGCTGCCCGACATCTTCGATGAGACGGATGTGACTGCGCTGCAGTCCCTGTGGGACGAGGTCCTTCGGAATCTGGCGCAGGTGCGGTCATGACCGCGCGGCTGGCCATTCTGGGCGCCGGGGCCAAAGCGGTTGCGGTGGCGGCCAAGGCCGCGATGCTGCGGGAGATGGGGGTGGCGACGCCGGAGATCGTGGCGGTCGAGCGGGCCGGTGTCGCCGCCAACTGGGGCGCGTCCGGCGGTTGGACCGACGGTCAGCACCGACTCGGCACCAGCCCGGAGAAGGATGTCGGCTTCCCCTATCGGTCGACGATCCTGCCCGGGCGCAACGCCGAACTCGACCAACGGATGATGCGGGTGAGCTGGCAGGCACACCTGGTGGCCACCGGCCGTTTCGCCGAGTGGATCGACCGCGGCAAACCCGCACCGACCCACGACGCCTGGGCCGGGTACCTGCGCTGGGTAGCCGATGCCGCCGCCTTGAACGTCGTTGCCGGCGAGGTGGTCCGGCTCAGCCTGGACGGCCCGTCGTGGTTGCTGCACACCCGCGACCAGGTCATCGCGGCCGATGCGGTGATGATCACCGGCCCTGGTCAGCCGGACCGGTCGGTACTGCCCGGGCACCCGCAGGTGCTCTCCATTGCGCAGTTCTGGCAGTTGGCTGCGGCGCGCGGCCGTATCGACGCCGAGCGGGTCGCGGTGATCGGCGGCGGGGAAACCGCGGCATCGATGCTGAACGAGCTTTTCAGACATCGGGTTTCGACGATCACGGTGATCTCACCACAGGCGACGCTCTTCACCCGCGGCGAGAGTTTCTTCGAGAACCGGATGTTCAGCGATCCATCGGACTGGGCGTCGCTGACCCTGCCCGAGCGCCGCGACGTGATGGCCCGCACCGACCGTGGGGTGTTCTCGGCCCGGGTCCAGGACTCATTGCTTGCCGACGACCGTATCCGGCATCTGCGGGGCCGGGTCGCCCACGGGGTGGGTGCCGACGGCCGGATCAGGATCACGTTGCACACCGACCGGCACGGTGAACGCCTGGAGACGGTCCACGGGTTCGACCTCGTGATCGACGGCTCGGGTGCGGACTCGCTGTGGTTCCTGCCACTGCTGGGTCAGGATGCACTCGACCTGCTCGAGGTCAGATTGAACGGGCCGGTCACCGGTGACCGGCTGCAGCGGGCGGTCGGTGACGACCTGGCGCTGGACGCAGTGTTGCCGAAGTTGTTCCTGCCCAACCTGTCCGGGCTGCGCCAGGGTCCAGGGTTTCCCAACCTGAGCTGCCTGGGCCTGCTGTCCGACCGTGTCCTGGGGGCGGACCTTGCTATTCACACGAACGGGAGAGAAGTTGAGTACCAATCCTTTTGACGACCAAGACGGACGCTTCTACGTGCTCGTCAACGACGAGGATCAGCACAGCCTGTGGCCTGCCTTCGCCGACATCCCGGCCGGTTGGCGGCGGGAATTCGGCGAGGCGGATCGTGACGCGTGCGTGCAGTTCATCGAGCGGAACTGGACCGACATCCGGCCCAAGAGCCTGCACTGAGAGCCTCGACAGGCAACTTATGCAATGCTAACTTGCTCGGTAAGTTGGTTAGGCAAACCTAAGGAGATGGGGGTGGCATCGACGGCTGCCCCGGACGATGCCCATGGACAACGTTGTGGTGACTTCGAGGCGTCCGGTACGCCTGGACGCGGACCTGGTGAGCCGATTCGCCACCGCCTGTAAGGCGTTGGGCCTTCCGGTCTACGACCGCCGGCGCCCTGCCGACGCGGTAGCCGCGCGGCGCGCCTTCGTCGAGCTCACCCGGGTCGCCTACGAGCAGTGCGACGCCTGGACCGGCCTGGCTGCCGCAGGCGGGGCCGGCCTCGAGGTGCTCGCCGCGGTGGTGCGCACCCTCGACACCAGCGGCATGCTGCAGCGTCGGATCGAGCTTCCCGTCGGAGCGCTGGGGTTCGACTACGACACCGGCCTCTATCTGAGGTTCCGGGCCACGACCCCAGACGAGTTCCGGCTGGCCCATGCCGCTGCTCTGGCCATCGACGGCCAGTTCCCTGCCGCCGACGAGGTCGTCGCCGAGTTGCGCGCCCGACGCCCCGACTGGCATGAGGCGCGGTGGGTCGATACCGCGCTGCGATACCGCGCGCAGCGCTGGGCCGACGTCGTCAGGTTGCTGAACCCAATGGTCACCGACTCCGCTCTCGATCCGGTGTTCGCCCACGCCACCAAGATCGCGCTGGGCGTGGCGCTGGCCCGGCTCGGCATGTTCGCCCCTGCCCTGTCCCATCTCGACGAGCCCGACGGCCCCGTCGCCGTGGCAGCCGTGGACGGCGCGCTGGCCAGGGCCTTGTCGTTGCGCGCCTACGGTGACGAGGACACGGCCGGTGACGTCCTGCAGGAGCTGTACGCGGCCCACCCCGGCAACGAACAGATCGAACAGGCGCTGTCCGACCCGACGTTCGGCATCGCCACCACGACGGCGGCCCGCATCGATGCCCGAACCGATCCGTGGGACGTCGACACCGAGCCCACCGCCGACGATTTCGTCGACCCGGAGGCACGCGAACGCAAGGCCGCATTGCTCGAGGAAGCCGAGCGGGAACTCGCCGAGTTCATCGGTCTCGACGAGGTGAAAGATCAGGTGTCACGGCTGAAGAGTTCGGTGGCCATGGCGTTGCGCCGCGAGCAGCGTGGCCTGGCGGTGGCTCAGCGCACGCACCACCTGGTGTTCGCGGGCCCGCCCGGAACCGGCAAGACGACCATCGCACGCGTGGTCGCCAAGATCTACTGCGGCCTCGGATTGCTCAAGCGCGAGAACGTTCGTGAGGTCCACCGCGCCGACATGATCGGCCAGCACATCGGGGA
The DNA here is from genome assembly GCF_002723835.1 of Mycobacterium sp. shizuoka-1. GTDB lineage: Bacteria > Actinomycetota > Actinomycetes > Mycobacteriales > Mycobacteriaceae > Mycobacterium. The sequence continues at coordinate 69,654 of NZ_BEWG01000076.1, read as the reverse complement.
GACAGAGGCCAAGACCAACGCCATCATCGACAGCGCCCTGGACGGGGTGCTGTTCCTCGACGAGGCCTACGCGTTGGTCGCGACGGGTGCGAAGAACGACTTCGGCCTGGTGGCCATCGACACCCTGCTGGCCCGGATGGAGAACGACCGCGACCGCCTGGTGGTGATCATCGCCGGCTACCGGGCAGATCTCGACCGATTCCTGGACACCAACGAGGGCCTGCGGTCCCGGTTCACCCGCAGCATCGTGTTCCCGTCCTACGCGGCCCCCGAACTGGTGGAGATCGCCGCCGCGATGGCCGCGAACCGGGACAGCCGATTCGACCCGCAGGCCTTGCGCACGCTCGAGGAGCTGTTCGCCCGGCTGGCCGACTCGGCCACCCCCGACTCGGCCGGGGTCGCCCGACGCAGCCTCGACATCGCCGGCAACGGCCGGTTCGTCCGCAACGTCGTCGAACGCTCCGAGGAAGAACGCGAATTCAGGTTGGACCATACGGATCTGGCCGGTGGGGACTTCACCGACGAGCAGATGATGACGATCACCGCCGACGACGTGCGCAACGCCGTCGTGCCGTTGCTGCGCGGTCTCGGCCTTGAGGTCCCCGCCTCGTGAGCGGCCCGGACGGCGGCGACCGCCGGTCGTTCTCGTCGCGGACGCCGGCCGGCGAGAGCCCGGAGGAGATCACCTACCGGCGCGGGTTCATCACCCGCCACCAGGTGACCGGCTGGCGATTCGTCATGCGCCGCATCGCATCCGGGATCGCACTGCACGACACGAGAATGCTGGTCGACCCGTTGCGCAGCCAGTCCCGGGCGGTGCTGATGGGGGTCTTGCTGGCGGTCACCGCCTTGGTCGGCTGCCTGGTGTTCTCGGTGTTGCGCCCCGGGGGAGTGCCGGGCAACGACCCGGTGCTGGCCGACCGGACCACGTCCGCGCTCTATGTCCGGCTCGGCGACCGGCTGCACCCAGTCCTCAACCTCGCGTCCGCGCGGCTGGCGATCGGCCGGCCGGTGGATCCCACCGTCGTCAGCGGCGAGGCGCTGGACACCTTCGCCCGGGGCAGCCTGATCGGCATCCCTGGAGCACCGGAACGCATGGTGGCCAACTTTTCCCGCGACGCCAGCTGGACGATCTGCGACAGCGCGGACGGACCTGCGGAATCCGCGGGCACCACGGTGATCGCCGGGCCGGTGGGGCGCGGCGGCGCCCGAGCCGACGCGTTGCCCACCGGCGATGCGATCCTGACCGGCGGCGCCGAGGGAACCTGGCTGCTGTGGGGCGGGCGTCGCAGCGCCATCGACCTCGGCGACCGCGCGGTCACCGACGCTCTGGGTCTGCCCGCCGCCGTGCCCGCGCCCCGGGCGATCGGGCGGGGCCTGTTCAACGCGGTTCCCGAGGCCCCTGCCCTACGCGTTCCCCAGATCCCCGGCGCGGGATCGCCGACGGCGTACCCGCTGCCCGTTGCGGCTCCGATCGGCGCCGTGGTGATCGCCTACGCCAACGACGGCACCCCGGTCAACTACGCGGTGCTGCCCGACGGTCTGCAACCGATCAGCCCCGTACTGGCCGCGATGCTGCGTAACGCCAATTCCTACGGTCTGGCCCAGCCGCCGCAGCTTGGCGCGGACGACATTGCCCGCCAGCCGGTTTCGGCGATGCTCGATGTGGCAGCGGTTCCGGCCGCGCCGGTGACGCTGATCGCTGCCGCCGACGCGCCGATCACGTGCGCGCAGTGGACCAAGATCGACGGGGCGGCCACCAGTTCGCTGTCGTTGCTCTCGGGCTCGATGCTGCCGTTGCCGGAGGGCCTTAGATCGGTCGGCCTGGTCGGTGGCGCCAATCCGGGAACGGCGACCCGGGTGGCACTGCCACCGGGGCGCGGCTATTTCGTGCAGACCGTCGGCCAGCAACCGGCCTCACCACCAGCCGGATCCCTGTTCTGGATCTCCGACACCGGGGTTCGGTACGGGATCGGTACCGGTCGTGACGATGTCGAGAAAACCGTTGCTGCACTGGGTCTGACACAACCTGCGGTACCCGTCCCGTGGTCGGTGCTGACCCTGTTCACACCCGGCCCCGCGCTGTCCCAGTCCGATGCACTGGTCGCCTATGACGCGCTCGGACCCGCCCTGGCACAGGAGGCCCGATGAGCCGGCTGATCTTCGAGGCGGGCCGCCGGATTCCCGGTCCCGCGACGCACAAGGGTGCGATCGTCATCGAATCGCCGCCCGAGCTGGCGCGGGTGATCCCGCCGTCGCTGCTACGCCGGGCCCTGCCGTTCCTGATCGTCTTCCTGATCGTCGGCATGATCGTCGCGATGGTGGCCACCGGGATGCGGTTGATCTCGCCGCAGACCCTGTTCTTTCCCTTCGTGCTGTTGCTGGCCGCGACCGCGCTCTACCGCGGCACCGACAACAAGATGCGCACCGAGGAAGTCGATGCCGAGCGGGCCGACTATCTGCGCTACCTGTCGGCGATCCGTGACAAGGTGCGGACCGCCGCGGCCGCGCAGCGGTCGGCGTTGCTGTGGTCCCACCCGGATCCGACCACGCTGGCCGCCATACCGGGGTCGCGCAGGCAATGGGAACGCGACCCGCATGACGGCGACTTCCTGGTGGTGCGCGCCGGGCTGCACACGGTGCCGTTGGACACCACGCTGCGCGTCAAGGACACCGCCGACGAGGTGGATCTCGAGCCGGTGTCGCACAGCGCATTACGCGCACTGCTGGACACCCAGCGCGTGGTTCGGGACGCGCCGCGAGGCATCGATCTGAAGATGCTGTCGCACATCACCGTGGTGGGTGACCCGGCGGAGGTGCGAGCCGTGCTGCGTAGCTGGCTGTCCCAGGCCATCACCTGGCACGACGCCGCCTCGCTTGGTGTCGCCCTGGCCAGTCCCGACCTCGAATCCCCGGACTGGTCCTGGCTGAAATGGCTGCCGCACACCGATATAGCCGGACAACTCGACGGCTGCGGGCCGGCGCGGTACCTGGCGGCAAGTACTGACGAGCTGATCGCCGCGATCGGGCCTGCGCTGGCCCAGCGGCCGCTGTTCGGCGCCGAGGCCGACGGTCCGCTACGGCACCTGGTGGTCGTCGTCGATGATCCCGACCAGACTCCGCAGGATTCGGTGCTGGTGACCGGGATCGCCGGTGTCACGGTGATCTACGCCGCGGCAAGCGATTCCGAGCCCATGCCGGGCCAGTACGCCGATCCGGACCGTCCTGTCCTGCGGGTGGCCGGCGGGTCGATCCAGCGGTGGGAGAGCGAGGGTTGGCGACCTTTCGTCGACCGTGCCGACCTGATGTCATCGGCCGATGCGGTTCAGCTGGCCCGCGGGTTGTCGCGCTGGGACTCGAACCCGACGCATGCCGGACTGCGTTCACCTGCCACCAGGGGCGCGAGCTTCACCACGCTGATGGGAATCCCCGATGCGTCGGCGCTCGACGTCGCCGACGTGTGGGCACCGCGGCCGCGTGACGAGGAACTGCGGGTGCCCATCGGGGTCACCGCCACCGGTGTGCCGCTGTACTTCGACCTCAAGGACGAGGCAGAGGGCGGCATGGGTCCGCACGGGCTGATGATCGGGATGACCGGTTCCGGCAAGTCGCAGACGCTGATGTCGATCCTGCTGTCGCTGTTGACAACGCACTCCGCCGACCGGCTCATCGTGATCTACGTGGACTTCAAGGGCGAGGCCGGTGCCGACATCTTCCGCAACTTCCCGCAGGTCGTTGCCGTGATCTCCAACATGGCCGAGAAGAAGTCACTGGCCGACCGGTTCGCCGACACCCTGCGCGGTGAAGTGGCCCGTCGGGAGCACGTGTTGCGCGACGCGGGACGGCGCGTGCAGGGCAGCGCCTTCGGCTCGGTCGCCGAGTACGAGGCCGCCCGTCCGGCCGCCGAGGCGGCGGGAATCGAACTGCCGCCGCTGCCGACACTGTTCGTGGTCGCCGACGAGTTCACCTTGATGCTGGCCGCACACCCCGAATACGCCGACCTGTTCGACTACGTCGCGCGCAAAGGCCGTTCGTTCCGGATCCACATCCTGTTCGCCTCGCAGACCCTCGACATCGGTCGCATCCGAGATATCGACAAGAACACGTCGTACCGGATCGGGCTGAAAGTGGCCAGTCCCGCGGCGTCCCGCCAGATCATCGGGGTCGAGGACGCCTATCACATCGAATCGGGCAAGGAACACAAGGGCGTCGGCTTCCTGGTCCCCGCGCCGGGAGCGGTGCCGATCAAGTTCCGCAGCACCTACGTCGACGGCATCTACGATCCGCCCCGGCCCGTCACGTCGTATGTGGTGCCGGCCGCCCCCGAACCGGTGCCGTTCACCGCCGGACCGGTGCCGCTCGACGAGGACATCGTGGTGCTCTCCGAGGAGCCGACCGCTCCGGTATCGCTGCCCCGCAAGCTGATTGCCACCATCGGCGACCAACTCGCGCAGTACGGACCCAAGGCGCCGGCGCTGTGGCTGCCCCCGCTCGACGAGGCCATCCCGCTGGCAGCGGTGCTGGCTCGGGCCGCCGTCGAGCAGCGGCAGTGGCGCTGGCCGCTCGGCGAGATCGACCGCCCCTTCGAGATGCGGCGCGACCCGTTGATCTTCGAGGCCGCGTCGTCAGCGGCCAACATGGTCATCCACGGCGGCGCGAGGTCCGGAAAGTCCACCGCGCTCATGACATTCATGCTGTCGGCCGCGGCACTGCACTCGCCGCGGGACGTCACGTTCTACTGCCTGGACTACGGCGGTGGACGTCTGCACGACCTGGCCGGTCTGGCCCACGTCGGCAGCGTCGCCTCGCCGACCGAGCCCGAGCGGATCCGGCGCACCTTCGGGGAACTACACCAGCTGCTGACCTCCCGGCAGCGCGCTGCGGGACGGCCGGGCGGCCACCAGGACGCCTACGGCGAGGTGTTCCTGGTGATCGACAACCTCTATGCGTTCGGCCGGGACAACACCGACCAGTTCAACACCCGTAACCCGCTGCTGGCCACCGTGACCGAACTCGCCAATACCGGCCTGGCACACGGTATCCACGTGGTGATCACCACGCCGAACTGGCTCGAGGTGCCGCTGGCGATGCGCGACGGAATCGGGCTGCGCCTGGAACTGCGGCTACCCGATCCGCGCGACAGCAACGTACGGGTGACCGACGGCTTGCGCCGGCCCGCCGAATCGGTTCCGCCTGATCAGCCCGGCCGGGGCCTGACCATGGCGGGCGAGCATTTCCTGTTCGCCGAACCCGACGTCGCGGCGATCCCCGCGATCAACGCGGCCCACCCCGGACTGCACGCGCCGCCGGTGCGGCTGCTGCCCGCCGACCTGTCCCCGGCCGAGGTGGCTCCGCTGTACCGCGGCGTCGAACAGGTCGTGCTGGGACAACGCGAGCAGGATCTGGCCGCGGTGGTGCACGACTTCGCGGAGCACCCGCTGCTGATGGTGTTCGGCGACAGCAGGTCGGGCAAGACCACCCTGCTTCGTCATGTGATCCGGACCGTTCGGGAGAACTCGACCGCCGCCGACGTGGCGTTCACGGTGTTCGACCGGCGGCTGCACCTGGTCGACGAACCGCTGTTCGCCGACAACGAGTACAGCGCGAACGTCGACCGCGTCACGCCCGCGGTGATGGGGCTTGCCGGACTCCTCGAACAGCGCCGGCCACCCGCCGGAATTCCTGCTGCCGAGCTGGCTTCGTGGAATTACCGTTCGCAGCCGGGTCCGAGGCACACCCACTATCTGATCGTCGACGATGTCGATCAGATCCCCGACGGACCGGCGATGAGCGGACCCTATGCGGGGCACCGGCCGTGGACACCGCTGCTGGGGCTGCTCTCGGCGGCAGGCGATCTGGGGCTGCGCGTCATCGTCACCGGGCGAGCCGGCGGGTCGGCGCACGCGCTGATGACCAATCCGCTACTGCGCCGGATGAGCGATCTGCAGGCAGCAGTGCTGATGATGTCGGGAAATCCCGCCGACGGTGCCAAGATCCGCGGCCACCGATTCACCAGACTGCCCGCCGGTCGGGCAATGCTGCTCGGCGACAGCGACGGTGTCGACCATGTGCAGCTCGTCAATCCGTTCACCCATGCGCACAGCGCATTTCGGTCTCAGTTCGGAGAGGACCACTCGTCATGACCCTACGAGTCATTCCCGAGGGGCTGGCCGCGGCCGGCGTCGCCGTGGAGGCGCTGACCGCTCGGCTCGCCGCCGCCCACGCCGCCGCGCTACCGCTGATCACCGCGGTGATGCCGCCGGCCGCCGACCCGGTCTCACTGCAGACTGCCGCCGGTTTCAGCGCGCGCGGTGGCGAACACGCGGCCACGTCCGCACAGGGCGCGGTCGAACTGGGCCGATCCGGTGCCGCGGTCACCGCATCGGGCGCGGGCTATGCCGCCTCCGATGCGTCCGCCGCGGCTTCGTATCTGATCGCGCGGGGAGGCTGATGACCGCGCCGATCTGGCTCGCCTCGCCGCCCGAGGTGCACTCGGCGCTGCTGAGCGCCGGCCCCGGCCCCGGCCCGCTGCTGGCCGCCGCCTCGGCGTGGCAGCTGCTGAGCGCCGAGTATTCCTCCGCGGCAGCCGAACTCGGCCAGATCCTGGCAGCGGTCAACGCCGGATCGTGGCAGGGGCCCAGCGCCGAGCAGTACGTGGCCGCGCACGGGCCCTACCTGGCCTGGCTCGAACAAGCCAGTGTGACCGGTGCCGCTGCCGCCGTGGCGCATCAGACCGCCGCTGCCGCCTACAGCACCGCGCTGGCCACCATGCCGACGCTGGCCGAATTGGCCGCCAATCACGCCGTGCACGGCGTGCTGATGGCCACGAACTTCTTCGGCATCAACACCATCCCGATCGCGGTCAACGAAGCCGACTATGTCCGGATGTGGGTCCAGGCCGCCACCACGATGGGCGTCTACCAGGCGGTCGCCGGCACCGCGCTGGCCGCCGCGCCCCAGACCGCGCCGGCCCCGCCGGTCGTGCTGCCCGGGGCGGAGGCGATGTCGGCGGCGGCGTTCGCGGCACCGTCGGCCGGTGAATCCGGCTCGGCGCTGAGCAATTCGAACGTCATCATCGACCTGCTCGAGGCGTACATCAAGGCGCTGCCGGACGGCGATCTGATCTGGGATTTCCTCACCCATCCGGTCCAGAGCATCCAGCAGATGATCGTGGACTTCCTGACCAATCCGGCCCAGGCGTGGGCGACCTGGGGCCCGCTGCTGTCTGCGCTCGTCTACCAGGCGATCTTCCAGCCCGTCGGCTGGACCACGTGGGGTTTGGCCTTTGCGTCACCGCTGTTGCTCCCGGCGCTCGTCGCGGCGGGGCTGCCCCTGCTGGGGCTGCTGGCGCTCACCCCGAACCTGCCCGCTCCCGAGGTCGCCCCCGAACCGGCGGCGGTCCCCGGACAAGCGCGGCAGAACCCGTGGCCGGTCTCGTCGA
>NZ_BEWG01000076.1:34821-62131 GCF_002723835.1 Mycobacterium sp. shizuoka-1 | reverse complement strand
GGGACCCGGCCCCACCCTGATCGAGGGCAGCGGAAGCAAGGCACTCGTCCCCGAGGCGGCGCCGGCAGCTGCCGCGCTGTCCTCGGTGCAGGCCAAGGAACGGGCGCGACGGCGGCGTGCCCAGCGGGCCAAGGACCGCGGACACCGCGACGAGTACATGGACCTCGACAGCGACAGCGGGCCGCCCGCTGAACCGGTCGCCACGTCGACCACCTCGTCGTCGGACCGCGGTGCCGGACCGATCGGGTTCGCCGGCACCGAAACCCGGGCGCGGGGCGTCCCCGCGGCCGGCCTGGCCGATGTCGCGGCCGAGCCCGGCGAGCGTCCCACCATGCCGATGCTGCCGACCACCTGGGACAGCGATCCCGAGCAGGAGACCGACCGATGATTGGAGACACGCAGTGAGCATGCTCGATGCCCATATCCCGCAACTCGTGGCCGCGGAGGCGGCGTTCGGCGCCAAGACCGCGTTGATGCGCAGCACCATCGCCCAGGCCGAGCAGGCCGCGATGTCGGCCCAGGCTTTCCACCTGGGTGAGTCGGCGGCGGCATTCCAGGCCGCACACGCGCGGTTCGTCGACGTGGCCGCGAAGGTCAACTCCCTGCTGGACATCGCCCAGGTGAACCTCGGTGAGGCCGGCGCCACGTACGTGGCCCAGGATGCCGCTGCGGCAACGACTTACGGAGGTTTCTGATGTCCCAGATCATGTACAACTACCCGGCCATGATGGCGCATGCCGCGGAGATGGCGGGCTACGCCGGAACGCTGCAGGCGGTCGGCGCCGACATCGCCGCCGAGCAGTCTGCCCTGCAGGGCGCCTGGCAGGGCGACACCGGCATGACATACCAGGCGTGGCAGGCCCAGTGGAACCTGGCCGCCGAAGAGTTGGTGCGCGCCTACCGGGCGATGGCCACCACCCACGAGAGCAACACACTGTCGATGCAGGCGCGCGACCATGCCGAAGGCGCCAAGTGGGGCTGAGACGTGGGCGCACCTAACGCCGTCGAATTGACCGCCGACGCCGCCTGGCTCACCGCCGAAAGCGTTGGCGCCGGGTCTTTCCCGTGGGTACTCGCGATCACGCCGCCACCGATGACACCGGACGCGGACACGGTGGTCACACGCCTGCGCGCAGATCTGACGCGCGCCGGCGTGATGTCTGCGGCCGGGGTGGTGGACCCAGGAGTCGCGCGGTGGATGCGGACGGTCTGCGCCCCGCAGCGCTGGCTCGAACTCCGATATGTGCGGGGCGGCGGTGGTCTGCTGCGCGGGTTGGTGGCCGGCCGAGGCGAGGACATCGTCGTGGCACTGCGCAGCGGCGAACTCGTCACCCTGACCGAACTCGACCTCAGCGACCCCGAACTGCTCGCTGAGGTGGTGACCGCCGGATTGCCCGGCCGAAAACCGGCTACCTTCACCGAGTTCGTGCTGCCCACCCGGGCGGGTGTCCGGGCTGACGAACGACTGCGTGCCGGAGCGGATCTCGATGCCGTGCTGGACCATCTGGGCCTGCCGGCCTCGGCGGTCGCGGTGGTGCGGTCGGCGTTGCGCGGGGCGCGCAGCTATCTCGAGGTGCGAGCCGGTTGCGCCGACCGCGGTGTGCATCATCTCAGCGAGGTGGGCGTCGGCATCATCGACGCGCCCGCCGGCCGTCTGCTCGTCGAACCCCACCGTGGGCCGGATGGGCAGTGGCTCTCGACGTTCCTGCCGGGTACCCCGTTCGCGATCGCCCTGGCGCTCGACCGGCTCACCGCGGCCCTGCCCGACGGGCGATGGTTCCCCGCCGCCGCATTGACCCGCGACTTCTCCAGCAACGCGATCTGATCCAGAGAGAGAACACCATGACTGAAACCCCGGTGCTGCCGATCGTACGGGTCGCCGTTCTGGCGTACGGCCGGATCACCGATATGTCATTGCCCGCCGAATTGCCGCTGCGCGAGATCATTCCCGCGGTGAACCGACTGGTGCCACCGCCGGACTCCGATGACACGGTGCCGACCCCGATGACGCTGGCGCCGGTGGGCGGCGTGCCGTTCAGTCTGGACGCGAGCTTGGACACCGTCGGCGTGGTCGACGGCGATCTCCTTGCCGTACAGCCGGTTCCCGCCGGGCCGCCGTCTCCCGCAGTGGTGGAGGACATCGCCGACGCGGCGGTGATCTTCTCCGCCGCCCGGCAGCGGCCCTGGGGTCCGCCCCGATTGCAGCTGGGAGCCCGGCTGGCCGCCACCGTGTTTGTGGTGGCGCTGTGCGCGGCGGCGGTCGCCCACCGCGCCGCGACCGGGTCGGTGGTGGGGCTCTACGCGGTCAGCGCGCTCGCACTGGTCACGGTGGTGGCCGGTCTGCTGCTGCGCACCCGTTCGGCGCGCCTGGCCACGCAGGTGTCCGCGGTCGCTCTGGCGCCCATCGCGTCGGCCTTCTGGTTGGCGGTACCCGGTCCGTGGGGCGCTGCACAGGTGATGCTGGCCGCCGCCGGGGTGACCGCGTGGGCGTTGATCGTGCTGACCCAGACCGACGACGGCGTCGCACTGTTCACCACCACGGCCGTCGTCGGTACCGGTGCGCTCGCGGTCGCCGCCGCCGCAGCCCTGTGGCACCTGCCGGCGCTGACGCTGGGGGCGGCGTTGATCGTGGTGGCGCTGGTGATCACCGTGTCCGCGCCTGGGCTCGCGGCGGTGTGGGCGCGCTTTCCGCTGCCGGTGATCCCGGCGCCCGGTGACCCCACCCCGTCCAGCCCGGCGGCCCGTCTGCTTGCCGATCTGCCCCGTCGGGTACGGGTGGCCGAAGCCCACCAGACCGGCCTGATCGCCGGTGCGGTGCTGCTGTCGGCGACCGGTGCGGTGATGGTGGCCGGCCGCCCGGAAGGCCCCGGGCCGTGGGGCTGGTATCTGGTCGTGGCGGCGTGCGCCGCCGCCGTGTTGCGGGCGCGGGTGTGGGACACCGCGGTGTGCAAAGGCTGGCTGCTCGCCGCGCCCTTCCTGGTGGCCGGCGGCCTGCTGACCGGCTACCTGGTGGACGACCGGTTCGTCGCCGCGCTGTGGACGGTGATGGTGCTCGCCGCGCTGACCGCCGTGTGGATGGTCGTGGCCGTGAACCCGGATACCGCCAGTGCGCAGCGTTATTCGCTGCCGGTGCGCCGGCTGGTGGGTTTCCTCGCCGTCGCGGTGGATGCCTCGCTCGTGCCGGTGGCGGTCTACCTGGCCGGCATCTTCACCTGGGTCCTGGATCGATGATCCGGACCGCCGCGGTGGCCGCGGTGGTGCTGATCGTCACCGCACCGGTGGCCGGCGCCGTCGCTCCGCCCGCCGTCGACCCGGCGGCGCTGCCGCCCGCGGGCACCGCAGGGCCGACCGCGGGCATGAGCCAGCGCTCCGAATGCGTGACGACCGGGATGCGGCCGGGTAGCGCTCCCGGTCAGTTGAGCGCCAACCAGACCATGCTGAATCTCTCTGGTGCGCAGACATATTCGCAGGGCAACGGGCAGACGGTCGCAGTCATCGACACCGGGGTGCGGCCGGGCCCGCGGTTGCCGAACGTGACCGGCGGCGGTGACTATCTGTCCGGCGGTGACGGGTTGGTCGACTGCGACGGTCACGGCACCTTGGTGGCCGGGATCATCGCCGGGCAACCCGGTCCCGACGGCTTCAGCGGCGTCGCCCCCGGCGCACGGCTGATCTCGATCCGGCAGACCTCGCCGAGGTTCTCGCCTGCCGCCGGCGGTCGGGACCCGGCGTCGGTGCAGGCCGAGGTGGAGATCGAGACACTCGCCCGCGCGGTGGTCCGCGCCGCCGACCTCGGCGCCACCGTCATCACGATCTCGACGGCCGCCTGCCTGGCACCCGACCGCCTTGGCAATCAGCAGGCCTTGGGCGCTGCCCTGCGCTATGCCGCGATCGACAAAGACATCGTGATCGTCGCCGCCGCAGGCAATTCCGGGCCCACCACGACCAGCGCCCCTGGCATGCAGTGCGCATCCAATCCGGCCGGCGGCCCCGCACCAGCCGGTGTCCCGCGCAACTGGGCGGGTGTCACGGCGGTATCGGTGCCGTCGTGGTGGCAGCCTTACGTGCTGTCGGTCGCCGCGGTGACCACCGCGGGGCAACCCGCCGACTTCACGATGGCCGGACCGTGGGTGGGTGTCGCGGCACCCGGACAGAACATCGTGTCGGTGAGCAACGACGGCACCGGAGGACTGGCCGACGGCATGCCCGACGGACGCGGCGGGATGACTCCGCTGGACGGAACCGGTTTCGCGGCAGCCTATGTCGCAGGCACGGCGGCGCTGATCCGCGGCCGCTTCCCGGGCCTGCCGGCCGACGAGGTGGTGCGCCGGCTGACCGCAACCGCCCACAACGGGACGCAGGCACCATCCAACCTCGTCGGTGCCGGCACAGTCGATCCGGTAGCCGCCCTGACCTGGACCATTTCTACCGGCAGTGACATGGCACCCATGCCGGCCGCCAGGCGTGTCGCCGCACCGGTGCCGCCACCCCCGACCGATCACACCCCACGCACGGTGGCGTTTGCCGGAACCGCGGTACTCGCCGTGATCGTCGTGGCCGTTGCCGTCGTCGTGCGCAGACACAAGGAGGAGCTGGAATGACCGGGATGCCCGGGCCGGGCGCGGGACGGTTGACCGTCGTTGTGCTGGCAGCCGTCGCGGCCGTGCTGGCCTACCCGTGGCGGTCGCCTGACGACCGGTGGGTGCTGGCGATCACCGCCGTGGCGGTGATCGTGGCGCTGGCCCGGTGGCGTGGCCGTTATCTCACCGCCACCGCTGCGGACTGGCTTCGACTTATGTTGACCCGCAAGCCGATTGGATCGGCGCCGCCCGATCTGCGCTGCGCGGGAGCCGATGCGGTCGCCACGGTACTGGTGCGGGTGGACTGCCGCGACCGTGAACTGCCGATGGATCTACTCGCGGGCTACCTCGACCGGTTCGGGCTGCGATGCGATGCGGTACGGGTCACCACGCACCGCACCGAGACCGCCACGGCCACCTGGGTTGGCCTGACGGTCAGCGGCGCGCGAAATCTGGCCGCCCTGCAGGGCAGGTCGGCGCAGCTTCCGCTGCGTCAGACAGCGGAGGGTGCCGCCCGGCGGCTCATCGGCCAGCTGCGGGAAACCGGTTGGACGGCAACCCTTGCCGATCCCGCGCAGCTGCCGGAACTGGTGAGCGGTGACGCGCGTGAGCGGTGGAGATCGGTGACCGACGCGCGCGGGCACCTGACGGCCTACGCCGCGGGTGCGCCCGACGCGCTCGCGGCGGTGAGCCCGGCGGGCGGCGAGACCTGGACGGTGGTCGAGATTTCCGGGACGCGGTCGGCGGCCCGCACTCGAGCGGCTGCGGCGATCCGCACGCACGATCGACCCGATGCGGTGCCACCGGGCCTGACGGCGATCCCGGGTCGGCAGGCCGGGGCGTTGGCCGCGCTTCACCCGTTGTCGGGTGTGCGGCTGGCCACGTGACGAGAGGAGACCCGATGGCCGACAACACGGCGTCGCGCGGCTGGCAGGGCACAGTGCTCAAGTTGTTCCGCGCGGCCGAATACGAACTCACCGTGACCGGTCGCGACCAGATCAGCGAGCACTACCTGCGGCTGAACTTCGACGCGGGCGGCATGATGGCCGACCGTCCGCTGCACCCGACGATGTGGATCCGCATGTGGTTCCCGGACGGCACGAAACTGCACCAGCGCGGCTACACGCTGGTGAACCCGAACCCGGCACGCAACACCGTCGACATCGAGTTCGCGCTGCACGACGGCATCGCATCGCGCTGGGCGTGCGCAGCCCAGCCCGGCGACACGATCGGGGCGACCGTGCTCGGCAGCAGCTTCACGTTGCCCTCACCTGCGCCCGCTGGTTACGTGATCGTCGGTGACACAGCGTCATTGCCCGCGATCAATTCCTTGCTCGACTCGATCGGGGACACCCCCGCTGAGGTCTTTCTGGCCGCCGGGCACGATGACGACAGCGACCTCCCGGTCGCCGGGAATGCCGCGGTCAGGTGGATCGACCGGCGGCAGTCCGGCACCGCGCTGGTCGATGCTGTCAGAGAACACGCGCACGATGCCGAGGACCACTTCGGCTGGGTCGCGTCCGACAACCGCACGACACGCGCGGTCGCCAAGGTCCTGCGGGAGAACTACCGCATCCCGAGGACCTCGATCAAGGCCCAGGCCTATTGGGCTCAGGGGGCCTGACGCCCCGAATAGCCTTCCCACGGGCTGTAATCGGCGATCAAATCCTCTTGCTTCGGCCGGCGCTTCTCGGGCACGTGCTCGAGGTTGATCCGGATGCGGTACCAGATCGAACTCGGACCGCGCATCCCGTCGACCAGGATGTCGGTCGGTTGCAGCGCCTGGGCCGCCTCCGGATGGCGGGACCGCCAGACCTCCAGGGCCGCCATCGCCTCGTCCCGAGTCTTGGTGCGGGCGATCTCGATCAGCGGCTTGCCGCCCTTGGGTGGCTTCTCCGCAGGGCCGAGTTCCTCGGCCAACCGCAGCAGCGGCTCCAGCGAGCCGACCGCGTCGTCCATCGGCGCCCACGGGTCGCCGCGCTCGGCGAACCGGGCCGGCACCGTCGCGATGGTGAACTCCTCGGCCCGGCACCCGGGTACCTCGGACCACGCCAACGGCGTGGACACCCGCGCATCGGGGGTGGCCCGCACCGAGTACGCCGACGCGACCGTGCGGTCCTTGGCGTTCTGGTTGAAGTCGACGAACACCCCCTGGCGTTCCTCTTTCCACCACTGGCTGGTGGCCAGCTCGGGGGCGCGGCGCGCTACCTCCCGGGCCACGGTCTCGGCGGCGAGCCGCACCTTGGTGAACGGCCAGTGCGGCGCGATCCGGGCATAGATGTGGAACCCGCGCGAGCCCGACGTCTTGGGCCAGGCCGTCAGCCCGTGGTCCTCGAGCACCTCCCGCGCCACCTGCGCCACATCCAGGATCTGGGGCCACTGCACACCGGGCATCGGATCGAGGTCGATGCGCAGTTCGTCGGGATGGTCGAGGTCGCCGGAGCGCACCGGGTGCGGGTTGAGGTCGACGCAGCCGAGGTTGACCGCCCATACCAGCCCGGCCGCATCGGACAGCACCGCCTCTTTGGCCGACGTTCCCCGCGCATACCGCAGCTCGGCGACGTCGATCCACTCCGGGCGCTTCTCCGGGGCGCGCTTCTGAAAGATCGCCTCCTCGGTGATCCCCTTGACGAACCGTTTGAGGATCATCGGCCGATCGGCCACCCCGCGCAGCACGCCCTCGGCCACCGCCAGGTAGTAGCTGATGAGGTCCATCTTGGTCACCGCAGCGCGTCCACCGGCCGCGGGAAAGACCACCTTGTCGGGGTGGCTGACGGTGACCTGGCGGCCGTTCACCTCCATAGCCGCCATGGTAATTAGGCTGCTCGTTCCGTCCTGGCTGCGACCCACGTCACCTAGGGTGGCAACCATGCCCAGTCTGATGGATCTGCCCGCCCAGGCGTTGGCCAAGGCGCAGGAGCTGGCCGAGCGCGGCTCCGCCGAGCTGCACTATCTGCACAAGATGATCGAGGCGGGCGCACTGCGTCCGGAGCCGCCGCAGAACCTCGTCGCGCTGCTGGGCGACATCCGCCGCTGGGGCGAGATCGGGATGATCCCGGCGCTGAACGCGCGCCGCACCCCGAACAAGTTGGCGATCGTCGACGACGAGGGGTCGATGACCTTCGCCGAGCTCGATGCCGCCGCCCACGCGGTCGCCAACGGCCTGTTGGCGATGGGCGTCAAGGGTGGCGACGGCGTGGCCATCCTGGCCCGCAACCACCGCTGGTTCGTCATCGCCAACTATGGCGCCGCGCGGGCCGGCGCCCGCACGATCATGCTGAACACCGAGTTCTCCGGACCGCAGATCAGAGACGTCTCCGAACGCGAGGGCGCCAAACTGATCATCTACGACGACGAATACTCCGAAGCCGTCAAGCTGGCCGACCCCCCGCTGGGCAAACTGCGGGCGCTGGGCACCAACCCGGATGCCGCGGAACCGTCCGGCAGCACCGACGAGACGCTGGCCGACCTGATCGCCCGCAGCAGCACCGCGCCGGCACCCAAGGTCACCAAGCGGTCCTCGGTCATCATCCTCACCAGCGGGACGACCGGCACTCCGAAGGGGGCGACCCGCAACGCTCCGCCGAGCCTGGCCCCGATCGGCGGAGTGCTGTCCAGCGTGCCGTTCCGGGCCGGTGAGGTGACCTCGCTGCCGTCGCCGATGTTCCACGCCCTGGGCTACCTGCACGCCACCATCGCGCTCACCCTCGGGTCGACGCTGGTGTTGCGCCGCAAGTTCAAGCCGGTGACCGTGCTCGAGGACATCGCCGCGCACCGGGTCACCGCGATCGTCGTGGTGCCGGTGATGTTGTCGCGCATGCTCGACGCGCTGGAGAAGATGGACCCCAAGCCGGACTTGTCCTCGTTGCGGATCGTGTTCGTCTCGGGCTCGCAGCTCGGTGCCGAACTGGCCACCCGCGCGCTGAAGGACCTCGGACCGGTCGTCTACAACCTGTACGGCTCAACCGAAGTCGCGCTCGCCACCATCGCCACGCCGGAGGATCTGCAGAAGAATCCCGCCACGGTCGGTTCGGTGGTGCGGGGCACCAAGATCAAGATCCTCGACGACGACGGCAACGAAGTGCCGCAGGGTGACGTCGGCCGCATCTTCGTCGGCAACAGCTTCCCGTTCGAGGGTTACACCGGTGGCGGCAACAAGCAGATCATCGACGGCCTGCTGTCGTCCGGTGACGTCGGCTATTTCGACCACAACGGACTGCTGTTCGTCAGCGGCCGCGACGACGAGATGATCGTCTCGGGCGGGGAGAACGTGTTCCCCGCCGAGGTCGAGGACCTCATCAGCGGCCACCCCGATGTCGTCGAGGCGACCGCGCTCGGTGTCGAGGATCCGGACTGGGGCGCCCGGCTGCGCGCGTTCGTGGTGCTGCGGGAAGAAGCCGAACTCACCGAGGAAGCCGTCAAGAACTATGTCCGCGAACATCTTGCGCGCTACAAGGTTCCGCGTGAGGTGGTGTTCCTCAGCGAACTGCCGCGCAACCCCACCGGCAAGATCCTCAAGCGGGAACTGCGCCAGATCGAGCTGCACTGAGCGCCAGGCGCCGTACCGCTACGGGTCGCGGGGCAGCCCGAGCAGCCGCTCGGCGATGATGTTGAGCTGCACCTCCGAGGTGCCCCCGTAGATCGTCGTCGACCGGCTCGCCAGCAGGTATTGCGCCCACGTGCCTGGTAGGGACTCGGGATCGCCAACGGCGCCGTCGATCCCGAACGACGACACCGCGAACTCGGCGTAGCCCTGCCCGGTACGCATCGACAGCAGCTTCGAGATCGCGGCCGACGGCATCGCGTCACCGCCGGCCAGCGTCAGCAAGGTGGAGCGCAGGTTCAGCAGCTTGGCGGCATGGCCCTCGGCGATCAGCTCGCCGGCCCGGTGATGGCCGATCTGGTCGAAGTGGCCGCCGCTGACGAAGTCGACGAACCCGTCCAGGTTGGCCAGGAACCCGGGCTCGCTGCTGCCGATCGAAACACGTTCCGCGGTCAGGGTGTTGCGGCTGACCTCCCAGCCACGGTCCACCTCGCCGAGCACCAGATCGTCGGGCACGAACACGTCGTCGATGAACACGGTGTTGAACATCGCGTGGCCGGTGAGCTCGCGCAGCGGCTTGACCTCGACACCTTCACTTTCCATGTCCAGCAGGAAGTAGGTGATGCCGTTGTGCTTCGGCGCGCTCGGATTGGTCCGCGCCAGCAGGGCACCCCACTGCGCGTACTGGGCGCCGGTGGTCCAGATCTTCTGGCCGGTGATCCGCCAGCCGCCGTCGACCTTGGTCGCCTTGGTGGTCAGGCTGGCCAGATCTGATCCTGCTCCCGGCTCGGAAAACAGCTGGCACCAGATCATTTCGCCGCGGAATGTCGGCGGTAGGAAACGCTGCTTCTGCTCGTCGTTGCCGAACGCCACGATCGAGGGGATCAGCCAGGCTGCGATGCCCATCGCCGGCCGCTTGACCTGCCCCGCGCTGAACTCCTGGGCGATGATGATCTGCTCGATCGGTTTGGCGTCCCGGCCCCACGGCTTGGGTAGGTGTGGCTGAACCCAGCCGGCCTCGGCGATCGCGGCTTTGCGTTCTTCGCGCGGGATCGCTTTGAGCGCAGCGACTTCCGCGCGGATCTCGGAGCGCAGCTGCTCAGTCTCGGGGTCGAGGTCGATGCTGATCGACCGCATGCCGGTGCTGGTCGCGGTGTCGAACACCTTCTGCTGGTACTCGCTGGCGCGGCCGAACGCGGCGACCAGGCCGAGCGTACGGCGGTAGTACACGTTGGTGTCGTGCTCCCAGGTGAAGCCGATACCGCCGTGCACCTGAATGCAGTCCTGGGCGCAGTGCTGGGCGGCAGCCGGGGCCAGACTGGCGGCCACCGCCGAGGCGAACTCATACGCGGTTTCTTCGTTGTTCCAGCCTTTTTCGGCCGCCTCGTCCAGCGCGCGGGCGGCGTCCCAGACCGCTGCGGTGGCCCGCTCGGTGGTCGCGATCATCTCGGCGCATTTGTGCTTGATGGCCTGGAACTGGCCGATCGGCCGGCCGAACTGCTCGCGGATCTTCGCGTAGGCCGCAGCCGTGTCGGTGGCCCACCGCGCGATGCCGACGGCCTCGGCCGACAGCAGCGTGGTGACGATGGCCCGGCCGGCCGGCTGGGACAGGTTGGACAGCACCCGGTCGGCGTTGACCTCGACGGCATTGGCACGCAGGTGCGCCACCGGACGCAACAGGTCCACCGAGGTCACCGGCTCGATCTCCAGGTCGGCTGCGTCGAGGACCACCCAGTCGACCCCACCGTCGATGGCGACCGGCAGGACCAGCAGCGAGGCCTGCGCACCCGCGGGCACCGAGCGGGCCTCGCCCCGGATCACCACTGTGCCGTCCTGGCGGGTCGCGGTCAGCCCGGATTCCAGCGCGCAGGTGGCGATGAGCTCCCCGGCCGCCAGCCCGTTCAGCAGTTTCGCCTCGGGGTCGTGGGCGGAGATCAGCGCACTGGCGATCGCCGACGGCACGAACGGTCCCGGCACTGCGCCGTAGCCGAACTCGGCAATTGCGATCGCCAGTTCCAACAGGCCGAAGCCCTGGCCGTCCACCGCCTCGGCCAGGTGCAGGCCGTGCAGTCCCTGCTCGGCAGCGGCCTTCCAGTACGGCGGCGGGGTCGGCACCGGGTTCTCCAGCGCATCGTGGCGCACCTCGGCGGGTGACACCCGGGCAACCAGGGACTTCACCGAGTCCGCGAGGTCGTTGTGCTCGGGGGTGATCGCGATGGGCATGGTGGTCCCTTCCCTATTAACCGGTGGGTTGGGTGCCAGGCTACCGGTCCGGTCGTGGGTCACGCTGCGGCGTTGCCCGCAGGGCGACCACCACCGCCGCCGACAGCAGCATCATGATCCCGACCGCCCACATGCCGGCCTTGTCGTTACCGGTGAACTGGTTGAGCGCGCCGGTGGCGTAGGGCGCGGCGAACCCGCCGAGATTGCCGATCGAGTTGATCAGTCCGATCCCGCCGGCGGCGGCCGCCCCGGTGAGGAACTGCGCGGGCAGCGCCCAGAAGCTGGGGATCGCGCTGAACACCCCCATCGCGGCGACGCACACCGGGAGCATCACCAGCAGCGGGGAATGCAGGTAGAGCGCGATCGGAATCGCCAACCCGCCCAATCCCATTGGGATGGCGACGTGCCACACATGCTCGCGGGTGTGATCGGCATGACGCGACCACAGATACATGGCGATCGCCGCGCAGGTGTACGGCACCGCGGTGATCAGGCCGACCTGCACGATCGACAGGTGGACGCCAAACGTCTGCTTGAACCCGGAGATGATCGAGGGCAGGAAGAACGCCAGGGCGTACAGCCCGTAGGCGATGCCGAAGTAGACCAGCGACAGCGCCCAGATCCGGGGACTGGTCAGAGCCCGGCGCAGCGGAAAGTCGAAGGAGCTCGCGACATCGCGTTCCTCGGCAGCCAGCACGTCGATCAGCCATTGACGTTCGTCGGGTGCCAGCCAGTGCGCGTCGGCCGGCCGGTCGGTCAGATAGAACCAGCAGATGATGCCCAGGATGATCGCGGGCAGGCCGACGCCGATCATCATGAACTGCCAGCCGGCCAATCCGAACAGCCCTTCGCCGGCCTCGATCAGCCACGCCGCAACCGGAGTTCCGACGGCCGCGGCGATCGGACTGGCCATCATGAACATCGCCACGATCCGGGCCCGGTAGGTGCCGGGGAACCAGCGGGTGAGATAGAAGATGACTCCGGGGAACAGGCCCGCCTCGGCCACGCCCAGCAGAAACCGCAGCACCAGCAGCGTGGCCGCGTTGGGTGCGAATCCGATTGCCACTGCGACAATTCCCCACGACACCGCGATGCGGGCCAGCCAGCGGCGGGCGCCGAAACGCTCCAGCGCCAGGTTGGACGGCACCTCGACGAGCACGTAGCCGATGAAGAAGATTCCCGAGGCCAGCCCGAACATGCTCGCGGTGAGCTGCAGGTGCTCGCTGATGTCGGCCTTGGCGATGCCGAGGTTGGTGCGGTCGAGGTAGTTGACGAAGTACATCGCCATCAGGAATGGCACGACGCGGATGATCACCTTGCGCAGCGTGCGCGTCTCCAGCGATTGCTCACCGATCGATGCGCGTGTCATCCTGCCTCCCGTTGACGACGTTGACCAGATCGCGGCCGTCGCGCAGACGGCGACAATTGTCGACAGCGTGAATAAGGTACCGCTGCATCGTGTCGGCGGTGTACCAGGTGACGTGCGGCGTCACCACGACGTTGTCGAGTCGCAGCAGGGGATTGGCGGGGTCGACGGGTTCGTCGGCGAAGACATCGAGACCAGCCGCGGCCAGCCGGCCCCCACGTAGCGCCTCGACGAGTGCGGGTTCGTCGATGACACCGCCGCGAGAGGTGTTGACCAGCACCGCATGTGGCTTCATCGTGGCCAGCGCGGCGCGGTCGATGAGCTTGTCGGTGGCCGCGGTGAGTGGCAGGTGCAGGCTGACGATGTCGCTGTTGGCGAGCAGGTCGGGCAGGGTGCGCCAGGTCTCGGTGCCGTCATGCTTGGTGCTGGTGTGCAGCACGGTGGCGCCCATTGCGCGCGCGATGCGCTCGACCCGGGTTGCGATGTTGCCGTAGCCCACCAATCCGACGGTGCACCCGCCGATGTCGCGCACCGTCTCGCCCAGGCTGGGATCCGTCGGCCAGCCCTGCCCGGCTCGGGTGGCGCGGTCCAGTGCGGGCAGCCGGCGCAGGGCGGCCAGCATCAGCAGCACGGTCCCCTCGGCCACCGAGGGGGCGTTGGCGCCGGGCATGTTGGCCACCGCGATCCCCAGTTCGGTCGCCGTCGCGACGTCGATGGTGTTCACCCCGGCACCCAGCTTGTGCACCAGCCGCAGTCGCGTCCCCCGGCGTAGATCCGCACCCGACAGCGGCCGCAGCACGTGCCAGATCACCTCGGCATCGGGCAACTCCCGGTACAGCGTTTCGTCGTCATCTTCGTGGCACCACCGGATGTCGAGCCAATCAGATTCCGGTGCAACGATATTCAGCACATTCTCGCCTGGCAGAAAATGCGCGAGGACCCTCACCGCCACCGCTTGGCAATCCACTTCGCGATGGTGTCCGCCTGCTCGCCGCGGGCACCGGGGGTGGTGAAGTAATGGTCGGTGTCGATCGAGCACCGGGATTTGTCGGCGCTGGCCAGCGCGTCGAAGATCCGTTGGGCGTCGGACGGGAAGACGCCGGTGTCCTGGTCGGCATTGATCACCAGAGCCGGGCAGGTGACGCGGCCGAGGTGCGGCTCCGCGCGGGTCTGCGCGGTCTTGAGACTCCACATGCCCAGCCAGTTGCGCAGTGTGCAGGCGGCGGCGATGCCGCGCGCGGATCGATTGGCTTTCACCGGCACGCCGGCGTAACACAGGTTCGGCTGGCGCCGGGTGGGTTCGATCGACGGATCCACCATCCGGGGGTCGGCCCAAGTTCGCATCACGGTGAACGGCCGGTCGGAGAACCCGGCGGCCTGCACCCGCTTGAGTTCGGTCTCGGCCCAATCGGTGATCGCGTGGTTGCGGGCGACCTGCGCGGACCGGTATCGGGCGACGAACTCGGGCGAGAACGACGGACCGTTGGTCTCGTCGAACAGATCGAGTTCGGGATCGGTTGCCACCGGATCATTTTCGTCGACGACCGCACCATCCATCCAGGCGGTCAGCACATCCGGTCGGCCCGGGTGGGCTGCGCTGGCGATGTATCCGTCGGCTGGGGGGAGCTCGGTGAGCCCGGCGGCCGGCCGCATGCCCTCCAGCGGCGTGACATTGGGGTCGACGGCCTGTGACTGGTAGGCGGCCATCAGCGAGCCGCCGCCCGAATTGCCCAGCAGAACAACTGTTTCCACGCCCTGGATCTCGCGCAACCAGCGCACCCCGACACCGATGTCGACCAGCGCGTGGTCGAGCAGGAAGCTGCTCTCGAAGCCGCGGAATCGGGTGTTCCAGCCGAGGAAACCGATGCCGCGGGTGGCCAGGTAGTCGGCGAGGTAATGCTCGGAGAAGTCGATCTGGTAGTGGGTGGCGATGACGGCGACCTTGGGCTTGCGGCCCACCCCGCGGTGGTAGAGGCCCTGGCACGGGTGCCCGCCGGCACCTGCCCGGCGCGCGGTCGGCGACGACACCCCGATGAACTCACGGACGACTCCTGGGGTTGGCATGCTCACGGACCTCCTCGCGACTGGATCGCTGAGGAGACGATATTCGCCGGCGTCGATGTGCACGCCTGAATCCGGTGTTAGGTTCGGGGGCAGACTCGACCAGGATCTGTGGGGGCCCATCATGATCAAGCCGCACAACACCAACCCGGAATTCGAGCTCGGCGGTATCAACCACGTCGCGCTGGTCTGCTCCGACATGGAACGCACGGTCGACTTCTACTCCAATGTGCTGGGTATGCCGCTGATCAAGTCGCTGGATTTGCCGGACGGCCTGGGTCAGCACTTCTTCTTCGACGCCGGCAATGGCGATTGCGTGGCGTTCTTCTGGTTTGCCGAGGCGCCCGACGGCACCGCGGGCAGCACCCTGCCCGCGGCGTTGCCCGGTCTGGGATCGATCGTCAGCGCGGTGGGCTCGATGAACCACCTGGCCTTCCACGTGCCTGCCGAGAAGTTCGACGAGTACCGTCGCCGGCTCAAGGAGAAGGGTGTTCGGGTCGGCCCGGTGCTCAACCACGACGAGAGTCCCCGGCAGGCCGCCCGCGAGGTCCACCCGGGGGTGTACGTGCGGTCGTTCTATTTCTCCGACCCTGACGGAATCGTCCTCGAATTCGCCTGCTGGACCAGGGAGTTCACCGACAGCGATGCGGTCACCCAGCCGAAGACGGCGGCCGACCGCAAGCAGCCGATCGCGGCGGGTTAGTCCCGGAACAGTCGCGGGTCGCCCAGCTCGTCGATGATCGCGGTGAGTTGATCGGCCAGCTCGTTCGGTGTCAGCCTGATCGCACCGCCCAGCCAGGCACTGATCGTCTGGCCGACGCCGCCCACGACGAAATGCGCGAACGCCTTGATCCGGTCGTTGGCCGGCCGCTGCAACAACGATTCGACATGCTGGCCGGAGAGCATGGCGAACAGCGCGCCGGACTCCTGGCGCTTGCGGACCACGGTGGCGTTGGACAGCTGCGAGCTGAACATCAGCCGGCCGACTCGCGGGTCGAGCTCGATGGTCCGGACGATGTTGGCCATCGCGGCCCGGTTCTGGGCGTCGACCGGGGCCGTCGCGACCGCGGCCTGGGTGGTGGCGGCCAGCTCGGCGACGACCCAGTCGAAGACCGCGCCGACGAACTCGTCCTTGTCGGCGAAGCTCTCGTAGAAATACCGGGTCGCCACGCCGGCCTCCCGGCAGATGCCGCGAACGGTGAGCTCAGCCGGGTCGACATCGCTCCCCAGCAGCTCCAGCCCCGCCTGCAGGAGGCGGGCCCGGCGCCGGGCCAGCCGGTCGGCGGCGTCTACGCCGCCGTACGGGCGCGCCTGCGTCATCAGGCCATCTTGACATTGCTGCGGCCAGGGCGGCAATAATAGGAAACCTCCGTTTTCAGATTTGACCGATAGGTGGCGCCCAGTGGCGATCCGTGAGCCCGTCATCAGCCATGTCGATCGCGCCGTGAGCGCGCCGCCGCTGGTGTCCCGGCGCCGCAGGCGGGGCCCGGGATTCGACGGCGGACTGATGGGGGTGGCCCTGCTGGCGGGCCCGGCGAACGTGATCATGGAGCTGGCCCGGCCCGGTGTGGGCTACGGCGTGATGGAGAGCCGGGTGGAAAGTGGACGCGCCGACCGGCACCCGATCAAACGGGCCCGGACGACGTTCACGTATCTGGCGGTGGCCACCCGCGGCACCGAGGAACAGAAGAAGGCTTACCGGCGGGCCGTCAACAGATCGCATGCCCAGGTGTACTCGACCCCCGACAGCCCGGTGCAGTACAACGCCTTCGACAAGGACCTGCAGCTCTGGGTGGCCGCATGCCTCTACAAGGGTGGTGTCGACATCGCCCGGGTTTTCATCGGAGAGATGGACGACGAGACCGCCGACCGCCACTATCGCGACAGCATGGCTCTGGCCACCACCTTGCAGGTGCCGCCCGAGATGTGGCCGGCCGACCGGGCGGCGTTCGACCGGTACTGGCAGGAGTCGCTGGACAAACTGCACATCGACGACACGATTCGCGAGTACCTCTACCCGTTCGCGGTGTCCCGGCTACGGGGTGTTCGGTTGCCGGCCCGCATCCAGCGCGCCTACGAAGGACTGAACCTGCTCATCACCACCGGATTCCTGCCGCAGCGCTTCCGCGACGAAATGCGGCTCGAGTGGAACGCCGACAAGCAGCGCTCGTTCGACAGGCTGATGGCGGCCATCCGATTCGTCAACAACCTGGCGCCGAAGTTCGTCCGCGAGTTCCCGTTCAATCTGCTCCTGCACGACCTGGATTGGCGAATTCGCACTGGTCGGCCGTTGGTGTGACGCCGGTCAGAATCCGCGAGTACCCTCGCGGCCGTGCGAACTGACGACGACAGCTGGGACATCACCACCAGCGTCGGCTCGACGGCGTTGTTCGTCGCGGCCGCGCGTGCGCTCGAGGCGCAGAAGCCCGATCCGCTCGCGGTCGACCCGTTTGCGGAGGTGTTCTGTCGGGCGGTGGGCGGCCCTTGGGCCGCGGTGCTCGACGGTGAGGCTCCCGATCATCCACTGATGTCGGAGGATTTCGGCCGGCACTTCGTCACCTTCCAGGCAGCCCGGACCCGTTACTTCGACGCGTACTTCCGGCGGGCCGCGCAGGCCGGTGTGCGCCAGATCGTCCTGCTGGCGGCGGGCCTGGACTCCCGTGCCTACCGGCTGGACTGGCCGGACGGCACCGTCGTCTACGAGCTTGACCAGCCCCAGGTCCTGGACTTCAAGCGCGAGGCCCTGGCCGCCCACGGCGCCACTGCCAGGGCCGCGCGCCGCGAGATCGCGATCGACCTTCGCGATGACTGGCCGCGGGCGTTGCGCGACAGCGGCTTTCGCCTGGACGAGCCGTCCGCGTGGATTGCCGAGGGGCTGCTGATCTACCTTCCGGCCGGCGCTCAGGAGCAACTGTTCACCGGGATCGACGCGCTGGCCGCCACGGGCAGTCACCTGGCCGTCGAGGAGGGCAGACCGATGGATCGCGATGCCTTCCAAGCGAAGGTGCAAGAGGCGAAGACCCTCGACAACGAGCGGGGTCAGTGGTGGCAGCTGGTGTACAACGAGCAGCACGCGCCGGCGGCGCAGTGGTTCGGCGAGCGCGGCTGGACCGCCGAGGAAACCACGCTGCTGGACTACCTGGAGGGCGTCGGCCGTTCGGTCGAGTCGGCAAGCGACGAGACTGCCAATATGCTGTCGGGCGTCACCCTGGTGAGCGCGGTCAAGGGTTAGCTCAGTCCCACATGAACGGCCGCAGGAAGCGGTTGATGCGGCGCAGATACTCGGGCTGGCTGACGTGCAGGATGTGGTTGCCCGGAAACCAGTGCAGCGCACAGCGATCCCAGTGTTCCCACAGTGCCTCGGCTTGCTCGGGCGGGGCCAGCCGATCGCCGAGCCCGGTGATGATCAGCCGTCGATCCCGTGGCACCAGAGGCTGGTAGTTCAACGCGCAGTGGTACGCCGAGGCCGCCGCGGAATCCTCGCGGCTGATGGTGCCGAACGTGCGGCCCAACTCGATGAGCTTGTTGGCCGGCCACCACTCGTCGAACGTCGACTCGGGGGTGACCACCGGGACGTTCGGGATCACCGCCTCGAGCCGGTCGTCGGCCGAGGCGACCAACGCCGAGGTGTAGCCGCCCAGTGACATTCCGGTGAGCGCGATCCGGTCCACCCCGGTGTCGCGCAGCCAGTCCAGGACCGAGCGGAAGTCATGGACGGCTTGCGCCATCGTCTCGGCGAACCCGGCCATGCCCTGGGAGAAGAAGCCGTATCCGCTGAACGGAGAACCCTTTTCGGCGCGGCGGCCGTGAAACGGCAGGGTGTAGAGCAGGACGTCGTAGCCGGTTTTGTAGAACCACGGCAATGAGAAGAACAGCCCGTTGAACAGGTAGGGCGAACCCATGAAGCCGTGGATCACACACAATGTCGGGCGCGGCCCGTCGTCGTGACGCCAGTGCTGCGCCCAGACGATGTTGTTGCGTTCCAGCCGCTTCCACTGGCCGCGCATCTTCGGGTTGACCGGTTCGAAACTGCTCTGGAAGCGCATGTTGTGGACGTTGCCGTGGGCGATGTACTGGGCGACGGGATTCGCTGGTCGGGAGGACACCGTGGGCAGCACCGCGGGGGCGGGAAACGACGCCGCCGGATCGTGCTGCGCGGCGAGTTCGGCGTAGAACTCCAGATTGCTGCGCTCGCGGTGCAGGTCCGAGCGGCGGACGATGCTCTTGGCGACGGTCGGCAGCATGGACACCCCGACCAGGGAGGCGATCGCGGTGCGCAACCCGATGTCGGCGACGGCCGAGGAATCCACGATCAGCCGCTGCAGCGCGGTCAGATCGGCGCGGTCGGGCAGCCCCTCGTAGCCTGCGTCGGCACCCGGAACATCGGGCACCGGAATGGGCAGGTCGACTTCGGACGTCATTGTCACGGCCTTTCACCGGCGGGCAGCACCTTCGAGGATGCTAACCGGACAGGGACGTCACACAAGCCGATATACCGTTGCGCCGCCCACCTTCACCGGTTGGTAATGGTGCCGTACCCAGTCGGCGATCTGCCCGCCGTTGCGGTCGCGGCTGCGCATCCGCCCGCTCTCGACGTAGTAGGCCACCTTGCCGGCGTGTACGTCGTCGATGAACTGCTCCAAGGTGGGGACCGGGTCGTCGCTCCAGCCGCCGATCGCCATCACGGCGGTCCCGGAGGCGATCTCCAGTGACGCCGCTGCCTGCGATCCGGCGGTCGCCGCCGACCACGTCGTCCCGGTGTCGCGGAGCAGCTTGGCCAGCTGGAAGTCGATGTTGCCGGAACTGGCACCGGTCATCATCGTCTTCGCGAAGCGGGATCCGACGGTCGGCCAGACGTCGGCGGTGTGCGCCGCGTTCGGGATCGAGCCGCTGTGCGGGGTGGCGGCGGTGGCGACCGAAAACATCGCGGTACCGGTCAGAGTCGCCACCAGCGACACCACCAGCGCGGCGGGGGTGAGCCGCGGCCACCTCGTCAGGGCCACGACGAGCAGCAGCACGGCGGTCACGGCGGCGCCGCCGATGAGCCAGCGGGTCCAGATCGGGCCCAATCCGGCCCGGTGCAGCAATGTGATGCTCCACCACGCGGCGACCGCCACCATCGCGACCGCCGCCGACCGGCTCAACACGGCGGCCAGCCCGATCAGCGCTCCCGCGGCCGGTGCCAGCGCGACGGTGTAGTACGGGTGGACCATGCCGGTCATGTAGCTGAACACCAGAGTGCAGACGACGAACCACACCGTCCACGTGGTGAAACCGGCGGCTTCCAGCCGGCTCAGTCTGCGCCGGAGCGCCAGGTAGGCTGCCGCGACGATCGCGATCACGACGGCGGGCAGCAGCCACGACACCTCGTAACCCATCTCGGCGGACAGGATGCGCAGCACCCCGGCGTGGGTGCCCCAGCCACCGGGATGTCCGTGCGACACCGCGTTGCCGCCGCCGACCAGCCGGTCGACACCGTTGTATCCCAGCGCCAGATTCAGCACGTTGTTGTCCGTCGAGCCGCCGATGTAGGGGCGCGAGCCGGCGGGCCACAGCTGGACGACGGCCACCCACCAGCCGGCGGAGATCACCAGCGCGACTGCGGCTGCCAGCAGATGAAGGATGCGACGCCACCAGCTGGTGGGTGCGAAGAACAGATAGGCGAGCCCGAAGGCCGGTAGCACCATCAGACCGGCCAGCATCTTGGTGAGAAAGGCCAAACCCAGTGCGGCGCCGACGAGCACGAGCCACCGCCACGACGCGGTGGCGACCGCACGCATCAGACAGTAGGCCGCCGCGACCATCAACAGCACCAGCAGTGCGTCGGGGTTGTTGTACCTGAACATCAACGTGGCGGCCGGGGTGAGGGCCAGCACGGTGCCGGCGATCAGGCCGGCGATCGCGCCCCGAGTGGGATCGGCTACGGCGCGGCGAACCGCGGCGTACAGCACGGCGACCGCGCCGACCCCCATCAGCGCCTGCGGTACCAACACCGCCCAGCTGTTCATCCCGAACAGCCGTACCGACACCCCGGTCACCCACAGCGCGGCCGGCGGCTTGTCCACGGTGATGAAGTTGTTGGGATCGAGCGAGCCGAAGAACCACGCGGTCCAGTCCTTGGCGCCGGACTGTGCGGCCGCGGCGTAGAACGCGTTGCCGTAGCCGTTGATCGGCAGATTCCACAGGTAGAGCGCGGCGGTGACCACCAGTAGGCAGGCGAGCGCGATTGCGGGCCAGCGTGCGCCGCGTTGCGGGACAGTGCTGCGGTCGGCCACGCGCAGGACGTCGGCACACTCGGCGGTGGCAGTCACCGCACCACGGTGCACGATCGCGCTGACCCGGCAATGCCCGTCAGCTGGGAAGTCGCTGTGGATTCCATGATCGACACCGATGTGGTGAAGTGGCGACATGTGGAACCCACAGACCTACCTGGCCTTCGCCGATCAGCGTGCCCGGCCGTTCTTCGATCTACTTGCGCGGGTCGGGGCGCAGGCGCCTCGTCGGGTCGCAGACCTTGGCTGCGGCCCGGGCAATCTCACCGAAGAGCTCGCGCACCGCTGGCCGGAGGCCGTGTTGGGGGCGGTGGACAGTTCACCGGAGATGGTCACCGCCGCCCGCGAACGCGGAATCGATGCCGAACTGGGCGACATCACCGCCTGGGCACCGCGGTCCGACACCGATGTCGTATTCAGTAACGCTGCGCTGCAGTGGATTCCAGGCCATGCCGAGCTGATGGTGCGGTGGGCGGGCACGCTGCAGCCAGGTGCCTGGATCGCGGTTCAGGTGCCTGGCAACTTCGATGCCCCGTCGCACGCGGCTATTCGCAGCCTTGCCGATCGGGAGCATTGGTCGACCGCGCTGGGGGACTTCACTTTTCGTAAGGCTGATGTGGTCGAGACCCCGATGCGCTATGCCGAGCTCCTCACCGCGGCTGGTTGCCGCGTCGACGCCTGGGAGACCACCTACCTTCACGAACTGCGCGGGGAGCACGCGGTGCTGAATTGGATCACCGGCACCGCGCTGACTCCGGTGCGCGATCGGCTGACCGACGATCAATGGCAGCGGTTTCGTGCCGAGCTGATCCCACTGCTGGACGAGGCGTATCCACCTCAACCCGACGGTCGCACGTATTTCCCGTTCCGGCGGATCTTTGTCGTCGCTCAGGTGGGAAGTCCGTCGCGTTCCGCATCGGCGCGGTAGCGGTCCACCCATTCGTCGGAGCGCTGATCGGCCTGCCGCTCCAGCACGGGCGCGGGTGCCAGCCGCGGGTCTTCGCCCAGCGCATCGAGAACCTGAGCTACCACGTCGGTCAGGTTGCGCCACAACGTCGGATACGGGACGTCGATGGGGTGGACGTCCTCCTCCTCGAACCAGCTACGCCAGCCCGCTTCCTGCGCGCGCAACATCCGCACCACGTGGGCGATGGCGCCAGCGTGGTACTCGGCTCTGGCGTCCCGCACCGGATCGGGCCGGCCACGCCACACCCGGGTCTGCACCGCGCGCCAGAACGACACCGCCTGCGAGACCACATCCGGGCGGTAGACGTGAATGAGCACCGGGTCGCTGCCGACGACATCGCGGATCGCCGACAACAGACCGGATCCCGACCGGTCGGGAAGGTCCTTGGCTCGGCTGAGCAGCAGAGGCGTTTGATTCCACATCAACTTCCCACCCCAGATGCCGTTGGGGGTCCGCCCGACGGTGCGGATGTAGTCCCGCCAGATCTCCGCGGGCGCCAGGTCTGGCTTGCCTTCGATGATCGGATCGAGCAGTCGCAGGATCGAGTCGTCGTCGGTGTCGGCGAACCACTCCCTGGGCTGCGGGGACATGCTGGTGGTGGGCAGATACTGGAAGAACTCCTGGGGCTCTCCGGCCACCCCGGTGGCACGCAATGACTCGACCAACAGCGTGCTGCCGCTGCGCTGGGAAGCGAGCACGAGGTAGGCGGTCGGCCGAGCGGTCATGGGCTGAGCCTAACGGCACACGCGCGCCGACGCCGTCGTCAGAAATATAAACTCCGGATGACGAAAACTATTGCTGCGAGCCAACTTCGTCGTCGAGTCCGCGCTCCGCGGCGGTCGCCGACCGGCTTTTCAGGGTGTATCCGTTGATCTGGAAATAGGTCTCGGTGTAGCGGGCCGCGAGCCGTGTCCCGACGAACTCGGACGGAATGACATCGCCGGTCTGCTGCCGCCACTCGTTGAGCCGGACTGCAAGGTCTTCGGCGATGCTCTCGGCTTCCCCGGTCGGCTCGGCGCCGAGCAGGTTGGTCGACTCGGTGGGATCGGTTTGCAGGTCGTACAACTCGCGGGCCGGCCGCGGCCCGTGGATGAACGGTTCGACCGCCTGGCCGGACGGGCTTTCCTCGATGTCCAGGGGCAGGTCCAGCAGCGGCCGTTGAGCGTAGTTCTCGATGTAGCTGTATTTCTTGGTGCGGATGGCCCGGATCGGATCGTAGGAGTCGTGGTAGGTCTTCTCGGTGTAGACGTGGTCCCGTACTTCGACCGGGTTGTCTTGGGGAGCAAGCAGATTGCCAGCGTGCGACAGGCCTTCGATATCGTCGCCGGGGGCGATGCCGACAAATTCGAGCAGCGTGGGTAGAAGGTCGACACCGCTGAACAGTTCGTCGTACACGAGTGGTGTGCTCGCCAGCCGGCGCGGCGGCCGGATGATCGTCGCGATGCCGGTACCGGCGTCGTAGAGGGTGGACTTTGCCCGGGGGAACGCCGGGCCGTGGTCGGTCAGGAACACCACCCAGGTGCTGTCGTCGAGGCCGGTGTCGGCGAGGGTGTCCAGCAAGCGGCCCACCGCGGCGTCGGCGACGGCGATCGAACCGTAGAAATCGGCGAGGTCGCCGCGAACGTCCGGGGTGTCGGGCAGCGAATCGGGCACGTCGACGTCGGCGGTGTCGGCGGGCGCATACCGGTCGTGCGGGTAGGGCCGGTGGGTTTCGAAGAAGCCTGCGGTCAACAGGAACGGGGTACCCGCCTCGATCGGTGCGCTCTCGGTCAGCCATTCTTGGGCGCGGCCCACGACGTAGTCGCAATACGAATCGGAGACGTCGAATTCGTCATAGCCCAGCCGAGCCGGGAACGACGTCTCGTGCTGCATCCCGAAAAGTGCGCTATACCAACCATTGTCACGCAAGATGTGCGGCAGCGTACGCACCCCCGCGCGGTACTCGAACCCGTGGTGGGCCAATCCGACCAGACCGTTGCTGTGCGGATAGCGGCCGGTGAACAGCGAGCCGCGCGACGGTGAGCACAGCGGGGCGGTGGCATGGGCCCGGGTGAACAGGATGCCCTCGGTCGCGAGTTGATCCAGGCGTGGGCTCGACACCCCGGGATATCCGTAGGCGCCCAGGCAGCGACCCAGGTCATGCCAGTGGACGATCAGCAGGTTGTCGCGCTGCGGCTGGCTCACGCGGAAGGCCTCCGTTCGGTCGGTTCGGGTCCAGCTTGCCCGGCCGGGTGATCGTGCCTGCACCCGGCACGCTGGGCAAGGGTTACCGACAACCGGAATCGATTACGGGTTGTGCGGCACTCCGACGGCTCGATAGACGTATTCGGGCGGAACCGAGAACTCGAGGTGCCTGGTGGGCAGCCGGGTCAGCACGTCGGCGGGAATGTCCACCTTGTAGGTCAGCGACAGCTGGCCGCTGAACTGGGGGTCCACGGCGGCGACATCCACATCCAAAGTGACTCCACTGCTGGAGATCTCAGCTCTCACCGAGCCCGGCTGGGATTCATTCCAACGCACGTCCATGGTGCGGCCGGCCAGCTTGGGCACACTGGACAGGGTCGCCACCGCCCGCTGGGAGGTGAACACCAGCGAGCCGACGTAGCTCGCGACGCTCCCGCTGGCGCGCAGTCCGGGTACCTTGCCGCTGAACCGGCGTGTCACCGCGACGTACTCGGCCAGGAAGATGACGCCCTCACTGTCGAACTGCTCACGCATCTCGCGCGGAAGCTTGCCGATTCCGAAGAAACGGCGCAGGAATATGGCCACCCCGAAGATCGTGCCAGATTCCGTGGTAGGGAAGAAGGGATGGCATCGAGGAAATCCTGGCTGATCACGTCGGCGGTGATCGCGGTGTTGCTCTATACCGCCATGTGGGTCGGATACGCCCAGAGCTGGGCCTGGCTGGACACCGTCGACACTCGGTTGCTGCAGATATTCCACAACGTCGGCGCCGCGCGCCCCGAGTGGGTCTCGTTCTGGGTGGCGTTCTGCACCGTGTGCGGGCCGAACGGATTTCGGGTGGTCGGCCTCGTCTTGCTCGTCGTGGCGGTGAAGCGCCGCAATGTGGCGACGGCGGTGTTCCTGGTGATCAGCATCGGTTTGATGGGACTGGTCACCGAGGGCGCGAAATTCGTCGCCGACCGGCCTCGCCCGGCTACGGCGCTGGCATACGGCTCGTCGACGTCGTTTCCGTCCGGGCACGCGTTGGGCGTGATGGTTGGGGTGTTGGCCCTGCTCACGGTGCTGTGGCCCAGCCTGGCTCCGCGCCGGCGGACGGTACTGGCCGTGCTGGGCGGCCTGCTGATCGTCGTGGTCGGAGCGGGGCGGGTGGTGCTGAACGTGCATCACCCGTCCGACGTGCTGGCCGGGTGGGCGCTCGGTTACCTCTACTACCTGCTGTGCCTGCGGCTGATGCCGCCCCGCGGGATCACCTCAACGGCCGAAAGACCGGCAGAGCTCGATACCGCGCGGTGAAGCTCGCGCGGTCGTACGTGTCGCCGACCTCGCCGTCACGGGCAAGCGGGGTGGGACCGTCGACCGCCTCGAACGAGAACTCCGGCACCTGCATTTCGTGATACAGCGGGCTGCGCTCCAGCCGGCCCAGTGCAAGCGCGGTGAGGATGCGCAACCGGCTCAGTCGTCGACCGGTCTCCAGGATGCGGATGTCGATGAGCCCGTCGTCCATGCGGGTGCGCCTGGCCGGTGCGAAACCCGAAGGGAGATAGACGGAGTTGCCCAGGAAGAACAGCGACGTCTCCAGTGTCTTGTTGTCGTAGCGGATCCGCACCGGGGTCTCGCTGCGCAGCGTGTGCAGCATTGCGTACAAGCCGGCCAGAGGCTTGCCGATCTTGTGCTCGAGCTTCTCCCGCGTTCGCACGAACTGCGGGTACGCGCCGATGCTGGCGGTGTTGATCACCATCTCGTCTTCGTTGAGGCAGACCAGGTCGACGCAGGAGACGGTGCCGGTGCGGATCGCCGAGACGGTGCGCTCGACGGTGTCGCAGCCGATGTCCTTGGCGAAGTGGTTGAACGTGCCGGCGGGAAACACCGCCAGCGGTAGTCCCGCGGAAACGGCCACCGCGGCCGCGCACGACACGGTGCCGTCGCCGCCGCCCACACCGAGCACCTCAGCCCGCAGCGCCGCCTCCCGCAGGACGGTCTCGGGGTCGTCGTCGTCACCGAGTTCGACGATCTCCGCCTTGGGTAGCTTGTCGCGGACCTCGTCGATGACCCGTGCGCCGGTCCCGCTGCCCGAGGCCGGGTTGACGACCAGGACGACGCCGTCACCCTCTGGGCGTTCCGGGGTGTCGATCTGCAGCGGCTCGGTGGTGGGCAGCTTGGCGGGCACGATCGGCGGGACGAGTCGACCACCCAGCACCGCGATAGCGGCGCCGATGCCGAAACCGGCGAAGACGTCGCCGGGATAGTGCGCCCCGGTGGCCACCCGGGACAGCCCCACCAGGCCGGCGAGCAGCGCCAAGCCCAGGCCCAGCGGCGGGCTTTCCAGGCCGACCCCGACCGCGAACGCGGCGGCGCTGGCCGAATGCCCGGAGGGAAGTGAGTTCGAAGTCGGCATCCGGCGGGCCCGTCGGACCAGGGGGACCAGGCTGCCGTTGGGTCGCTGCCGCCTCCACATCCGCTTGGCGACCTGGTTGGTCACCAGGCTGGTGACCGCTAGCGTGGCCACCCCGCGGCTGGCGCCTCGGCGCGCCGACGGGGACCCTGTCGCGGCCAGCGCTGCCGCGATGGCAAACCACAGCTTGGAGTGGTCGGCGGCCCGGGTCAACAGCGGCATGGTCTTGTCCAGCAGAGGCGTGGGCGATTCGGCGACGGCCTCGAACACCTCGCGGTCCAGCGTGCCCAGCCCGCTTGTGATCTGACGGATGCCCTGACCCTGCAGCAAGCTTCGCGATGTCATCAAACCAACGTAGCTGTGAGCTCCCCGACGGCCTTGTCAATTTCGGGACTAGGCGGCTGATCCGGGTGGTGTCCTCAAACAACATCTCGTTCGGCATCGGCAACGAGGGCAATCACGTCGTGATGGTTGTGATCCCGAACTAGGCGGCGAGCGACGGGGGTATGCGCGGGGGCGCCTTCGTGGCCACCAATCACCACCCACTACAGCTTGCAACGCACGATCGACGATTCGCGCGGTGTCGGTTCGCTGACCAACAATGACAGGTACGCCCAGCCGCTGAACAAGTCCTGGACCTCATTGCCACCGAAAGTGTTCTGCGCCAACCTGTTCAGTTGGTGGGTGGTGGTTGGGGTTCGAAGGGTGGGTACCACTTCCAT
>NZ_BEWG01000076.1:0-34810 GCF_002723835.1 Mycobacterium sp. shizuoka-1 | reverse complement strand
GACCTGGGGTGGCTGGTGTTGGGGTGCTCGGGCCAGCGAGCCAGCGGTGAGGGGTTGGCCGTTTTGGTCGGTGATGGTGAGGTGGGTGGCGGTGCCGGTGATGGTGAGGGCGCCGCGGTGGTGTTGGCGGTGGTGGTAGGGGCAGACCAGGACCAGGTTGGTCAGATCGGTGGGGCCGCCGTCTTCCCAGTGCTGGATGTGGTGGGCGTGCAGGCCGCGGGTCGCGCCGCAGCCCGGGACCACGCAGGTGCGGTCGCGGTGCTCCAGGGCGCGCCGTAGCCGCCGGTTGACGGTGCGGGTGGCCCGCCCGGCCCCGATGGGTTGGCCGGCGCGTTCGAACCACACCTCGCAGGTGGCATCACAGCTCAGATACTGGCGCTCGGCCTCGGACAGCGCCGGCCCCAGATGCAGCGCGCCGACCTGGTGTTCGACGTCGACGTGCACGACCACGGTGGTGTGCTGCCCGTGCGGGCGGCGCGCCACATCAGCATCCCAGCCGGCTTCGATCAGGCTCATGAACGCATCGGCACTGTTCGGCAGCGGCGGCGCGCTCGTCGAGGGGGTGGTGGTGTCGTGGTCGCGTTTCCAGTCGGCGATCAACGCATCACGATGCGAACCCAGCGCCGCTTCGAAGGTCGCGGCCTCGTCATGGGGCAAAGTGATCCGCCACTTCGTCGAGGTCTGACCGACGATCTTGCTGACGGCACGCTCGGGTCGCAGGTAGGGCGGAGGTTCGGGACGTGGTTCCAGGCTGACCGCGGTCCGCAGCTGGCTGACCGTGGCCACCGACGCCAACTGCGCGTAATGGGCATCGGAACCGTCAGCGGCCCGCGCGGCGATCACCGCAACCTGATCCACCGACAACTGACCCTCCCGCAACGCCTGGGTGCAGCGGGGAAACTCCTCGATCCGGTGCGCGATCGCGGCCACCGCCCGCGCATTGCTCTCCGAGAGCCCCAACCGCCACGCCGTCAACGCCGCCACCGACCGACACCCGGTATGACCCCAGATCCCATCCCGATCGATCTCAGCCACGATCTCCACGATCCGACCATCGATCGCATTACGCTGACCCGCCAACTCCGCCAACTCATCGAACAACACGTCAAGGCGCTCTTTGGGACTCACCCGCTCACAAGAAGCCACCACCGAGGACATAACCCCATCATCACACCGGGGTACGACAAGTTTCGGTGAGCGAGGACTTCGGGAGAAGTAACGAGGGTGCTTGCGGAATCAGGACTTTGAGTCGCCGGGCAGTTCGTCCGATTTGCTGTTGGGCACGATGATGCGTCGGGTCGCCACCGGCTTACCGTCGACCTTCTTGGCGACCTGGGGCGTGGGCGGCGGTGTGGTGATGCGACCTTGAACGGGCGCGCCGTTTTTCACCGTCGGGACGGACACCCGTTTGGTATCGGCCTTGGCCTCTTTCTCCGATCCCGCGGCGCCGTGCATGGCGCCGGGCGGGATCATCGGCATGCCGCCCATCCCGCCGGTGGGTGCGGACGTGGGTGTCACCATTCGTGGCGGTGGCATCGCGGTGTTGGCCGCCGATGGCGACGTGCCTGCGGACGGTATCGGCGGCGGGCCCAGCATCGCGGTCGGTGTGGTGCCGCCGAGGCCGCCACCACCGCCGCCGGCTCCACCCCCACCGGCGCCGAATTCACCTGGTGTCTCGCCGAATTCGCCCAACAACGGATCAGTGAGGCTGGCTTTGTCGAGCTCTGCGGCCGAGCCACCGGCCTGCTGCATCATGCCCATGCCTGCCTGCATGGCCTGCTGCGCTCCCTGGGCGAGCTGCTGGGGGATCTGGGCCAGCGGCTGCAACGCGCCGCCCATCGCTCCGGCCAGTGCGCCTGCGATTCCAGAGGCCATCTGCGGGAGCTGTTGGGCCATCTGGTCGGCGCCCTGGCCGGCGACGCCTTTCATCTCGGCGCTCGCCTGCTCGTCCTGGGCGGGGAACTTCGCTGCGGCCTCGGCAGTCTTGGAATCTCGCTTGGCATGTTCCTCGATGCTTTCGCTGTTGTCCTTGGGGTCACCAAGATTGGCGGCCAACCCGAGCACCCGTAGCAACTGCTCGATGGGAGTCGCCCCGGCGACGAGCGGATCGGAGGCGATGGGCGGGGGAGCGACGTTCATCCCGTTGGCGGCGAGATATTGGCCCGCGCTCGCGCTGAGCTGTCCACCAGTCATCGGTGCACCTCTCCCTTCAGTGCCAGACTCAAAGCCTGAAACCACGCGAAGTGGTAATTGGCGGCGGTCTTTTCGCCCTTGATGAGGGCGTCGATCGTCGCCAACAGCTGCCAGTGGCCGACCTTAGCGGCGTCGATGCGGTCGGGGTAGTCACCGAGAACTGCAATGGCGACGTTCGCGAGGTGTTCGCGAAGCAGCTCGACTTCGGAGTCCAGGTAGCCGGTTCCGGTCGATGCGGCCTTGGCCAGGGTGTGGGCCAGGCGCGGCAGGCCATCGCGCCACTTGGTGGCTTGGGACAGTTCCCAGCCGAGTTCCTCGACGTCGTCGGTGTCGCGGGCGCGGATGGACGTGGATATCGGTTCGTCCTCGGCGGGCGGAAGGTATTGCCCCGGGGTGTAGGCGGCGGTCAGGACCGTGTCGCCGAGCAAGGCGTCGAGTGTGCGGCTGCGGCGGCCGGGAGCGAGCAGCTTGATGCCGGTCGGGATCTCGATATGTGGGGGAATCCACCCACTGGCGAGGTCGGTGGTCAGCATGGTCGTGCCGTCGTCGCGGTCGCCGATCACCCAACCGAGTCGGGGTTCTTGGCGTGCGACCGCGTCGATGAGGCGCTGGAGGCGCTGCTGGGCTTGGGTTTGCGCGGCACCGGCACCGGCCACCGCGCCGGTAGCGGTTGCGGCGACGGCAGTTTCGGTGATCCCGCTTGGTGTCGGGGCGGCGGCCGCAGCAGCCGGCTGGCGGACGACCGCGGGCTGATTGAGCGGACCGGCGTTCGGTTGGACGGGGGCTGAGGCCGGGGCGGCCGACGGGGGCATCGGCGCCGGGCTGGCCGGTGCCGTGGCGGCAGGCGGGCGGAGATCAGCGCCGTAGGCGGGGAGCGGGCCGGCCGGGGCCGCGGGGGCTGCGGTCGACGGCATGACGGGTGCTGGCTGGGCGGCCGGTGCCGCGACATAGGTCTGGGTGGCATCTGCCGGGGGAGTGACGGGCGTCTGCGCGGCCTCGAAACTGGCTGCGGGATGGGCGGTTTCGAAGAGCGGCGCTCCTGCTGTTGGCGTGGTCGACGCCATCGGCGGTGCTGCCATGGTCTCCGGGTGGATCGGTGCCTGCGGCTGCATCGCGTGCGCCGCGCTGCTGGAAAGCGCTTCGGTGCCTGCCGACATCGGATTGCCAGTCTGCGCACCGGAGTTGAAGTTCTGGGCGAAGCCTTCGGGGGAGAGTGCGTTGGTGTGCGCTGAGGGGGCGGAAGCGGTTGGAGATTGTTGCATCGGGCCGATCGGTGCCGAGGATGTGAGGTTACCCGAAGGCGAGGGGGAGCTTAGTCCAGGTGAAGTTGGTGGTAGCGAGACATTCGGCGTAGATGATGGCAATCCGATCGGAGTCGTACTCTTCGCCGCGATATCGGGTGTTGTCAGTGCGCCGCTCACGTTTGATCCGCCGCTCACCGGCCCCACGCCGACTGTTTGGGCCACGACGGGACCATCCACACCCTGCCCAGTCGTCGCGCCGCTCGCTGATACTGATTGGGTTGTGCCCGACGAGCCGGACGCTTGTGGCGAACTGCCACCTCGGGAAAATGAACTGGTGCTGTCATTGGAGCCGCCCGCAATGGCGTCCGCCGTCGAGCCCTGAGTGGCAGCGGCTGTTGAATCGCTTAAGAGAGAACGAACTTGATTGCTAATGGAATCCCGACTAGGTGATCCCCAAGCACGTTCTAGACTTGCGCCGTTTGTGCGGGCGAACTCCCGGGCAGGCATGCCAAGGCCTTCTTTGTCTAAGACACTTTGAATCGCGTTGTACAAGTTGGATCCGTGCTCGGCAGCCTTTCCGTTGGCTTCAGACTGCGCTTGCACTACCACGTCTACAGCCTTAGCTAACTTCATTGCAGCTGGATCGCTGGATGCTTCGATTTCTTCGATACGTGAGTTTCCGCGGGCCGCAACATCAGTCAATGCATTGCGAAGATCTTCTGTCCACCGATGGGCTGATTGGTAGGCTCCGCCTTTGACCGCATTCTTGTCGGACAGTTCTCGGGCGTTCCTCTCGCCGCGCTCGAATGCGTCGCGCGTGTCCTCGGCCGTCACGCCTTCCTGATCCGCTAGCTGTCCGATACGCACAGAGTGCAAGAGTTCTGAATACGCTTCGAGGGCCTCAGCAGTCTTGCCGCGGTTAGTGGCTGAAGCATTCAGAAGCGCGAGGGATGCCGCGCTGGGCCATTGGTGGCCGACCAGTAATGACGACCACTTTCCAGGCGGCAAATCGCTCACTGACAGGCCTGCTTGATCTTGGCGATTTCCCCGTCAGCCGACGTGGCTAGTGGGTTGAGGTCACTCGCCGAGGTGTCCGCCAGTTGTTCCATGACGATTTCTCGGTACTTGTTAGCTAGGTTCCGGATAGGTTCCACGAGATTTTGCGGCGCAGCCGGGTGCGTATTCAGGCTTTCGGTTAGATAACTGCTGCTCGTCGCGAGCGCTAGCCGAATGTTGACTGCAACGAGGAATGTGTCTGTGGGGTTGTCGCCGGACTTTCCACCGGCTGTATTCACTGACTTCTGGACTTGGTCGTGTGCCTCGCAAACCGCCTTCTTCGCGTCGGCGACTTCCTGCTCGCTGTAGGTTTTGGCCGCCGGCGCTTCCGGCTTGGGCATCGGTCGAAACCAGGCACCGATGGCGACCGCAACCGCGATAACCGCGATGACGATGGCGATGATCGTCGGCAGCTGGGACGGTCCCCGTCGGGACGGCGGTCCCTGCCACGGAGCTGGTCCTGCAGGCCCGGGTCCGTACGGCACTTGCGACATGTCGAAATCGTATCCCTTGCGTTTGCCGGAGCGCTATTCACCAATAGCGGCAATACCCGCTCCGACCAGCCTGTACACGCAGTTCAGATGGACTTGAAAGCCCAGAACAGCCCGGTAACCGCAGGGGTCAAGTCACCCCATCCCGCCTCACATCGTTAGCTGGCCCAGACCGAACCGTGGCCCAACCTTGACTTGACCCCACAGAGACCTCCCAGCCACGATGAGTCGATGCGTCGAGTCGCCGTTTCGTTCTGTGCTGCCTTCAGCGCGGTGGCCGTGGCGCTGTTCTCAGCCCCGCCCAGCCACGCGGAGACCCCGTGGTTCCAGGCCAACGTCGGCAACGCCACCCAGGTCCTGTCCGTCGTCGGCACCGGCGGCGCCACGGCCAAGATGGACGTCTGGCAGCGCGGCGCCAATGGCTGGGAGCCCGTCGCGACCGCCATCCCCACCCACATCGGCGCCAACGGCATGACGCCGCAATCCCACGACGGTGAGATGAAGACGCCGATGGGCATCTTCACGCTCGACTTCGCTTTCGGCACCAAGCCCAACCCGGGCGGTGGCCTGCAATACGTCCAGGTGACCCCGGACTATTGGTGGGACGGGGACATGAAAAGCCCCACTTACAACACCATGCAGGTCTGCAAGAAAGCCGACTGCGCGTTCGACACGAACCCGGCCAGCGGCACCGAGAACCTCTACATCCCGCAGTACGCCCACGCGATCGTGATGGGCGTGAACAAGGCGCGCGTGCCCGGCAACGGTGGCGCCTTCTTCGTTCACACCACCGACGGCGGCCCCACCGCGGGCTGTGTCTCACTCGACGACGACACCTTGGTCAAGATCATGCGCTGGCTACAGCCCGGTGCGCTGATCGCCGTCGCTCAGTAGACCGCCGAGCGTGCGGGTTACCGTCGAGACCGCTGAGGATCCTCACCGACAAGCCGCACTCTCGGCGGCGCGCCGGGACGCCTACGTCGTGGCGATCGCCGCGCCGGCCGTCGCGTTGAAGTTCAGCGCCTCGGTCGACAGCGTCACCTCATAGGTGCGGTCGTAGCCGGTCTTGCAGATCTTCCAGCCGTCCGGCGTCTTGCGGTAGCGGTCGCGATAGAAGGCCGCGCCCATCAACATGAAGTTGAACTCCGGCA
This sequence comes from Mycobacterium sp. shizuoka-1, assembly GCF_002723835.1. Classification (GTDB taxonomy): domain Bacteria; phylum Actinomycetota; class Actinomycetes; order Mycobacteriales; family Mycobacteriaceae; genus Mycobacterium. The sequence continues at coordinate 28,675 of NZ_BEWG01000076.1, read as the reverse complement.
CGATCACCTTGTCCTGCAGGTACCAGATGGCTTCGGCTTCGTCACCGTCGACGGAGATCTCCGGATGAGTGACGCGATGCTCGGTGAGCACCCCGGCCGGCATCGACTTGGCCATGAACTCGACCAGGTCCTTGCGGTTGGTGAAGTGGTGCTCCTCGCCGAGGGAGGACCCGTAATCCCCGACGATGTCCTCGGTCAGGGTGTCGGCGAAATCGTCCCAATGCTTGGTGTCCAGAGCCCGCAGGTAGCGGTACTTCACCTGTTTGATCGCTTCGATTGCTTCCGCATCAGCCATGCCGGTCATTGCAGCACACCGAATGTGTCGACGGGGCGAGTTGTCCCGGTGACAATGATGCAAGCCCGGGGTGCATCTCAACCACCAGGAGTCGCCAATGTCTGGACCGGATCAGCCCGATCCCAGCACCGCCGACGCCACCGTCCAACAAACCAACTTCGTCGACGGCTTCCTACGGTCCCCGTTCTCCGGTATCGCCCCATGGATCCTGATGGCGATCATCTCGGGGCCGGGCCGTTTCGGACAAGCGGCCGCCGCCGCGCTCGCCTTGACCCTCATCGTGATGTGGGCCGGCAGCCGTCGCGGCATCAGAGTGCATTCCCTGGAAGTCTTCGGCGCGGTCGTCTTCGCGGTATTCGTCGGGCTCGGAATCCTCGGCTCACCGGCGCTCATCACGTGGCTGGAGCTATGGGCCGGTGAGCTCACCAACGGTCTGCTGGCCGCCTACGCGCTGGCCACGCTCGCGATCCGTCGCCCGTTCACCATCGCCTACGCCCGCGACACTGTCGACCCCGAACACTGGGACAGCCCCCTGTTCGTGCGGGTCAACTACATCCTCACCGGTGTTTGGGCCGGCGCGTTCCTGATCAACACGCTCGTCGGTTCGTTTGGCGACGCGGTGCTGCACGACGGCGACAACTTCTGGACCGGATGGATCGTGCAGCTCGCGGTCACCCTGGTCGCCGTTGCCGTCACCGAGTTCTATCCCGACTATGCGCGCGCCAAGTTCCTGGCCGCCACCGGTGAATCCATGGACAGCCCACCATCATTCGGGCGACTGTTGGATTGGCTGCCCGGTTTCGTCATCGGCATCGGGATCGCCGGCTGGGTAAGTGATTCGTTCTCCGCGGGTGTCGGCATCGCACTCATCCTCGTCGGCGTCATCGCAGGTGCGGTGATGCGCAAAGTGTTTCCCGAACAGAAGGAAGAAACGGCATGACGAACCTCTCCGTCATCTATTACTCGGCGACCGGGCATGGCACGGCAATGGCCGAGAAGGTGGCCGCCGCCGCGCGCTCTGCCGGGGCCGACGTGCGCCTTCGGCACATCGCCGAGACTCGCGACCCGTCGTCATTTGCACAGAACGAGGCCTGGACGGCGAATTATGAAGCCACCAAGGACCTTCCGGCCGCGTCCGGCGACGACATCGTCTGGGCGGATGCCGTCATCTTCGGTACGCCCACGCGATTCGGTTCTCCCGCATCGCAATTCCGCACGTTCATTGACTCGCTGGGTGGCTTGTGGGCACAGGGCAAGCTCGCGGACAAGGTCTACGCCGCGTTCACATCCTCACAAACCGCCCACGGCGGCCAGGAAACCACGCTGCTTGCCCTCTACATCACGCTGATGCACTTCGGTGGCATTCTCGTGCCGCCCGGATACACCGACCCGGTCAAGTTCGGCGACGGAAATCCCTACGGGGTGGGCCACATTACCGGCCCGGAGAACAAGAACGAACTCGGTGAGGAGACCACCGCCGCGCTCGAACACCTCGCGCGGCGAGTGGTCACCATTGCCGGCCGGCTCACTCCTGTCGACGCCGGATGAGCCGGCGGACAGGTGCTGGGGACTTAGGTCAGCGGAGGCCGTCTTCGTAACGCTGGGCGATGGCCACGAGCTCCTCGCGCACCGTTGACGGCGGCAGCGCGTTGATCCGTGCGTACAGACGGCGACGCGTCATGGCCCGCTTCATATCGTTGCGGAACTGCGCAATCGACGACATTCTTCTCAACTCCTTGATGGCCCCCGGTTCTGCAGGGGCGTACTTGTTTGTGACGTTCACCGGTCAGGGATCGCCTGCTTGGTCAACGCCTCGATCGTTCTTGTTAACTCCATGTAAATCAACTTTGCTCGTGTGAGATTGCCTACAGCGCAGTGTTTTCCCAGCTCGCCATTCCGAAGGTCTGTGACGGCACGCACGGTCACGCCGCAGGGTGATGCAGCTCGCCGCTCGAACTCAGCCCTGCAGATAGCGCGTGACCATGTCCACCAGGATCGCGCGCTCCCGCTGCCACTCCAGGTGCGAGTCGACGATCATCTCGACCAGGACCATGCCGCGCAGCGCCGACCAAATCACCTCAGCCACACCAGGATCGTCGGAGATCAGCCGGCCCAGTTGGTTGATCGCGGAATTGATCTCCAGCAGATGCCGTTTGGCGCTGTCGCCGTGAGTGCCGCGGGTGGCCCGCAGAATCTCGAACGCCGCCAACGATGTCGGACTGCTGTAGCAGCGGAACGCGGTGTCCACGACGACCTCGATGCGCTCCCGTAGGCCCAGATCGGCCACGTCGGCCTGGCCCAGGCTCTCCAGCAGTCGGGCGACGCCCTCGTCGACCACCGCCATCAGCAGACCATTGCGGTCGCCGAAGTGGTACTGGATCACCCCCCAGGTGACCCCGGCCCGTTCGGCCACGTGCTTGGCCGTCGCGGCGGGAAACCCCTCCTCGACCACGCACCGGACCGTCTCGTCGATGATCAGCGCCCGGGTCTCGTCACCTCGCTTGCGCGGCGCTTGCGTCTGCCGCGTGGGAGGGGTGCCGAGCGCCTTCACATCGTTGACTTTATAACATTGAGCCGACTATGTTTCGCGGTATGAGCCAGCCCCTCAGCCGCTACGCCCAGTTGTCCCGGGCGGAACTCGCCACCCTGGTGCCCGAACTGTTGCTGATCGGCCAACTGATCGACCGCTCGGGTATGGCGTGGTGCATTCAGTCGTTCGGCCGGCCCGAGATGCTGCAGATCGCCATCGAGGAGTGGGCCGGCGCCAGCCCGCTCTACACCAAGCGCATGCAGAAGGCGCTGAAGTACGAGGGCAACGACATCATCACCATCTTCAAGGGCCTCCAGCTCGACATCGGCGCCCCGCCCCAGTTCATGGATTTCCGCTACACCGTCCACGACCGCTGGCACGGCGAGTTCCACCTCGACCACTGTGGCGCCCTGCTCGACGTCGAGCCGATGGGCCCGGACTACGTCAAGGGCATGTGCCACGACATCGAAGACCCGACGTTCGACGCCACCGCCGTGGCCACCAACGCCAAGGCCCAGGTGCGGCCCATCCACCGCCCGCCGCGCACGCCGGCCGACCGCCAGCCGCACTGCGCATGGACCGTCATCATCGACGAGTCCTACCCGGAGGTCAGCAGCATCCCCGCCCTGGACATCGTCGCGCAAACGCGCGCCGCCAATTGGGAGCTCGCGCCCATCGATCCCGATGACGAAGGCCAGAGCGACTATTCGGGCGCACTGTTGTCCGACGTCGATTTCGGTGCCTTCTCCCACTCCGCGCTGGTGCGGATCGCCGACGAAGTGGTGTTGCAGATGCACCTGCTGAACCTGTCGTTCGGCATCGCGGTGCGCGCCCGCGCCGGCGACAACGCCGAGCTGGCCACCCAGATCTGCACCAAGCAGCTCGTCGGCATCGCCGGGGTGGCAGCCGAGCGAATCCAACGAGCATTGAAGCTGCCCAACGACTTCGACGGACTGGCCAAGGTTCTCGAACTGCACCCGCTGTTCAACCCGGCCGGTTACGTCGTCGCCGAGGTCGAAGGTGGCCGGGTTCATGTTCACCCGTCGCCGTCGCACGACGACGCATCCTGGATTTCGTTGTGCTCCCCGGCTTCTCCGGCCCCGTTGCAGGCCATCGCAACCGCCGTCGACCCGCATATCGCGGTGCGTATCTCCGGAACCGGCGACGACTGGACGGCAGAGTTCGAGAAGACCGACACCGCCGCCAAGGACTCGCCGGAGGTGGAAGTCACCAAGTTCAGCCAGGGCGCGACGTTCGTGTTCGAAGAGCGCCGGTCCCTTCCGCTGACGGTGGTGTAGCCGATGGCCTACCGCGTCGTGCAATGGGGCACCGGTGCGGTGGGAGTCGAAGCCATCCGTGGCATCCTCGACCATCCGGACCTCGAATTGGCCGGCGTCAAGGTCTACTCGGAGGCCAAGGCCGGTGCCGACGCCGGCGCCCTGGCCGGGCGTGATCCGATCGGCGTCATCGCCGGCATCGACGTCGACACCGCCGGCGTGGACGCCGTTGTGTACGCCCCGCGGCATCCGAAGCTCGACGACGCGGTGGCCATTCTGGCCTCCGGCGCGAACCTGATCACCACGGCATTCGCGTTCCACCCCGCCCGGATGGCGGTCCGGGACCGTGACCGGCTGCGCCAGGCCTGCACAGACGGCAACACCAGCCTGCACGGCACCGGGTTGAACCCGGGAAACCTGGGCGCCGTGATCCCGTTGGCGTTGACCGGAATGTCGCGGAGCATCGAACGGGTCACCGTGCAGGAGCGTGCGGACTGGTCGGTCTACGACAGCGTGGAGATCACCTTCGACCAGATGCGCTTTGGCAGCCCGCTCGACGAGGTCAATGCCCAGAGCGACGGATTGCGTTTCACCAGTGCGCTTTTCCAGGAGCAGGTGTGGCTACTCGGGGACGCGCTCGGCCTCGATCTCGATGCGGTCGACACCGACCTGGAAGTCATCCCCGCCAGCGCCGATCGCGATGTCTGCGGCCGCGTTCTGCGCGCAGGCACCGTCGCGGGTCAGCACTGGCGGTGGTCCGGCCTTCGCAACGGAGAGACCGTCGTCGAGGTCGAAACCCTATGGACTGTCGGCGAATCGCAGCCGCCACACTGGCCGACTCCCCAGCACGGCTGGACCGTCACCATCGAGGGCACACCGTCGATGCGGGCGCATCTGATGACGCTGGCCAGTTTTCGCCGCGACGTGCCCCTGGACGAGCACGTGCGGTCGGCCAGCGTGGCGACCGCGATGCAGGCGGTGAATGCCGTTCCCGCGGTGTGCGACGCGGCGCCTGGCTTCGTCACCATGGCCGATCTGCCGCTGAACCTGTATCGCCGCTGAGGCGGTTTCGCTGGCCGCGAAGGCCGGACTGTCGACTAGACCCCGAACTGCGCGCACACTGGCAGCTATGGACAACAACGGACCGTTCGGGTTCGATCCCGACGATATCGATCGTGTGGTGCGTGAGGCCAGTGAGGGACTTCGCGACGCCTTCGGGCGATTCCTCAACACGTCGGGTAGCAGCGCCGGATTCGGCGTGCTCTTCGACGAGTTCACCCGCCGCTCTCGGCCCCGGTCGCAACCGGAAACCGCCGGTGAGGCCGGCGACGGGGTGTGGGCCATCTACATCACCGATTCCGACGGCAAGGCGCACGTCGAGCAGGTCTACCAGAGCGAACTCGACGCGCTGCGCGCCAACAAGCACAACACCGACGCCAACCGCAACGTGCGGTTCCTGCCCTACGGCATCGACGTCAGCGTGCTCGACGGGCCCGCCAATGCCGAAGACGGGCCCGACGGCGACGAGTAGCTACATCGTCAAGACCATGCGATAGCGCGCACGGCCCTCGTCCATTGCCGCGTACGCTTCGGCCGCCTCGCCCAACGGACGCTCCTCGATGCGGGCCCGCACCCCGGACAGCACCGCGAAGTGCAGGGTGTCCTCGATGTCGGCCGAGGTGCCCGACGGGTGGCCGACCACGCTGAAATTGCCGAACAGGAGATCGCCCGGGGTGATCGGCAGCGGATCGAAGGTGGCCCCCACGATCACCAGCTCGCCCTGCGGTGCCAGACCGCCCACGGTCGCCGCCATCGCCGCCGAATTGGCGGCGGTGGCCAGCACCACCTGCGCTCCGCCGAGGGCCTGCAGCGCCTCGGCGACATCGCCGGCTGTCGAGTCGATGTAGTGATGAGCACCCAATTCCTTGGCGTCATCGGCCTTACCTGCCCCGCGGGCGATCGCGATGGTCTCGAAGCCCATCGCCCGGGCCCACTGAATGCCCAGGTGCCCCAGACCGCCGATGCCCAGGACGGCGACGCGGTCGCCGGCGACCGCGCGGGTCTGGCGCAGCGCGTTGTAGGTCGTCACCCCCGCACAGCCCATCGGCGCGGCCTCGGCGAACGACAGCTCGTCGGGGATGCGGGCCAGCGCGGTGCGCGGCACGATCACCGACTCCGCGTACCCGCCGGGATAGTTCCAGCTCGGCACCTCGAGGTTCACGCATTGCATGAACTGGCCTTTGCGGCACGGTAGGCACTTGGTGCAGTTGCCGCCGAACCAGCCGACCGCCACCCGGTCCCCGACGGCGAAGCCCTCGACGCCGGAGCCGAGCTCGGCGACCGTCCCGGCGATCTCGTGTCCGGGGGTGATCGGCCAGGTCAGGTTGGGGAAGGCGCCATTGACGAAGGCGTGGTCGGTGCCGCACACGCCGCAGGCGTTGACCGCGATGCGCACGTGGTCCGGCGGCGGCGACGTGGTCTCCATGTCCGTCAGCTGCAGCGGTTCTCCGGGCGATGTCACGTGTACTGCGCGGTGTGTGGCCATTGTTTCCCTCGGTGTCGACGTCGATGCTGGGTCTACTCAGCTTAACTCAGCATAAAGGGTCTTTGATCCCTATTCTCCCGCCGAACCCGGTCTTACGATCCCCGAATCTGGGAGAGGCGTGGGCATGACCGGAACACTGGACCAACCACAAATTCAGACCGACGACATCCGCAGAAACGAGATCGACGCGATCGTCGACAGCGCGGCCAGCGCCGCCAGGGAATTCCGCGAACTCGATCAAGAGCAGGTGGACCGGATCGTCGAGGCGATGGTGCGCGCCGGGGTGCGCGCCGCCGGGGAGCTCGCCGCGATGGCGATCGAGGAAACCGGATTCGGCGTCTTCGAGGACAAGGTCGTCAAGAACTATGTGGCCACCGAGTTTCTGCACGATCATCTGCGGGACAAGAAATCGGTCGGGGTGATCGACGAAGACGTCGAACACAACATCGTCTACATTGCCGAGCCGATCGGCGTAGTCCTGGCGATCACCCCCGTCACCAACCCCACCTCGACCGTGCTGTTCAAGGCGATCGTCGCCGCCAAGACCCGCAATGCGGTGTTGTTCCGCCCATCGCCGTACGCGGTGCACTGCTGCGAACGCAGCGTGGAGATCCTGCGCGAGGCCGCCGTGGCCGCCGGCATGCCGCCGGGTGCGCTACAGGTCATCCCGGACGCCGCCCACGAGGTGACGCACTATCTGTTCAAACATCCCCAGGTCGACTTCATCTGGGTGACCGGCGGCCCGCGGATCGTCGCACTGGCCAACCAGGCCGGGAAACCCGCGCTGAGCGTCGGCCCCGGCAACGCCCCGATCTACATCCACAAGACAGCCGACGTGCGCGGCGCGGTCGTCGACATCCTGATCTCGAAAACCTTTGACTCCTCGGTGATTTGCCCCGCCGAGCAGACCTGCATCATCGACGACGAGATCTACGACGCGATGATCACCGAGTTCGAGAAGATGGGCGCGCACCTGCTGACGCCGGCTCAGGCGGCCAAGATCACCGAATTCGCCTTCGGCTGCGGGGACAAGGTCAGCATGGACGCCGTCGGGCAGAAGGCCCCGGAACTGGCCGCTCGCGCGGGATTCAGCGTTGCACCGACGGTCAAGGTGCTGTTGGCGCCCCTTCCGGCCGACCTCGACCAACTGGCCGCGCATCCACTGGTCGCCGAGAAGTTGATGCCGGTACTTGGCTTGGTCCGGGCCCGCAACGAACGCCACGCCATCGACGCTGCGGTGCTGGTCACCGAACACGGCGGCCTGGGCCACACCTCGGCGATCTACGCCGAGGACCAAGCGGTCATCGACGCCTACAGCCTCGCCGTGCGCACCGGGCGCATCCTGGTCAACGCGCCCACCGCGGTCGGGGCGCTGGGCGGGGTGTACAACAACCTCACTCCGACCTTCTCGCTGGGATGCGGCACCTGGGGCGGTTCGAGCACCACCGAGAATGTGAACTACCGGCAGTTGCTCAACATCAAGACGGTGGCGCATCGGCGTACCCCGCCGCAGTGGTTCCGGGTGCCGTCCAATACCTACTTCAATGCGGGAGCGCTGGACAACCTGCGTGAACTCGATTGCGAGACAGTGGTTGTGGTGACCGACGCGCTGTCCGACGAACGCGGCGTCACCGACCTGCTGCGCAGCAAGCTCGGATCCCGTCACGTGCAGGTGTTCGCCGAGATCAGCCCCGAACCGGACGAGGCGACCATCCGTCGCGGCGTCGCGCTGCTGCAGCGGGTCCAGCCCGATGTCCTGATCGCCGTCGGCGGCGGCTCCGTCCTTGATGCGGGCAAGGCGATGCGGCTGTTCTACGAGCATCCCGAGAAAAGCCTCGACGAGCTGACGATGCCGTTCCTGGACCCGCGCAAACGGGTCGCCGACTACCCGACGGACCGACACACACTCCAACTAGTCGCCATCCCAACGACATCCGGCACCGGATCGGAGGTATCCCCGGCCGCGGTGCTGACGGTCGACGGCAAGAAGCAGACCCTGGTCGACTACAGCCTGGTCCCGGAAATGGCGATCGTCGATCCGCTGCTGACCTCCACCATGCCGGCCAATCTGACCGCGGACACCGGCGTCGACGCGCTGACTCACGCTCTGGAGGCCGCCGTCTCCATCTTCGCCTCGCCGTACACCGATGCGCTCTGCGCGCAGGCTGCCCGGCTGATTTTCGACGCCCTGCCGCGCGCGTACCGCGACCCCGACGACATCGACGCGCGCACGGAGATGTCCAACGCCGCCACGCTGGCCGGGTTGGCGTTCTCCAACGCCTTCGTCGGGACCAACCATGCCCTGGCCCATGCGACCGGTGCGGCGTTCGGCATCCCGCACGGCAGAGCCAACGGCATCTTCTTGCCACATGTCTTGCGGTACAACACCAGCCTGCCCAGCAAGTTCATGCCGGCGCCCGGATATTCCGCCTACGTGGCGCCCGACAAGTACGCCCAGATCGGGGCGCTGATCTTTGGCGGCCACGCCCCCGAGGACAGCCGCAATCGGCTCTTCACCGGAGTCGACCAGTTGCTCGAGCAGCTGGACATGCCGCCCACGCTGCGCGACATCGGGGTCGCCGAGGATAAATTCCTGGCCGCGCTACCTGCGTTGGCGATGACCGCGTTCGAGGACCTGTCCAACCGCACCAACCCGCGCATGCCGCTGGTCAGTGAGATCACCGACCTACTCAAGCTCGGTTTCTACGGCGTGGACTGACTAGTCGAGAATCCGCCGGGCGACATTGGTGGTCACCAGGTCCATCAGCTCGTCGCCGCGGCCGGCCAGGATCGTGCGGATCGCGTACACCGTGAATCCCTTGGCCTGCTCGGCGGAAATCGCCGGCGGGATGGAGAGTTCCTGGCGGGCCACCACCACGTCGATCAGCGCCGGCCCGTCGTGGGCCAGCGCATCGGCGACGGCGTGCTCCAGGTCGGCGGGGTGCTCGACGCGACGACCGAACAGACCGATGGCCGAGGCGACCGCGCCGAAGTCCGGGTTCTTCAGTTCGGTGCCGAAGTTGACCACCCCGGCCGCCTTCATCTCCAACTCGACGAAGTTCAGCGACGAGTTGTTGAACACGATGATCTTCACCGGCAAGTTGTTCTGCACCAGGGTGAGCAGTTCACCGAAGCCCATCGCCAGCCCGCCGTCGCCGGCCAGGGCGACGACCTGCCGGCCCGGGTATGCGGTCTGCGCGCCGATGGCGTGGGGAAGCGCGCAGGCCATGGTCCCGTGGGTGAAGGATCCGGAGATCCGCCGCTTGCCGTTCATCGTCAGGTAGCGCGCCGCCCAGATCGTCGGTGAGCCGACGTCGAAGGTGAACACCGTGTCAGCGTCGGCGAGCCGATTGACCACTCCGGCAACATATTCCGGCCGGATGGGAGTTCTGTCGCGGTCGTTGACGGCAAGTGAGTCCAGCGATGTGCGCGTGCGCTGATAGTGGCGCAGCGACCTGTCCAGGTGCGTCCGGTCGACCTTGCGGGACAACAGCGGCAGCAGGGCGTCGATGGTGTCCTTGACCGAGCCGACCAAGCCGAGGTCGAGTCGCGTTCGCCGGCCGAGATGACTGCCGCGGATGTCGACCTGAATGATCTGGGCGTCTTCAGGATAGAACTGTGAATACGGGAAGTCGGTGCCCAGCATCAGCAGCACGTCGGCTTCCTTGATCGCCTTGTAGCCGGACGCGAAGCCGAGCAGTCCGGTCATCCCGACGTCGAACGGATTGTCGTACTCGATGTGTTCCTTGCCGCGGAACGCATGCACGATAGGCGAATTCAGCGTCTCGGCCAGCCGGATCAACTCGGTGTGCGCCCCCGCCGTTCCCGCGCCCCCGAGGATCGTCACCCGTGACCCCGCGTTCAACATCGCCGCCGCACGGCGCAGCGACTCGTCGTCGGGACGCAGCACCGACCGGGTCGGCAGCACGGGCGTGGTGGTCCACGCGCGGTCGGGGAGCTTGGCGAGAAAGACCTCCCCGGGGATCACCAAGACCGCGACCCCGTTTTCTTCGATCGCGGTCCGCATGGCGATTTCCACCAGTCGCGGGGCCATCTCGGGCGTGCTGACCAATTCGCAGTAGACGCTGCACTCGCGGAACAGCTCCTGCGGGTGCGTTTCCTGGAAATACCCGGTGCCGACCTCGGCGAGCGGGATGTGCGCGGCGATCGCCAGCACGGGCACGCGGGTGCGCTGGGCGTCGTAAAGACCGTTGATCAGATGGGTGTTGCCCGGGCCGCAGCTGCCTGCACACACCGCCAGGCGCCCGGTCAGTGCCGCATCCGCGGTCGCGGCGAAGGCCGCAGTCTCCTCGTGGCGGACGTGCTCCCAGCTGATCTCCCCGGAGCGACGGATCGCGTCGGTGAATCCGTTTAGGCTGTCGCCGGGCAAACCGTAGACACGGTTGACACCGCTGGCTTTCAGGGTTGCGATCAGGTGCGAGGCGACAGTGGGCACCGTTACACCGTATGGCCGGTCGCCATGGCTTCGCGAGCCGGCGCACCGAGACGCTCCTCACTGTCGCGACCGTCCGCGGCAAAGCACGCCAGGCTGGCCAGGAAGGCGACGACGGTGACTCCCGCGGCGTAGCCGGAAGGCCCGGAACTGGTGCCCACGCTACTCAGGAACAGGGCGAATCCCACCACCGACGCGAAGATGAGGAGCAGGCCGACTGTCGGCAGTAGTTCGCCTCGAGCGCTGTCGCCGTCGTTCATGGTTGCCCCCAATGCCGTCGAGTTGTGCTGGCTATATATCCCCGCCGTAAGCGCGATCGAAACCCCTACCTGCTAGCTGGAAGAGCAGGCTGGGTGCCAGCGCCGATGAACGTCGGGCAGCGGCAGCGGATAACGGTAGGTGTCACCGGAACGAAAGAGGTCGATCATGAGGACATCCGCTGTTGTCGCTGCCGTTGCCTGCGCCCTGACGGTCTCGGGAGTGGGTACAGCCGGCCTTGCCGGAGCCGCCGACACCTCGCCGGCCTGTCCGACCGCCTATGAATGCCTGCAAGACGGACCGGATCCCCAGGTGCCCTACGGCACCGACCCGACGGTGCCCTACGGCGTCGGCAACTCGAACAGCCCGGTTCCGTTTGGACGCGGTTCCAGCTCCTACACGGCCGGCGCCTACTGAGCCGTCCGGTACCTAGAACCGCGGATGGTGGCAGGCCGCGAAATGGCCTGGCTCCAGCTCGGCCAGCGGCGGTTCTTCGGTGCGGCAGATATCGGTGGCGAAGGCACAGCGGGTGTGAAACCGGCACGCCGGCGGCGGGTCGATCGGGCTCGGCACATCCCCTTCGAGGGTGATCCGCTCCCGGGCGAGGTTTCTGCGCGGGTCCGGTATCGGGACTGCCGACAGCAGCGCGTGACTGTAGGGGTGCAACGGATGACCGTAGAGCCCGTCGGCATGCGAGTGCTCGACGACCTTGCCCAGGTACATCACCGCGACCCGGTCCGACACGTGCCGGACGACGCCGAGATCGTGAGCGACGAACAGGTAGGACAAGCCGAACTCGTCCTGAAGCTCCTCGAGCAGATTGACGATCTGTGCCTGCACCGACACGTCGAGCGCCGACACCGGCTCGTCGGCGATGATCAGCTTGGGCCGCAACGCCAGAGCGCGGGCGATACCGATGCGCTGACGTTGGCCGCCGGAGAACTCGTGCGGATAACGGTTGACATGCTCGGCCTGCAGTCCCACCCGGTCGAGCAGTTCGTGCACTTGCCGCTTGAGTTCCGCGCCGCTGGCCAGCCCGTGCAACTCGAGCGGATCGCCGATGATCTGACCCACCCGCTTGCGGGGGTTCAATGACGCGAACGGGTCCTGGAAGACCATCTGCATCTCACGGCGCAACGGCCGAAGGTCGCGGCGGGACCGGCCGACCAGTTCCTGGCCGCCGAAGCGCACAGAACCCGACGTCGGTGTGACCAGCTGCAGGATCGCCCGGCACAGCGTCGATTTCCCGCAACCGGATTCGCCGACCAGACCCAAGGTCTCGCCCTCGTGCAACGTGAAGCTGACGCCGTCGACGGCACGCACGCTGGCCACTTCGCGGTCGATGACCACGCCGGACTTGATCGGAAAATGCTTGACGAGGTCGGTGACCTCGAGCAGTGGATCGCCCTTCATCGGTTCGCCGCCTTCTCCTGTGGCGACAGCCAGCAGCGGTCGAGGTGCAGCGGATCGCTCATGCGCGGTTCCAGAGTCGGTGGCTGCGTGCATGTTTCGAAGGCGTACTTACAGCGTGGGGCGAATCGGCATCCGGTCGGCGGGTTCAGCAGCGACGGAGGCGAGCCGACAATCTGCGTCAACCTCTCCGGGCGGTCTTCGTCGAGGCGGGCGATCGAACCCAGCAGGCCCCAGGTGTAGGGATGCTGGGGGTTGTAGAAGAGCTCGTCCAGCGATGCGTCCTCCACGATCTGCCCGGCATACATGACCATCACCCGATCAGCCAGCTCGGCAACGACACCCAGGTCGTGGGTGATCAACACCACCGACAGATTGCGCTCGCGGTTCAACGTGTCCAGCAGTCGCAGGATCTGCGCCTGGATCGTGACATCCAGTGCGGTGGTGGGCTCGTCGGCGATCAGGACCTCGGGCTCCAGCGCCAGCGCCATCGCGATCATCACCCGCTGGCGCATGCCGCCGGAGAACTCGTGCGGGTAATCACGCACTCGGCGCTCCGGATTCGGGATTCCTACCGAACGCAGCAATTCGACTGCCCTACCGAGTGCTTCGGACTTGGACACCGGGCGGTGCGCGCGGATCATCTCGGCGATCTGGTCGCCGACACGATAGACGGGATTCAGCGAGGTCATCGGGTCCTGAAAGACCATCGCGATGTGTTCGCCGCGCACGCTGCGTAACTGCTCGTCGGACGACCCGACGAGCTCGCGACCGTCGAAGTTCACCGAGCCGCTGATCTTGGTGTTGGGCGCTCGGGTGAGCCCGATCAGGGTCTGGGCCGTCACGCTTTTCCCGCTGCCGGACTCGCCGACAATCGCCACGACCTCACCGGGACCGACGTCGAAGGAGACTCCGTCGACTGCCTGCACCACCCCGTCTTCGGTGGCGAAGCTGACCCGCAGGTCGGCGACGGTCAGAATCGGTTCGCTCATGTGGGGGCCGCCTCTCCGAGGCGGATCCGTGGATCCAGCAGGGCGTAGAGGATGTCGACGATCGTGTTGAACAGCACGATGAAGAACGCGCCGAACATCGTCACCGCCATCAGCGGTGGCAAGTCCAGCTTCCCGATCGCCTGGCCGGCGTAGAGACCTACACCGTTGAGGTTGAAGGCCGTTTCGGTGAGGATCGCGCCGCCGCCGACGACGGCACCGAAGTCGAGGCCGAACAGCGTGACAATCGGGATCATCGAATTGCGCAGCACGTGGCGGATGCGGACCTGTCGCTCGCTGATTCCCTTGGCTCGCGCGGTACGCACGTAATCCTCGTTCATCACGTCGAGCATGTTCGAGCGCAGCACCCGGCTGTAGAACCCTACGTAGAGCACTGCGAGGGTGATCCACGGCAGGATCAGGTGATACAGCCAGTTCAGCGGGTCCTCGGTCAGCGGTACATAGCTTCCGGTGGGGAACAGCTGTGCCTTGAAACTGAGGTAGTACAACAGGATCGCGGCCAGCCAGAACACCGGCATGGAGATACCGACCAGCGCCAGGATCGTCAGGGCGCGGTCGGTGAACTTGCCCGCGTGCACCGCGCTGAGATAGCCGAACCACACCGACAGAGCCATCCACAGCACTGCCGCGCCGATCGTCAGCGACAGCGTTGCCGGCAGCCCGTTCCAGATCTGCTGTGCCACATTCTGATCGCTCGCATACGAGGTGAGCTCGCCGGTGAAGATCTGTTTCATCATCGTCAGGTACTGGACGGGCAGCGGCTGGTCGAGGCCGAGGTCCGCGCTGACCCTGGCGATCAGTGCCGGGTTGGCGTTCTTGCCGGCGATGCGCGCGGCAGGGTCGGAGTTGGGGATCACGTTGAAGATCAGGAACACGATCACCGAGATCGCGAAGAGTACGGCGATCATGCCGATCAGTCGGCGCGCGACGAACCGCAGCATCAGTGCTCCAACCGGATCTTGGCTCGCGGATCCAGCGCGTCGCGCAGCCCGTCGCCGAAGACGTTGAGTGACAACACCGTCAGCACGATCATCAGGCCCGGCACGATCGTCAGATGCGGCGCGGTGTAGATGGTCTGGTAGCCGTCGGCGATCATCGTGCCCCACGACGCGTTCGGTGGGCGCACCCCGGCGCCGAGGAACGACAACGCCGACTCCAGCAGCATGTTGTTGGCGATGTTGAGGGTGAAGAACACGATGATGGTCGACACGATGTTCGGCAGGAGTTCGGAGATCATGATCCGCACCGGGCCTTTGCCCTGGGCGACAGCGGCTTCCACGAACTCCTTCTCACGGAGCGCGAGGATCTCGCCGCGGATCGGTCTGGCCATGTACGGCACGTAGACGCAGCCGATGATGAGGATGGGTATCCACAGCGAGTCCCCGGCGATCTGCAGACCGCCGATGCTCAGGCCGCCGAGGGCCAGCGTGGTGCCCAGCGCGATACCGAGCAGCAGCACCGGGAAGGCCCACACCACATCGAGGATGCGCGACAGCGTCGAGTCGATCCAGCCACGGTAGTAGCCGGCCAGCATGCCGACGATCACGGCGAGGATGGTGGTGATGATCGCGGCCACCACACCTACGTAGATCGAGGTGCGGCCGCCGTACATCAGACGCACCATCACGTCGCGACCGTTCTGGTCGGCGCCGAGCAGGTAGCGGCCGCGCAGACCCGGCCCAAGCGGTGTGCCGTCGGTCGAGACGATGTTGGTCGGCTGCCCGTCGACCAGGATCTTGTCGGTGATGTGGTTCTGGTTCGGCCCGGTGTGGGCCACGTGGTCGGCCCACAGCGGCGCCGCCAGGCAGAACACCACGATCAGCAGGAACAGCACACCGAAGCCAAGAGCAACCTTGTTGCGCCGCAGCCGGATCCAGGCGAGGTACCACGGGCTACGGCCACGCACAGCGGCGGGAGTCGCCATTACTTGAGCGCGAACGAGGTGTAGTCCTGGTTGAACAGCAGGTGATGGTAGGACTTGTCGAAGTCCATCCGTTCGGAGACGAACGTCGTGTATTCCTCGTTGCCGTACGGAGCCCACACCGCCTGTTCCATGTAGGCCTTGTCCAGAGCGGCGTACTGCTTCTTGACGTCGTCGGTCAGCTGTTGGGTGAGCAGTTCATCTTGCTTTGCATCGAGTTCGGGAAGGTTGACCTGCGAGAAGTTATTGCTGTTGGTGGGCAGGATGCTCGCGCCGTTGAGCAGTGGACGGAAGAAATCGTCGGGGTGCGGGAAGTCCTGGAACCAGTCGGCGAAGCCGGTATCCAGATCCGGTGTCGAGGTGTTGCCGATCGTGGTGAAGTAGACGTCGCCGGCGATCACCTTGAGCTGGGCGTTGAAGCCCAACTGGGTGAGCAGATCGTGATAGTACTCACCGATCCGCTTACGGTCCGGCTCGTCATCGGTCCAGACCGTGATGTCCTTGTCGGCCGGATTCGCTTCGGCGATCAACTGTTTGGCTTTGCCGAGATCGGGTCCCTGGTACAGCTTGTACTCCTCGTAGCCGGGCATTCCCGGCGGGAGGATCTGTTGGGTCGGATGCAGCCGGCCGCCGAACACCCGGTTGAGAGCCTCCGGGTCGATGGCGTAGTTGATGGCCTGGCGAACCCTGATGTCGTTGAACGGCGCCTTCTGGGTGTTCATCCAGAAGTAGTAGGTGTTGATCGACTCCTCGAGTCGGAAGCGGTTGCCGTACTTGGCTTTTACCTCGGGGAGACGGTCGGCGTCCGGCGGATCGGTCATGAAATCGATCTGGTTCTGCTCGACGCCGGTGACCTGGGAGGAGTTGTTCTTGTTCTGGGTGACGGTGATCTTGTCGACCTGGGCATCGGCGACCTCGCCGGCGCCGGCGTCCTTGACCGTCTTGAACTGCGGATTGCGTTCCAGCGTCAGGGTATTGGGCGCATCGACCTTGGTGATCACGAACGGGCCGCTGGATGGCGGTGGATTGTTGGTGACGTCCTTGTCCAGGGTCGTGGTGGGCGGCACGGGTGCTGCGAACATCAGCGCCAGCACACCGTTGAACGTGCCGTTGGGCTTTTCCAGCTGGATCGTGATGTCACCGGTGTTGTCGTCTGTGGTGATGCCGCTGATGGTGTCCGACTTCCCGTCGGCGAAATCCTTTGCGCCGACGATGCCTTCATAGAACACCGAGCCGCCGGAGTTGGCCTTGAAGAGCCGCTTGATCGCATAGGTGAAGTCGGAGGCTTTGATCGGCGTGCCATCGGAGTACTTCATGTTGGGCCGCAGCGTCAGCTTGTAGGTCTTGCCGTCCGGTGAGATCTGCGGCATGTCCTTGGCGAGGGCCGGGACGATGTCGGTGCCGGCCTCGCCTTTTTGGTGCTTGTAGGTCAGCAGTGGGGTGTAGACGTTCCACAGGACTTCCCACCCCTCGAGCGTGTAGGACAGTTGTGGGTCGATGTAGTCGGGGAACGACGTCATGGAGACGTTGATGTCTCCACCCTGGCTGCTGCCGCCGCCTTTGCCGCCGCATGCGGCTACTCCGAAAGTGGCTACCATCGCGACACTTCCGATGGCGACGACATTGCGGACATGGCGCAGCTTCATACCGTTCCCTCGATTCGACGAGCCATGGACAGGGTGTGAGGACACTCTGCCGTAACCCTTCGATCTTGGGGGCAGAACGGCGAGTCCGCATCCGGGAGCGATGCCGACCTCAAGCCACGGTGCGCCGGCGCAACCGCACGAACGGTTGCTGGGTCGGTGCGGTCGCGAGGCTGACAGGGACCGGTCAGCACGACACTGCGTGAAGACCGGGTTTAGCTGTTAGATGTCAAGCAGCGCTATTGATTTGCGGAGCCGCCCGGAAGCGCATTCGGGATCACGCGGTTTTCAGACCCGAATGACCGGGCACGTGCAGACGACCGTCGGGGTCGACCTCGTCCCAGACCGCGGCGTAGACCGCCACCTTCAGGGCCTGGGCCTGATCTTCGACGTTCAGCACGTCGGCAAGCTCGTCGTAGCCGTAGTACAGGACGGACAGCACGGTCGTGGCCAGCAGCACATCGTTGATGGCGGTCTGCGCAGCGTCCCGGTTGCCCAGAGCGGCCTGGTAGAGCGCGGGCACCAGCTCGGCGATCGGCACCGCGGCACCCAGGCTGGGGACCATCTGCGAAACCCGCCAGCTCAACTCGTAGAGCTCGCGAACCACCGGCTGCGACTCTGCGGGAAACAGTGCAGCCAGAGTCTTTCCGGCCTCGTACACCGCGGTGGGCATGCCGAACGGCTTCGGGTCGTCGGCGCGGAACGGGTCGGAGGATTCGGGCAGGGTGATGTCCGGAAGGGTGACGTCGCTTGCCTTCGGCGTCACTGCGGCGGCAAGCGTGGCAGTGGTTTCAGGGGTCACCTGGTCCGGCGGCGGTGTCGTCGTCGACAACGGCAGACCGGCCTCGCCGCGGATGTGCAGCAACGCAAACGGATCGAACAGGTTCCACAGCGAGGAGATGAACCAGGTCTGCAGCTGCAGGGCCGGGGCTTCCAGGTTGAGAACGTCGGCGACCTCGTTGTAGCCGTAGTACAGGACTGCGACCGGGTGGATCGTGACGATCAGGTTGTTGATGACGCGCTGGGCGGCTGCCTTGTCGCCGGCGAGCGCGTTGGGCAGATCGGTGACGATGTTCGTCGCCGGGACGATGACGTTGACCCACGGAATCATCTGGGTGAGGCGGTAGCCCAACTCGAATCCTTCACGGGCGACAGCCTTTACGGAGTTCGGGAACACCGCCATGAAGGACTGTTCGAGAGTCCAGATCGGGCCGGGCATATCCTGCGGTGCAGGCTCCGGCGGCATCCACCGGAACGGGTTCCAGAACGCCGTCGCTGGATTGACGGTGGCCGCAGCGGTCGCCGCTGCGGTGGCTTCGGTCGTCGTCGCTGCGGCGGCTTCAGTGGTCGTCGACGGGCTGGCCACGGCCGGCCGTGGCGCCGCATGCCCGGTGAACAGGCCTTGCAGTTTCTGGACCTGGGCGGCCTCGAACTCGGCGGCGGTGGCCTTGGCGCTGGTGGTGGTCTTGGTTGCCGTCGGGACCGAGGAGACCGAAGTGGTGTCGGACGATGCGGCGCCGCTTGGCTTGTCGTTGAGCTTGGAGACCGGCTTGGCCCGCTTGGAGGTGCCGGTGGCGGACTTCTTGGGGCCGGCGTCGGTCTTGTCCGACGAATCGGACGCGCTCGACGAACCGGACTTGCCGGTATCGGCGCTTGCCACACCCTGGCTTGCTGCGGCGATGGCCGCACCTACGCCGACTGCAACAGCGACCCCGCCGACATATCCGACGTACTTATTCGACCCCATTTGCTGCCCCTTCGCTAGTTCAAGGGCATCGTAAACGACCGGGCAGGTCAGAACCACCCCAAAGGATGAATGGCGCGATTCCGGATGCTTGCCGTTGGCCGACGCCCGGGTGGCCTGCTGCTTGTCTGCAGCGGCGATGTCAGCCCGGCGACGGCCTCAGCCCGAGGTCACCGCGTGTTTGCACGGGTGGCGGTGGGTGGGTGGCGGTGGTTGTCGCCCGTCGATGCGGGAATCGCGATCGAGGCGGTGTCCACTGGCGTGGCGGGTCGCTTTAGCCGCGACACAGCACAGTTCTTTGCTGGCTGCCCGAGGGCGTCGCGAGGGGGTGTTTATGCAGATCAGCGGGCATGCGGGCGGGGGCTTTCGGCAAGGTTAACGGCAAAGGTGTCGCCGTAGCGGCCCCAGATACATCGGTCGTGCGGTTTCGGCTCTATGGTTTAGCGGTGCCTGATATTGATCGTCGAAGCCTGATGCTCATGGCGGGGTTCGGGGCAGTCGCCGCTGCGCTACCCATGCCCGTGGCGGGAGCCACGCCCGCTCGCCCGCAAGCACCGGCGCCCAATGCCGCGGCCCCGACCTACCTGTTCCACGACGAGTTCGACGGTCCGGCCGGCTCGGCCCCCGATGGCGCAAAGTGGCACATGGCCCAGCGGCGCGAAACCATCAAGAACCCGGTGTTCTGGGATCGACCCGAGAACATGGGGCAGTATCGCGACGATCGCCAGCACGTGTTCCTCGACGGAAAGTCGAATCTCGTCATCCGCGCGACGCGCGACAACAACAAATACGTCAGCGGCAAGGTCATCGGAAACTGGTGGGGCGGAATCGGAACCACCTGGGAGGCCCGGATCAAGTTCAACTGCCTGACTGCGGGCGCCTGGCCTGCGTGGTGGCTGATGAACGACCATCCCGAGGTGGGCGGCGAGGTCGACCTGATCGAGTGGTATGGCAACGGTGAATGGCCCTCGGGCACAACCGTTCACGCACTGCTGGATGGCACATCGTTCGCGACTCAGCCGGTTGCGGTGGACGGCAACTGGCACACGTGGCGCGTCACATGGAACGACTCCGGGATGTACTTCTGGCAGGACTATGTCGACGGTGCCGAGCCGTACTTCAGCGTGCCCGCCTATTCCCTCGACGCCTGGCCGTTCAACTTCCCCGACTACCGGATGTTCCCGGTGCTGAACCTGGCCATCAGCGGCTCGGGCGGCGGAGATCCGCGGCCGGGCACCTATCCGGCGGAGATGCTCGTCGACTACGTGCGGGTCTGGTAGAAGCCGACCCCGCTCAGCTCGCGCCGGCCGCGATCACCTCGTCGACCTCGGCGGCCCGGGCGGCCATCTCCGCGTGCGACTTGTCCAACTGCTCGGCTTGGTCCTCGTCGGCTTTCATCAGCGTCTCGATGTCGAAGTTGGCCATGTCGTGAACACCCATGTCCCGGAAGGCTTTCTGCACCTTTTCGCCCCACAGGCCGATGTCCTTGACGATCGGCACGATCCGGCTGAACAGGTGTGATCGGAACTGCACCATCAACGGCGAGTGGTCCACCCACTCGGCGCATTCCTTGACGTTCAATCCGAGCGTCTCGAAGACTTCCTCGCCGCGGAACCGGTCACGCATCAGGTAACAGGCGGCCACCACGAACTCTTCGCGCTCGTCGCGTTCGGCGTCGGTGAGCGCAGAGTAGTAGTCCTTCAACGAGATTCGCCCGAAGGCGACGTGTCGAGCCTCGTCCTGCATGACGTAGGCCAGCAACTGCTTGGCCAGTGAACCCTCAGGCGCCAGGTCGCGCTGTACCCCGAAGGCGGCCAGGGCCAGCCCCTCGATGAGGACCTGCATGCCGAGATAGGGCATGTCCCAGCGGGAATCCCGCAGGGTGTCGTCGAGCAGTGACGTCAGGTGCGGATTGATCGGGTAGACCACGCCGATCTTTTCCTGCAGGAACCGCGAGAATGCCTCCACGTGCCGGGCTTCGTCCATGGTTTGCGTCGCGGCGTAGAACTTCGCATCCATATCGGGCACGACCTCGACGATCTTGGCCGCACACACCATCGCACCCTGCTCGCCGTGTAGGAACTGCGAGAAGCTCCAGGCCGCGTTGTGCTGCCGGAACTCGGCGCGGCGGCGTTCGTCGGCGGCCTCCCAGACCGGGCTGCCGAACAGTGGATGGAACTCGTCGGGCACCCCCACCGGATTCATCGGATCGACATCGAGGCTCCAGTCGATGCGGGACTGCGCGTCCCACTGCTTGTCCTTGCCCTTTTGATACAGCGACAACAACCGGGCGCGGCCCTCGTCGTACTCCCAGGTGAAGCGGGCGTCGCCGACGCTGGGCACCTCCCACGAGTATGGGTCGGGCACCTCGGTGTACTTGTCTTTGGTGGTCATGCGTCCGCCTTTCTCCCCGATATGAGCGAGTCATATGACTTACCTCACAGTGCGCCGGGGCGACGGCGGCGTCAAGCCTGACGGCTCAGTCAATTATTCGGGGTCCGTCGCTTTGACCCACACCCGACGCAGGACATCGCGGCGCCGTCCCGTCCTGGCCCCGGTGACCTGGGCGATGTGGCCCAAGAAATCGCGCGGCACATCTGCGGTATAGCGTGCTCGCCGGGCGCGATGCTGTTCGAGCTGGAACAACAGCTTGCGGCCCGGGCGGCGGCCCTCGCACGCCGCCCAGTGAGCTCCCCGTTCACGCCAGCCGACGGGCCGTCGGCGCAATTCGTCGATGACCCGGCGCGGGACCGCCGCGTCGAACTCGCTCGCCAAGAACGTCAGTCCGGCGGTCAGGCCCGTCGTCAATCCCGGTCGCCCCGCCCGCTCCAGCAGGTAATCCCACTCGATCGCCGAGTTCTCGAGCAGGAACACCGCGTCGGCGATCCAGCGCAGCGGCGAACCCGACGGTCCGATGAACGCACCGGCAACCGCGCCGATGAGGCACTCCGTTGCCGAGGGGACGAGGACATCGCGGCCGAGCAACGTCGCCGGTTGCGCGGTGTCGAACACCGGCTGGTCGTCACCGGCGAGCTTGTAGGCCCACCAGTGCACATCGATCTCGGCTTCGTTCGCATCCCGGAATGTACACGCGTGCTGAGTGCCGATGAACGTCTCGTCGGCCTCCCACTTGACCTGGCAACCGGCCGCGCGGAACAGCGCCATCGCGCGCACGGCGTCGGCTTCGGGAATCAGGACGTCCACGTCGTTGATGCGGCGCAGTCCGAGCTGGCCGGCCGCCATGGCGATCATGGCCGCACCTTTGATGAACACCACCGGAATGCCCGCGTCGACAAGCGATTGCGTCAACTCCAAGCCGGCACTGAGGGCGACGGCGTTGTGCGCGAGCGTCTGGCGGTAGACGCCCTTGAGCAGAGCGAGGTCTTCGTCGTCGATCCCGGCCGATTCCCGGTTGGCCCACAGCCGGGAGAACAGCCGCGCGGAGGCGTCATCCACCGTCTCCAGCGTCAGCCCGCGGCCTTTCCACCGCTGCCAGGCGGGCGCGGCGACATCGGCGGGCAGCAGCGCCGCCTTGGCCAGGTCGAGTTGCGCGGGCGTCGGAAACGGCAGGTTGACATCGGGAATGGTCGGCCAGTCCAGCGCGGCGAGCCGGGCGACAACGCCGTTCACGGTCGCTCCACCAGGAGCGGATCGGACCTGACCGTGCCGTTCTCGATTCGGACGACGCGGTCGGCCCAGGCGGCGATCGCCGCGTCGTGCGTGATGATCAGGACGGCCGGTGGGGGATGCATCGCGTCCACCACGCTCTGCAGGCGCTCGATGGACACGGTGTCGAGATGGTTCGTCGGCTCGTCGAGAATCAGCAGCCGCGGATCGCCGAGCAGGGCCCGGGCCAAGGAAATCGCCTGCCGCTGACCACCGCTGAGACGCGACCCGTCGTCACCGACATCGGTGTCCACGCCGTCGGGGAACCGGTGGTCGAGCATCTCGGTGATCCCGGCCGACGCGAGCGCTCGGTCGACCTGTGCGTCGGTCAGATCGGGGCGTCCGAAAGCGACGTTCTGGCGGATCGTGCCGGGACGGATGATCGTCTCCTGGAGGACGACGCCGATCTGCCTGCGCAGTGCCGCCACCTCGAGATCGTCGAGCGGATGGCCGCTCACCTCGACCACGCCGCTCCACGGCCGATCGAGTCCCAATATCAGCCGCACCAG
The DNA here is from genome assembly GCF_002723835.1 of Mycobacterium sp. shizuoka-1. Taxonomy (GTDB): domain Bacteria; phylum Actinomycetota; class Actinomycetes; order Mycobacteriales; family Mycobacteriaceae; genus Mycobacterium. Next base: position 5,414 of record NZ_BEWG01000076.1, on the reverse strand, counting down.
AGTCGACTTGCCCGAGCCGTTCTCGCCGATCACCGCCACCCGCTCGCCCGGGGCGATCGCGAAGTCGACATCGTGCAGCACGGGCAGCGTACGATAGCCGAAGGTGACGCCGCGCAGCGCGACGTAACCGTCGAAGGGTTCCCGTCGCGTGCCGCTGTAGACCGGCGGTTGCGGGTCGGCGATGATCGCCTGCAGGGGCAGCAGCGCCGCGGCGGCGACCATCAGGCTCGCGCCGGCGCCGGCTGCTCCGGTCACACTGCGCAGCAACAGCGCCAGTACCGCATAGAACGCCATCAGCGAGCCGATCGACAACGCGCCGTTGGAAACCATCACACCCCCGACGACGAGGATTGTGCTGCCTGCGATTCCGGCGATCGCGCCGTTGACGATCGTCGCGATACTCGACGCCCAGGCCTTGCCGAAGCTGTCGGTATCCAGTGCGTTGATCCGTTCTTCGGCGACGGCGAGTTCCGCCTCGTCGACGCCGCGGGTGCGGATCAGGCGCATCGTTCGCAGGGTGCCCAGAACGTGGGCGGCGTAGGCGCGATGGGTCAGCATCCAGCGCTGGATCGCCCATTCGGTGCGTCGTTTCAATCTGGCGTTGAGCAACAACAACAGCGGGGCGATCACCGCCACCACCGCGGCGAGCAGCGGACTGAGGACGATCGCGACCACCGTCAGCGGGATCCCGACCACAATCGCCTGCGCCACCACCACGACGGCGGGCAGCGAGCTTTCCAGGCGTTCACCGTCAAGCACCAATGCGGCGTGCAGTCGTCCGATGTCCTGTCGCTCGTGCCAGGCCAACGGCAGGTCGTGGATGCGGGCCAGGACCTGACGGCGCAGCGCGGCGACACTCTGGAAGAGCCCGATCAGGATCATCCGCCGGGCGAACAGCGACAGCGCCGCGGAGAGAATGAACAGCGCCAGAACTCCCACACCGGACACCAGCACCGCCCGGCTGTTCGAGGCAGGGATCGCGACCGCGAAGATGTTGTGCACCAACAGCGTGATCGGCAGCAGCGCCGCCGACTGCAGCCCCAGCAATGCGATACCGGCGGCGAAGCGGGCCCGGTGGCCGCGCAGCAGCAGCCACAGTGCGCGAAGTTCGGTCCTGCCCATCACGCCCCTCCTCGTGATGTCCGCTGTCGGGTGATCCGCTGGCGAGCCAGCGTCAGATACGCCTGGTGCAGATCGCCCCGGTGGACTCGGCTGACATTACCCGCGTGGGACCGCCGCAGGAGCGTGACCTCGGATAACTCCAGCGTGGGAATGCCGATTTCGGCCGCGCGCAACAACCAGCGCATCTGGGCGACCATGCCGTCCCCGAAGGGGCCGATCTGGTCGATCGCCTCGTGGCGCACCAGCACCGTGCCGAGTAGGGGCGCGGGGGTGATTACCGAAAGGACGCAACCGGTTTCGTCCATGAACTGCTGGCGGCCTGCGACGATCTGGACGCAAGGTGCCGCGTCGGCGGCGCGCAATCCGGTACCGATGCGCCCGGCCGGCCACATGTCGTCGGCATCGAGAAAGGCCACCCATGGCGCGCTCACCGCGGCGACCGCGGCGTCCAGATTCTCGCCGGCGGACGATCCGTGCGAGCGCACCAACCGGACTCGAGGGTCGGGGTGATCGCGTACCAATTGTGCTGTCGGCGAGGTAGATTGACATGTCGCGACCAGAACCTCCACGACCTCGGGCTGGCTCAGCGCCGATCTGATTGCCGCACCGAGGAAGGGCTCGTGCGGGCGGGCGGGAATCACCGCGGCGACCGCGGTGGCTGACCAGTCAGACACGGTGGCACCTCAGCGCGGCGCACAGGGCGGCCCGGTTCACGTCGTCGTTGAATCGTTCCCGCAACAAGGCGGCGGCGCGTCGCGCAAGCTCGGCGCCCAGCTCCGGGTCCCGCAGTACCCGCGCGGCACACTCGGCCAGGTCGGCGTCGCCGTCGGCCCGAAGCGCGTGGATTCCGGATGCGGCCGGTACGCCGCGCAGTCCGTCGGCAGTTGCGACGACCGGGAGGAATCGTGCGAAGGCATGCAGCACTTTGGTTTTCACTCCGGCACCGCCGGTGAGCGGAACCACCATCACCGCCGCCTGGCGTAATGCGGCGTCGACATCGGCCAGCCGTCCGGTGACAGACAGGCCGGGCCGGTCGTTCGCCGCGGCGAGCAGCCACGCTGGGGGTGCGGCACCGATCACCGTCAACGGGGTGGGCCCGGCGATTGTCTCGATCTGCGGCCACACCTGGTCCACCAGGCGGCGGACCGCCAGCTCGTTCTCCGCCATGCCCAGGTAGCCCAGGAACACGATTCCCTTCCGAGCTCCCGCCGCCAGATCGGTGCTGTCCGCGTGAGCGTGCACCGCGGGGACGATGTGGACATCGGCTTCGGCGTGCAGGCGGCGCAGCTCGCCGGCGTCCTCCTCCGACACGGCCACGACGGCATCGGCGCCGGCCACCACCTCGCGTTCGGCGGCCTTGTCCGCGACAGCGGCCGCGAGCAGTGGCCGGTTCCCGGTGAGCTTGGCCAACCGGTACTTGGCCAGATGCTCGACGTGCGTGGCGTCGTACACGAAACGACTTGCCGGGCTGTGCGTTCGGACGGCTGGGAGCACTTCCCCCGCAACCCGGAGTCGGCTGGCGATGACCGCGTCGGGCGTGTGCGCAGCGAGCCAGTCGGCGGTGTGGCGCTGCACGGGCACGACGCCGAGGTTGGCGAGCTGTGCGGGCTGGTCGGCAGCGGACGGTCGTCGGCTGGCGAAGGCGACGCGGTGCCCGTCGGCGCGCAGCAGCCGCAGCAGTTCGAGCATCCGGGCAGCGCCGCCGTCATGGCCGACCCGCGGAGGTTCCTCGTCCACGACGAGCACGCAGCTCATGCTGCGACCAGATCGGCGATGGTGGGGACACCCCGGTCAGCACCGAGCGTGAGCGCAAACGCCGGCGCGGTGCGTGCGAGTTCGGCGAGGAGCCCAAGGCTCGGTGCGTCCTCCTCCGGAGCTTGCAACAGCGTCGACGGCGCCAGCGCGCGCAGAGCTTCGGCGGGGCTGGCGGGCGTCAGGGTCGAATCCGCGGCGTCGCCGACGCGGGGGAGCAGGATCGCCACCACATCCAGACAGTCCGTCACCGCGCCCGGCAGGTCCTCGCCCACAATGAGCGTCCGGCGGTCGTCGCGGCCCGCCGGACCGCGCTCACCGACCTTGATCGAGCGGTACAGATTCCAGGTCCGTGCGGCGCCGTTGTCGAGTTCGATCACCGAATAGTCGTCGCCGACCACCTGCAGCCCGGCCTCCAGGCAGGCCAACGTCGTCGTCGACTTACCGGAACCGCCCGGTCCGGCCAGCAATGCAGCACGCCCGGCCGAGCCGATCGCCGCCGCATGGATGAGCTGATGCCGGCGATCCGTCAGCGCGAAATGCAGCGCCGTCCGAAGCGGTGCGGCCCGATCCCAGCGCGTGACGCCGTGGATCCCGGCGAACCAACAGCAGGCCAGACGCCGTTCGCTGTCCCAGAGGACCAGGCTGGTTTCGTCGGCTGCCGCGCAGGCCCGCACCGGGCCGTGGGACAGGCCGGCGACGGCGCCGCCGCGGCCCAGATGCGCGGGGCCCCAAGGGAACGGGCCGAGCGGGGTGCTCCAGACGACGAGCCGGGCGGTGATCGGCGCGCCGGGCTGACCGAGATGATGTCGTAGCGCAGGCAGCAGCGCATCGCCCACCTCGGGGTCGGCGACGTCGACGCGGACGTCGCGGCCGGCGATCCGCAGCCACTGCGGCGTGACCGCCGCCGCCGCGCGCAGCGCATCGCCCACCACCCTCTCCCGGAAGTCCTGGGCGGCAGGGGGCAGCGGGTGGACAGCGGTCACGGAGTACTGAGAGCTGTTGTCCTGCGCGGGCGCACCACCTGATCAATTAGCACAATTGACAATTACACAGCATTCGCGCTGATCAGGCATCCTCAATCTTGGATTTGGGCGTTGCCGGGTTCACCGTTTTCTGCTGCGGGTGACGGAGCGGAGCGCGCGATCGATCCGATTGGGCGCGGTGACCGGTCGCGCCGGCTGCGCCATCAAGGCCATCCCGCCGTCGACGCTGTAGCGCGAACCGGTGACGTACGACGCCTCCGCCGAGGCCAGGAAACGGACCACGGCAGCGACCTCGGCCGGTGCGCCGTGCCGCCCCGCCGGAACTCCGTTGTGCGGCAACAGAGTCGCGTCCTCACCTTCATGACCGGTCATCCGCGTGGCGATCGGGCCCGGCGCCACGCTGTTGACCGTGATGCCGTGGGGTGCGAGCTCGAGCGCCAGACCCTTCGTCAGACCGCCCAGACCGTGCTTGGCCGCGGTGTACCCGAGCGCATCGCGCAGCGGGATGTTCTCGTGAGCGGAGGTCACCACCACGATGCGCCCGCCGGTGCCCTGCTCGGCCAACGCGGCGGCACCGGCCAGCAGCACGGCCGACATTCCGATCAGATTGATCTCGACCACGCGGCGCAACGACGCGAACTCCGCACCGGGTTGTGGGCGCTCGTTGTAGCCGGCGCTGCACACCAAGACGTCGAGACCGCCGAGCCGTCGGGTCAGGTCGGCGATGACCTCGGCCGCCGCCTCCGGTGCACCGAGGTCGAGCCGGGCCAGGACGGCGGAGGAGTCGATCGACTTCAGTTCGGTTGCGGTGCGGGTGGCTTCGAGCTCGTCGCGGAACCAGGTGAGGCCGAGGTCGCAGCCGTCAGCGGCGAGCGCGTGCGCGATCGCGTGGCCGATCCCGCCCTCGACGCCGACGAGGATCGCGCGGCGACGGCCCATGGTCTCTCCCTATTTCCAGTGTTCGTCGAGCAGCGTCGACCAGGCGTTCTCCAACTGCTTCCACTCGTCTGGGCACTCTTCGGCTCGGTCCTCGGGGAGACCGTCCTTGGTCACGATGTCGGCGTTGGCCTCGGGATCGGAGCCGTAGATCCAGCACTGCAGGTTGTAGACGCGCTGTTGATCCAGGGAGTGCACATCGGCCATATCCTCCGACTCCAGCTCGGTGCGCGCCGAGGCCGATGCCTGGAACGCCCGCGCGAAGTTCTTCACCGCTGCCATCGATTCTGGATCGGCCTTGCCGTCGTCGCCAGGCGTCAGCAGGATGTAGGCAGCCAGCTGATCGGCGGCGTCTTCTTCTTTCCCGGTGATCGGCAGGTTGTACAGGCTGATCGCCATGTGTCCGGCCTCGTGATAGAACGTCGCGTCCTCCGAACCGATGGCCGACGCGTCGGGGTCGGCGTCGCCGGCCTTGGTGAAGATCTTCTGTCCCAGATCGGCGTCTTCATAGCAGATGGTGATGGTGTTCTCGCTAGGTGTTCTTCACGGGTAGGTTGTGAACGCGTAGGCGCTCGATTGGTGTCATTCCGCCGATGCCGGTGTGGGGTCGGTGGTGAT
>NZ_BEWG01000075.1 GCF_002723835.1 Mycobacterium sp. shizuoka-1 | reverse complement strand
GTAGTTACCGGGCGGGGGCGGTGGCTGTGTCATGGATGTCCTTGTCTACGTCTACAGGGGTAGGCAAACCGTCTACAGGGGTAGGCAAACCGTGGTCATGATCTTGTCGGCCAGCGTTTGCCGCTTGGCGTCCCACAACGGGAACAGGACGGCGACCAGCCAGACGATGCCCAGGCACACGTACGAGGCGACGAGATAGATCAGCTCGCGCACCACCGACAGCCAGAAACCGATTGGCTGCCCGGTCTTTTCGCTGACGACCTTGAACTTCATCACCGACTTGCCGATGCTCGATCCCGTGGTGCCCTGGCGATAACCCAGGTTCCACACCACGAAGGCCAGAGCGGCCAGGCTCGCGACGAAGAGCGCCAGTTGGCCGCCCACCGACGGAGCCGTCGTGCAGGTGGCATCCACGCTGTAGTCGGTCGATTCGGTCAGGCAGGCGGTGTCCTGGGTGGCGAACCACACGCCCCAGCCGATACCGAAGATGACGTAGGCCGGGATGTAGTCGATCAGCCACGCCACCACGCGGGTGAACCAGGACGTGTAGGCGGTCTGCGGCAGCTGCGGAACCTGCTGACCGGGCGGGGGCGGGGCGTAACCGGCCCCGGGAGGCGCCGAGGTCGCGG
>NZ_BEWG01000074.1 GCF_002723835.1 Mycobacterium sp. shizuoka-1 | reverse complement strand
GGCGGCGGATCTGCTGGGGCAGTTGCAGAATGATCATGCCCTGACGTTGGATCATCAGCACTTGGCGCTCAGCGAGATACATCGTGTCATCGGTCAGGACCACTTGTTCGACACGTTCTTCGTCTACGAGAACTATCCGGTCGACGCCGCGACGTTGTCTGGCACCGACGGATTGACCGTCACCGACTTCGCCCATCGCGAGTACAACCACTATCCGCTGTCGATCCAGGCGATCCCCGGTGACGAGCTGACCCTGCGCGTCGAGTACGACACCGACATGTTCGACGCGGCCGCCGTCGAAACGCTGATCGATCGGTTCGAGCGCGTCCTGGCGGCGATGACCGCCCAGCCCACGGTGCCGTTGTGCACGATCGGTGTGCTTGACGAGGCCGAGCTCGGCCAGCTCGATCGATGGAGTAACCGGGGCGCATTGTCCCGGCCGGCGGCGCCGTCGGTGTCGATTCCGGCGTTGTTCGCCGCGCAGGTGGCGCGCGTTCCGGAGGCCGTCGCCCTGAGCTGCGAGGGTCGGTCGTGGACCTACCGAGAGCTGGATGAGGTCACGAATCGGTTTGCGAATGTGTTGGCGGGCAAGGGGATCGGACCGGGGCAGCGGGTGGCGGTGCTGCTTCCCCGGTCGGCTGAGGCGATCGTGTCGATTCTGGGGGTGCTCAAGTCGGGCGCGGCGTACGTGCCGATCGACCCGGCGGCGCCGTCGGCGCGGATGCAGCTGGTTCTCGATGACGCTGCGCCGGTGGCGGCGATCACCAACCCGGAGTTGGCACAGCGGCTGGCCGGCCAGGACTTGGACATCATCGACCCCGATGACCCCGTTGTCGACGATCAGCCCAGCACGCCGGTTCCGGGGCCGGCGCCCGACGACATCGCCTACCTGATCTACACCTCGGGTACCACCGGCGTGCCCAAGGGCGTCGCCATCACCCACCGCAACGTCACCCAGTTACTCGCGGCCATGGACACCAAAATCGATATGGCGGACCAGGTGTGGTCGCTGTGGCATTCCTTGGCGTTCGACGTCTCGGTCTGCGAGATGTGGGGTGCGTTGCTCTACGGAGGCCGGTTGGTCGTGGTGCCCGAATCGGTGGCCCGGGCGCCCGAGGAGTTCCACGCCCTGCTGGCCAACGAACGAGTCACCATCCTGTCCCAGACTCCGTCGGCTTTCTATGCGCTGCAAACCGCCGACGCGCTCGCACCCGCGCTCAGCCGCCGGCTGACGCTGCGGGCAGTGATCTTCGCGGGTGAAGCGCTGGAGCCACAACGTCTCCGGACGTGGCTGGCCGGCCACCCCGGCTCCCCGCGGCTGCTGAACCTGTACGGAACCACCGAGACTACGGTGCACGCGTCCTTCCGCGAGATCGTCGGCGGGGACACCGGCAGTGATGTCAGCCCAGTGGGTGGCCCGCTCGAGGACCTGGCGTTCTTCGTCCTGGACCAGTGGTTGCGCCCGGTGCCGGCCGGCGTGGTCGGTGACTTGTATGTGGCTGGGCCGCAGGCCGGTTTGGGCTATTGGCGACGTCCTGGGCTGTCGTCGTCACGCTTCGTCGCCTGCCCGTTCGGCGCGCCGGGCGATCGCATGTATCGCACCGGGGATCTGGTGTGGTGGGGTGCCGATGGCGAGTTGCGCTATGTGGGTCGCGCCGACGAGCAGGTGAAGATCCGCGGGTACCGCATCGAGCTCGGTGAGGTGCGTGCGGTGTTGGCGGGGCTGGACGGGGTTGAGCAGGCGGTGGTGATCGCCCGCGAGGACCGGCCGGGTGACAAGCGGCTCGTCGGTTATGTCACCGGGTCCTCGGTTGATCTCGATTCCGCTGCGCTGCGTGCTGGGGTGGCGGAACGCCTGCCGGACTACATGGTGCCGGCGGCGATCCTGGTGATCGACACATTGCCGTTGACCGTCAACGGCAAGCTCGACCGACGAGCGCTGCCCGCGCCGGAGTTCTCCGACGCCGATTCCTACCGCGCCCCCACGACCGCCGTCGAGGAGATTCTGGTCGGCGTCTTCGCCGGAATCCTCGGACTCAAGCGCGTGGGCGTGGACGACTCGTTCTTCGACCTGGGCGGAGATTCGCTGTCGGCGATGCGGCTGATCGCCGCCGTCAATGCCGCGCTGAACACCCACCTTTCGGTACGCGCATTGTTCGAGGCGCCCGCGGTCGCGCAGTTGGCGTTGCGTGTCGGCGGGGAAGAAGACCGGCTGATGCCGCTGGTACCCATGCAGCGGCCACCGGTGATCCCGCTGTCGTTCTCGCAGAACCGGTTGTGGTTCCTCGATCAGCTGCAAGGGCCTTCCCCGACCTACAACATGGCGGTGGGTCTGCGCCTGCAGGGTCCGTTGAACGAGGCCGCGCTGGGTGCGGCGCTCGCTGATGTGGTGGGCCGTCACGAGAGCCTCCGCACGATGTTCGCGGCCCCCGACGGAGTGCCTCGGCAGCTGGTGGTTCCTGCCGAACAGGCCGATTTCGGCTGGGACGTGGTCGACGCCGCGGACTGGACACCGGCCCAGCTCGACGATGCCGTCGGCGCCGTGGCACTGCACTCGTTCGACCTGGCCACCGAGATTCCGATGCGGGCCCGGCTGTTCCGGGTCAGCGACCAGGATCATGTGGTGGTGGCGGTGGCGCACCATATCGCTGCCGACGGTCTGTCCATGGGCCCGCTGGTGCAGGACCTGGGCGTGGCCTACGTATGCCGCAGCGCGGGTCTGAACCCGGTCTGGGCCGAATTGCCGGTCCAGTACGTCGATTACACCCTGTGGCAGCGCGCCCAGTTCGGCGACCTGGACGACGGGAACAGCCTGATCGCCGCGCAGTTGGCGTACTGGCAAGACGCGCTAGAGGGGATGCCCGAGCGGCTGCAGTTGCCGACCGACCGGCCTTACCCGCCGGTGGCAGATCAGCACGGAGCCACCATCTCGTGGCAGTGGCCGGTGGAGTTGCAGCAGCGAATCGCTGCGGTGGCCCGCGAGCACAATGCGACGAGCTTCATGTTCGTGCAGGCTGCCCTGGCGCTGCTGTTGGGCAAACTCAGTGCGAGTTCCGATGTGGCCGTTGGGTTCCCGATCGGTGGACGCCGTGATCCTGCCCTCGACGCGCTGGTCGGATTCTTCGTCAACACCCTGGTGTTGCGCGTCGACGCCGGCGGTGACCCGACGGTCGCCGACCTGTTGGCTCAGGTGCGTACCCGCAGCCTGGCCGCCTACGAGCACCAGGACGTGCCCTTCGAAGTGGTCGTAGAGCGGATCAACCCCACCCGATCGCTCAACCACCATCCACTGGTCCAGGTGATGTTGGCCTGGCAAAACCTGCCCGGGGAGACCAGTGAAGACATCGCGATGGCGTTGGGCGACCTTCAGGTAACCCAACTCCCGCTCGACACCCACACTGCCCGAGTGGATCTGGCGTTCTCACTGACCGAACGCTGGACCCGCGCGGGCGAGCCGACCGGGATCGGCGGCATGGTGGAATTCCGCACCGACGTCTTCGACGCCGCCAGCATAGAGAAACTGGTCGCGCGGTTGGAGCGGGTGTTGGCGGCGATGACCACCGACCCGGCGCAGCGAGCGTCCTCGATCGATGTCCTCGACGCGGCCGAGCACACGCGCCTCGACGAGGTGGGTAACCGTGCGGTGCTGACCCGGCCCGAGCCCCATGCGCTGTCGATTCCGGAGCTGTTTGCCGCGCAGGTCGCCCGAGGTCCCCAGGTTGTGGCGCTGACCTCCGGCTCGGTGTCGATGACCTACCGCGATCTGGAGGACTCGGCAAACCGCTACGCGCACGTACTGTCCAGCCGTGGGGTCGGTGCCGGCGACTGCCTGGCGCTGCTGCTTAATCGGTCGGCGGAAGCCGTCGTCGTCATGCTGGCGGCGCTGAAGGTTGGTGCCGCCTACGTGGCGATCGATCCCGCGCTGCCCGAGGCCCGCATCGAGTTCATGCTCACCGACGCCAAACCTGTCGCGGTCGTCACCACCGAGACCCTGCGGTCGCGACTGCATGGCCACAACATCGCGATCATCGACATCGATGACGTGGACGTCGCTCACCAGCCCAGTACCCCGCTCGCCCCGCCGGACCCGGACAACATCGCGTATCTCATCTACACCTCGGGCACCACCGGCACTCCCAAAGGCGTTGCGCTGAGCCACCGCAACCTCGCGCACATCGCAGCCTCGGCGCATCCTGATCTGCCTGCCGACCAGGTATGGACCCAATGTCACTCGTACGCCTTCGATTTCTCGGTGTGGGAGATCTGGGCGGCCTTGCTCGGCGGTGGCCGGCTGGTGGTCGTACCGGAAGCTGTCGTCCGCTCACCGGATGACTTCCACGCGTTGTTGGTCGACGAGAAGGTCAACGTGTTGACCCAGACCCCGTCGGCGGTCGCCGCGCTACGCCCCCAGGGGTTGGAGTCGGTGGCGCTGCTCCTCGGCGGTGAAGCCTGCCCGCCCGAAGTGGTCGAACAGTGGGCGCCGGGCAGAGTGGTGATCAACGCCTATGGCCCCACCGAAGTCACCGTGTATGCGTCGATGAGCGAGCCACTGGTGGTGGGAGCCGAGGTGCCGATCGGTGCGCCACCGCCGACCGTGGCGGCGTTCGTCCTCGATGAGCGGCTGCGACCGGTTCCGGAGGGGGTGGTCGGTGAGCTGTATGTGGCCGGGTACGGGGTCGGCGTCGGATACATCGGCCGCACCGGCTTGACCGCCTCCCGGTTTGTTGCCTGCCCATTCGGCCAACCCGGAAGGCGCATGTACCGCACCGGCGACCTGGTGCGCTGGCGTGCGGATGGACAACTGCAGTACCTCGGACGTGCCGATGAGCAGGTCAAGATCCGCGGGTATCGAATCGAACCCGGGGAGGTTCAGGCGGTGCTCGCCGGGCTCGACGGCGTCGACCAGGCGGTGGTGATCGCCCGCGAGGACCGTCCAGGCGACCCACGTCTGGTCGGCTACTTCACCGGCACGGCTGATCCGGTCAAGGTCCGGGTCGCGCTTGCCGAGCGGCTGCCTGCCTACATGGTTCCGGCCGCGGTGCTGGAACTGTCGGCCCTGCCACTGACCGTCAGCGGCAAACTCGATCGCCGAGCCTTGCCGGCGCCCGATTACCACGACGCTGAAAACTACCGCGCTCCAAGCACTCCCACCGAGGAGATCCTGGCCGGAATCTTCGCGCAGGTTCTCGGCGCCGACCGCGTCGGGGTGGACGACTCGTTCTTCGACCTCGGCGGGGATTCGCTGTCGGCGATGCGGCTCATCTCGGCGGTGAACAACAGCCTCGGGTCCGGCTTGGCGGTACGTGCCCTGTTCGAGACCCCCACAGTCGCGCAATTGGCTCCCCGCATCTCTGGAGACGATGCTCGTTCCGAGCCACTCGTGGCGCGCCCCAGGCCGGACGTGCTGCCGCTGTCTTTCGCCCAGAACCGGCTATGGATCGTCGATCAGCTGCAGGGCCCATCGCCGATCTACAACCTGCCGGTGGCGTTGCGGCTGCGGGGCGAGCTGGATGCCGACGCGCTCGGCGCCGCCCTGGCCGACGTCGTGGACCACCAACAGAGCCTGCGTACCCGCTTCCCCGCGGCCGAGGGTGTGCCGCAGCAGCTCGTCGTGCCCACCGAGGTTGCCGACTTCGGCTGGGCCGTGATCGACGCCACCGCGTGGTCGGACGCCGAGCTGGCTGACGCCATCGAGACCGCAACGCGGTACACGTTCGATCTGGCGAACGAAATACCGATGCAGGCACGACTTTTCCGTATCGCCGGTGACGAACACGTGCTTGTGGCGGTGGTGCACCATATCGCTGCAGACGGCTGGTCGGTCGCACCGCTGGTGCGAGATCTGGGCGTCGCCTACGCCAGTCGGTCGGCGGGCGAGGCCCCCGGCTGGGCCGATCTGTCGGTGCAATATGTGGACTACACGCTGTGGCAGCGTGCGCGGCTCGGCGATCTGTCCGACCCCGAGAGCCGCATTTCCGCCGAGCTGACGTACTGGGAAGACACGCTGGCCGGGATGCCCGAACAGTTGCAGTTGCCCACCGATCGGCCCTACCCGATGGTTGCCGATTACCGCGGTGCCCGGTTGGACGTGCAGTGGCCGGCCGACCTGCAGCAGCAGGTCGCCCAAGTGGCGCGCCAGCACAATGCCACCAGCTTCATGGTGGTTCAGGCCGCATTGGCCGTGTTGCTCTCGAACCTGTCCGCCAACAACGATGTGGCGGTGGGCTTTCCGATAGCCGGACGCGGTGATACCGCACTGGATGAGCTCGTCGGATTCTTCGTCAACACGCTGGTGCTGCGCGTCGACCTGGCCGGAAATCCTACCTTCGCCGACGTGTTGGCCCAGGTGCGTCGACGCAGCCTGTCCGCCTACGAGCATCAGGATGTGCCGTTCGAGGTGTTGGTCGAACGGCTCAAGCCGACCCGCAGCATGGCTCATCACCCACTGGTGCAAGTGGTGTTGGCATGGCAGAACTTTGGTTGGCAGGCCAGCGATGCCGCGGGGTTGTCCCTGGGCGATCTGCAGGTGGAGCCGATGGCGGTCGACACCGAGACGGCTCGGATGGACCTCACCTTCAACCTTGCCGAGCGCTGGGATGAGGCCGGGGAGCCGGCGGGCATCGGCGGCGGCGTCGAGTTCCGCACCGACGTGTTCGACGCGCCCAGCATCCAGAACCTGGTCGACCGGCTGGAGCGGGTGCTGGCTGAGCTGACCAGCGATCCGACCCGACGGATGTCGACGGTGGATGTTCTGGATGCGGCCGAACACACCCGACTCGACCAGATCGGCAACCGCGCCGTGCTGACCCAGACAGTGCGCAGCGCGGACTCGATCGCCTCGATGTTCACCGCTCAGGCCGCCCGCACACCCGACGCGGTCGCCGTCACCTTCGAGGGCGTGTCGGTGACCTACCGCGAGCTGGACGAGGTGACCGATCGGGCGGCACGCGTGTTGACCGGTCGCGGGGCCGGGCCCGGGCAGCGAGTGGCCCTGCTGCTGCCGCGGTCGGCCGATGCGATCGTGGCCATGGTGGCGGTGGTCAAGACGGGGGCCACCTATGTGCCCATCGATCCAGCGGTGCCCGAGCAGCGTCGACAGTTCGTGCTCGGCGATGCCCGGCCGGTTGCGGCGATCACCACCGCGGAACTGGCGGAAATGCTCGAAGGCCACGGGCTCGCGGTCATCGATGTGCTGGACCTGATCGCACCCGCGGTCGATCCGGGCGCAGCCTTGCCCGCGCCGGGGGCCGTGCACCCCGACGACACCGCTTACATCATCTACACCTCGGGAACCACCGGAACGCCCAAGGGCGTAGCGATCCCGCATCGCAACGTGATACGTCTGCTGCAGACGTTGGATGCCGACATGGACATGGCCGGGCTGGCTTGGTCGCAGTGCCATTCCCTGGCGTTCGACTTCTCGGTGTGGGAGATCTGGGGTGCGCTGCTCTACGGCGGCCGCGTGGTCGTGGTGCCTGATGCGGTGGTGCGCTCGCCAGAAGATCTGCACGCCCTGCTGGTTTCTGAACAGGTCGGGGTCTTGAGCCAGACTCCGTCGGCGTTCTATGCACTGCAGACGGCCGATGCCGCGAATCCTGAGCTTGGCGCCCAGCTGAAACTCGAGGCCGTCGTGTTCGGTGGCGAAGCTCTTGAGCCGCAACGCATGCGGTCCTGGTTGGAGCATCATCCGGCAGGTGCGCCGCGCTTGATCAACATGTACGGCATCACGGAGACGACGGTGCACGCGTCGTTCCGGGAGATCGTGGCCGAGGACGCGGACAGCGCCGTGAGCCCCATCGGGGTGCCGCTTGGGCATCTCGGGTTCTTCGTGCTCGACACCCTGTTGCGCCCGGTACCGACCGGTGTGGTCGGTGAGCTGTACGTGGCCGGGGCCGGCGTCGCCGATGGATACATCGGCCGGGCAGGGTTGTCCGCGACGCGTTTCGTGGCCTGTCCATTCGGCGAGCCCGGGGCGCGAATGTATCGCACCGGCGATCTGATGGCGTGGGGTCCCGACGGCGAACTGCGCTACATGGGCCGCTCCGACGAGCAGGTCAAGATCCGCGGGTACCGAATCGAACTCGGCGAGATCCAGGCGGCGCTCAGCGAAGTCGACGGTGTCGAACAGGCCGTGGTGATCGCTCGCGAAGACCGCCCCGGTGACAAGCGCCTCGTGGGGTACGTGACCGGCGATGTCGACGCGGCCGCCGCCCGCGCTGCACTGGGTGATCGGCTGCCGTCGTACATGGTCCCGTCGGCGGTGGTGGCCATCGCGGCGCTGCCGCTGACGGTCAACGGCAAGCTGGATACCCGCGCGCTGCCGGCGCCGGATTACCAGGATGTCGATTCCTATCGCGCGCCGTCGGACGCGGTCGAGGAGATCCTGGCCGGAATCTACGCACAGGTCCTCGGGCTGGATCGGGTCGGCGTCGACGAATCATTCTTCGAACTCGGCGGTGACAGCATTCTGTCGATGCAAGTGGTCGCCCGGGCGCGTGCCGCCGGCGTATTGTGCCGGCCGCGTGACATTTTCGTCGAGCAGACGGTGGCCGGGCTGGCCCGGGTCGCGACGATCGCCGACGGCGACCACGATGCCGTCGACGAGGGTGTCGGTCCGCTGCTGGCGACCCCGATCATGCGGTGGTTGCACGACGTCCCGGGGCCCGTTGATCAGTTCAACCAGGCCGTGTTGATTCAGGCGCCGGTCGGTGTGACCGAGGACGACGTGCTGGTCGTGCTGCAGGCGGTGCTGGATCGGCACGCGATGTTGCGGTTGCGCGTGGAGGATGACGACGCCGGGGGGTGGTCGATCACCGTGCCCGAGCCCGGATCGGTGGACGCCCGGACCTGCCTGCACACCGTCGACGCGTTGACCGATGACGCCGTGGCCAAAGCCCGTTCGCGGCTGAACCCGGCAACCGGTGCGATGGTGAGCGCGCTGTGGGCAGTCCCGACCGGTCAGCTGCTGATGATCGTGCACCACCTGTCCGTCGACGGCGTCTCATGGCGAATCTTGTTGGAAGACTTCAACCTTGCCTGGGCGCAGCTGCACGGTGGCCAGCAGGTCGAATTGCCGGCACCGCGAACGTCGTTTGCCAGGTGGGCGTCGATCCTGGCCGACCATGCTCATCACCCGGACGTCGTGGGCGAAGCGCAACGCTGGCGGGACATCGTGGCGGTGCCTGCGCCGCTGCCGGCCGTTGTGCCTTCGGTCGACACCTACGCCAACGCCGGCAGCCTGTCGGTGGAACTGGACCCCGAGACCACCAGGATGCTTCTCGGTGAGGTTCCGGCAGCGTTCCACGCGGGAATCAACGACGTTCTGCTGATCGCGTTCGGGCTGGCGTTGACCGAATTCTTGGGCACCACAGGGTCACCGGTGGTCATCGATGCCGAGGGACACGGGCGCCAGGAAGAGGTGGCCGACGTCGACCTCTCGCGCACCGTGGGGTGGTTCACCACCAAGTATCCGGTTGCGCTCTCGGTGGGTGGGCTGGACTGGGAGCAGGTGCTCGCCGGCGATCTGGGCTTGGGGCCGATCATCAAGGATGCCAAAGAGCAGCTTCGGGCCCTGCCGGACGGCTTGACCTACGGTCTGCTGCGCTACCTCAACAGCGATGTCGATCTGGCCGGCGCCGACCCGACGATCGGGTTCAACTATCTGGGTCGGATGAGCGGCGGTGGCGGCCAGCTGTCCGGGGACTTCTGGGAGATCCGCGAGGACGGCTGGAAGGTCACCGGTGCCGCGGCGAGCGTCCCGATGCCGCTGATGCACACCGTCGAACTCAACGCCGGCACTGTGGAAACCGCGGATGGCCCGCGCCTGCGCGCCGGCTGGACGTGGGCGCTCTCCGCGCTGGACCACGCCCAGGTCAGCCGCCTGTCCGAGCTGTGGTTCGACGCGCTCGCCGGTATCTGCGCACACGTGCACGGCGGCGGCGGGGGACTGACACCCTCCGATGTCGCGCCCGCGCACCTGACCCAGCGACAGATCGACGACCTGTGCCAATCGCATGAGGTCGCCGACATCCTTCCGCTGACTCCGCTGCAGCAGGGACTGCTGTTCCACGCCAAGGTCGCTCACAGTTCCGGTGACGACGTCTACGCCGTACAGATGGGCGTCACGCTGACCGGCAGGCTCGACCGGTACCGCTTGCGGGAGGCCGTGCATGCCGCGGTCCAACGCCATCCCAACCTGGCGGCACGGTTCTGTGACGGATTTGAGGAGCCGGTCCAGGTGATCCCGGCGGATCCGCAGGTCCCGTGGCAATGGGTCGACCTCAGTCGTGCGGCCGAGGACCGGGAGCGGCAGATCGAGCTACTGTGTGCGGCCGAGCGCAGCGCGGTGTGTGATCTGGCTGATCAGAGCGCCTTCCGGGCGGCGTTGATCCGCATCGCCCCAGATCGGCATCGGCTTGTGCTGACCAATCACCACATCCTGCTCGACGGCTGGTCGGTCTCGGTACTGCTGGCCGAAGTGTTCGGCGAATACTACGGACAACGCCTGCCCGCCGCAGTTCCGTATCGCAGGTTCATCAGCTGGCTGGCCGATCGTGACCTGCCAGCGGCTCGGGCGGCCTGGCGAGACGCTCTGTCGGGCTTCGCGACACCGACCCTGGTCGGCCCCGACGACTTGGGGGTGGGCCCGCGAAACGTTACTTCGCTGCGGGTTTCGGAGGCGACCACGGAGGCCTTGAACGAGCTGGCGCGTAACCGCCACACCACCGTGAGTACGGTGTTGCAGGCCGCGTGGGCACAGCTGCTGATGGCGATGACCGGCAGCCGCGACATCGCCTTCGGTGTCGTGGTCGCAGGGCGGCAAGCCGAGGTGGCCGGCGCCGACTCGATGGTGGGCTTGTTGATCAACACGGTGCCGATGCGGGTGAATGTCCCGCCCGACACCACCGTCGCTGATCTGCTCGACAAGCTGCAAGACGGGCGAAGCCGAACCCTCGACCACGAGTATCTGGGGCTCAACGAGATTCATCGGGTAGCTGGTCAGCATCGACTTTTCGATACCGTCTTCGTCTACGAGAACTATCCCACCGACCCGTCACTGCTGTCGGGTGCGGACGGACTGGCAGTTGCCGACGTCAACAGCCGCGACTACTACCACTACCCGCTCACTGTGCAAGTCGTGCCGGGCGCTGAGCTGGACCTGCGCATCCAATACCGGACGGATGTATTCGACGACAACAGTATTGAGCGATTGCTCGACCAACTCGACCGGGCACTGGCTGCCATGGCCGAAGATTCCAGCCGGCTGCTCACGCCGTTGGGCGAGTGGGACCGCCGGCCGCGGCGGGTCGCATCGTCATCGCACCACCGCGACTACAGTGCGCCGATCACCGACACCGAACAGACGTTGTGCGGCATTTACGGCCAGGTGTTGGGAGTAGAGCGGGTGGGGGTGGACGACTCGTTCTTCGATCTCGGTGGGGATTCGTTGTCGGCGATGCGAGCGGTCGCCGCGATCAATGCCGTCGTCGACGTCCCGATCGACCTGCCCACCTTCTACCACATGCCGACGGTGCGAGCGTTGGGCCAACAGGTGGGGCCGAAGCACTGAACCCGCGCTAGCTGTTCGAGGCCCGGCTCTCCGCGGTGTACCAGTGGGTGACGTCGTAGCCGGCCTCGTAGCGGGCGAGCCATTCTGTTGCCAGCGAGGGCAGCTTCTGCTTGGCGGGGTTGTGGCCGGGGATCTGACTGCGCAGCACGCCCAATGCCGCGACCGCCTGCTCCCGCAGCGGGATGTGCGGATAGAACTTCTGGATCGGCCCGTAATCGGGGATGTCGAACCGGCGGTACTTCTGCAGAAGCGGAAACTTCTGCGCCAGCGTCGCTTTCAGTCCGGGGCTGCCGAACATGGAGGTGGCGTCGACCTTCCGCTCCTCAAGCGGAATGTGCTTGTTGAACCCTCTGGTGGCCGTCACCATCACTTCACCGCCGTGCTGGAAGACTGACGGCGCCACCTTCATGCGATACCACGGATCACCGACGACGGCGTTGTAGATGATCAGCGCCGAGCTGCGGTGCTCCATCTCTTCGACGAAATGCCAGATGAACAACGACGCCACGCGATCGTCACCCGGTTCGAACAGGGTGTCGGCGTTGTTGAGCATCATCGTGAAGGTCGGGGTGAAAGTGGCCTCCAGATCGGCAATGTAGGCCAAGCGGTACTTCAGCGGCGTGCTCTCGGTCAGATCGTCATAGGCCGCCATCACGTCGTCGAGGGTCTCCTGCAGTGCCGGGTATCCCTTGATCAGCGCCTTGGCGTGCTGTCGATGGGCCATGCTGTGCTGGCCCTCTTGACGGACGAACGCCAGAGCCTCTTCGGCGACTGCCGGATCGGTGATCGTGGGCAGAGCCTCGTGGACCGTTGCGCTGATCATCTTCTCGACGGCGAGGAACAGGAACGACAGCATGTTGGCTGCGCAGGAGAACGCGGGGTCGGATTCGTTCCAGATGAACGGAACGGGGTGGTCGGCGAACGCGAATCGCATCTTGCGCACTTGCAGATCAGTCACCGGAATTGCACCCTGCTTTCTCGAACTGACGACCTCGACCAATCACCGTCACCACATGTACGGAATGAGCCGCGAGCGGACCTGCTGGGTGTATTCCCGGTACCCGGCGAGTTCCCGGTCCAGTAGCTTCTCCTCGTCGTGGATACGCGCGGCGAGCACCGCCACGCCGGGCATGACAAAGGCAAGGGCCCAGAACGAGCCGAGGGCAAGGGGCAGACCCACCAGGATGAGTACGTTGCCGGTGTACATGGGATGCCGTACCACCCCATACAGGCCGGTGCTGACGACCTTCTGGCCCGATTCCACCTGGACGGTGGTGGACGCATAGATGTTCTGGACGGCCACAACGACCGCCACCGCGAAGCCGGCGCCCGCCACAAGACTGCCGATCACGCAGAGCGCCGCCGGCACCGACGACCAGCCGAAGCGATGGTCCAGACCGCTGACCACACATATCGCCGCCAGCGACCCGTAGAGGCCGATCATGACGACTTTCTGAATCGCCCGGCCTTCTGCGATCGGGCCGCTGCGCATGCGTCGTTCCAGGGCAACGGGATTCGTGATCTGCAGGTAGATGCTGGGTATCCAGGCCGTCACGGCGAACATCGACAGGAACACCCACGCCTGCCAGTAGTCGAATGTGCCCGCCGACAAGAACACCAGCAATCCGATCACGACAAGCTGGCCAAGTCCCAACGCGGACACTCTCAAAACGGCGTTCACGATCCTCCCACATCTTCTTTCCCGTACCGCATGCCGATGTTCTTGCCTCGGCACCGGGTGTCACACATCGGGGCTAGGCCGGCGTATCACTACTCGTCGGTGCCAGCTTTTCGCAGAGCAGCTCCGCCAAGCCGCGAATGGTGCCGACGGCGAGGTCGCCGGCGGTCAGCCGCACACCCGTTTCCGCCTCGAGCCGGGTCCTCAGTTCCAGGGCGCCCAGTGAGTCGACCCCGTACTCGGAAAGCGGCCGGTCGGGCTCGATGTTGCGGCGCAGGATGAGGCTCACCTGATCGGAGATCAGGCGCCGCAACCGATTGGGCCATTCGGCACGCGGCAGCTCGCTGAGTTCCGCATGTAGTTTGCTCGTGCCGACCAGTGTTTCCCCGACAGCGACGAAGGATTCGGCGAAGGGGCTGCGCTGAGCGAAGGCGGTCAACCAAGTGTTGCCGGTGATCGGCGCATAGGCCGTGTACGCGCGATCGTGACGCAGCAGCACGTCGAGCGCGTAGGCGCCCTCGTCCGGGGCGATGGCCGCGCCGGTGCTCTCGGCGAGGTCCGTGGCGCGCCCGATCTGGCTCCAGGGTCCCCAGGCGATCGCGGTGCCCGGCAGGCCCTGACTCCGCCGCCAGCGGGTGAAGGCATCCAGCCAGCTGTTGGCCGCGGCGTAAGCGCCCTGCCCGGGCGATCCCACCAGCGCGGACGCCGACGAGAACGAACAGAACCAGTCCAATGGTTGACCGGAGGTGGCGGCATGCAGGTTCCATGCACCGTAAACCTTTGGCGCCCAGTCATGCTCGATGATGTCATCGGTGATGCTGGCCAGCGTGGCATCCTCGATCACGGCCGCAGCATGCAGCACACCGCGTACCGGCAACCCGGTGGCGGTGGCGGCCTCCACCATCCGCTGTGCGGTGCTGGGATCACTGATGTCGCCACAGTGCACGACGACGTCGGCGCCCATCGCCCGAATCAGTTCGATCGTCTCCAGAGCCTTGAGTGTCGGCTGTGAGCGGGATGTCAGCACGATCCGTCCACAGCCGGCAACGGCCATCTTCTCGGCGAGGAACAGACCCAGGCCGCCGAGGCCGCCGGTGACCAGGTATGCGCCGTCGTGGCGAAACGCCTTGGCCCGCTCCGGCGGTACCACCGCGCTGCTGCGCCCGGAGCGGGGGATCTCGAGCAGGAGCTTGCCGGTGTGTTGGGCCGCTCCCATCACCCGGATCGCGGTGGCGGCCTCGGCGAGCGGATACGCGGTGTGGTTGGCGGGCGGCAGCGCGCCGTCTGCCACAAGCCGGTAGACGGTGCGCAGCAACTCGCCGACCCGCTGGGGGTGGGTGATCGACATCAATGCCAGGTCCACGTAGTAGAACGTGAGATTGCGCCGGAAGGGGAACAATCCCAACCGGGTGTTGCCGTAGACGTCGCGCTTGCCGATCTCGACGAATCGTCCCCCGGTGGCCAACAGTTCGAATCCGGCGCGCTGGGCCGCGCCGGTCAGGGAATTGAGCACGATGTCCACGCCGTAGCCGTCGGTGTCGCGGCGGATCTGCTCGGCGAAATCGGTGCTGCGGGAATCGTAGACGTGCTCAATCCCCATGTCTCGCAACATCTGCCGGCGATCTTCGCTACCCGCAGTTGCGAAGATCTCGGCACCCGCGGCGCGGGCGACGCCGATCGCAGCCTGACCGACGCCGCCGGTCGCCGAGTGAATCAGCACCCGGTCGCCCGCAGCGATCCGGGCTTGATCGTGCAGGCTGTACCAGGCTGTCGCGGTGGCGGTCGCCACTGCCACCGCCTGGTGATCGGTCAAGCTGGGTGGGAGCGGGGCGGCCAGCCGAGCGTCGCAGGTGACAAATGTGCCCCAACACCCGTTCGCGGAGAAGCCGCCGACCCGATCGCCGACCTTATGGTCGACGACATCGGGGCCGACCGAGGTGACCACACCGGCGAAATCCATGCCCAGCTCGGGCAAGCCCCCGTCGATGGCCGGAAACAGACCCATCGACACCAGCACATCGGCAAAGTTGATGCTGGATACGCCGACGGCGACCTCGATCTGCCCCGGTCCGGGTGAGACCCGTTCGCTGACCACCAGTTCGAGTGTCTCCAGATCGCCCGGGGTGCGGACGTGTAATCGCATTCCGTCGGAGTCGTTGTCGGCGAGGACGATCTGCCGTTCGTCGGGCCGCAACGGGCTCGGTCGCATCCGCGCCGTGAACCAGGCGCCGTCACGCCAGGCTGTCTCGTCTTCTTTGGAGCCACTCAGCAGCTGCGCGGCCAACTGCTCGGCGTCGGCGGTGTCGTCGACGTCGATCTGGGTCGCGTGCAGATGGGGATGCTCGGCGCTGATCACCCGCACCAAGCCCCGCAGCCCACCCTGTTCCAGGTTCAACACGTCAACGGGCAGAACCGACTGGGCGCTGCGGGTCACGACGAACAGCTGCGGGATGTGACCAGAGGTCTGGACCAGTTCGCGGGTGATGCGGGTCATGTGTTGGACGTAGTCTCGGCCTAGCCGGATGGCTTGGTCGTCGGTGTCGGCAGTCTTCGGTCCGGTGAGAATCACCGCCCCGGTGACTTTTTCAGAACGCAGCTGCTCGGCCAGATTCTCGGCGCTGGAGCGGTGGTCGGCGTTGGGTGGCCAGCATATGGTGTTGCACTGCGCACCTTGACGTTTCAGGATGTCGCCAAGCGCCGCGCAGGTCGGGTCCGCGGTGGCAGTGGTGCTGATCAGCAGCCAGGTTCCGGCGTCGGTATGTGGCGTTTCGGGCAACGCGCGCTGTTGCCACTCTACGGTCAGCAATCGCTCGGCAAGCATCCGAGCTTGTTGGTCCTGCTCGGATTCGGCAGTGCCGCAGCGCAACCCCTCCACCCTGAGCAGGACAGTCCCATGCTGGTCGAGTAGGTCGAGATCGGCCTCGATGCCGGTGGCGTCGGCCTCGGTGACGTGGACGTAGCAATAGTGGGCATTGCGGGTAGACCCGAAGGAGCGTAATCGGTGCGCCCCCAGTGGAAGTCCCAGCACATCGACCTGGGCGTGTGAGGTGGCGGCGACCGCTTGGAAGCAGGCATCCAGAAGTGCCGGGTGCACGCCGTAGGAGTCTTGTTGCGTGCGGATCTGGCGGGGCAGCGCAATCTCGGCCACAACGGTGCTGCCGGACTCACAGGTGTGAATGGTTCCTAGACCCAGGAATGCGGGTCCGTATTCAATGCCGACCTGTTCAAGTCTGTTTCGTACCTCGACGCCATCCGTGCGAACCGGATGGTCGGCGAGAAGGTCGGCAATGTCGTACCCGGCGAGTTGTTCGTCGTCGGTGGTACGCAGCACTGCGCTGGCTTGTCGGGTTTGTCGGCTGCCGTCGTCGGATTCCACGAGGAAGTCGGCAACGCCGGGTGACGACATCGATGCCGAGGCGCCGACGGTGGTCTGCTCGTCGAGCAACAACGCCTGCTCGAAGCGGATGTCACGAACTTCGGCAGCCTCGCCGAGCACGGTATGTGCAGCTGCCAAGGCCATTTCGCAGTACGCGGCACCGGGGAGCACCGCCACGTGGCGGATGGTGTGGTCGGCAAGCCAGGGTTGGGCGACCGTGCCGAGTTCGGCCTGCCAGACGTGGCGTTCGGGCTCCTCCGGCAACCGCACGTGCGGGCCCAGCAGTGGGTGCACCGATACGGTGTAGCCGCCATGTGTCGCGGATTCCTGGTCGGTGTGATCGAGCCACAGCCGGTGCCGTGCCCAGGTCGGCAGCGGCGCGTCGACCAGGAGCCCGTCTGGGTACAGAGAGGAGAAGTCGATCGCGGCGCCGGCACTGTGCAGATCGGCGACCACACCGCGCAGCCCATGCGGCAGCACCTGCTCCCGCCGCATGCTGGCGAAGGCGGCGACCGGCGCGTCCACGCTCTCGGCGCTTCGCTCGATCGTGTGCGTGAGCATCGGGTGCGGTCCAAGCTCGGCGAACACCCGATACCCGTCCTCCAGCGCCGCCCGTACCGCGGCGGCAAACCGCACCGTGTTGCGCAAGTTGCGCACCCAGTACTTGTTGTTGCAGACCGGTTCCTCGCGCGGATCGAAGCCGGTCGCGGAGTAGTACGGAATCTCCGGTGTCAGCGCCTTGACCTCGCCGAGCGACTGCGCGAGATCATCAAGGATCGGATCCACCAGGGGAGAATGCGCCGCGACATCGATCACGGATTGGCGGACCATGACGTCGCGCTGTTCCCAGCCCGCCATGAGCTCGCGAACAGTCTCTGCCGCGCCGCTGATCACCGTGGACTCCGGCGAGGCGACCACGCCGACGACCACGTCCTTGATGCCGCCGAGCGTCAACTCGGAAAGCACCTGCTTGGCAGGCAGCTCGACCGACGCCATGATTCCGGAACCGGCGATGCCCGCCATCAGCCGTGAGCGCCGGCAGATCACTCGCACACCATCTTCGACCGACAGTGCGCCGGAGACCACGGCTGCCGCGACCTCACCCATCGAATATCCGATGACCGCACTCGGACGTGCGCCGTACGCCTTCATGGCGGCGGCCAGCGCAACTTGCATCGCGAATATCGCCGGCTGCAGTTGGGCGTCGCCGGTCACCACTTCCGGTGCGGTGATCGCGGCGGTGACCGAAAACCCGGACTCGGCGTGTATCAGGGGTTCGAGTTGCGCGATGGTGGCAGAGAACACTGGTTCGGTCTCCAGCAGTTGCGCGCCCATCCGAGGCCATTGGGCCCCCTGCCCGGAGAACACCCATACCGGTCCACGGTCGTCATTCGCCAGCGTGGCCTGATACGGGGAATCATCTTCGGCGACCTCGAGCAGCGCCTTGGTCAACTCGGCATGGTTGCCGGCATGGACGGCGGTGCGCACCGAGCGATGCGCACGTCGACGTGCCAGGGTGTACCCCAGATCCGGTAAGGCCACGTCCTGATGCGCATGTACCCAGTGAGCCAGCCGGCCGGCGCTGCGGCGCAGCTCCTCGGCAGAGGTCGACGAGAGCGCAAACAGCAGGGGTGCACTGGGTATGCCGTGGTCGTCCGCGATCCCGGCCGGCCTACCGGACGGCTCGAGACCCTGCTCCAGTATGGCGTGAACATTGGTGCCCGAGACTCCGTAGGACGACACCGCCGCGCGGCGCGGGTGCAGACCGGTCGGCCACTCGGTGTTGTCAACGGGCACAAACAGATTCGTCGAGATGCGGGCCAAATCGTCCGGCAGACGGGTGAAGTGCAGACTGCGGGGGACCACACCGTGCTGCAGCGCGAGGACCGCCTTGATCAGGCCGATCACACCGGATGCCGACTGGGAATGGCCGAAGTTGGTTTTCGCCGATCCCACCGCGCAGGGGCCGTCGACGCCGTACACCTCGCTCAAGCTGGTGTATTCGATGGGATCGCCCACCGGAGTGCCGGGCCCGTGCGCCTCGATCATGCCGATGCTGGCGGCGTCGACCCCAGCGGCCGCCAGGGCTGCCCGGTAGACCGCAGTCTGGGCGGTAACCGACGGGGTGGAGATGTTCACGGTGTGGCCGTCCTGGTTGACGGCCGTGCCTTTGATGACCGCAAGCACGCGGTCGCCGTCGCGGAGTGCGTCCGGCAGGCGCTTGAGCAGCACCATCCCGCACGCCTCACCGCCGACGTAGCCGTCCGCCGCGACGTCGAATGCGCGACAGCGTCCTGTTGGAGACAGATGGCCCGCCGCCGTACCCGCGACGAACTTGCGCGGGTCCAGCATCACATAGGCGCCGCCCGCCAGGGCGAGGTCGCTTTCACCCTCGCACAGGCTGCGACATCCCATGTGCACCGCGAGCAACCCCGAGGAACAGGCGCTGTCGACGGCCATCGCAGGACCATGCAGTCCGAGGGTGTAGGCGATGCGCCCCGACGCCATGCTGAAGGTGTTGCCGGAGAAGCCGTAGGGCCCTTCCATCGCGTCGGTCTCCGCCGACACCAGTTGATAGTCGGAATGGGTGAGGCCGGTGAACACGCCGGTGCGCGAGTCTCGCATCACGTCCGGGGTGAGCCCGGCGTGTTCCATGGCCTCCCAGGCGGTTTCCAACAGCAGCCGGTGTTGGGGATCGAGCGCGGCGGCCTCGCGCTCATTGATTTCGAAGAACTCGGAATCGAAGCCGGCGACGTCATCGAGGAACGCCCCCCACTTCGACGCGGACCGGCCCGGGACATCCGCCTCGGGGTCGTACAACTCGTCGCTGTCCCATCGATCGCGGGGGACCTCGGTGACCAGGTCACTGCCGCTGCACAGCGCGTCCCACAACTGCTCGGGCGAACCGATGCCGCCCGGGAGTCGGCAAGCGATGCCGATGACCGCGACCGGTGTGGTCTTTGTGGTGCTCATAACTGCCGGGGGTTGTGCGGGGCTCGAGCCGCCTGCCCGATCATCGATCGCACCGAATCAGACCATCCTGTCTTCTCACGCCAACGAATCTGCAGTTCGGATCGCTGTTCGCTCATCAAGGTTTCCCGACCCCAGGTAAGTCGATTATTGACGCAGACGCTGCGCCGCGGGTCCAGTTTGCTTGATTCGCAGGTAAGTGCACAGGTCCAGTCCCACTCGGCCCTCCGGACCGCCGTTGACGAAAGCGTCACTCAACTTCGGTGTTCGGAAACGTCGTCCGCGGGCCTTTTGGTAGCTTGCTTCGCGTGACACAGGCGATTGAGGCATCGATTCCGGCTCTATTGCGTGAGCGCGCCAGCCTGCAGCCGGATGACGTTGCGTACACCTTCATGGACTACGACCAGGAATGGGGCGGCGTCCCGGTCAGCCTGACATGGCCGCAGTTGTATCGGCGGGTGTCGAACTTTGCTCGCGAGCTCAGCGCCTGCGCGTCACCCGGGGACCGCGCGATGATCATCGCGCCGCAAAGCCTGGAGTACATCGTCGCGTTCCTGGGGGCGCTGCACGCGGGTGTGATCCCGGTTCCGCTCTCGGTTCCGATGGGGGGCGTGACCGACGAGCGAGTCGATTCGGTGATGCGCGACGCATCGCCGGTCGCTGTCTTCACGACTTCGGCGGTGGTGGCCGAGGTGAGCCGCAGCATCGTCCCGATGCCCGGGCAGGCGCCGCCGACCATCATCGAGGTCGATCGGCTCGATCTGGATGCACCTCCGCGGCCCGGGGCGCCCGCGATGTACGAGCACGACGATCCCCACGCCACCGCCTATCTGCAGTACACCTCCGGCTCGACCCGGTCGCCGGCCGGCGTGATGATCTCCTACACAAACCTCTTCACCAATCTGCAACAGATCACCACCGACTACTCGCGGCATGCGGGCGTCACGCCCCCTGACCTGACGTTTGTGTCGTGGCTGCCGTTCTTCCACGACTTGGGATTGATCCTGGGTGTGTGCTCGCCGATCGTGTTGGGCACCAGCGCCGTGCTGACCAGCCCGACGTCGTTCTTGGTCCGGCCTGCGCGCTGGATGCAATTGCTGGCGACCAACCCGTGCGCATTCACCGCAGCGCCGAACTTCGCGTTCGATTTGGCGACGCGCAAGACCTCCGACGAAGACATGGCCGGGCTCGACCTCGGCGGCGTTCATACCATCCAGAGCGGCGCCGAGCGGGTTCAGCCTGTGACGATCAAGCGCTTCACCGACCGTTTCGCCCGCTTCAATCTGAGTGAGACGGTGATCCAGCCGTCCTACGGGATGGCCGAGGCCACCCTGTATATGTCGACTCCCAGGCCGGAAGATCCGATCAAAGTTGTCTACTTCGACACCGATGCCCTGACCGCCGGCGAGGCCAAGCGCTGCGCTGGAACGGACGGCACGGCGTTGGTCAGCTACGACGGGCCTATCAGCCCGCGCTCGCCAGTCCTGCGGATCGTGGACCCGGAGACGTGCACCGAGGTTCCGGAGGGTAAAACCGGCGAGATCTGGTGCCACGGAGACAACGTCAGCGCCGGCTACTGGGAGAAGCCCGAGGAGACCGCGCGCACATTCGGCGGCAGGATTGTCCGGCCGTCGGAGGGTACGCCAGAAGGGCCATGGCTGCGGACCGGCGATGTCGGCTTCATTTCCGACGGCGAACTTTTCGTGGTCGGCCGCATCAAGGACCTCCTGATCATCTACGGCCGAAACCACGCGCCGGACGACATCGAGGCGACGGTCACCGAAATCACCAAGGGCCGGTGCGTCGCGGTCGCGGTCCCCGACGACACGGTGGAGAAACTGGTCGTCGTGATGGAGGTCCGCAAGCGGGGCGACTCCGACGAGGAAGCCAAGCAGAACATCGAGACGGTCAAGCGGGAGGTCACCGCGGCGATCTCGAACGTGCACGGTATCGCGGCTGCTGACGTCGTTCCGGTGGCTCCCGGATCGATCCCCGTCACGACCAGCGGCAAACTGCGACGACAGGCTTCGGTGGATCTGTACCAGCGCAAGCTGTTCGCCCGTCTGGACGGCTGAACCTACGGCGTCCCGTTGTTGCCGTCGCTGCCGTTGACGGCGGAACCGTTTGCCGCCCAAGCTGTTCCACCAGTGCCGCCGGCACCGCCTGCCGTGCTGCCGTCGCCGCCGCTTCCGCCGTTGCCGCCCACGGAGTTTCCGAGGCTGTAGTTGTAGGCGAGGCCACCAACGCCGCCCGCACCGCCGGTCGTGGTGCCGTCCCCGCCGGCTCCGCCCGTTCCGCCGACGGCGGCGCCCGGGGCGGAGTATCCGAGGACCTGGGTGATGACCGACAGTAGGTAGTCCCAGGTGGGGTCGCCTGCGAGGTCGGCGGTACCGCCTGCTCCGCCATCGCCGCCCGCCCCGTTCGTCCCGGTGCCACCCGCTCCACCGTCCCCGGCGACGACGCTGCCCGGGTGGTACGCGCCGGCGAAGTAGCCGAAGCCGAAGCTGATCACCGAGCCGCCCGCACCGCCGTTGCCGCCGGTGGCACCGTCACCGCCCGTGCCGCCGTCGCCACCGCTTCCGCCGATCAGCCCACCGGTCCCACCCGCGCCGCCGTTTCCACCGACCCCTCCGGCATTGGCTCCGCCGGCCCCGCCGCTTCCCCCCGCGCCGAACAAGAGTGCCGAGCCGCCATTGCCGCCCGCTCCGCCGTTGGCGCCGCTGCCGCCGTTGCCGCCATTGCCGATCAGCCCGCCAGCCCCGCCGTTGCCGCCGACACAGCCTGCGCTGTCGGCGCAGGTCGCGTCGGTCCACGAATACCCTTTGCCGCCACTGCCCAGCAGCCAGCCGCCGGATTGTCCGTCCGGGCTGTCGGCCGTGCCATTGGTGCCGTTGCCGATGAGCGGGCGGCCCTGCCACTCGTTGGTCACAATTGCGGTGACGATGTCCGAGAGGCTGATGGGGAATGGATTCGGCCCCCCGGCGGACTGGGCGTACGCAACGATGGCGCCGATCACGTCGGTGATCGTCAGGTTCGGCGGGGTGGCCGGGGAGTCCGCCGCGGTCGATGACGCCACCGCTACGGTGGATCTGGCCGACCCCGCCGTACCGGACTGCTGGATCGGTGGCACCGAATCCGTGGTGGTCGTCTGGTTCTCTTCAGCGGCCGCGGCGGCAGGGCGGGCGCCGACGGCGCGCGCCGAACCGGTTGCCCTGGGCCTGGTCGACGATCGGGGGGTGTTCACGCGGTCGGGGGCTTCCGCCTGAGGAGTGCCGGGCGATCTCTTCGACGATGTGGAACGCCCGGTATTTCCCACCTTCGGGCCGGCGCCGCTGTGACTCGATGATGCGGAGTCCGCCGCGGAGTCCGCGTGAGCGACTCCCGAGGCACCCGCCAGCGACGCGCAGAGGCCGACGGTCAGAGCACTTGTTCCGAGCCAGATCGAGGCTTTGCTGTAAGGCCGCTGTGTGCGATGGCGGGAAGTGCTGCGCCGCTGCTGGGAACGCGCCCCGTTGGTCGCCCGGTGCCGTGCAGCCATGGTTTGCTCCCATGCTCGCCGATGCTCAGGCGTCACATGGTAGCAATGCGCGATGCGCAGCCGGTCACACCTCACGAGGTCGCACTACGACGAGATTCGGGATGCCGGCCGGCGGCTGCGTTTCCGCTGAGCGCTTTTGTTTGGCACCGTCCTCGCTGCTCGAGCTGCCCGGTTTACCCGCCCGCGCCGCCGGTGCCCGCAGTGCCGCCGGTGCCGCCGGTGCCACCGGTGGTTCCGCTGGGGCCGTTGCCGGTGTTGCCCGCGCCTCCGCCGGTCCCGCCCTTGCCGGCACTGGTGCCGGCCTTACCGCTGCCGCCGGTGCCGCCACCACCACCGCCACCGCCGGTGCCGCCGGTTCCGCCGCTACCGCTGCCGCTGCCGTTTCCACCCGTTCCGCCGGTGCCGCCGGTTGGGCCGCCTCCGCCGGTTCCGCCAGTCCCGGCGGCACCGGTCCCAGCGCCGCCGGTTCCTCCTGTTCCGCCGGTTCCGCCCGTTCCGCCGTTTCCGCCGGAGCCGTTGCCGCCTCCGGCATTGCCACCGGCTCCGCCGACGGCGGCGGTGCCTCCGGTTCCGCCACCGCCACCGGCCCCTGTGCCATTGCCGGTGCCGCCGTTACCGCCCTTGCCCGCGGTGTTCGCGTTGCCACCGGCACCGCCCGAGCCGCCGTCGGTGCCGTTGCCCCCGAGCCCGCCCTGACCGCCCTGGCCGCCGTTGCCGCCCTTGGCGCCGGCGGTGTTGGCGCCGGTGCCGTTGCCGCCTCTGCCGCCGGTGCCACCGGTCCCGCCGGTGCCGCCGGTGCCGCCGGATCCGCCTCCGACACCTGCGATACCGGCGCCGCCGGCACCGCCCTGGCCGGCTGTTCCGCCTTGACCGCCGTTGCCGCCCACCACTGGTGCGGTGAAGCTGTTCGTGCCGATGTCACCGGTACCGCCGTTGCCGCCGTTTCCGCCGAGCCCGCCGGTGCCGCCCGTTCCGTTGGCGCCGCCATTGGTCCCCGCACCGGCCGCGCCGCCGGCACCCGCAGTGCCGCCGCTGCCGCCGGCCGCCGCGTTGCCGCCGTTGTTGCCGGTGTTGCTGCCGCCGGCCCCGCCGGTGCCGCCCGTGCCGCCGGTTCCACCGTTGCCACCGGCTCCGCCGCCGATTCCGCCGATGCCGTTTCCGCCGGCGCCGCCGGCGCCCGCCGCACCGCCGGTGCCGCCGGTGCCACCAGCGGTGGGCGCGCCACCGCTGGTGCCTGTCGTACCCGTGCCGCCAGCACCGCCGTTGCCGCCGTTGCCGCCGTTGCCGCCGGTGCCGATGCTGCCGGCCGCGCCCCCGCCGGTACCGCCCACACCTGCCGCGCCGGCGGTGCCGCCCGAGCCGCCCTTGCCACCGACCTGGCCCGCACCACCCGCGGTGGTATTCGTGCCGCCGGCTCCGCCGGTGCCGCCGGAACCGCCGATACCACCCTTGCCGCCGGCCCCGCCACCGCTTGCGCCGATGCCGGCTCCGCCGGTGCCGCCCTGACCGGCGGTGCCGCCGTTGCCGCCGGCCCCGCCTGCGGTGGGGGTCGTGCCCGTCGTACCGGTCGTACCGGTGCCACCGGCACCGCCGTTGCCGCCGGTCCCGCCGGCTCCGGCCGCGCCGATGGCGCCGGTCGCGCCACCGCCTGCGCCGCCTGCGCCGGCCGCACCTGCGTTGCCGCCGGTGCCGCCCTTGCCGCCGGCAGACCCATTGCCGCCCGCAGTGGTGTTGGTGCCGCCGGTGCCGCCGGCACCCCCCGTGCCACCGACACCACCTTGGCCTCCTGCGCCGCCACCCACGCCGCCGATACCGGCGCCGCCGGTGCCGCCGGTGCCGCCCGATCCGGCATTGCCGCCGGCCCCGCCTGCCGTCGGCGTCGTTCCTGTCGTTCCGGCGCTACCAGTTCCACCGGCGCCGCCGGCCCCGCCGCCACCGCCGGCGCCGGCAGTGCCGTTGCTGCCGTTCGCGCCGCCGCCGACACCGCCTGTGCCTGCGGCACCGGCCTTTCCGCCGGTTCCACCTTGCCCGCCGGCGGCGCCCGCGCCGCCGGTGGTTCCGGTGTTGCTGCCGCCGGCACCGCCGAGACCGCCGAGACCGCCGATGCCGCCGTTGCCGCCCTTGCCGCCCCCGACTCCGCCACTGCCTGCGCCGCCGCTGCCGCCGTCTCCGCCGGCGCCTGCCGCACCACCTTGGCTGCCCGCTGTCGCCGTCGTTCCGGCTGCGCCCGTTCCGCCGCCACCCCCGTTGCCGCCGTCGCCGCCGTCGCCTGCGCTGCCTGCGGTGCCGTTCGCGCCGCCGCCGGAACCGCCGACGCCTGCGGCTCCGGCCTTACCGCCGGTTCCGCCTTGGCCACCGTCGCCGCCGGCGCCACCGGCGTTGCCGGTGTTGGTGCCGCCGTCTCCGCCGTTACCGGCGAGGCCGCCCACTCCGCCGTTGCCGCCCTTGCCGCCGCCGTTGCCGCCGGTACCGCCTTGGCC
>NZ_BEWG01000073.1 GCF_002723835.1 Mycobacterium sp. shizuoka-1 | reverse complement strand
CCTTCGACATTCAGATCATCCTCGGGAAGGTGCGCCCTTTCCTACGCCGCCTCGCCGAGGCTCATCCACAGGTTCTGATCATTGCTCCTTCTCGACAAAGGCTGCGCGGCCTTCGGCAGCGTCGGGCCCGGTCAGATCGAGGGTGGCCGACAGCCATTCGAGTTCGAGGAATCTTTCCAGCGGTACATCGAGCGCGCCGCGGATCATGCCTTTGGTCAAGCGCAGTGCCTCTGCAGGGCCGCGGGCGAGGGTTGCGGCGAGGTCGGTGGCGACGGTCAGCGCTGCGCCAGGCTCGGCGAGTTGACTGACCAGACCCGCGCCCGCGGCCTGCGGCGCGGTGAGCCGTTCGCCGCTCAACAGCAGCGCCGCGGCCCGGTGCCGGCCCAGCGCACGGGTTAAGAACCAGGCGGCTCCGCAGTCGGGCACTAGGCCGCGCGCCACGAACGGGGCCGCGAACACGGCGTCGCGGGCCGCTACAACCAGGTCGCAGGCTAATGCGAGGCTCCAGCCAGCACCCACCGCGGGCCCCTCGACAGCGGCAAGCACTGGTTTGGGCAACTTGAGCAGCGTGTCGAGCACGCGCTGTCCGACCAGCAACCGCGCCGCGGGCGCGCCGAGCCCCGCTCCGCGGGCCGGGGAGGTCTTGACGTCGCCGCCGGCGGAGAATGTCCCGCCGGCGCCGGTGAGTACCACCGCGCGACAGTTGTCGTCGGCGGCCACCTCATCGATTGCCTCACCCAGCTGGTGCCAGGTTTGCCAACCGAGGGAGTTGCGCGCACCCGGCCGGTTGAGGGTGAGAACCGCGACACCGGGTCGCGGCCGGTCGAACAGCACCTCGGGTTCACTCACTTGCTCGTCCTCCCCGCCGCGGCCAGCCTGCCGTGTGGTGCGGATGGCACAAGACGTTCGTCGCCGCGTAGCAGTGCGGCGAGCGCTGAACGTGCCCCGACCACAGTATCGGCGCCCCGACCGGCAACCGCGGCGCGATACCAGAGGTGCAGCCGCTGATCCCAGGTGAACCCCATACCCCCATGACACTGGATGGCGGCCTCGGCGGCCGCGAGGTAGGCCGCCGAGGCCCACAGGCGGCTGGCCCGAACGTCGCACATCGCGCCGGGCGCGCCCGCGGCGACGTTCCAGGCCGCCTGGTAGACGAGTGAACGGGCTCCCTCCACGCCGCTGGCGGCGTCGGCGAGCCGATGCCGGATCGCCTGGAACGCCCCGATCGGCCGCCCGAACTGCGTTCTCGTAGTGCAGTAGTCCACACTGCGCGCGATCACCTCGGCGCCGCCACCGACCGCCTCCGCATCGAGAAACAGGCTGTACAGCGTCGCGCAGCGCTCCTCAAGCGCCGACAGGCCAGGGTCGGTGTACAGCGCTTCGGCCTCCAGGCGGGTCCGGCGCAGGCGGACATCTGCGACGGGCCGACGCAAGTCCACGCCGGCTGACACGCCGACTTCGACTCCCGCCTGGTCACAGCCCACGAGCGCGAGCCCTGGTACGCCGTCCAGGTCGACCGGCACCACCACCGCCTGAGCGTCGCCGGCGGCGGGAACCCGCGCCAGCACTCCGCTGACCCGAATCCGGTTCGCTTCACGCACGGCGCACAGACGCCGGTGCCGCCACTGCGGCACCCCGTCGCGCCCGGATATGTCCGGAACCGGGGGCGCCGCGGTGATGACGCTGCCGGTGTGCAGTCGTTCGAGCAGCCCGCTCATGCCGGCGGCCTTCGCCAGCGGCATCAGGTAGCCGGCAACCACGTCCACCGGTCCGGGCACGGGGACCGCGCCGAACGCTTCGGCCACGTGCACGCCGCCGACCCAGTCCGCCGGCGCCCCGGTTTCTCCGGTTGCCGCGCCGAAGTGCTCCAACCATCCGGCCGACACCAGCTCCCGCCACGCCGTTGCCCGGTTGTCCCGGGCGGGCTCCCGGATCAAGTCGGGCATCCGCGCCTCGAGAAACTCCCGCAGCGCGGCCCGCAGCATTGCCAGTTCGTCATCGATCCGGTAGTCCATTCCACCCTCTTTCACCGGCGGTCGCTCGGCAGGCCGAGCGCCTTCGCGATCAGGTTGCGCTGGATCTCGCTTGTGCCGCCATAGATCGTTTCGGCGCGGGCAAACAACAACGAGCGGGTCCATTCCGACCACCCGGCACCGGCCGCAGCCACTTCTGGTCCGGCCGCCTCCAGCAGGGTGGCCAGTTGCTTCTGGTGGCTTTCGCTCCACAGAACCTTCGCGATCGGTGCGAGCATCCCTGGCTCGGCTGCATCAGCATCGAGCGCGAATACCCGGCGTACTGTGCTGTCCACCACGCGGGTGCGCACGAACGCGTCGACCAGGGCGTTCTCGGCGCACGCGTCGCGATGGACATCGTCCAGCGCGCTCAGCATCCGCGTCAGTTCACGCGACAGTTGCAGTGACCGCTGGGCCAAGGCGCTGGAGCGTTCCCGAGCCAAGGCGTAGGTGGCGACCGGCCACCCGTCGCCGATCCCGCCGACCACGTCGGCCGCATCGACGACCACGTCATCGAAGAACACCTCGCAGAACTCGCTGGTGCCCGTTAGATTGCGCAGCGGCCTGACGGTGATGCCGGGGCGGTCCATGTGCACCACGACCAACGTCGGGCCGGGCGAGTCGGCAACCTTGACCAGTAGGTAGCACCGCTGCGCGAACAGTGCGTAGGATGTCCACACCTTCTGGCCTGATACGAGCAAGTGGTCTGCCTTGGCAACCGCCCGGGTGGACACCGCCGCCAGGTCGCTGCCGGCCTGGGGTTCGGAGAACCCCTGACACCAGATGTCGTCGTGGCACAGCATCGGGCGCAGATACCGTCTTCGCTGCTCGTCGGTGCCGAATCGCATCAGCGCGGGGGCGAAGATGCCCATGCCGTTGGTGTTCATCGGCTCCGGCGCGCCGGTTTCGACCAGCGTTTCGACGAACGCGAGCTGTGCGTCTACCCCTAGTCCTTGGCCGCCGTACTCCGTGGGCCAATGTGGGGCAAGCCATCCCGCCTCGAACAGGCGCCGGCCCCACTCCCGGCGCATCGCGACGTAGGACTCGTCGTCGCCCGTTCCGACCGGGATGTCACGCCACCGTGGCGGCAGGTTCGCTTCAACCCAGTCTTTGAGCCCGGCTCGGTAGTGCTCGGCGCTTGCGCTCAGCCCCAAATTCACGACTCAGCACCGCCGCTGGCTGGTGCGCACGCCGGTGACCTCTGCGGCGATCATGTTGCGCAGGATCTCGGTGGTGCCCCCGCCGATGCCCATTCCGCGCACGTCGCGGAAGTACCGTTCCATCGGGTAGCGGGTGAGATATCCCTTGTGCCCCAGCAGCTGGATCGCCTCGTTGCACACCCGCACCGCGGCCTCGTTGGCGTACAGCTTGGCCATCGCGGTCTCGCGGATACCCGGGAAACCGGCGACATCGGTGCGCGCGGCGCGCCATAGCAGCAACCGCGCGGCATCCAGCTCGGTTGCCATGTCGGCGATCTTCCACTGGATGCCCTGGAACTCCAGGATCGGGCGGCCGAACTGCTCACGCTCCTTGGCGTATTCGACGGCGTCCTCCAGGGCGGCGCGCGCGACCCCGATCGACATCGCGGCGTTGCCGCACCGCTCGGGATTGAACTGGCGAATCAAAAACGAGGCGCCCTCTTTGGAACCGGGACGCGGTTCGAGGATCACCTGATCGCGGCGCACGGGGGCGTCGGTGAACCGCAGCACCCCCTCGGCCACGCCGCGACCGCCCATCTTCTCCTCGGTTTCGATCGGCGCCAGGCCTTCGACGTCGGCGTCCACCAGCACCGCGCCTATCCCGTCGGGACCGTTGGTCTCGGGCGCGCGACAGAACACCAGAAAGGTGTGCGCCTGCAGCGCGCCGGTGATGTGGCACTTGGCGCCGGTGAGCCGAAAGTCGTCGCCATCGGGGGCTAGTGTCGTGGCCAGCGCGGTGCCGTCCGATCCGGCCTGCGGCTCGGTCATCGCGACGGCGAACCGCCGAGTGCCGTCGACCACCTCGGGCAGGTACTGCTGGCGCTGCTGTTCGCTACCCATCCGGGCGATCACCCGCGGGGGTCCGTTGAGCTGCATCTGGATGGTCAGCGCGCTGGCCATGCAGCCCACCGCCAGCTCCTCGAGGACTAGACAGGCCTCGAACACCCCGAGGCCGCGACCGCCGTACTCGGTCGGCACGGTGAGCCCGGTGAAGCCGTTCTCGCGCAGGATCTGGTAGGAGCGCTCCGGGAATTCCTGGCGGCGGTCCCACTCAGCGGCGTGCGGGCGAAGCTCAGTGCCGGCGATGAGGTGGGCGCGTTCGACGAGTTCCTGTTGCGCGTCGGTGAGCTGGTCGAGCGCCGGGGTGGTCATTGGCACGTCCTTTCGTTCGCGGGAGCCGCGGCGTCAGCGTTGGGGCGCCAGATGAGCGCGATTTCCCAGCTACGAACCGCCATCGACCATCATAAAGTATAACTATTATCAGATAAACACAACATTTTGAAGTAGCGCCCGTGCCGCGGAGCCCGCGAACGCTACGGCTGGCGCGGCTCTACCCAACGTGACGCGGAGTCGCCGACGCGGTCGACCGAGCTGTCTGCGTGACCGCGTTGACCCAGCCGGCGCTGAGGGGCGAGATCGGGCGGTGCCAAGGTTTCGGCCATAAGCAGCACCTGTTGACTGCTGGTGTTGCCATCGCCCGCGAGCTGGCCGCTGGTCCCGGGTCAGTTGCTGTCGTGAACTGACTACGACACGATCGCCGAATGGCATCCAGCCCGGTCGGCGGCAAGACAGTCGAACCGGATCTGCAGTAGGGCTGTGAACCGCACCGGATTCGGCGATGCCGGTGTCTGTTCGCCCTGGAACAAGCATCGTTCGCGCCGAAATCCTTGCGCTGCGGCGATAACTCCGTCACCGTCGTCCGGGCAGCGACTGCCTCACACGGCGAGGCCGATCAAGCGACAGCCGCGCAGGGTTTCACCTGCCAGCTGACAACCTGTCAGCTGACAATCGGTGTCGGCGTATCAATTGCCGTTGGCCGACTCATCCCGAGCCCGCATGGCGTGCGGTGGCGACCGCCGCCTGACCCTCCTGTGCGCCAGACAGGTCGGCGATCTCCGCCCATCTGGCTGCGAGGTGATCATCGGACGGTGGGGACGGGAAGTCCACGCCGCGCGATTCGACGATCCGTACGCGGCTGAAATGGCGACCGTGAACCCGCACGATCTCGGCCGTCAGATCGCATTCCTCGGCGCATAACCAACCGACGGCGGCCGATACCCAGGCTGGGTCGAGGTCGCTGGCATCGTCGAGCAGGCCGACGGTCATCCGGGTCAGCGCGACCGGGGCGACGGCATTGACCCGAATGCCATGGCGGGCACCCTCCAGTGCGAGTGTATGCATCAGTCCGACCACACCAAGCTTTGCGGCCGCGTAGTTGGCTTGTCCGAAGTTGCCGAACAGGCCGGCGCCGGAAGAGGTTACGACGACCCTGCCGTAGCGTTGCTCGCGCAAATGGGGCCAAGCCGCGCGGGTCACAAACGCGGTTCCATCCAGGTGCACCTGGCGGACGGCCTCCCACTGCTGCACAGTCATCTTGTGAAACGTCGCGTCTCGCAGGATGCCCGCGTTGTTGACTACGATGTCTAGCCGGCCGAAGGCCTCGAGCGCGGATTTGACCGCCTCCTTCGCGCCGGTCTCGGAAGCGATGTCGTGGTCATCGGGCACGGCGACACCGCCGGCGGCCCGGATCTCCGCCACGACGTCCTGCGCCGCCGCAGCGTTCGCGCCACCCCCCTCTTTTCTCACCCCAAGGTCATTCGCGACGACCAGCGCGCCCCCCGCCGCCAGGCGTAGAGCATGGCTGCGACCGAGGCCGCGGCCCGCCCCAGTGACGATCGCCACCCGTCCGTCTACTCCTGGCATGAGCCCCGCCCTTCGCCCTTGATCCGTGTCTTGAGGTGCGTTCCGCTTCGCGGCCCACTCGACCCCCAGCCACTACCCAGCGATTGCTACGTCGCGGGCCGGATTCGCAAGACTCAACGAAATAACTATGGATAATCATTACACTATGTACACGGATTGCACGCAAGCTGCCGGACGCCAGTTCATCGGGACTGCACCGCCCGTTAGCTGCTTTCCATGGCGGAAGGAGAGCGCCGATGACCGCGGTGGATCTGCAGAAGAATCTTGTGACACGCGTCAACGTCGGGGACATGCTCACCCGCACCGCGTGGCGGCGCCCCGAGCACGAAGCCGTGGTCGACGGCGAGCGCCGGCTCACCTATCGTGCGTTGAACGCCGCGGTGAATCGGCTGGCCAACGCGCTGGCGACCGCGGGCTACCAGCGGGGTGACGCGCTCGCTCTGGCCTGCGGCAACAGCATCGAGTTCCTTCTCACCTATTACGCGTGCGCCAAGACCGGAGTGGTGTGTGTCCCGATCAACCTCGCTTGGGGCGCGTCTGAGACGGCCTACGTGCTTGAGCATTCCCACACCAAAGGGGTGGTTGTGGAGAGCCAACTGGCCGAACTCGTCGGGGCGGCGTTAGACCGCCTCGAACAACGCAAGGTGACCGATGTGATCGTCGCACCTGGCACCGGCACACAATGGGAATCCGCCGGTTCGCATTGGTGGCGGGCGATGAGCGAGTTCGTCGGCGACGCCTCCGACGCCGAACCGGAATGCTTCGTCGATGACCGCGACGCGATCAGCTACCTCTACACCAGCGGAACGACGTCGGCGCCAAAGGGGGTGGTGAGCAGTCATCTCGCGGTCTACATCGAGTCACTCACGGCCCCCCTGGTGTTGCGGTTCAGCGAGCAGGACCGGTCAGCGGTGATGATGCCGCTGTTTCATACCGCCCAGCTCAACGGGTTCACCACGGGGCTGATGTACGTCGGCGGCACCGCGGTGTTGATGCGTGCGTTCGACCCTGGCGCGCTGATGGCGACCATCGAGGCGGAACGGGTTACCCAGATCTTCGGGCTGCCGATGATGTACCGGGCGATGATGGACCACCCCGACATCGCCAAGCGTGACTTGTCGAGCCTGCGTCTGGCGTTGTATGCGATGGCGCCGATGCCCGACACCGACCTACGCATCGCCATGGAGGTATTCGGCTGTCAGTTCGCGCTCGGTTTTGGCCAGACCGAGATGAACCCGCTGACGACCGTCTTTCCGCCTGAGTATCAGCTCTCGCATGCGGGCTCCGTCGGCCTGCCGGTTCCCAATGTTCAGGTGGGGATCATGGACGACGCCGGCAATCTGCTCCCTCCTGGTGAGGCTGGCGAGATCGTCTATCGCGGCCCGCACGCAATGGA
Source organism: Mycobacterium sp. shizuoka-1 (assembly GCF_002723835.1). GTDB lineage: Bacteria > Actinomycetota > Actinomycetes > Mycobacteriales > Mycobacteriaceae > Mycobacterium. The sequence goes on along the minus strand of NZ_BEWG01000073.1, from coordinate 13,014 downwards.
GGGTTACCTGCGCAACCCAGAGGCCACCGCCGAGGCGTTCGCGCACGGTTGGTTTCATTCCGGCGACATCGGACGCTTCGATGCCGACGGACTGCTGTGGTTCGCCGACCGCAAGAAGGACGTGATCAAGACCGGCGGTGAGAACGTGGCCTCCATCGAGGTCGAAAAGGCGCTCTACGACGGGGAGCCCCGAATCCAGGAGGTGGTCGTGGTCGGATTGCCGCACCAGCGATGGACCGAGGCGATCGTGGCGATCGTCACCCCCAAACCGGGTGCCGAGCTCACCGAGGATGACGTGCTGGCTGCGGCGCGCCGCCGGTTGTCGGGGTTCAAGGTCCCGAAGGCGGTGATCTTCACCGACAAGATGCCCCGCACCGCGACGGGCAAAGTGCAAAAGAATGTGCTACGCGACCAGCACCAAGGATATTTCCAGACCTAACCGTCAATCGCTTGCCTTGGGACGCGTCGGAGACAACGCTGGCGGCGGACGCTCCCATATGGTGGCTTGCGCCCGGATGTTAATGGCCGATAACGTGTGATCGTGGGCTGAATGCTCCGCGCCGCATCGCCGGGCCGATCGGTCGGTCGGTCGGTCGGCAGACTGTGCAGTCGACGCCGACGGGTTGCGGCTGCAACGTCGTTCACCGGGTCGTTGGACCGCCGGTAATGCTCAGTTGACAGGAAAGGTGTGTTGGGATGGAGCTTTGCGAAAGTGACGAGCGACGGGATTTGCGGGCGGCGGTGGCGGCGATTGCGCGTTCGTATGGCCATGAGTACTACCTGAGCAAGTCGTTGGCGGGGGAGAAGTCCACAGAGCTGTGGCGGGAGATCGGCAAGCAGGGGTTTTTGGGAGTGAACATTGCCGAGGAGTACGGCGGTGGGGGTGGGGGTATCTACGAGCTGCACGCGGTGGGTGAGGAGTTGGCCGCGGCGGGTTGTCCGCTGTTGATGACGGTGGTATCACCGGCGATCTGCGGCACGATAATTCAGGCGTTTGGCAGCGAGGAACAAAAGCAGCGGTGGCTGCCCGGGATCGCCAGTGGTGACATGATCATGGCGTTTGCGATCACCGAACCGGATGCGGGTTCTAATTCGCACAACATCGCCACGACCGCGACGCGTGACGGCGACGAGTGGGTGCTGCGCGGCACCAAGTACTACATTTCCGGGGTCGATGAGGCCCAGGCGGTCCTGGTGGTGACCCGGACCGGCACCGACGAGCGGGGTCGGGGGCAGCTGTCGCTGGTGGTGGTGCCCACCGACGCTGCCGGGCTCCAGAAGACACTCATCCCGGTGCAGGCAGTCACCCCCGAGAAGCAATTCACGCTGTTTTTCGACGACGTGCGGGTGCCCGCCGAAAACCTGGTCGGGGAGCAGGACGAGGGGCTGCGACAGGTGTTTATGGGGCTGAACCCGGAGCGGATCATGGGCGCGGCGTTGAGCACCGGGATCGGCCGCTACGCGCTGGACAAGGCGTGCGCTTACGCCAGGGAACGCCAGGTCTGGAATACCCCGATCGGCGCGCATCAGGGCGTGGCGCATCCGCTGGCGCATGCCAAGATTCAGGTCGAACTGGCGCGGCTGATGACCCAGCGGGCGGCCGAGTTGCATGACGCCGGGAATTCTGGTGCGGGAGAGGCCGCCAACATGGCGAAGTACGCCGCGGCGGAGGCGGGGATCCTGGCGTTGGATCAGGCGATCCAGACACACGGGGGCAATGGGATGGCCACCGAATACGGGTTGGCAACGCTGTGGGGGCCGGCGCGGCTGATGCGCACCGCGCCGATCAGCCGGGAGATGATCCTCAATTTCGTCGCCCAGCACAGCCTGGGCCTACCCAAGTCCTACTGACGTCGGGGGCGATTCCTGGTGAGCGCATCGGCGACGGCCGCTTTGATGACGTTCGACGGGTTCTTGTACGGGCTGGCGACGTATTGGTATCTGAACGATTGCGAGGTTGTCATGAGTTCGCGTGCCCTTGCCGGCCGTCCCGCCATCGCGGCGGTCGAGGAACTGCGCCCAGGGCGATATCCCGACGAGGACGGGGCGGGCATGCCGGAATTGGTGCTGCGCCGGTTCTTGGAAGGCGCTCAGGTTGGGCCCGACGACGTCGATGGTCTGCTGGTGTGCCCGGCGGGCATGGCCGCGGGGCATGGCGCTGATATCTTCGTCCATGAGCGGCTCAACGACGCCCTGGGGATTCGTCCACGGTTCTGCGAGACGATCAACGCGGGCGGCGCGACCTACACGATCATGCTCTCGCGTGCAGCGCTGGCGATCGGCGCGGGCCTTGCGGACTCGGTGCTGTGCGTCGGGGCGGGCAAGTTTCCCAAGGTGGGCGCGGGCGGCGCAGACGCCATGGCACGCATGATCAGCCACCCCGACTTCGAGTATCCCTATGGCAGCTTCATTCCGGCGCTTTACGCGCTGGCGGCCACCCGGCACATGGCCGAACGTGGTACATCGCGGGACGCCCTGGCGGCGGTTGCGGTTTGCAGCCGCGACTGGGCGCTGCGACACCCCGACGCCCTGATGCGTGACGCCGGCCCGCTCACCATCGAGATGGTGCTGGATTCACGCCCGATCGCGTGGCCGTTCAACCTGCTGGACTGCTCGGTGCCCTGCGAGGGAGGCGCGGCGTTCCTGGTCACGAGCGGTGAGCGGGCTCGCGAACTCACCGAACAGCCCGCATATCTGCTCGGCTTTGGGGAGTTCCACGACCACGGCAACATCAGCCACGCAAGCGACTTCGCCACGATGGGCGCCGGCGTTTCGGCGCGCGCCGCATTCGACATGGCGGGCGTGTCTCCGTCCGATGTGGACCTCGCCGAACTCTACGACGCGTTCACCATCAACCCGATCTTGCTGGTGGAGGAGACCGGCCTGGTCGAGCCGGGCAAAGGAGGCCACTTCTTCCTGGACGGTCGCGGCGCCCCGGGCGGCGATCTGCCGATCAACACCTACGGTGGGTTGCTGTCGTTCGGGCACACCGGCGACGCTTCGGGCATGTCGATGCTCGTCGAGGGGGCACGTCAAGTGATGGGCCAAGCCGAAGGCCGCCAAGTGGACGCCGAGATCGCGCTGGTTCACACCTACGGCGGCGTGATGGCCGACCACTCGACGGTCCTGCTGGGAAGGACACCATGACAACCCCACCGGTTCCCGCGCTGACCGCGAGCACGGCGGTCTACTGGCAGGAAGCGGCCGCGGGCCGGTTCGTGCTGCCACGATGCCGCGCCTGCGGCCGGTTTCACCACCATCCTCGCCGATGGTGTCCGTATTGCTGGGGAACCGATCTGACGTGGGAACAACCCTCGGGGCGAGGGACGGTGCTCACCTACACCGTGGTCTACCAGCCCCCGTCGCCGGCCTTCGCGGTGCCCTACGTGCTGGCCGTCATCGAATTGTCGGAAGGCCCGCGAATGATGGCCAACGTGGTCGACTGTTCGCCGGAGGACGTTGAGGTCGGCACACCGGTCGAGGTCACGTTCGAACCGCGGGGCGAACTCGCGATTCCGCAGTTCCGCCCGATCGGGTCCGCACGCTGATGGGCGTTAATTACGCCGACGCGCTCAGCTACGTGGTCACCGGGCCGGCCGAAGAAGCGGCCGTCTGGGTGGGCCGCGAAGTAACCAGTCGGTCGCCGTTCGCGGTCAACGAAGCCCAAATCGCCTACTTCTGTGCCCTGATAGAGGATGCTGACGAGAATTACTGGGATACTGAGGCCGCGACGACGAGATACGGGGCTCGGATCTCGCCGCCGGGCATGCTCATGGTGTGGGCGTTCCCGCTGCCGTGGAACCCGCGGCGCAAGCCCGAACACGCGCCGGTGCTCGCGCTGGAGGTGCCGCTGCCGGGTACCACGCTGATCAACGTCTCGACAGACAGCCGGTTTTTCGCCCCGATGCGGGTCGGGGACCGGCTCATCTCCACCGAGCGGGTGGAATCGATCTCGGCAGAGAAACGAACCGCACTGGGTGTCGGGCACTTCGTGACCACGCGCAGTGAATGCCGCAACCAGAATGGCACCCTGGTGGCGACCAACGACAACGTGCTGTTCCGCTACGTTGTTGGGGCGGGCGGAACCCCTCAACGACGACCGGGCCCGGCCGAACAACCCCGCGCTGAGCCCGTCGAGGTGTTGCCTGAGGTGACGATGCCGGTCACCGTCACGCGGTGCGTACTAAACGCGGCCGCCACCCGCGACTTCTTCCGTGGTCACCACGACCAGGCCTACGCCAAAGAGCAGGGTGCCCGCGATGTCTACCTGAACACGATGTTCTTCCACGGGTTGGTGGACCGGATCGGCAAGGCGTGGGCCGGCCCGCAGGCATGGCTTGCTCGTCGGCAGTTGCAGATGATGGCCCCGGTGTGCGCTGGCGATACGCTGCGGACCGACGGGCGGGTGCTGGCAGTGAACCAACGCGACACCGCGCGGACAGCCACCGTCGCCGTCGACTGTCACACCGAACACGGACTTTCCGCGCGGTCCCTACTCACTTTCAACCTCGACGGTCTCCGTGCGCGGCGCCTACTGTCTGATCAAGGAGAGACTCGATGAGCAGCTATGACCAGTACCAGCACCTCACGTTCGACCGCCCCAGCGAGGGCGTTCTGCAAGTCACCATCAATCGGCCCGACCGGCTCAATGCCGCCAACAAGCGGTTGCACTGGGAGTTGGGCAAGGTGTGGCTCGACGTCGGCACTGACTCGCAAACTCGGGTCGCCGTTGTCACGGGCGCTGGCAAGGCTTTTTGCGCGGGGGGTGACCTCGACATGGTGCTCGATCAGGCAAACGACTTCTCGCAGATCGTCGAGACAATGGCCGAGGCACGCGACATCGTCTACAACATCGCGAATTGCGACAAACCAATCATCTCGGCGATCAATGGGGTGGCCGTCGGTGCGGGACTGGCGGTAGCTTTGATGGCTGACGTTTCGGTGATAGCCGAGGACGCGCAGCTGACTGACGGCCATCTACGACTCGGGGTTGGCGCCGGCGACCATGCCGCAATCGTCTGGCCCATTCTGTGTGGCCTTGCCAAGGCCAAGTATTATTTGCTGACCGCAGATTTCATTGACGGGAAAGAGGCCGAGCGAATCGGCTTGGTCAGCCTGTGCCGTCCGCCCGAGGAAGTCCTGCCCACCGCCCTTGAAGTGGCTCAAAAGCTGGCTGGTGGCCCGCAGCACGCCGTTAGGTGGACCAAACGGGCGTTGAACCACTGGGTGCGAAACGCGGGTCCGATTTTCGAGGCTTCACTGGCGCTTGAGATGCTGAATTTCTTCGACGTAGATGTGATTGAGGGCGCGTCCGCCATCAAAGATCGCCGCCCTCCGCGGTTTCCTTCCGCAGCTAACCACGAACGTGACGAGGGCTAGGGCCGAGCGCTGAAAAAAACGGTAGCGAAATGTCTGCTGCGCTCGGGCATGAACTGCGGTCCCTGAACGGTGCGCGAACAGCAATCGATGTGTGACTTCAATGCGGTCCCAGGTCAACGCATGCTGATATGGGGCATGTCGCCTGCGATGATCACTAACCGGCTGTTCGAGATTGATTGCCACCAGAAAAGGCGGCTGAACCCTCAGTCGGAGGGCGCGGGCGGCGCCGTGGTCGAAGTAGACGGGATCGGCCTGTCCGGTAACTTTGGCGCAGAAAGCGGAGCCTGCCGGCGTCGATCGTCATGGTCATCTCGGGCAACGCTTCTTTCGTAATACCGCCTCACTACCGGGGCATGTCAACGTGTTTTCTCGTAGAGCGTGACGACCGCGGCCCCGCCGAGACCGATGTTGTGTTGCAGCGCGAGGTTGACGTCCTCCACCTGCCGCTCTGCGGCCTGGCCTCGGAGCTGCCACACCAGCTCGGCACACTGGGCGAGGCCCGTTGCCCCCAGAGGATGCCCTTTGGAGAGCAGCCCGCCGGAGGGGTTGGTCACGACCTGGCCGCCGTAGGTGTTGTCGTCGTCGGTGATGAATCTTTCCGCGGTGCCCTCTGGGGTGAGCCCGAGCGCCTCATAGGTCAGCAGTTCATTGGTGGTGAAGCAGTCGTGCAATTCGACGACCCGGATGTCGATGGGGTCGACCCCGGCTTGTTCGTAGACCTGCCGTGCCGCCGACTGCGCCATGTCATAGCCCACCAGCTTGGCCATGTCGGCGTCGGCGAAGCTGGTGTCGGTGTCGGTGGTCAACGCCTGCGCGGCGATAGCGACCGTGGTGTCGAGGCCGCGGCGGCGGGCGAACTCCTCGCTGCACAGCACCGCGGCCGCCGCTCCGCAGGTGGGCGGGCAACACTGCAACCGGGTCAATGGGCCATAGATATGCGGGGAGGCCAGCACCTCTTCCACTGTCAGGGGATCACGGAACACCGCGTAGGGGTTATTGGCCGCGTGTCGGCGCGCCTTCACCGCGATCTTGGCGAAGGTCTCCGGACGGATTCCGAACCGGTCGGCGTACTGGGCGCCCGCGCCGCCGAACCACAGTGCCGGCATGGGTACCCCGTCGGGGCAGTCTTGCGCTCCGCTGGCGGCCTCGGCGAACCGCGCGAAGGGTGTCGGCCGATCATCCCAGTGCGACTTCAGCGCGCCACGTTGCATCTGCTCGAACCCGAACGCGAGGACGCAGTCTGCAGCACCACCGGCCACCGCCTGGCGAGCTAGCCACAACGCCGAGGAGCCCGTGGCGCAGTTGTTGTTCACGTTGACCACCGGCACGCCCGTCATCCCGACTCGATACAGCGCATTCTGTCCACACGTCGAATCGCCGTAGACATAACCGGCATAGGCCTGCTGCACGTCGGCGAGATCCACACCGGCATCGGCCAGCGCGGCTTTGACAGCGCCTTCTGCCATCACGTCGTAGGGATCACTGTTGCTCGGGGTGGCGAACGGCACCATTCCCACCCCGACCACAAAGCTCCGCCCTGTCATCCGCTCCTCCAGTCGCAAATCGACCCGATGATGTTACTAACCTTTCACTATCCGGTGGCGACTGTCCGGTCTCGCCGGCTCGCACGCGTACACCAACCGTACGGACCGGGAAGTGGCGTTGCGACAGGATCGCAGCCAGGCCGCCCTCCCCATTCTATCCTCATGATGATCCATATGTATAGCTCGGCCCCCATTCTCCCGCAGCTTACTCGCAGCAAACTCAACAGGATCCCTGGCCGCCAGTTTCCTGGGAAGACCGCGGCGCTCGCCGCTCAGGCGCGCCACCTAGAAGCGACCCATAGGCGATGCAGTGGTATCGGCGGCTTCATGGTTTTCGGCTCGCCCACCGAGCGGAATTGCGGATGTCGTCACGTCGTATGTGCTGCCCTCCTCCTAATCCGTCTCTGCACCACGGACACGCTGTTGCTTCTCCTGAGTCCGGTTGGCGCGGGCTGCGCAACTCGGCTCCGGTCTAGTTCGCCGGGACCGAACCGGTGGAAGGCGCCGGTGGCGGGCAGGTGCGCGCAAGCCGAAAGGCTGGCCAGCGGTATCTCATGCAACACAGCATGGGCGGGCAATCTCTGGCAACGATGCAAAGGGGGGTGACGGCAATCACAACGTCCTCTATAGTATCGCCAATGCTTACCAGAAATCGGTGTGCCGGGGACGTGCGAAAGAACGGAGGTGGTCTGATGACGGTGCTGGCTGTGACGCGCACACCTGAGCTACTGGTCATTCACGCAACGCTCAGCGGCCCAGCCGGCCGTCAGCGGCGGTCGGAGGGCGTGGTCAGCGGGAACCCGTCGTGATGGCGTCGCGCGTTCTATTGACCCCGATGCGCGGTGTCGGCGACTTCTTTGCGATGTCGCTAGACACGTTTGTGCAGATGTTCCGCCCGCCGTTCGCGTGGCGTGAGTACCTGAGTCAAACCTGGTTTGTGGCGCGGGTGTCGATGCTGCCGGCACTGATGTTGACGCTGCCGTACTCGGTGCTGTTGGTGTTCATCTTCAGCATTCTGCTGACCGAGTTCGGAGCGGCGGATTTCTCCGGCACCGGCGCCGCGATCGGGACAGTGAACCAGATCGGCCCGATCGTGACGGTTCTGGTGGTGTCCGGCGCGGGCGCCACCGCGATGTGTGCGGATCTGGGTGCGCGGACGATTCGCGAGGAGGTCGACGCGCTGCGGGTGATGGGCATCAACCCGATCCAAGCGCTGGTGGTTCCTCGGGTGCTCGCCGCCACCACGGTGTCGTTGGCCCTGGCCTCCACGGTGATCTTGGTGGGCCTGACTGGGGCGTTTTTCTTCGTCGTCAGCATCCAGCACGTCTCACCGGGTGCGTTCGTCGCGGGGCTAACGGTGCTCACCGGCGCCGCCGATGTTGTCGTCTCGTTGACCAAGGCGATGCTGTTCGGGCTGGCGGCCGGGCTTATCGCGTGCTACAAGGGCATTTCGGTGGGCGGCGGCCCGGCCGGTGTGGGCAATGCGGTGAACGAAACCGTGGTGTTCACCTTTATGGTGCTGTTCGCCATCAACGTCATCGTCACTGCCGTCGGCATCCAGTTCACGGTGCAGTAAGGGCGATCCATGAGCAGCAGTGTCGTCTCGAGTTTGCACCCGGGGCTTCGGCGCGCCCTCGAGTCGCTGATCGCCGGGTGGAACAGCATCGGCGCACAGACACGGTTCTACGTCACGACCCTGAGTTCCATCCCGGACGCCGTTGTCCACTGCAGGACCGAACTGCTGCGGCTCATCGCCCAGATGGGTTTGGGCTCTGGGGCATTGGCCGTGGTGGGGGGCACGGTCGCGATCGTTGGCTTCTTGACGATGACCACTGGCGCGTTGGTCGCGGTGCAGGGCTACAACCAGTTTGCGTCCGTCGGGGTGGAGGCGTTGACGGGGTTTGCCTCGGCCTTCTTCAACGTCCGGCTCATCGTGCCGGGCACCACCGCGGTGGCGCTTTCGGCCACCATTGGCGCCGGCGCCACCGCTCAGATCGGAGCGATGCGCATCAACGAGGAGATCGACGCGCTCGAGGTGCTCGGTGTTCGCACCGTCGCCTATCTGGCCTCCACCCGGGTATTGGCCGGTGTCATCGTGGTGATTCCGCTGTACTGCGTGGCGGTGATGATGGCGTTTCTCGCCGCGCGCACCGGCACCACGGCGATTTATGGGCAGGGCTCGGGCGTGTACGACCACTACTTCAACACATTCCTCAATCCCACCGACCTGATCTGGTCGTTCTTTCAAGCGGTCGCGATGACGGTGGTGATCCTTCTGGTGCACACCTACTACGGGTACACCGCAACCGGCGGTCCCGCCGGTGTCGGGGAGGCCGTGGGGCGTGCGGTGCGCACCTCCATGGTGGTCGCGGCGGTGGAAATCGTATTCGTCTCGCTGGCTATCTACGGCCAGTCCGGCAATTTCAACCTGGCGGGGTGACCGGGGATGAATCCCAGGCCGGGTGAGAACCGGTTCCACTCCGCGTGGTGGACGCTGATTCTGTTTGTGGCGATCGCCGCGTTTGTCTTCGTGACTTCGAGCACCTTTGCCGGCACCTTCAGGTCCTTTGTGCCGGTGACGCTGACGTCTGATCGCGCGGGTGTGGTGATGGAGACCGGCGCGAAAGTGAAGATGCGCGGTGTTCAGGTCGGCCGCGTCGCCCAGATCACCGCTGGCAAGAACTCCGTGAGCCTCACGTTGGAGATTGAGCCGGATCAAATCCGGTACATCCCCGCCAACGTCGAGGCGCAGATCAACGCCACCACGGCGTTCGGCGCCAAGTTCGTCGAGCTGATCCCGCCGGAGCACCCGAGTGTCCAGCGGCTTGCCGCCGGCGCGGTGCTGCGCTCGATCAACGTCGCCACGGAGATCAACACCGTGTTCGAGAACATCGTCGATTTGATCGGGGTTATCGACCCGGCCAAGTTGAACGCCGTGCTGACCGCGGTGGCAGAGGCCGTGCGCGGACAAGGCGAACGCATCGGTGAGGCCACCACCGACCTCAACCAGGTGTTGCTGGCGCTCAACGCCCGCAGCGACACCCTCCGCCAAGACTGGCGCTCGTTCAAGAGCTTCAACGACACCTACAGCAGTGCCGCAGAGGACATCGTGGCGGTTCTGAATGCGGCCAGCACCACCAGCACGACCATCGTGGATCACGCAGAAGCGCTGGACGCGTTGCTGCTCAACGTCACCGGCATGTCCACCGCCGGGATCAACCTGCTCGGTGCGAGCAAAGACAATCTCGTCCGGTCGGTGGAGGTTCTCCAGCCGACGACGGACCTGCTGCTGCAGTACAGTCCCAGTTACGCCTGTGCGCTGCAGGGCGCGACGTGGTACCTCAACAACGGCGGCTACACGGCGTGGGCGGGTGCCGACGGGCGGTCGGCCCAGTTCGATGCGGCGCTCATGTTCGGTAACGACCCGTTTCTCTATCCGGACAATCTGCCCATCGTCGCCGCCAAGGGCGGCCCCGGCGGAAAGCCGGGATGCGGCTCGATGCCCGACCCGACCAAGAACTGGCCGGTGCGACAGTTGATCACCAACGTCGGCTGGGGGACAGGCCTGGACTGGCGGCCCAACCCCGGCATCGGACACCCCTGCTGGGTCGACTTCTTCCCGGTCACCCGCGCCGTCCCGGAACCCCCGAGCATCCGGCCCTGCCTGCCCGGGCCGGCGCCCGGCCCGGTTCCCTACCCGGGGGCGCCGCCCTACGGGGCGCCGCTGTACGGACCGGGCGGAACACCCCTGTGGCCCGGGGTGCCACCCCCGCCGCCGCCACCACCGACACCAGGCACGGCCCCGACCGCGGCCATACCGGCTCCCGTGCCGCCGCCCGGGTGACCCGACCGTGAACGACAGGGAACAGGAGAGAGTGTGAGCAAACAGCTGAAGGGCACCATTTGGCGCCTGGCCGTCTTCCTGTCGGTTTGTGCCCTCGGCACGTTCGCCCTGCTGGCGGTCTTCGCGGAATTCCGGTTCGACGTGGGCAAGACCTACTTCGCCCAGTTCAGCAACGTGTCCAATATGAGAAAGGGCAGCCTCGTCCGCATCGCCGGGGTGGAGGTCGGCAAGGTGCGCAGCATCTCGGTGAACCGGGACTCCACCGTACGAGTCGAATTCTCCGCCGAGAACTCGGTCGTCCTGACCGAGGGAAGCCGCGCGGTGATCAGGTACGACAACCTGTTCGGCGACCGCTACCTAGCACTTGAGGAAGGCGCCGGGGGGGTCAAGACATTGCAGCCCGGTGACATGATTCCGCTGGCCCGCACCGAACCCGCGCTGGACCTCGATGCGGTGATCGGCGGCTTCCGGCCGCTGTTTCGCGCGCTGGACCCAGATCAGGTCAACGCCCTCACCGGCCAGCTGATCCAAGCGTTTCAGGGCGAAGGCTCCGCGATCGGATCATTTCTGAACCAGGCCGCGGTATTGACCAACACACTGGCGGACCGCGATCAGCTGTTCGGGCAGGTCATCACCAACCTCAACGTGGTGCTGGGGTCACTGGGTGACCAGTCAGACCAGCTCGACAAGGCGGTCACCTCGCTGTCGGGCCTGATCGACGGGCTGGCCGGCCGCAAGAAGGACATCGCTAACGCAGTGGCCCACACCAACGCGGCCGCCGGTTCGGTGGCCGATCTGCTCACGCAGGTCAGGGAGCCGTTCCAGAAAGTTGTGCACGAGACCGACCGCGCCGCTGGGATCGTGGTCGCCGATCACGACTACTTCGACAACCTCCTAAATACGCTGCCAGACAAGTACAAGGCGCTGGCGCGGCAAGGGATTTACGGCGACTTCTTCAGCTTCTACCTGTGCGACTTGATCCTGAAGCTCAACGGAAAGGGCGGGCAGCCGGTGTATGTCAAGGTGGCCGGACAAAGCACGGGGCGGTGTGCGCCGAAATGAAATCCTTCTCCGAACGCAATACCCCGCTGATCGGGGCCATCGGCGTCGCAGCCGTCGCGGCCATCGTCCTTGCCGCGCTCAACTTCCAGAAACTCCCCTTCCTGAACCAGGCCAACGAGTATTCGGCCTATTTCGCCGACGCCGGCGGGCTGCACACCGGTGCCTCGGTCGATGTCTCCGGTTTTCCCGCGGGAAAAGTGTCCAGCATGGAACTCGACGGGGCACGCGTGCTCGTCACGTTCAGCGTCGACAGGAAGATCTTTCTGGGCGATCGCACCGAGGCGGCGATAAAGACCAAGAGCCTGCTGGGCAGCAAGGTGCTCGACGTCATATCCCGCGGGGACGGCGAGCTCACCACCACCATCCCGATCGAGCGGACGGTGTCGCCCTACCAGCTGCCCGACGCCCTCGGCGACCTGGCCACCACGATCAGCGGGCTGAACACCGACCAGCTGTCGGACTCGCTGGCCACCCTGGCGCAGACTTTTTCCGGCACCGCACCAGAGCTGAGGAACGCGGTGCAAGGGGTTGCCCGGTTCTCCCAGACACTCAACGAACGCGACGCGCAACTGCGCAACCTGCTCGCCAACGCCAGAAAAGCCACAACGGTACTGGCCCAGCGCACCGATCAGATCGTCACCCTGGTCAAGAGCACCAATGCCCTGTTGGTTGAGCTCCGAACCCAAAGCAGCGCAATCGATCAGATCTGGAACAACATCTCGGCGGTCGCCCAGCAACTGAAGGGGTTCATCGCCGAGAACCGGCAGCAACTGCGGCCGGCGCTGGAGAAGCTCAACGGGGTGCTGGCCATCGTGGATAACCGCAAAGAGCGCATCCAGGATGCGATCAAGCGGCTCAACGCCTACGCGCTTTCGCTGGGCGAAGCCGTCTCATCGGGGCCGTTCTTCAAGGCATACCTGGCGAACCTGCTCCCGGGCCAGTTCGTGCAGCCCTTCGTCGACGCTGCGTTCTCCGATCTCGGGCTCGACCCGGCCACCGTGCTGCCCTCCGAGCGTATCGACCCCCCCACCGGCCAGCCCGCAACCCCGGCGCTGCCGGTGCCCTACCCGCGGACCGGGCAGGGCGGCGAACCCAGATTGACGCTGCCCGACGCGATCACGGGCAAGCCGGGTGATCCGCGCTATCCGTACCGGGAGCCCCCGCCGGCCCCGCCGCCAGGTGGAC
>NZ_BEWG01000072.1 GCF_002723835.1 Mycobacterium sp. shizuoka-1 | reverse complement strand
TCGCCGAGCAGGATGATCGCCCCGGGCGGCAGTTCATCGGTGAGTCCGTCGAGGGCGGCGGCTTCCTGGCCGGGTGCGGTCATCACCAGTTCAGCGGCCAGTTTGGTAGACCCCGGTGAGGCGAAGGGCGCAATCGTGACCACCCGCAGCCCGTGCTTGCGAACTGCCTTGCGCAGCCGCAGGAACACGATCGGGGATTCGTCTTCGGGCTCGAACCCGACCAGCACCACCACGGGTGCGGCCTGCAGGTCGGCATAGCTGACCTCGCGGCGACCGGCCACCTGGGCGGCCAGGAACTGCTGCTCTTCCACCGAATGGGGACGGGACCGGAAATCGATGTCATTGGTCCCCAACACGATCCGGGCGAACTTGGCGTAGGCGTAGGCATCCTCGACCGTCACCCGACCACCCACCAGCACGCCGCTGCGACCCGACGTCAGCCCAGCGGCGGCCACTGTGATGGCCTCTGACCACGACGCCGGGCGCAGCGCGCCGTTCTCGTCGCGCACCAAGGGCGTGGTAAGCCGGTCACCCACCCGGGCATAGGTGAACGCCCAGCGACCCTTGTCGCAGTTCCACTCCTCGTTGACCTCCGGGTCGTCACCGGCCAGCCGGCGCAACACCACCCCACGGCGGTGATCGGTGCGCTGGGCACACCCCGAGGCGCAGTGCTCGCACACACTGGGACTGGACACCAGATCGAACGGGCGGGCCCGGAACCGGTACGCCGCCCCGGTCAGCGCCCCGACCGGGCAGATCTGCACGGTGTTGCCGCTAAAATACGAGTCGAACGCCTCACCCGGGCCGATCCCGACCTGTTGCAAGGCACCGCGTTCCAGCAGCGCGATGAACGGATCCCCGGCGATCTGCTCAGAAAACCGGGTGCAACGGGCACACAACACACACCGCTCCCGGTCCAGCAGCACCTGACTCGACAAGTTGATCGGTTTGGGGAAGGTACGTTTGATGTCGGTGAAGCGCGTTTCGGCCCGGCCGTTGGACATCGCCTGGTTTTGCAGGGGGCATTCACCGCCCTTGTCGCACACCGGGCAGTCCAGCGGATGGTTGATCAACAGCAGCTCCATCACCCCGTGCTGAGCCTTGTCGGCGGCCTCGGAGGTGAGCTGGGTGCGCACCACCATGCCGTCGGCCACCGTGGTGGTGCAACTGGCCATCGGCTTGCGCTGACCTTCCACCTCCACCAGGCACTGCCGGCACGCCCCGACCGGATCCAGCAACGGATGATCACAGAACCGCGGGATCTGCACCCCCATCAACTCCGCCGCCCGAATCACCAACGTGCCCTTGGGCACACTCACCTCGACATCGTCGATGACCAGGGTCACCATCTCCACGGCAGGTGCTGGTGCGTCCGTGTCGGAAGTCTGCGTCATCAGACACCCACCCCTTCCGGTGCGGCCAGCATCGAGGCGTACGGGTCGAACGGGCAGCCCCCGCCCAGGTGCGCCTCGTATTCAGCGCGGAAGTACTTGATCGAGGAGATGACCGGCGAGGCGGCGCCATCACCCAACGCGCAGAACGATTTTCCGAATATGGTGTCAGAGATGTCGAGCAGTGTGCCGATGTCGTCTTCGGTACCGCTGCCGGTCTCGAGCCGTTCGTAGATCTGGCTGAGCCAGTAGGTTCCTTCGCGACAGGGTGTGCATTTTCCGCAGGACTCGTGGGCGTAGAACTGGGTCCAGCGGCGCACCGCGCGCACCACACAGGTGGTCTCGTCGAAGATCTGCAACGCCTTGGTGCCCAGCATCGACCCGACCGAAGCCATGCCTTCGTAATCCAGCGGCACGTCGAGGTGTTCGGCGGTCAGCAGCGGGGTCGACGATCCACCCGGGGTCCAGAACTTCAACTCGTGACCCGCACGCACACCGCCGGCGTAGTGGAGCAACTCCCGCAACGTGATTCCCAGCGGCGCCTCGTACTGACCGGGGGTGGTGACGTGGCCGGACAGCGAATACAGCGTGAAGCCAGGGGATTTCTCCGAACCCATCGACTTGAACCAATCGACGCCACCCAACAGGATGGGTGGGACGCTGGCGATGGATTCGACGTTGTTGACCACCGTCGGGCAGGCATACAGGCCGGCGACCGCCGGGAACGGCGGGCGAAGGCGTGGCTGGCCGCGGCGGCCCTCCAGGGAGTCCAGCAGCGCGGTCTCCTCACCGCAGATGTAGGCGCCGGCGCCGGCGTGCACGATCAGGTCCAGATCGAATCCCGACCCCTGGATATTTGTGCCGAGATAACCCGCGGCGTAAGCCTCGGCCACCGCGGCTTGCAACCGGCGCAGCACCGGCACCACCTCACCGCGCACATAGATGAACGCATGCCGGGCCCGAATCGCATATGCCGCGATGATCGCCCCCTCGACCAGAAAGTGCGGGGTGGTCAGCATCAGCGGAATGTCTTTACACGTGCCGGGTTCCGACTCGTCGGCATTGACCACCAGGTACTTGGGTTTGGCCCCGGCTCCGGTCGCTTCCTGAGGAATGAACGACCATTTGGTCCCGGTGGGGAAGCCCGCACCGCCGCGGCCGCGCAACCCGGATTCCTTGACCGTGGCGATCACGTCGTCGGGCTTCATGGCCAATGCCGTGCGAAGCGCCTGATAACCGTCATGGCGCAGATACGTTTCCAGCGTCCACGATTCGGGTTCGTCCCAGAATCGGCTGAGAACCGGCGTCAGCGGAGTGGCAGGCATCATTGCGCCTCGCCCTCGGGAACGGCGGGCGCCGACATGTTCAATGCGCGGGCCACCCGCAGGCCGGCCAGCGTCGCGGCACCAGGGACACCGCCGTCCGAGCCGACCTCACCGAGGCCGGCGAGGGTGCGTGCGGTGTTCCGGAAGGGGCAGAGTTGGGTGC
>NZ_BEWG01000071.1:751-3540 GCF_002723835.1 Mycobacterium sp. shizuoka-1 | reverse complement strand
ACCCAACTCTGCCCCTTCCGCCAAACAGCACGCACCCTCGCCGGCCTCGGTCCGATCGACGACGGGGA
This sequence comes from Mycobacterium sp. shizuoka-1, assembly GCF_002723835.1. Lineage (GTDB taxonomy): Bacteria > Actinomycetota > Actinomycetes > Mycobacteriales > Mycobacteriaceae > Mycobacterium. The sequence continues at coordinate 3,472 of NZ_BEWG01000071.1, read as the reverse complement.
GGGCTGAGATGGCGTTCGACCGCGTGTTGACTCGGCATTGGGACGAGCCGGAATCCTGGACCCTGAGCAGCTATCTGCGTCACGACGGTTACCAGGCACTCGCCAAGGCGTTGACGATGACACCCGTCGAGGTGATTGAGACAGTCAAAGAGTCCGGGCTGCGCGGTCGCGGCGGTGCGGGTTTCCCCACCGGCGCCAAGTGGTCCTTCATCCCGCAGAACGATGCCAAGCCGCACTATCTCGTCGTCAATGCCGACGAGTCGGAACCCGGTACGTGCAAGGACGTTCCACTCATGTACGCGACACCCCACGCCCTGGTGGAGGGGGCGATCATCGCGGCGTATGCGATTCGGGCCCGGCATGCGTTCATCTATGTACGCGGTGAGGTGGTGCCGGTGCTGCGCCGACTGCAGGCCGCGGTGGCCGAGGCTTACGAGGCGGGCTACCTCGGCGCCGACATCGCAGGCTCGGGTTTCGATCTGGACCTGATCGTGCACGCCGGCGCCGGCGCGTATATCTGCGGTGAGGAGACCGCGCTGCTGGACTCTCTGGAAGGTCGCCGCGGCCAACCACGGCTGAGGCCCCCGTTTCCGGCCGAAGCGGGGCTCTATGCCTGCCCGACGGTGGTCAACAACGTCGAATCCATCGCCAGCGTGCCACCCATCCTGCTCAAGGGGGTCGGCTGGTTCACCTCGATGGGCACCGAGAAGTCACCGGGTTGCACCATCTATTCGTTGTCGGGGCATGTGACCAGGCCGGGTCAGTACGAGGCGCCGCTGGGAATCACGTTGCGGGAGTTGCTCGACTACGCCGGGGGTGTGCGTGCGGGTCATGAGTTGAAGTTCTGGACCCCGGGTGGATCGTCGACCCCGCTGCTGACCGCCGAACACCTCGACGTGCCGCTGGATTACGAAGGCATGGCCTCGGTCGGGTCGATGCTGGGCACCAAGGCGTTGCAGATCTTCGACGAGACCACCTGTGTGGTGCGCGCGGTGCGCCGCTGGACCCAGTTCTACGCCCACGAGTCCTGCGGAAAATGCACACCGTGTCGCGAAGGAACCTACTGGCTCAGCCAAATCTACGCCGACCTGGAAGGCGGTTGGGCCACCTACGCCGACCTGCACAATCTGCTCGACATCGCCGACACGTTGAACGGGAAGTCGTTTTGCGCGTTGGGTGATGGTGCCGCCTCGCCGGTCGTCTCCTCGATCACCCATTTCCGCGCCGAGTACGAGGCGCACCTGGGCGGGGGTTGCCCGTTTGACGCGCGCGCCTCGATGCTGGCCGCACCGGAAGGGGTGGGTGTCTGATGACGCAGACTTCCGACACGGACGCACCAGCACCTGCCGTGGAGATGGTGGCCCTGGTCATCGACGATGTCGAGGTGAGTGTGCCCAAGGGCACGTTGGTGATTCGGGCGGCGGAGTTGATGGGGGTGCAGATTCCGCGGTTCTGTGATCATCCGTTGCTGGATCCGGTCGGGGCGTGCCGGCAGTGCCTGGTGGAGGTGGAAGGTCAGCGCAAGCCGATGGCCAGTTGCACCACCACGGTGGCCGACGGCATGGTGGTGCGCACCCAGTTCACCTCCGAGGCCGCCGACAAGGCCCAGCACGGGGTGATGGAGCTGCTGTTGATCAACCATCCGCTGGACTGCCCGGTGTGCGACAAAGGCGGCGAATGCCCCCTGCAAAACCAGGCGATGAGCAGTGGGCGCACGGAGAGCCGGTTCGACAAGGTGAAGCGGACCTATCCGAAGCCGATCAACTTGTCGAGTCAGGTGCTGCTGGACCGGGAGCGGTGTGTGTTGTGTGCGCGTTGCACCCGGTTTTCTGAGCAGATCGCCGGGGATCCGTTCATCGCCCTGTTGGAACGCGGTGCGCTGCAACAGGTCGGGATCGGCCCGGGTGAGGCGTTCGACTCGTATTTTAGCGGCAACACCGTGCAGATCTGCCCGGTCGGGGCGCTGACCGGGGCGGCGTATCGGTTCCGGGCGCGCCCGTTCGATCTGGTGTCCAGTCCCAGTGTGTGCGAGCACTGCGCCTCGGGGTGTGCTCAGCGCACCGACCATCGCCGTGGGGTGGTGTTGCGCCGGCTGGCCGGTGACGACCCGGAGGTCAACGAGGAGTGGAACTGCGACAAGGGTCGCTGGGCGTTCACCTATGCCCGGGTGGGTGACCGGCTTACCACGCCCTTGGTGCGCGACGAGAACGGCGCGCTGCGCCCGGCGTCGTGGTCAGAGGCCATCACAGTGGCCGCCGCTGGGCTGACGTCGGGTCGCAGCGGCGTGCTGGTGGGTGGTCGGGTGACGGTCGAGGATGCCTACGCCTACGCCAAGTTCGCCCGGATCGTGTTGGGGACCAATGACATCGATTTCCGGTCCCGTCTCCATTCGGTGGAAGAACAAGAGTTCCTGGCCGCCCAGGTGGCCGGTCGCCGCGAGGTCAGCTATGCCGACCTGCAGGCCGCACCCGTGGTGGTGCTGGTCGGGTTCGAGCCCGAAGACGAATCCCCGATCGTGTTCCTGCGGCTGCGCAAGGCAGTTCGCAAGCACGGGCTGCGGGTGGTCACGATCGCACCCTTCGCCTCACCGGGATCGGTCAAGCTCGCGGCCCAGGTCGTGATGACCGCACCCGGCCAGGAAGCCGCCGCCCTCGACGGGCTCACCGATGAACTGCCGCCCGGGGCGATCATCCTGCTCGGCGAGCGACTGGCCACCAGCCG
>NZ_BEWG01000071.1:0-712 GCF_002723835.1 Mycobacterium sp. shizuoka-1 | reverse complement strand
CTGGCCCAGCACACGGGCGCACGACTGGCCTGGATACCGCGGCGCGCCGGCGACCGCGGCGCCCTCGACACCGGCTGCCTACCCAACCTCCTGCCCGGCGGACGACCGGTCCAGCACGCTCGCGCTCGTGAACAGGTCGAACGTGTCTGGGGGACTGCGGGATTGCCCAGCACTCCCGGGCTCAGGATGGCCGAGATGCTCTCCCGCAGGATGGGCGCCCTGCTGATCGGTGGGGTCGATCCGGCGGATCTGCCGGACTCGCAGGCCGCGCTGGCAGCGGTGCAGTCGGCGGGCTTCGTGGTCAGCCTCGAATTGCGGGAGTCGGCGATCACCGCGCTGGCCGACGTGGTCTTCCCAATCGCACCGGTCGTCGAGAAGTCGGGTTCATTCCTGAACTGGGAAGGCCGGATTCGCCCCTTCGAACCCACGCTCTCCACGAGTTACGGCTCCGATCATCGGGTCTTGCACTCCCTGGCTGCCGCGATGGGGGTGCAGCTCGGCACACCGGACGCCGATTCGGTTCGCGCGGAGATCGAGCGCCTCGGTGGTTGGAACGGTCCTCGCGTGTTCGACCTCGACCATCGGCCCACGCCGCCAGCCCAACTCGGGCCCGACGAGGCGATCCTCGCCGGCTGGCGGTTGTTGCTGGATGACGGCCGGTTGCAGGATGGGGAGCGGTTTTTGGCGGGCACGGCGCGGCCGTCGGTGGTGC
>NZ_BEWG01000070.1:16386-69035 GCF_002723835.1 Mycobacterium sp. shizuoka-1 | reverse complement strand
GCCACCGGGGCGGCCGCCACCGGTGGTGCGAGCACCGGCGCAGCGGCGGCCGTTACCGAAACAGCCTGCGGCGCAACGCTGGGCAGCGACCAGGTCGGCTGTGCGACCGCGGCCGGCTGGCCCACGATCTGCGCCATCATCTGGGTGGACATGTCCAGGAAGGCCTGGTGACTGTGCGTCACCACATCCATGTAGCGCCGATGTTGCTCGGCGGTCTCCCTCTGGATGCTGTCGATGATGCTCCACACGTCACCGGACAGCGGCGCCTCGATGATCTCGGCCTGAACCTCGGCCTGCTGGTGCACCACCGGCGCCTGCTGCTGGACCACCGGCGGTTGCGGCTGCACCAGCGGCGCGGGCGCCTGCGCCGCCGGCACTTCCATCCGCTGAACCGCCGCGGCGGGCGCGGTCGCCACCGGTGCGGGAGCGGAGGGCACACTCTGCACGCTGGCCCGGGTGCGCTTGGACGTGATCGTCACCTTGCCGTCCACCGGCGGGTAGGGCTTGCCGAGGTTGGCTCCGCCGACCTTGACGACATGCTTGGGCGCCGGAACGAACTTCACCGGCTCTTCGTAGGCATCGAACAGGGCGACCAGATCCAGCGCCACGCCGTCCGCCGCCAGCGCGGCCAGTCCCCGATGCCAGCCGAGCAGTCCGTCGGCCTTGGGGTCGTCGAGGGCCACCGCGAGGTGCCCGGAGGAGTCCAGGATCTTGTTGACCAGACCGGTCAGCACCCGGCCGGGCCCGACCTCGATGAACCGGGTGACCCCGTCGCGGGCCATCGCCTGGATCATCTCGCGGAACCGCACCACTTGCTGGACCTGATCACCGAGCTGCTCGGCGACGTTCTCGCCGTACTGCTGGGCGGTGGCGTTCGCGTAGACCGGGAAGTTGGGCTGCCCGATCTTCAGTGTCTTCAGATACGAGGTCAGCGGAGCCGAGCTGGCGGCCACGATCTCCGAGTGGAACGCCGAGGCGACCGGCAGCCGAACCGCGGTCCAGCCCTTGGCTTTGGCCGCCGTTTGCGCCCAGGCGATGTCGGACTCGTAGCCGGCCAAGACCACCTGGGTGGGCGCGTTGTCGTTGGCGATGACCAGCGATCCCGACTCGCCGCTGTCCAGCAGCGCGCGGACGTCGTCGGCGCTGGCCGAGACGGCCAGCATGGCGCCGTCCTTGCCCTGGCCCGCTTCGTTCATCAATGTGCCACGGGTGCGGGCGGTTTCGACCAGGCGCTCGGTCGGCAGCACGCCGGCCGCGGCCAGCGCTGTGACCTCACCGAAGCTGTGGCCGGCCGCTGCCGACGCGCTCACTCCGAGCAGGTCGAGCAGGGCGAGCTGGGCCAGGCTGGTCGCGGCGATGGCCGGCTGCGCGTTGGCCATCGCGGTGAGCTCTTTCTTCTGCGCGTCGGCGGTGGCGGCGTCGAACGCCGGCTCCGGGAAGACCACGCCGGACAGATCGGTCAGATCGCCCTCGAGGCCGTCCCACACCGCGAGCGCTTCGGGGAAGGAGAGCGCGAGGTCGCCACCCATTCCCACGTACTGACTGCCCTGGCCGGGGAACAGGAAGGCGGTCTTGCCGTCACGGGCCGGACCGAAGCCGATCGCAATATTGGCATCCTTGAGCCCCGCGGCGGTGCCGTCGGCCAGTGCGCCGCGCAACCGGTCGGCCACCGTCGCCAGCGATTCGGCGTCGGTGGCGACCAGACCGGCCCGTGCCGGCTGCGAGGCATCGAACTCTTCGGCGGCCTCGAATGCGATGCGGGCCAGGCTGTCGCCAGAGCGAGCGGCCGCGACGATGTCCGCGGCGCGCTTCTGCAGCGCGGCCTCCGACGGTGCGCTGAGCACCACAAGTTCGCTCGGCAGCGTCCGCAGCCGCTTGGCGCGGTGCTCGCCCTGGTACTCCTCCAGCGTCACGTGGAAATTGCTGCCGCCGAAGCCGAACGAGCTGACCGACGCGCGACGCGGCTGATCGCTCTTGCGGACCCACGGGCGGGTCGCGGCGTTGACGTAGAACGGTGATTCTTCAATCCCCATTGCGGGATTCGGGCTATCCACCTTCAACGTGCCGGGCAGTGTCGAATGCTGCAGCGCAAGAACCGCTTTGATGAGTCCCGCAGCACCCGCCGCAGCCTTGGTGTGGCCGATCTGAGACTTCACCGAGCCCAGTGCGATGCGCGCGGAGCTGTCGGTGAACACCGACTTCAGTCCGGCGAACTCGGCCACGTCACCGGCTTTGGTCGCGGTGCCGTGCGCCTCGACGAGTTCGACGGTCGACGGGTCGTAGCCGGCCCGCTCGTACGCGCGGCGCAACGCCTTGGCCTGCCCTTCGGAACGGGGTGCGTAGACGCTGGACGCCCGCCCATCGGACGACGAGCCCAGGCCGCGGATGACCGCATGGATCTGGTCCCCGTCCCGCTCGGCGTCGGCGAGGCGCTTGAGGGCCACCATGCCCACGCCCTCACCGATGATCGTGCCGTCGGCACTCTCGGAGAACGGCCGGCAGTCACCGGTCGCCGAGAAGGCCGGCGTCTTGGAAAAGCACATGTACATCATCACGTCGTTCAGAGCGTCGACGCCCCCGGTCAGCACCACATCCGACTCGTGCAGATACAGCCGGTGCAATGCCGACTGCAGCGCCGCAAGCGAACTACCGCAGGCGGCGTCGGTGACGAAATTGGCGCCGCCGAGATTGAGCCGGTTGGCGACCCGGCCGGCGATGACGTTGCCGAGTAGGCCGGGGAACGTGCTTTCCTGCCACGGTACGTAGTGGTCGGCGATGTCCTGGCAGATCTCGTCGGCCTCGTCCTCGGCCAATCCGTTCTCCAGCATGGCCTTTCGCCAGATCGGCCGCTGCATCCGCGAACCCATCTGCACCACGAGCTCGGTCGTGGAGGCGACACCGAGCACCACATCGACCCGGTCCAGGTCGACCTCCGCGCCGCCGCGCTGCACCTCGTCGAGCAGCTGGCGGGCAGCGATCAGGGCAAGGATCTGGCCGGTATCGGTGGACGGCAACGCGTTGGGCGGCAAGCCGAACTGCACCGGGTCGAAGTTGACCGGCTCGATGAATCCGCCACGCTTGCAGTAGGTCTTGTCCGGCGTCTTCGGGTCGGCGTCGTAGTAGTCCTCGATCAGCCAGTGCGAGGGTGGGACCTCGCTGATGGCGTCACGGCCGGCGGTGATGGTGCGCCAGAAGCCGGTGAGCCCCGACTCCCCCGGGTAGATCGCCGACATGGCGACGACCGCGATCGGAGTGGCAGTGGGCTGGGGCGTGTTGTCAGTCAAGGTAACCCTTATCCGAGTGGACGTGGACGGAAATCAAAGGCGGACGGCGGCATGGTGACTCCGGCGGCGCGTAACTGACCGGCGCGGGTCACCGTTGCGGCTCCCTCGAGGAGGTTGAGCGCGATCTGACGAACCGTGCGCGCCTCCACCGGCTCGAGGAAACTTCCCCGCACCCACTGGTTGAAGGCGCCCATCGCCGGACCGCACCAGATCTGGTAGTCGGCACGGCGCTCGGTGTTGCCGTCACGTGCCCACTGCGACCCGGTGAACAGGTACCAGCGAAAGACCAGGGCCATGCGATGCCGGGGATCGGCCGCCGCACGCTCCACCTGCCGAGGGTCACTCTTGGCGAAGAACGCCTCGGTGTCGGCCCAGATGTCGGCGACGCTGCGGCCCAGCACCGTCTTCTCCAGATTGGCGAGCTCCTCGGCTGGTGCCTCCTCGAGCGAGGAATAGCGACGGTAGAAGTCGGCGAGCCGGTGGCCGCGCTGGGCGAACATGGTGCCGCGCTTGAGCACCTGCACGGTCACCCCCATCTCGAACATGTCGGCCGCGGGTGCCATTGCCACGTCGGTGGATTCGGCCAGCCCGAGCAGGGTTCGCGCGTCCGGTGACAAGCCGCTTTCCACCGCGGACTGGTTGACCGACCCGGTCAAGACGTAGGCCGCACCGGCCGCGAACGCCGCCGCGACGGCGGCCGGGGTGCCCAGTCCGCCGGCCGCGCCCACCCGCGGCAGGGTGGGATAACCGTAGGCGGCGGCGATTTCGTCGCGCAGGCTGATCAGCCGCGGCAGCAGCACGGTCAACGCTCGGTTGTCGGTGTGGCCGCCGGAATCCGCTTCGGCGGTGATGTCTTCGGCCACCGGGATCCCGCCGGCCAGCGCCGCTTCCTCCGCGGTGAGCCGGCCCTCGGCCACCAGAGCAGCCAGCATGGCTTCCGGAGCCGGCGACAGGAACTGCCGCGCGACCTCGTCCCGCGAGACCTTGGCGAAGATGTGCCCGGAGCGCACGACGTGCCCGTGTGCATCGCGGCGCAGGCCTTTGGCCGCGTAGAGCACGACGGCGGGGGTCAGCTTCATGAACGCCGACGCGGACACGTAGCGGACGCCCAGGCGGTGGAACAGGTCAACCGTCGCGAGTTCGAGGCCGTCACTCTGCACGTTGTGGATCAGGTTGGCCCCCCATCCCAGCGAGTCACGGCCGAGTGCGGCCTGGATCTCGAGCACGCCGGCTTCCACGGTGGCCAGGTCCAGCCCGGCGCTGCCGTAGAACGCCATCCCGCCGGCACGCACGCCTTCGACCGTCATCCGCGGCGTCGCGATGCCACGGGCCATCTCTCCGACGACATAGGGGAAACGCACACCGTGCGTCGCGGTGAAACTGCGGTCACCCAGCCACTCGGGGTAGATCGGTGGCAGGACGGCGAGCAGATCTTGGCTCAGGATCTCGGGCGTGAGTTGCCCCGCGCCGTCCAGCAACACAGCCCGCGGCCCCTGGGCGGAGTTGACGACGGCAACCGGGCGCCGAATTGCTGCCAGCGCCTCGCCGACATCGGGTCGATCAAGCAGCGCTACCGAGGCGCCATTCGTCGGATGAGAGTTAGCCAAGGTGGCCTGCATGAGGAGGGACTCTAGCTTTACGCGCGCGACAAATCCCGGTTTTAGAACACGTTCTCCCAGCCGGCGACCTACCCGGCGGTAACTCTGTGAGGATCGTACGCCGCCACCCGGTGTGGTCGTTGCCGAAACGACACGCGGGCGATCGTTTTCTGTTCCCGATGTGGGCCGCCGACGGGTACGGACAGCAAATGTGGATACCGGCGATCGCGCACCGGCCCGGTCGCCGGATCAGGCCGGGCAAGGGGCAACGTCGATACCATAACCCTGTTTACGGTGTGCGGTTGCCCCCGCCGCTGGGGTGCTGGCGGTCGGCCCGGGATCGACCGAACGCGGGATCAGTAATTCATGCAGGTGTTGGCGACCTGCGTGACCTGGGGGCCGATCTGGGCGGCCAGGATCGCCTGCAGCTGGGGGTTGGCTGCTTGCTGCTGAGCCAGCTGCTGCTGGCGCTGATCTACCGGCATGGCCAGGAACTGCTGCAGATTGGCCTGCATGTCCGGCCGCCGGCTGAGCTGCATGGCGAGCGCCGGCGCCTGCGCATCCAGAGCGGCCGTCACCTGCGCGTAGCTGCAGGGCGTGTTAGCCAGCGCGTCCGTCATCGGGTCCGCCGACGCGGAGCCCGTGGCCGAAAGCGGAATCGCCGCCGTCAGAGCGCCGACTATGACGACAGTTCGTAAGCATCGGGCTGATTTCATGGACAGGCGCCTCTTCATTTGCCGGGAGTGGGCCTCGCGGGACCGCGGGCAAGTTAAGCACGCCGATTCCCTGGCGTGGGCGAAACGGTCTCTCTCGTGGGGTGATGCTCAGGTTTCGGCCGCGCCCGCCCGGTCGGCAGCCGGCCCGGATGCCCTGATCACCGGCCGCGATCGTCGCGGTGCGAGCGGGCCAGCTCCCGCTCGGCATCCGCGAGCGCCTCGCGCGCTGCCCGCAGCCTGCCGAGCAGGTCGTCGGTCTCGTGTCTGGCACGATCGACCGCCCGAGCCTCTTCCATCGAGTTCAGCACGATGCCGATGAACAGGTTGAACACCAAGAAACTCAGCATCACGGTGTAACTGATGAAAAACAGCACCGACCAGGGCGAGACCTCGAGTCCCATCGCGACGTTGTCGGGCAGGTTCTCCAGCGTGAGCATGATGTACATGGTCAGCATCGCGCGGCCGATGTTCCCGTAGTGCTCCGGGTCGTGGGCGGCGAACAGCACCCAGCCGAGCATCCCGTAGATGTAGATGAGCAGTGCGGTGGCCGCCGCCAGCGAGGCCACCCCGGGGATGCTTCGGGCGATTGCGCCGATGACCACGTGCAGGTCGGGCAGGAACCGGATGATACGGACGATCCGCGCCAGCCGCACCAGACGCAGCAGCATCGCGGTGGCCCGCAGGCCCGGAATGAACGACGCCGCGATGACGACAAAGTCGAAGACGTTCCAGTGCGTCCCGGCGAACTCCCGGACACTCCAGCCGGCTGCGGTGAACCGGATCAGCAACTCGATCACATACACCGCGAGGATGACGTTGTAGAGCACATCGAAGACCCCGTGGCAGCCGTCGGCGACCGAATCGAACGTCTCCAGCCCGAGCATTGTGGCGTTGATCACAATGACGATCACGATCGCGGTTTCGAAGACCGGATTGGCGATCAGCGCGCGGCAGCGCCGGACGACCACGGGGGTGGATGTGGTCGGCGGCCCGACCGCCGAGTCGCGCGACGCGGATTGCACCGTACGTGCATAGCAAAGGTCGATGTCTCGCACCGGGGAACCGCCCTCGACATCGGTGATTTCACAGATCACCGACGGTGCCGCGGGATAGCGTCACCGCCATGCGTTCGGTCGGGCGGCGCGGCTTCCTGCTGGGTTTCGGCGCGCTCGCGGCCACCCCTCTGCTCCCCGGATGCGGCGGCGATGACGACAAGACCGCTGAACACGTCGTGGTCGTGGGCGCCGGCTTCGCTGGGCTGGCGGCGGGGCGGCGGCTGGCCGACGCCGGTGTGCGCGTCACGGTGCTCGAGGCCCGGGACCGGATCGGCGGGCGGACCCGTACCGACACCTCTCTGGGGGTGCCGATCGATATCGGCGCATCCTGGATCCACGGCACCGATGCCAACCCGCTGACCGCACTCGCCCACGACGTCGGGGCCAGGACTGTGTCCACCGATTTCGAGGACTTCGTCCTGCTCGAGAATCGCCGGCCGGTGGATCCCCAGGCGGCCGCCGCCTCGGTCGACGACTGGCACCGGATCGCCGACCGCCTCGACGAACTCAGTGCCGACGCCGGCGCGGGCGAGTCGGTTACCGACGGCCTGGTCGGAATCGCGAACCTCGACGACCCGCTGGTCGCCTGGAACGTCACCTCCCGGATCGCCGGCGAGTACGCGGCCGATCCCGACCAGATGTCGCTGCGCTGGCTGGGCAGCGAGGGACAGTTCAAGGGTCCCGACGTGATCCTGCCGGGCGGCTACACCCAGCTCTCGCAGCACCTGGCCAAGGGCCTCGACATCCGGCAGAACATGGCGGTCACGCGAATCGACCACGGCGGCAACCAGGTTCGCCTCGACACCGCGCAGGGCGCCGTCACCGCCGACCGAGTCATCGTCACCGTCCCGCTCGGTGTGCTCAAGGCCGGCGCCATCACCTTCGACCCGCCGCTGCCGCAGACCAAACGCGCGGCCATCGCGCGGCTCGGCTTCGGGCTGCTGAACAAGGTCGTCGTCGTCTTCGACACTCCGTTCTGGCCGGAATCGATCCCGATGATCGGGCTGGTCGGCAACAACCAGCCCGTCACCGATCTGGTCAACGGGTTGGTGTTCGCCGACAAGCCGCTGCTGGTGGGGTTGCGCGGCGGCCAAGCCGCGTGGTCTCGCGAATCGCTCTCCGATCAGGATGCAGTGACCGAAGTGGTCACCGCGCTCGGGGCGCCGTCACCCATCGGCTCGATCGTGACTCGTTGGGGCACAGATCAATACGCTCGCGGCTCGTACAGTTTCCTGGCCGTCGGGTCGAGCCCCGACGACATGGCGGCGCTCGGCGAGCCGGTCGGCGAGCGGCTGATGTTCGCCGGTGAAGCCACCAATCCGGAATGGTTCGGCACAGTGCACGGCGCCTACCTGAGCGGAATGCGGGAGGCCAACCGGGTTCTCGCCTGAGCGTTGCTCTGCGCGGGCTGCCAACCGCCTGCCGGTGTCCCAAACTCCTGGCATCGGGAGGTCTGATCGGCGCACTCTGGGGGTACTCCGCCAGCCTGTAAAGGAGATGCCGATGACAGCACACGCGACCGACACACCAACCCGTTCGGAAGCGCAGGCCTTGTTGGCGATGCTCGAGCGGATGCGGTCCAAGCTGGTCATGCAGCGAGCCGAGTTGGCCAGGCAGTTGCGCGAGATGTCCACCAGGGTCGACGGGATCGATCGTCAACTCGACGACTTGACGGTCAGCGCCGAATGGTTGTCGGCGGTGGCCCGGCACCCGAGCACTCGGGCGCGGGCGTGAGCCGCCCGGGTTTGCCAGACGCGACGGCCGCGGTCCGATAGCCTGGGACGCCAACCGGCGAAGCGGGGGCAGATGCGCAACGGAAGCGAGATCCAGTCCACCGGGTGCGGCCGTGTCCGACACTGAGTCTCGCGATCCCGACCGACCGGAAGATCGAAAACGACCGCCGTCGACGCCGCGTAGCACCGAGGACGTGGTCTTCCCCGAGTCGTTCCGGAAACTCTGGCGCACCCTGCTGACCCCGTGGGGACGTCGCCGATAGCACCCCAGGCGCCGACTCCTCGCATACGATGCACAGACATTTGCCGGGCACCGGCGGTCTGGGCGGCCGACCCCGCAGCGTCACTCGCTTGAGGAGTCAGCTTCGTGAGTCAGCACCCCGCCGCCCCGCCCGAGACCGATTCCCTGTCCCGCCGCCAGATCGTCCTGCTGGTGACCGCATTGGTCTTCGGGTTGATGTCGTTCTCGCTCAACGCCACCATGCTGTCCCCGGCCATCCGGGACATCAACGAGACGCTGGGCCACGGGGCGTTCGTGGCGATGTCAACACCGTTCTACCTCGCCGGGGCGATCGCCAACGTCGTCCTGATCCGATGGAGCGACTACATCGGCCGCAAACGGGTCCTGATCGGGATCGTGATCGTGATGTGCATCGGCACGGTGCTGTGCCTGAGTTCGTCGCTGCCGATCGTGGTGGTGGGCCGATTCCTGCAGGGCACCTCGAACATCACCTACGGGCTGGCCTTCCTGATTCTGCGGGCGCGGCTGTCCGGAGCCACGTTCGGGGTCTGCTGCGGGGTGATGGCCTCCATCAACGGCGGGGTGGCCGGCGGCGACGCGTTCCTGGCCGGCATCATGACCGACGCGTTCGGCTACCGCTCGATCTTCGTGCTGATCCTGGTCGTCGGCCTGCTCGCCGCCGGGTTCGTGTGGAAGTGGGTTCCGGCCGACGAGGGCGCCGGCGCCGAAGGACGGATGGACTGGGTCGGGGCGGTCTTCATCGCGGTGACCGTCGGCGGCGTGACGATGTTCTTGTCCAACGGCGGTCACGCAGGGTGGACCTCGACGCCCGCGCTGATCTGCCTGGCGATCACCGTCGCCGCCGCCGTGGCATTTGTGGTGGCCAACAACCGTGTCGAGCATCCCCTGGTCGGGCTTACGCATCTGCGCTCACGCGAGGCATGGCCCCTGCTCGTCGTCACCATTCTGGTGATGGGGTCGTTCATGGTGGTGCTCGGCTTCATCGTGCCCAGCCTGGCCGAGGACACCGATTCCGGTTTCGGCCTCAACGCAACGATGACGGCGTTGCTGTTCCTCACCCCTGGGGCGATCGTTCAGGTCCTCACTGCGCCGTTCGTCGGCCGGCTCGCGGTCCGTATCGGCTTCGTCACCGTGCTGCGGGCCGGGATCGCCGCCACCGTGGTGGTGGTCACGCTGATGGGTGTTCTGACCGACCACAAGTACGCGGTGGCGGGGCTGATGCTGGTCTTCGGATTCACCTGCACCGCAGTGATTCTCACCCCGCTGAGTTCGCTCGGCGTGCTGCAGGCCTCTGACGAGGAACCCGGAGCTCTGCCGGGTATCGCGAATGCCAGCTACGGTATCGGCTTCTCCCTGGGATTCGCGTGGGCGGGACCGATCGTCGGCTCCGGCACGGATTCGACCTTCCACCAAGCGCTGTGGACCGTCGTCGGCATCGGCGTGATCGCGCTCGGGTTCAGTTTCGTCCTGCGGCCCAAACCCGTTGCTAGTGAGGCAGTCTCCCCCGGCGGTTCGACAGCTCACCGGTCATCGCCCTGACCGACGGCGGCACCGGGGTGGCGGGATCACAGTCGGGTGCCCGTTGCGGCTCGCCGTATGTCGTGGTCAGCGGCACCACCCCGGCCCAGGCTCCGGCGGCGATGTCGTCGTCTTCGTCCTCCGGCCAGCCGTCGCCGATCTTGAGCGACCAATTGTCGGCGCCGATCGGCATCCGCAGCACCATCGTCGCGGCGAGTTCCTTACGCGAGCTGGCGCGCAACTCGGCGACCCGGCCCGGAATGAAGGTGTCGGTCAGCGTCTCCAGGTAGTGGACCTTGTCGGCATCGGCCACGGCGTCGAACACCCCGAACAGCACCGCGCTGCGGAACTGGAAAGAGGATTCGAAACCGCTGCGCGCCACCAGGACTCCGTCGAGCGCGGTGACCGAGACCGCGGCGGGCGCCCCGCCTGCGAGCTGACGCATCCACGGCGAACCGGTCGAACCGTGAATCACCAGTTCATCGCCGATCCGGGCGAAGCCGATCGGAAAGATCACCGGGTGGCCGTCGCGGATCAATGCGATGGTCGCCAGCGGTGTGGCGTCGAGCAGCTCGTCGAGTCGGGCGCGCGAGGTGTTCTGCTTCTCCGGCAGGCGACTGACCCTGGTGGATGGTTGCGGCATGCGCTTACTGTCGCACGGGCCGCAGCGCGGCGCGGGTCAGCTCGCCGATGCTCGGGTAGCCGTCGATCGCCATGATCAGGTCCGCCTCGGCCAACATCGACCGCAGCACATGCACGATCCCGTCGGTACCGGCCAGCGCTGCACCGTAGGCGTAGGGCCGGCCGATGCCGACCGCGGCGGCCCCCATCGCCAGCGCCTTGACGATGTCGGCGCCGGAGCGCACGCCGGAATCGAACAACACCGGCACATCACCGGCGGCCTCCACCACGTCGGGCAGGCAATCGAGTGCCGGAAGACCGCCGTTGGCCTGGCGGCCACCGTGATTGGAGCAGTAAATGCCGTCCACGCCGGCGTCGATGGCGCGGCGGGCATCGTCGGGATGGCAGATGCCCTTGAGGATGAGCGGCAGCGAGGTCAGCGACCGCAGCCACGCCAAGTCGTTCCAGCTCAACGAATTCCCGAAGTTGCTGACCCACGGCAGTACCGCATTGCGGGGGTCGGCGTCGACATCGCCGTCGCATTTGGCTCGGAAGATCGGGTCGCTGGTGTAGTTGGACAGGCACAGGCCGCGCAGCTGCGGGAAGTTGGCGGTCGACAGGTCGCGGGGCCGCCAGCCCGGCACCCAGGTGTCCAGGGTCACCACGATGCCGGTGTATCCGGCGGCCTCGGCGCGGTGGACGAAGCTCTCTGCCAGCTCACGGTCGACCGGTGTGTACAGCTGGAAAAGGCCTGGGGTGTCTCCGAATTCGGCGGCCACCTGCTCCAGTGGGTCCATCGTCAGGGTCGAGACGCACATCGGAACGCCGGTGGCGGCCGCGGCACGCGCGGCGGCAAGGTCGCCGTGCCGGTCGGCGGTGCACAAACCGATCACCCCGATCGGCGCCATGAACACCGGGGCCGGCCAGCGCCGCCCCCACAGCTGAACCGACAGATCCCGCTCGGTCGCGCCGACCAGCATCCGCGGGATCACACCCCACTGGTCGAACGCGGTCACGTTGGCGCGCTGGGTGCGCTCATCGCCGGCGCCGCCGGCGACATAAGACCAGATCGACGGCGAAAGAGTCTGGGCAGCACGGGCTTCCAGCTCGGCAAAGGACATCGGCAGGCTGGGCAGCACGCCGGTGAGTCCCTGGAAGTAGATCTCGATCTGGTAGTTGCCGTACGGCTGGGTCATGGTTCGTCCTAGGCCGAAACGTCGGTTGGGGCGGACACTTCACCGACCAGATCCGCGACGCGGTGCAGCTGGCCGATGTCGGTGCTGGTCGGGATCAGGTGGACCTCGCTGGTTCCGATCGCGGCGAAGCCGCGTAACACGGCGACGAGTTCCTCGTCGGTGCCCGCCCACCCGGTGGTGGGCGCGATCGCTTCGACCACCTCGCGCGGAATCCAGTTCATGTAGTGCAGCAGGTGCCGGGTCACCTGGGCTCGTGGCGCCGCCCCGTCGCCGAGGGCGAACCAGAACGACGTCGCGAGATGCGGTTCGGGCTTGTCCGCGGCCGCCCAGGCCTCGCGGGCGACGTCGAACAGCTCGTTCTGCTTGTCCAGGTCGAGGTCCAGGGAGATCCCGGCGATGCCCTCGGCCCACGGCGCCGCGCTGCGCAGCGTCTTGGGTCCGGTGGTGCCGACCAACAACCGCGGTCCCCCGTCGCGGGCGGGCAGCGGTCCGACCGGCAGCACCGATTCGGTCACCTTCTCCCCCGCCCAGACCCGCTTCATGATCGCCACTCGATCGGCCATCTCCCGCATGGTCTGAGTCTTGGGGTCGGCGCCGGCGGCGCGGTAGTCCTCGTGGCGGCCGCCCACCCCCAGCCCGACGGTCAGCCGTCCGCCGCTGAGCAGGTCACCGGTGGCCAGCGCCTTGGCCAGCATCACCGGATCGTGGAGCTGAGGCACCACCACCGTGGCCACGAGCGGAACTCGCTCGGTCCAGCCCGACAGCGCTCCCAGCAGGGTCATCGAGTCCGGATTGCCGAAGGCGATCCGCTCACCCCAGCACAGCGAGGAGAACGGTCCCTGGTCGATGGCCTGGGCCCACCGCTTGAGGATGTTTGCGTCGAGGTCCGGTTCCATCACCGGCAGGGTCATCCCAATCTGCACGACCGCGATTCTGGCACGACCGCCGGGGGTGGCCGCGCGGTTCGGCCGCTACTGACACGATGAGTCCCATGCCGATCGCCACCACCGCCCTCGCTCACGTGCGGCTCACCGTCACCGACATCGACGCCTCCCGCCGCTTCTACGACAGCGTCTTCGCCTGGCCGGTCTACGCCGAGCTACCCCCGGACGCCGACTCCGCCACCCGCGAGCGGTTGTCGTTCCTGTTCGGCGGCGTCATCTACCGCGTCGGCGAGGGGCTGCTCGGGCTGCGCCCGACCGGCACCGGGACCTTCCACGAGGACCGGGTGGGCCTGGACCATCTGGCCTTCGGGCTGTCCGGTCTGCCCGAGCTCGAGCAGGCCGCAGCTCACCTTGACTCGCTCGGCATCCGCCACGAGCCGATCAAGGACATCGGCGCGGCCTACATCCTGGAGTTTCGGGACCCCGACAACATCGCCCTGGAACTGATCGCCCGCAAGTAGGGTCTCACGGCGCGGGATCCTTGCTCGCCCGCACCGGCCCGGGATTGGGCGGCGGCTGGAACAGATTGCCGCGCAGGCTTCCCCGGGCGGTGCGCACCGCGACCAGCAACCAGGTGCTCAGCAGTCCGACATAGGCGATCACCGCGGCCACCTTGAAGGCAGGCAGTTCGGTGTGCACGGCCAGCTGCGTGGTGCCGGTGACGAAGGTGCCGACCGGGAACGTCAGGCTCCACCAGGTGAGCGCGAACGGCATCCCGCGGCGCAGCGTGCGCACCGTCAGCGAGGCGGCCAGCGCGATCCACAGCACCGCGAAACCCCAGACCGGCACTCCGTAGATGATCGCAAACGCGTTGAAGTTGTCAGCCAGATCCGGGCTGACGGCCAGCGCCGCGGTGAGCCCGAGAAGTCCTGCGGCGGTGATGGATTGACCCAGCGGGCCGAGCACGATCCACAGCGTGGGCACCCGGGCGGTGCCTGATGTCCCATACAGCGCCAGCCTGCTCCAGATCAGCGTGATGATGATGAACGCGGCCACCAACGACAGCCCGAACATCGCGTAGCAGCCGTAGAGCATGGTGGTGCGGCCGGTGCCCGGCGCCATGTGCGGGATCAGCAACGCACCGTTGGCCGCCGACACCATCGGCGGCACCACCGGCATCAGCCACCCACCGAACGCGGCGTCAGGTTCGACGTTGTGCTGGGTGAACATCAAGAACGGGATGCTGACCGCGGTGAACAGTCCGCCGATCGTGCCCGCCGTCCACAGCACCCAATCCAGGTCGACCGCTAGGCGCACGCCGATGAGGTCACGGCCGATCAGCACCGCCCCGCCACCGACGGTCAGCAGCGCCATCGGCGCCGCCCCGTAGAAGTGCGCCATCTGCGGGTTCCTGGCGTGGCTGCGCGCGACGGTCGGGTGCCGCAGCCAGTGGCCGCCGACCACCACGATCAGCACCAGCAGCAGCACCGCGGCGACGGCCCACACCGCTTGGGCGAAGCCCCGCAATCCCCACACGTGGACCGGGAGCGTCGCGCCCGCAGTCGCCACGATTCCGGTGCCCATCACCGATGCGAACCAGTTGGGCCCGATATTGCCCAGCACTTCGCCACGGGTCTGCGGTGTCGCCATAAGCCAGAGACGGTACGGCATTCACCGGTGGCGATCGGGCGAGCCGGTGTTCATTGCCCCTTACCAGCGAAAGTGCTTGACTGGTAGCGCTAATGGCCATCGCGTTGAACCACACCATCGTCGCGGCACACGACAAGCACTCGTCGGCCCGGTTCTTGACCGAGCTGTTCGGGCTCCCAGATGCGGTGCCCGCGGGCCACTTTCTGGCTGTCACGCTCGAGCACGGACTCAGCCTCGACTACGCCGAGGTGCCTGCCGGGGAGGTCGTCCATCCGCAGCACTACGCCTTCCTGGTCGCAGACGAGGACTTCGACGCGATCTACCGCAAGATCCGCGATCGCGGGCTGCCGCACTGGGCCGACCCGCGGGCGGCTCGGCCGGGCGAGATCAATCGCAACGACGGCGGTCGCGGCGTGTACTTCCGAGATCCCGCCGGCCACTTCCTGGAGATCATCACCCGACCGTATGGATCCGGGCCGCGCTGAGGCTCAGCCGCTGTGGCCGCGCCGGTCCTCCTGACTGAGGTAGTCGCGGGCCAGGTGGGCGACGTGGTCGGGAAGCCGTCCGCCGGCCACGTCGGCCAAGCTGGTCTCTTCGAGCACCGCGCGCATGCTGGCGCGCAGCGCACGCCAGACGTCGGTCAGCGCGGCCGTCGGTCCGCTGTAGGGCAGATCGCCCAGGCCGATGTCACGCACGCTCGCCAGCGGTCCGTCGATACAGCGCAGCACGTCGGCGACGCTGATCTCGGCGGCAGGACGGCCGAGTTCGTACCCGCCGTCGCGACCGCGGTGGCTGCGGACCAGCCGGTCGGTGCGCAGATCAGACAAGATGTCGACCAGGAACTGCGCGGGAATGCCCTGGGCTTTGGCCAGATCCTCGGTCTTGACCAAGACGCCGCTGTCGACGGATGCGAGCTGGGTCATGGCGCGAACGGCGTATTCCGCCTTCGCTGACATCCGCATGCCGCGAATTCTGCCACTGCGCCGGTCGCGGTCGGCCGCTCACCGCGCTTAGTGCCGGTGCGTTCGGTGCGGCCGGTGCGGCGTCACGGCCTTGCGCAGGGTGTCGCCGAGGCGCTGCAGGGAGTCACGCACCTGGTTCAGCGGCGCGACGGTGCGCTGGCGCAGGGCGGCCTGTGGGGCCTTGGCGCGCGGGACGGCCTTGTTGCCGTCGGTCAGATCGGTGGCGCCGTTGACCGCCGTCGGCTTCGCCGGCTCCGCGTCGGCACGGTCGGCGCTCGGCGTGGGGGCGGCCGGTGTGGCTGTGGCTGTGGTGTTCCGCCGATGGCCCAGCGTGACGCGCAGCGACGGCGCGCGCTCGGCGGTGGCCGGCCGTGGGATCCGCCAGACTCTCGGCGGGGGCGGCACCGACCGCCTGAGCCGGTCGGCCAGCTCGGTCAACTGCTTGCGCACTTCGGTGCGGATGGCCGTCACCACCGCCGAGGGCGGGCGCAGGGGCGCCGCCGCCGTCCGCAGCGCAGTGGTGATGGCCGTGTCGACGTCGCCGTGGGTGAGCGCGACGAGGGTGTCGGCGATGTACTGGGGTCCGGCCGCGCCGATCGTTCCGGCTGCGGCGGTGGCGTCGACCGCTTGCACACTCACATAGCCGACGTAGTCGGCCACCGATGTCACCGCCTGCGCCAGGGCGGGGTTCTCGATCGCGGTCGGGGCGACGTGCACGGCCGGCGTGGTCGGCGGTGTCCCACTGAGCAAGTTGGCAACCGACCGGGACGACGGAGACGACAGGGGCGGCGGAGCGGGCACCGGTCTCGGCTCCACCACCGGCCGGGTGATGGCGCCCTCGACCGCCTGGCCGCCGAACAGGGCGACGTCGGCGACGACGCCGGCCAGCGATCGCTTCACCAGCTCCACGGGCCGCGTCTCGGGGTGGTCCTGGGCGAGCACATCGAGCAGGGCTCGGTCGAGCGCGGCGGGCGAGGCGGTGCTGCCTGCCGAGAGTGTGACGGCGGGAACGCGGACATCCGATGCCGGTGCCGTCACCGGATTGGCAACCACGACGGTCGCCCCGATGAGCGCCACTGTCGTGGTGAAGACCGAACCAAAACCCCGCCGCACGGTGTGCTCACCCCCTGGCGACTCCCGGCCGATTAGTCGGCTTAAGAGTACCTGAGAGGAAGCTAAGAGAGGAGTCCCAATTTCGGGATATTTAATTCGTCAAACTTGACGCCGGCGAAAGACAAAGCACCTCTCCCTTTTTGCAGAAAAAGGGAGAGGCACTTGTCAAGGCCGCAAATTACTCCGCGGACTTGTCGGCCGACGCCTTGGCAGCCGCCCGCTTGGAGCCGCCGACACCGTGCTTGGATCCCGGCTTCGGCGAGTCGCTCTTGGCATGACCGCCTGCCGCGTTGTCGCCGGCGGAGGCACTGTCGCCGGCTTTGGCGGTTTCGTTGCTGGCGGCGACTCCACCCTCATCGGCCGGCGAGGACTCCTGCGCAGCCGCGGCACGCAACGCCGACGCCGAGGGGTTCTGCACAGCCGAGGCGGGCGGCGGAACCGGCGGCGCGGATCCGGTCTGCGACAGCGCGGTCGCGATTCCCTTGACCGCGAGCTGAATCTCGCCGCGGATGCTGGGAACCACGGTGGCCATTCCCGTTTGCACGCCGGCGCCGACGGTCAGGTTCAGCACCGTGCCCGGGATCCCGTTCTTGCCGAGGAATCCGTCGACGACGGCGTTCCAAGTCTCCTCGGCGTTGAGGTTCGTCAAGCCGGTGATCACGTTCTGGGCGACTGCGCTGAACGAGCCCGCGAGCACCTGAGCCTGCCCGACGGTGCTCTCCACGACCAGGTTGACCAGCGTGGGAACGGCCGACAGCAGGGCCGTGGTCCTGGCCACGGCGTTGTCCAGCAGGAAGTTGCCTGCGGCCAGCGCGGTCTGGCCGGCTGCCACGAAGGGGCCCACGATGGCGGCCTGCAGGGTCGCGATGGCGCCGGGGATGTTTCCGGACAGCGCCTGCTGCGTGGCCGTCACCCACGCGCCCGGCAGGTTCCACACCGCTTCGCTGGCGATCAACCCGATGGTCGTCGCGGCGTTCAGGCTGCTCTCCAGCGACTCCGCGCCGTTGAGCCCCACCTGGGTGAGGATCGGCATGTGATCGTTGATCACCTGGGGCAGCAGCCCAACGGAGCTGAAGCCGAAGATGGTCTGGGCGATACCGACACCGGTGCCGGTGGCCAGACCCCCGAGGTCGATGTAGCCAGCATCGGTGTTGTCCGCGCTCAACATCCATTGATTGAAGGCGCTGACAGTCCCCAGAAGCTCGGACAGCGGGCTGTCGAATCCGGCCAGCGCGACCTCGGCGGCGGACGGCAGTTGCAGAGTGGGCAAAGCGAGATTGGCGTGCGTCACCGGCGTCATTGCGATGGCACTGGCGCCGACGACCGCGGCAGTTCCTGCAATGAGTTGTGAGCGTAAGGAGATTTGCATTTCAATCCCTCCCGGGCCTGGGGGTCAACACTGACAAAGCTGAAGATACCTGAGAAAAACCTGAGGGAAACAGATTATTAACGGTTTTGCCGAAAAATTTATTTGCCGCTGTGGTCAATATTCCCTACGGGGAACTCCTTGTGAAGCCAATACCGAGCGACGACATGGGAAAACCGCGCGGTGATCGACTGTCAGCTAAGTTTGAATCGTTTGCGAGCCGGCCCAACGTCGACGCCACTCACCCCGCATGTGGCCCGCCGACGGCGATTTCTCTCAGATTCGTGGCCCAATTCTCTCAGGCAACGCCCCGCGTACGTGTCAGCCCGGCACCGCGGCCGAATCCGGCACCACGACAGCGAACAAATCGCTGAGCGCCACCAGGCTCGCGCGCTGCAACGCCGCCGCAGCCAGCTCCGTACCGTCCAGGCCCGGCAACGCCCGAGTCGCGGTCGCGCCGGCAACCACCGTCGGCGCGTATCCGAGATTGAAGGCTCCCCGGGCCGTGGAGTTCACGCACATATGCGTCATGAAGCCGGCGATCACCAGATTGGTGGCGCCCAGAGCCTTGAGCTGCTCATCCAAGGAGGTCTCGACGAAGGAGTTCGGGTAGTTCTTGACCACCACCGCCTCCCCGTCCCGGGGCGCGACCTGCGGCACGATCGCCCCGCTCTCGCCGGTGATGTCATACAGCGAGCCCGGACCGTCGTCATGCTGGATGTGGATGATCGGGATGCCGGCCGTGCGGGCTCGGTCCAACAACGCCGCGGCCTCGTCCAGGGCCGCCTGCACGCCGTCGAGCTCCATCACCCCGCGGGTGTAGGTGTTCTGGCAGTCGATGAGGATCAGCGTCGAGTCGGCCAGACTCGGCGGTTGCAGCGGAAGCCCCGCCAGTGCGCGCAGGGTGGACAGTTCGCTCATGCCGCAACGCTACTGCGTCGCGGCCAGTACCGCCTCGGCGTACTCGGGCCGGCACACCACCACATCGGGAAGCAGCGGGTCGGGCCGGTTGTACTGCAGCGGTGAGCCGTCGATGCGCGAGGTGTGCAGCCCGGCCGCCCTGGCCACCGCCACCGGCGCCGCCGAATCCCACTCGTATTGGCCGCCCGCGTGGACGTACACATCCGCCAAGCCCTGTACCACCGCCGCGACTTTCGCTCCGGCGGAGCCCATTTCGACCAGCACGCCGTCCAGTGCGTCACGCACCTGCAGCGCGACCGCCGGCGGGCGGGTGCGCGACACCACGATGCGCGGGGCCGCGGGCGCCGGCGGCGGGGCCGGCACTGCCGGAGTCGCCAGGGTGACGTTCTGCGCCGGCAGCGCGACCGCCCCGGCGATCAGTTCGCCGTCCTGCCACAACGCCACGTGCACGGCCCAGTCGTCACGGTCGAGCTCGGAGAACTCCCGGGTGCCGTCGAGCGGATCCACGATCCACACCCGCTGACTGCGCAGCCGGACCGGATCGTCGGCGCCCTCCTCGGAGAGCACGGCGTCAGCTGGTCTGGCCTTCGCCAGCGCCTCCATCAGATAGTCGTGAGAGCGCTTGTCGCCGGCGGCCTTTCGATCCGCAGCCGGCGCGTCGGCGAGCTCGGCACGCACGTCGAGCAGCAGCTTGCCGGCCTCGGTCGCCAGCGTGGCGGCCAGGTCGTCGTCACTCATCGCTGGCTCTCCAGCATGTCGATGACCTGCTGGGCCAGCTCGTCGCACTCGTGGTCCGGGGTGAGCCGCAGATCGGGATTCTTCGGCCGCTGATACGGGCTGTCGATCCCAGTGAAGTGGGTGATCTCCCCCGCCCTGGCCTTGGCGTAGAGGCCCTTGGGATCCCGGCGCTCGCAGTCCTCCAGCGGGGTGTCGACGAAGATCTCGAAGAAGTCCACCCCCTGATCGGCGTGCACCGTGCGGGCCAGCTCCCGGTGTTCCTCGAGCGGGCTGATCACCGGCACCAGGACCGTCAAGCCCGCGTCGGCCATCAACGTGGCGATGTGCGCCAACCGGCGCAGGTTCTCGGCCCGGTCGGCCATCGAGAAACCGAGGTCTGCATTGAGCCCATGCCGCAGGTTGTCCCCGTCGAGAATGTAGGCCGGGCAACCGTGTTCGAGCAGCTTCTGCTCCACCAGCACCGCAACCGACGACTTGCCGGAGCCGGACAGGCCGGTGAACCACAGGGTGCGGCCCTTGGTCAGCCGGTCACCGGCGGTGACCAGCGACTGGTGACGCACCGTGTTCGGCGACGCGGTGCGAGCCGCCGACGGAGCGGTGTCGCGCACCATGCCCGCCGCGACCGTCACATTGGTGTCGGGGTCGATCAGGATGAACGACCCGGTCGCCGCGTTGCGGGAGTACTCGTCGAGCAGCAGCGGTACCTGGGTACGCAACGTCACCCGGCCGAGTTCGTTGAGCTTCAACGCTGTTGCGCTCTTGTCCCGGTGCAGGGTGTTGACGTCCAGTCGATAGTCCAAGCCGCCGACCCGGGCCCGCGTGGTGCGGGTGGTGTGCTTGATGATGTAGTCGCGCCCCGGTTCCAACGACGAGTCGTCGGCCATCCAACACACCGTGGCGTCGAATTCCTGTGTGGCCGTTGGTTGGTTCTGCGGCCGGGCCAGCAGATCGCCCCGGGAGATGTCGATGTCGTCGGCGAGGCTGATCGACACCGCCATCGGGGGGAATGCCTCTTCGACGGGACCGGTGGGCCCGTCGATGGCGGTGATGCGACTGGACTTTCCACTCGGGAGCACCACGACTTCGTCGCCCGGGCGCATCACGCCGCTGGCGATGGTGCCCGCGTAGCTGCGATGGTCGGCGTGTTCTTTGGTCTGCGGACGGATCACGTACTGCACCGGGAAGCGCACGTCGACCAGGTTGCGGTCACCGGCGATGTACACATCCTCGAGGTGGCTCAGCAGCGGTTGCCCGTCGTACCAGGGAGCCTTGTCCGATTTGGTGACGACGTTGTCGCCGTTGAGCGCCGACATCGGGATGGTGGTGACGTCGTGGATGTCCAGCCGGGCGGCGAAGGCGTGGAACTCCTCCCGGATCCACTCGAAACGCTCACGGTCCCAGTCGATGAGGTCCATCTTGTTGACGGCCAGCACAACATGCTGCACGCCCAGCAGCGAGGCCAGGAACGCGTGCCGGCGGGACTGTTCGAGCAGCCCGTGCCGCGCGTCGACGAGCACGATCACCAATTGCGCCGTCGAGGTGCCGGTGACCATGTTGCGGGTGTACTGGATGTGGCCCGGCGTGTCGGCGATGATGAATTTCCGCTTGGCGGTGGCGAAATAGCGGTACGCGACGTCGATCGTGATGCCCTGCTCGCGCTCGGAGCGCAACCCGTCGGTCACCAGCGCGAGGTCGGTGTAGTCGTTGCCCCGCTCGCGCGAAGTCCGCTCCACGGCGGCCAGCTGGTCTTCCATCACGGCCTTGGAGTCGTAGAGCAACCGGCCGATCAGGGTGGACTTGCCGTCGTCGACGGATCCTGCGGTGGCGATGCGTAACAGGGTGCTCATCAGAAGTAGCCCTCTCGCTTGCGGTCTTCCATACCTGCCTCAGAGATCCGGTCGTCGGCGCGGGTGGCCCCGCGCTCGGTCAGCCGGGACACCGCGGTCTCGGCGATCACCTCGTCGACGGTGGACGCGGTGGACTCCACACATCCCGTGCAGGTGACGTCGCCGACGGTGCGGAAGCGCACCGCAGTCTCGAACACCGTCTCGTCGGGGCCGGGTTGCATGAATTCGTGGACGGCCAGCAGCATTCCGTCCCTCTGGAATACCGGGCGGGTGTGCGAGTAGTAGATCGCCGGCAGGGTGATCTCCTCGGCGCCGATGTAGGCCCAGATGTCGTATTCGGTCCAGTTCGACAACGGGAAGACGCGGATGTGCTCACCCTTGCGGTGCCGGCCGTTGTAGAGATTCCACAGCTCGGGGCGCTGGGCTTTGGGATCCCATTGCCCGAACTCGTCCCGGAAGCTGAACACCCGCTCCTTGGCGCGGGCCTTCTCCTCGTCGCGCCGGGCACCGCCGAACGCGGCGTCGAACTTGTTCTCCCGGATGCCACGCAACAGGGTGACGGTCTGCAGCGGGTTGCGCGAGGGCCCGTTGTCCACGACCCGGCCCGCCGCGATGTCCTCTTCCACGCTGGCGACCACGAGCCGCAGCCCGTAGCGCTCGACGAGTGCGTCGCGGGTGGCGATCACCTCTTCGAAGTTGTGCCCGGTGTCGACGTGCATGACCGGGAACGGCAGCCGCCCGGGGGCGAACGCCTTGATCGCGAGGTGCAGCATCACGATCGAGTCCTTGCCGCCGGAGAACAGCAGTACCGGCCGTTCGAATTCGGCGGCGACCTCACGGATGATGTGGATTGCCTCGGCCTCGAGTGACCGTAGGTGGCTCAGCTCGTACTGCCCAGGCATGGGCCGTTCGACCGTCGTCATGGTTTCCTCGTAAAGTTGGTAGGATTGACCAGAATTACAAAGCTAACCCGGAATCTAACGAGCAGGCTCGGCGAAGTCAAGGGTTTGGTTCATGTGCCGACGACGTCAGCCGGCGGTGACATGGTCAGCGCAGTCCACCCGCAGGTCCGACACCGCCATCGGGGTGTCGTAGAACAGGCAGCGATAGCTGCGCGGCTGCCGCATCTCCACCCCCAGATGGGTGCACGTGCTGCACGCCCGGCTCACCGGCAGCAGCCCCGCACCATGTAGCTGGCCGAGCACCGCGATCAAACTGTCGAGGAGCTGCTCGCTCTCGGCACGGTCGAGCTTGGATGTAGCCATCTCGGCGGGGGCGGTCCACCGATGCACCGCTGCGGCCACCTTGCGGCCGGCCGCGGTCAGGATCAGCTGATGACTGCGCCCGTCGGCGGGATCGCGCTGCCGGGTGATCAACCCCTTGCGGGTCAGCGTCCCGATCGCATCGCTGACGGTCGGATCGGAGACGTTGAGCTCGCGCGCCAGCGTGGTGCTGCGCGCAGCCGGCGGCGGCCCGATGTACAACCAGCTCAGCACCCGCAACTGGGTGCTCGACAGGTCGTTGGCTTCGGCCGCGCGCCGGGCCAGCACGTGCAGCGCGTCCCCGATGCGGTCCAGCGCCCCGACGATCTTCGAGTCGAGGCTGGGGTGTCGTTCTTCGCCGTGCCTCAGAGAACGACCTCGTTGAGCTTGCCCGTCGCCACGTCGAAGACGAACCCGCGCAGCGACTCGTGCTTGGTGACGAACGGGCTGAGCTCAATGCGGCGCAGCGACTGCCGGACATCCTCTTCCACGTCGGGGAACGCCTCGGCCGCCCACTCCGGCTTGATGCCGGTCTCGTCCTGCAGATCACGCTTGAAGGCATCGTCGGTGAACGTCAGCATGCCGCAGTCGGTGTGGTGGATGAGGATGATCTCCTTGGTGCCCAGCAACCGCTGGCTGATCGCCAGCGAGCGGATCTCGTCATCGGTGACCACCCCGCCGGCGTTGCGGATCACGTGCGCTTCCCCGTCGTTGAGACCCAGGATCCGATAGACGTCCAGCCGCGCGTCCATGCACGCAACCACGGCGACGTGCTTGCTCGGCGGCAGCGGCAGCGGTCCGGAAAATGTTTTGGCGTACTCGACGTTGTTGGCCAGGTATTCGTCGGTGACGGTCACTGATTCCTCCTGATTCGGGTGGCACACAGCGTTCCGGGTGGATCGTAAGGCCGCACACGGCCCCGGATCACCAGTGAGAATCAGCCCGATTTCAATACTTAGGATTCCTCGGCATCTCCCGCAGCCTACGTCCCATGCCCAAACTCTCCCGCAGCGACTGGTACGACCTGGCTCGCGACACCAACTGGACGTTTCGCTACGTCACCGAGGAGGAAGCGTTCCCCGAGGCACTGTCCGGCTCGCACCGCGTGTCCGCGGAGGGCTGGCTGAAGTGGGACGAGCCCTACAAGATCGGCTACCGCGAATACGTCCATAACCAGGTCACCAAGGACACCACGACCTACTCACTGAAGAACGCGATCGGCCGCTCCAAGCTCTTCGACGCACTCGACCCCGGCTGGAAGTCGGTGATCGTCGCGCACTACGGGGCGATCACGATGCCCGAGTACCTGGCCTCGATCGGCGAAGCGCGGATGGGCCGGTTCGGCCGCGCCGCGGCCTGGCGCAACACGGCGACATTCGGGACGCTCGACGAGATCCGGCACGGTCAGATCCAGGCCTTCTTCCCGTACGGCCTGCTCGACAAGGAGCCGCGCGGGGACTGGGCGCTCAAGGCCTTTCACACCAACGACTGGATCGTGCTGGCGGTGCGCTACCTGTTCGACGACATGTTCGTGGCCAACGACGCCACCTCGATCGCGCTGCAACTGACGTTCACGCTGGAGACCGGGTTCACCAACCTGCAGTTCCTCGGGATGGCCGCCGACGCGATCGACGTGGGCGACCTGGAATTCGGCGCGCTGATCTCCTCGATCCAGACCGACGAGGCGCGGCACGCCCAGCAGGGCGAGCCCACCATCAAGGTGCTCATCGAGAACGGCGAGAAGGAGTGGGGTCAGTTCCTGATCGACCACATGTTCTGGCGGTCGTGGCGCATCTTCGCTCTGCTCACCGGATTGTCGATGGACTACTACACCCCGCTGGAGAGCCGCCGGATGAGCTTCAAGGAGTTCATCGAGGACTGGGTGGTCAAGCAGTTCGCCGACCAGTTCCGCGACTTCGGCCTCGACTATCCCTGGTACTGGCAGGAATTCATCGACGAGCTGACCTGGTATCACCACGCCATCCATCTCGGGGTGTGGAACTACCGCCCGACGGTGTGGTGGAACCCCGACGCCGGGGTGTCCGCTCAGGAACGGTTGTGGCTCGAGGAGAAGTACCCCGGTTGGAACCGCACCTTCGGCAAGCACTGGGACGTGATCACCGAGAACGTCCGCAACGGCGACATCGCCGCCACCCTGCCGGAGACGCTGCCGATCACCTGCAACCTGTGCCAACTGCCGATCGTGCGGTCCGCGGGCGTGCTGGTCGGCGCCCACACCGATCCCGCCCCGCTGACCCACGTCCACGACGGCCGGAAGTACCTGTTCTGCTCCGAGCCGTGCCGATGGATCTTCACCCAGCGCCCGGAGCGGTTCGCCGGCCACCAGTCGCTGATCGACCGGGTGCTCTCCGGCGAAATCAGCCCGCCCGACCTGGGCACGGTGCTGGAGTACTTCGGCCTGTCCCCCGACGAACAGGGCCGCGACGCCGACGACTACGCCTGGGCCGAGAGGTAGGAGACACCATGGCACTGCTTCCCGTGACCGCCCTGTTCGAGGGCGACATCCTGGAACTGCTCATCCCGGTCGACGACGGCGACACCGTCGACTCGGTGGGCCGGCAGATCGCCCACCACGTGGTCGGGCGACGAGTTGCTCGCCGGGATGCACCGATCCGGTTGCGGCACAACGGTTCGGTGCTTGATCCCGCGGCGCCGATCGGAGCGGCCGGAGTGGGCCCGCTGGATCACGTCGAGGCCTTTTATGAGTGAGACGCTGGCGTGGACACCGGTGGCCAGCATCGACGAGCTCTGGGAGGGCGAGGTCGCCGAGTTCTACGTGGACGATCAGCCGATCCTGTTGGCGCACTTGCGCACCGGGGAGATCCGCGCCTACGAGGGCACCTGCCCGCACGCCGGATTCCCACTCGGTGACGGCGAGGTCGTCGACGACGTGCTGACCTGTTCGGCGCACAGCTGGGAGTTGACTTGACCACCGGCAACGGGGTCAACCCACCGGGTTGCCGGCTGCGCAACTACCGGGTGCGCCGCGACGGCGACCAGATCGCGGTCCTGCTGAATGGAGCGAGCACATGACAAGCACCGAGCCCAAGCTTGTCGGGCCGATCGTGCGGGGCTTCGACCCCGACGTGGTCGACGCCCTGACCGAAGCGATCGCAGTGGACAACCCCGATGCGGAGATCACCATCGACGATCATGCCGGCTACGTCCGCATCCACGCGCCGTGGTTCCTTCGGGTCACCAGGGCGAGCTTGGAAGACGCAGCGGGCCAACCTATTCCGTTGGCATCACTGGAGCCGGCCATCGCCGGATTCGCCGGCCGGATGCGCTACGTCGGCGACGACGAACTGCACTGGTTCCTGGAACGAGAGGACTGAACATGACCGCCGCCGCACCCCGCCGGCTCAAGACCTGGAGCATCCTCGGCGACACCCGCCGCAAGCCCACTGAGTACGAGGCCGTCACCGGCAAATTCCACTATCACTTCAACCGCACCCCGGCACCGTTCGACCTGGACCCGAACAGCGCGATCAACCAGTGGTATCTCAAGCATCGCGAAGGCTCGCCGCTGCAGGCTCCGGATTGGGAGGGCTTCCGCGACCCCGCGGCGCTGAATTACCGCCGCTACATCGCGCTGCAGCATGACCGCGAGGTGTACGCCGAAGGTGTGGTCGACCACTACGAGGAGTTGAACCACGACGAGACCCTTGACCCGGCCTGGGTCGCGGTGCTCGAACGGGTTTACCTCCCAGCACGTTACGCGCTGCACATCCTGCAGATCAGCGGGCTGTACGTCGGCCAGATGGCCCCCAGCGCCTACATCACCAACGCGGCCTTCTTCCAGGCCGCCGACGAACTGCGGGCATTACAGTGGATCGCCTACCGGGCGAAGTCATTGTCGCTGACCCATGGACCACACCTGGCCAATACCGAAGCCACCCGGCGAATCTGGGAGACCGACGAAGCCTGGCAACCGGCCCGGGAGGCGCTGGAGAAGGTGCTACTCGCCTACGACTGGGGCGAGGCCTTCACCGCCTTGAACCTGGTGCTCAAACCCACCCTCGACGCCCTTCTCAAGGAGGCGTTCGTCAGCCTTGCCGCCGCCAATTCCGACGGTCTCACCGCGGCGCTGCTGCAGGAATCCCGGGTCGACACCGTCCGTAGTCAGGCGTGGAGCGCCGAATTGGCGCGCTATGCAATCGCCCACAACACCGACAACCGCGACCTCATCGACGGCTGGGTGGCGGCGTGGCAACCGCTGGCCGACCGCGCGGCCGACGGTCTGGCAATCACGTTCGCCGCGGCACCTCAGCCCGCCGACGTCGACTCGGTACAGCAGCGCGTCGCAGCGTCGGTGGCCAAGCTCCGCGAAACCTGGCACGGCTGAGCGCAGAGCGTTAGGGCGCTTCCGGCGTGGTCGCGGTGACCGGCGGGGTGGCCACCTCGGGCGACTGGGTCGGCTCCGCGGTGGACGACTTCGTGGTCTCCCCCGTGGTCATCTCGGAGGTCACCGGCGAGGTGAAGGTGCCCGGGTCGGACACGATCGTGCCGCCGCCACCCGGGGCACTGACCGCTACGGCCAACGCTCCCATGGCCACGATGGCACTGCCGCCGACCACGGCGGACAGCGTTTTGATGTTCGGCATCTCGACACTTCCAATCGGTCTTCGGTGGGTGTCCGCAGACCGGCTTCCCTGCCAGTCCGCTGGCATTGGGTTAACCGTGACCTGTGTGGCCGAAACCTCTCGGCCCCGGCCGCACCCTCGCCGGTCAGCCCCCGGCGGTGGGCTGCGGGCTCGCCGAGGCCACCGATGAACTCGGCAGCATCGGCGGGGACGTCTGCACCGTCATCGGGCTGGGGCTCGTCGTGGTCGGTTCCACCGGGCTGCCCTTGTCGGCGCAGGCGCTCACGACGATCAGCGCCGGCGCGGCCAGTGCCGCCACCCTGCGTGTGAGGCCATTCACCTGGTTGGCCTACCCGCACATCACGGCCACAAACACCCGGCTTCCCGTCGTTCTCGGCCGTCATCTCCTACCCTGTGCTGCATGCACCCTGCGGCGGACAGCGGCCGATGACGCGATTTCTGGCGCGCCGGCTGCTCAACTACCTGGTGCTGTTGGCGCTGGCGTCGTTTTTGACCTTCACGCTGACCTCGCTGACGTTCACGCCGTTGAACAGCCTGCTGCAACGCAATCCGCGGCCCCCGCAGGCGGTGATCGACGCCAAGGCGGCCGAACTCGATCTCGACAAGCCGATACCGCTGCGGTACGGCCATTGGGTCGCGGGTGCGGTTCGCGGCGATTTCGGCACGACGGTCACCGGTCAGCCCGTGTCGGACGAACTCTGGCGCCGGATCGGGGTCAGCTTGCGGCTGCTGGTGATCGGCTCCGTGCTGGGCACCGTGATCGGCGTGGTGGTCGGCGCCTGGGGGGCGATTCGCCAATACCAGCTGTCCGACCGGGTGATCACGCTGCTGTCGCTCTTGGTGATCAGCACGCCCACGTTCGTCATCGCCAACCTGATGATCCTGGCCGCGCTGAAAGCCAATTCGATTCTCGGGCTGCAGATTTTCGAATACACCGGGGAGACCTCACCGGACGCCATCGGCGGTCCCTGGAATCAGTTCATCGACCGGTTGCAGCACCTGATCCTGCCGACCGTCACCCTGGCGCTCGGCTCGATCGCCGGTTACAGCCGCTACCAACGCAATGCGATGCTCGACGTCCTCGGGCAGGATTTCATCCGCACCGCCCGCGCCAAGGGACTCACCAGGCGCCAGGCGCTGTTCAAGCACGGCCTGCGCACCGCCCTCATCCCGATGGCCACGCTGTTCGCCTACGGCGTCGCGGGACTGGTCACCGGAGCGGTGTTCGTGGAGAAGATCTTCGGCTGGCACGGCATGGGCGAGTGGGTGGTCCAGGGCATCGCCACCCAGGACACCAACATCGTTGCGGCCATCACCGTGTTCTCCGGCGCGGTGGTGTTGCTGGCCGGGCTGTTGTCAGACGTCATCTACGCGATCCTCGACCCCCGAGTGAGGGTGACGTGACCGAAGCCACCACCACCGCGGCCCAAAGTGGCGTCAAGCCCGAGGAGTTCGCCTCCCGGCGCACCTTGGTGTTGCGCCGGTTCGCCCGCAACCGGGCGGCGATGGTGTCGTTGATCGTCCTGGTCGTCCTGTTCATCGGGTGTTATGCGCTGCCGCCGCTGCTGCCCTGGTCCTACACCGATCTCGACTTCTATGCCTTGCAGGACCCGCCGAGCGCCGACCACTGGTTCGGTACCAACGCATTGGGCCAGGACCTGCTGGCCCAGATCCTGCGCGGGATGCAGAAATCGATGCTGATCGGCGTGTGCGTGGCGGTGATCTCGACCGGGATCGCGGCCACCGTCGGTTCGATCGCCGGCTACTTCGGTGGCTGGCGCGACCGCACCCTGATGTGGTTGGTAGACCTGCTGCTCGTGGTGCCCAGCTTCATCCTGATCGCGATCCTCACACCGCTGACCAAGAATTCGGCCAACGTCGCGCTGCTGATCGTGCTACTCGCCGGCTTCAGCTGGATGGTGAGTTCCCGCATGGTGCGCGGCCTGACGATGAGCCTGCGCGAGCGGGAATTCGTGCGGGCGGCCCGGTACATGGGTGTGCCAAACCGCCGCATCATCATCCGCCACATCATCCCGAACGTCGCATCGATCCTCATCATCGACGCCGCGTTGAACGTCGCCGTCGCGATCCTGGCCGAAACCGGTTTGAGCTTCCTGGGTTTCGGTATCCAGCCCCCCGACGTCTCGCTGGGCACCCTGATCGCCGACGGCACCAAGTCGGCAACGACGTTCCCGTGGGTGTTCCTGTTCCCCGCCGGAGTGCTGGTGTTGATCCTGGTGTGCGCCAACCTCACCGGTGACGGTCTTCGCGACGCCCTCGACCCCGGTAGCGCCACCTTGCGCCGGAGCCGCCGGAAGAACACCACGTCATGAGCGAGCCCCTGCTGGAGGTCACCGACCTCGCCGTCAGCTTCCCGACCGGCGCCGGCGAGCTGACCGCGGTGCGCGGCCTGACCTATCAGGTCCGGCCACGCGAGGTGGTGGCGATGGTGGGCGAATCCGGGTCGGGCAAATCGGCCGCGGCGATGGCGGTGATCGGCCTGCTGCCCGAGTACGCCGCCGTGTCGGGCTCGGTGCGACTGGCCGGCCAGGAACTGCTCGGCCGCTCCGATGCCGAGATGTCGAAGATCCGCGGACTGCGCATCGGAACGGTCTTCCAGGATCCGATGTCGGCGCTCACACCCGTCTACACCGTCGGCGATCAGATCGCCGAGGCCATCACCGTGCACAACCGGACGATCGGCAAGCAGGCGGCCCGCGCCAGGGCCGTCGAGTTGCTCGAACTCGTCGGCATCGCCCAGCCCGCGCAGCGGGCGCGGGCGTTCCCGCACGAACTGTCCGGCGGCGAACGTCAGCGGGTGGTGATCGCGATCGCGATCGCCAACGACCCGGACCTGCTGATCTGCGACGAGCCGACGACCGCGCTCGACGTCACCGTCCAGGCGCAGATTCTCGAGGTGCTCAAGACCGCACGCGACGTCACCGACGCCGGGGTGCTGATCATCACCCACGACCTTGGCGTGGTGGCCGAGTTCGCCGACCGCGCCCTGGTGATGTACGCCGGGCGCGCGGTCGAGGTCGCGGCGGTCGCCGACCTGTACCGCGATCGCCGGATGCCCTATACCGCAGGACTGTTGGGCTCGGTCCCCCGGCTGGACTCGCCGCAGGGCACCCGGCTGGTGCCGATTCCCGGCGCACCCCCGACGCTGGTCGACCTCCCGCCGGGCTGTCCGTTCGCGCCGCGCTGCCCCCTGGCCGTCGACGACTGCCGCGCCGCCGAGCCCGCGCTGCTGCCGGTGTCCGACGGCCATGCGGCGGCCTGTATCCGGACCGACCAGGTGACCGGGCGAACGGCCGCGGAGATCTACGGCGTGTCGACCCGGCCGGCGACTGCCGAGGTCCCCGCCCAGTCCGAGGTGGTGATCCGGGTGCGCGACCTGGTCCGGACCTACCGGTTGACCAAAGGGGTGGTGTTCCGCCGCCAGATCGGCGAGGTCCGTGCGGTCGACGGTCTGAGCTTCGACCTGCTGCGGGGTCAGACGCTGGGGATCGTCGGCGAGTCCGGCTCCGGCAAGTCGACCACCCTGCACGAGATCCTGGAACTCGCGGCGCCGCAGTCCGGCTCGATCGAAGTGCTCGGCAATGACGTCGCCACCCTCACCGCCGCCCGCCGTCGCGAGCTGCGCCGTGACCTGCAGGTGGTGTTCCAGGATCCGGTGGCCTCGCTCGATCCCCGGCTACCGGTCTTCGAATTGCTCGCCGAACCATTGGGCGCCAACGGTTTCGCCAAATCGAGTATCGATGCGCGGGTCGCCGAGCTGTTGGAGATCGTGGGTCTGCGCCGCGCCGACGCCAGCCGGTTCGCCGGCGAGTTCTCCGGCGGCCAGAAGCAGCGGATCGGCATCGCCCGCGCATTGGCGCTGCAGCCGAAGATCCTGGCCCTCGACGAACCGGTATCGGCGCTCGACGTCTCCATCCAGGCCGGCATCATCAACCTGCTCCTGGACCTCCAGCGCGAATTCGAGCTGTCCTATCTGTTCGTCTCGCACGACCTGTCGGTGGTCAAGCACCTCGCGCACCGGGTGGTGGTGATGTACCGGGGCGCGATGGTCGAGTACGGCGACGCCGACGACATCTTCGCCCACCCGCAACACGAGTACACCGAGAAGTTGCTGGCCGCTATTCCGCAACCGGATCCCACTCGCCGTTAGCATCAGTGGCGTGAGGAGATGGATCCGCCGGCACGCCGGCCGAGTGGCAGTGCTGGCAGTCGTGACGAGTCTGGTGGTGGCCGGCTGTTCGAGCAGTAAGCGGGAGGTGCCCTCGGCCGGCGGCAACGCCGAAGTCGGATCGAGCAGCGACATCAACCCGCAGGACCCGGCCACCCTGCGCAACGGCGGCAACCTGCGGCTGGCGCTGTCCTCGTTTCCGTCGAACTGGAACACCCTCAACATCGACGGCAACGAGGCCGACACCGCCGCGATATTGCGGCCCACCATGCCCCGTGCCTTCATCATCGCCGCCGACGGGTCGATGAAGGTCAACCCCGATTACTTCACCGCTGTCGAGCTGACCGGCACCGACCCGCAGGTCGTCACCTACACCATCAACCCCAAGGCGGTCTGGTCCGACGGCGCCCCGATCACCTGGGAGGACATCGCCGCCCAGATCAACGCCACCAGCGGAAAGGACAAGCGCTTCGCAATCGCCTCGCCCAACGGTGCCGACCGGGTCGCCTCGGTGACCAAGGGCGTCGACGACCGTCAGGCCGTGGTGACGTTCGCCAAGCATTACGCCGATTGGCGCGGGATGTTCGCCGGCAACACGATGCTGCTGCCCAAGAGCATGACCAGCGACCCGGAGGTGTTCAACACGGGACAGCGCAGCGGTCCGGGGCCGTCGGCGGGCCCGTTCGTGGTCTCGGCGGTGGACCGAACCGCCCAGCGCATCGTGCTGACCCGTAATCCGAAATGGTGGGGCACGCCGCCGCTGCTGGACTCGTTCACCTTCCTGGTGCTCGACGACGCGGCGAGACTCCCTGCGCTGCAAAACAACACGATCGACGCCACCGGGCTGGGGTCGCTGGACGAGCTGACCATCGCCCGGCGCACTGCGGGTGTCTCGATCAGGCGGGCACCGGGTCTGAGCTGGTATCACTTCACCATCAACGGCGCTCCCGGAGCGATCCTGTCGGACAAGGCGCTGCGGCTCGCGGTCGCCAAGGGCATCGACCGGCAGGCGATCGCCGACGTGACCCAACGCGGTCTGGTCGACAAGCCCGTACCGCTGAACAATCACATCTACGTGGCCGGGCAGAAGGGCTATCAGGACAACAGCCAGGTGGTGGCCTACGACCCCGAGAAGGCCAAGCAGGAACTGGACGCCCTGGGCTGGAAACTCAACGGGCAGTTCCGGGAGAAGGACGGCAAACAGCTGGTCATTCGCGACGTCCTCTACGACGCGCAGACCACCCGGCAGGTGGCCCTCGTCGCACAGAACAGCCTGGCCCAGATCGGAGTGAAGCTGGAGATCGACGCCAAGCCCGGTAATGGCTTCTTCACCAACCACATCATCCCCGGTGATTTCGATATCGCGCAGTTCTCGTGGGTGGGTGACGCTTTCGCGTTGTGCTGCCTGAACCAGATCTACACCACCGGCGCCGAGAGCAACTTCGGCAAGATCAGCAGCCCCGAGATCGACGCCAAGGTCGAGCAGGTGTTCAGCGAACTCGATCCGGACAAGGCCCGCGACCTGGCCAACGAACTGGACAAGCTGATCTTCGGCGAGGTGTTCAGCCTGCCGCTGTTCCAGTCCGCAGGCAACGTAGCGGTGCGCAGCAACCTGGCCAACTACGGGCCGGCCGGCCTGGGCGACTTGAACTACACCGCAATCGGATTCATGAAGTAGCCGGCTTGGCCTGCAGCGCCACCGGTAGTGCGGCCTCGACGCGGGCCGCCACCGACAGAGCCGAGACCATCAGCCGCACGGCGGGCCGGCTCGGTAACGCGTCCAGCGCAGCCGCCTGGGCCGGCAACGTGTCGATGCGGCCGCTGACGGTCGCCTCGGCGATCCGCAACGCCGCCCGCTCCTTGGTGTCGAGCACGCTGTGACCGGTGGTCGGTAGGTTCACCAGCACCGATCCGTCGATGAGACCGGCAACTCGTTCGGCCACCGCGGGCGGGGTGATGAGGTCACGTCCACCGGAGATCACCACCGTCGGCCAGCTGAACTTGGGCATCTCGGCGACCAGGTCGAACGGTTCGGCCTCGAACCGGGGTGCCTCGCCGACCGCGAGGTCACGCATCGCGACCGCCGGGTCGAGCGGCAGCCCGTCCGGGTCGGCCGCATAGTTGAGTTCGCGGAAGCCGATGCGCCCGACCAGATCGGTCTCGTTGCGGTACGGCGCCTTTCGTCCCACCATCAGCTCACCGACCCGCCCCATCGCCGTCCACACCAGGTTGCGGCCCTCCAGCAGCAGGTCCAGTTGGCGGTCGAGCAGCCGCGCCCCGCCGAACCCGTAAACGGTTGCGGCGAGCTGCGCGGCCGCCGGCGTCATCACCCCTTCGTCGACGAGCTTGCGCACCTTGTCGGCGACTTCGGTGGTGTCGCGCTGTCCGTGCCACAGCACGCTACGCAGGTTGTGCCGCACCACCTCGATGTCGTCACCGGCCAGTAGCGGGGAGTCCAGGATCATCGCCGCCACCCGCTTCGGGTGACGCACGCCGACCCCGGCGGCGATGTAGGTGCCGTAGGAGGTGCCGTAGATGATCGCGCTGTCGACCTGGGCGTCGTCGAGCACCGCGGCGACGTCGTCGACGACCTGCTCGATCGTCAGTGCCGCCGGCGGCAGGTCGGCTCCGGCGTCGTCGTGCCGGGACATCCCGACCCCGCGGTGCTCGATCATGATCACGTCGAGCCCCTCGGCGGCGGCACGCCGGCGAAGGCCCCGGTAGAGCGCGATCGAGGCGGCTCCCGGGCCGCCCGGGATGATGACCAGCGGGTGCCTGGTCTTACGGCCCGTGCGCACGTAGTACAGGTCGAACTCGTCGGGGCCCTCCGGAGTGACCGGGCGACGCACCGGGCGTACCCCGGGCAGGGCGGCGAGTTTGTCGTGGGCGCGGCGCCGCTTCTCGTTCAACGTCATCGCCGCGGGCCCACCATGGGTCGATTCTGCCTCGCCCGCGGCGGGAATGGAATGCGCCCCGTCAGCGCGCTTAGGTTCGGGGTGAGCCAAAGCAGTGTCCGCCGCGGCGGCCGTCGGTACAACGGGAAGATGACCACTGCAGAGCCACTCCAGGCCATCGTGCCCGGCACACCAGAATTCGCCGAGCTGCTCGCCCAGATCAGGTCCGGCGCCAAGGACCGAGATCTCAACGACGAGAATCCCTTTGACCAGGTCGATACGCTCAAGCGGGCGGGTTTCGGCACCCTGCGTCTTCCCACAGAGCTTGGTGGCGCCAATTTCACTATCCGCCAGCTATTTTCGACAGTGATCGACGTCGCGGCAGCCGATCCCATTGTGGCGCATATCTTCCGCACCCACTTCTGGTTCGTCGAAGAGCGCCTACGCGCCCTCACCGAGCCGCGGTCGCGCCAGTGGCTGGCCAAGGTCGCCCATGGCGCGATCGTGGGCAACGCGTTCAGCGAGAAGGGCTCGAACGCCGTCGGTAGCCTGGTGTTCAACACCCGGTTGCTGCCCGTTCCCGGAGGCTACCGGCTCTCCGGCGAGAAGTACTACAGCACCGGAACGCTGTTCGCCGACTACCTGACCGTCACCGCCACCACCGACCACGACTCGGTGGCCACCGTGATCGTGCCCGCCGACCGGGACGGCGTGCGGCTGATCGACGACTGGGACGGCTTCGGCCAGCGCCGGACCGGCACCGGCACCACGATCTTCACCAGCGTCGACGTGGCACCCGACGAGGTGTTGAGCGACACCCCCTACGACGCCGAGCCGGTGCCGACCGTGCAGTACGCCTCGCTGCAGCTCTACATCCACGCCATCGTCGCCGGCGTGCTGCAGACGATCGTCGACGACGGTGTCGAGCTGCTGCGCTCGCGGACCCGCAGCTTCAGCCACGCCCTGGCCGAGAGCCCGGCCGACGACCCGCTGTATCAGCGCCAGCTCGGCGAGCTGGCCAGCACCGCCGCCATCGCCCGGGCCGCGGTGCTCGACGCGGCGTCGGCGGTCGAGGCGGCAACCGACTCGCTGCGTGACGGGGTGCCCGACGCCGATCTGGCCGTCGAGGCCCAGCTCAAAGTAGCCAAGGTGAAGGTCCACCTCGACGATGTCGCGCCCGCGGCGGCCAGCCGGCTGCTCGAGCTCGGCGGGGCCAGCGCCGCCAGCCGTCAGCGCAATCTCGACCGGCATTGGCGCAATGTCCGCACCATCACCCTGCACAATCCGGTGGCGTACAAGGCGCGCGTCATCGGCCAGAACCTGTTGCACGGCACACCGATCCCGGCCAACGCCTACTTCTGAGCGCCCTCTCGCCCAAACCGACATTTCGCCGCGAAAGTGCGAGTAAAACCAGCCATTTCGTCGATCTCGACATCCCTGATGGAGCCACCATGACCCGACAACTGCACCTGGGCGGATTCCAGATCGCCTCCCAGGTGACCCACTCCCACGCCGCCTGGCGCCACCCGGCCACCGACACCGGGTTCCTCACGCCGGAGTACTACCACCGCATCGGACGGATCCTGGAGCGGGGCAAGTTCGACTTCTTGTTCTTCGCCGACCTGCTCGCCGCGCCGGTCCGCTTCGGCGACGGTATCGCCGAGCCACTGCGGCGCGGAACCCAGGCGACCGCCACCCTGGATCCGTCCATCGTGGCCGCCAGCATCGCCGCCGTTACCTCTCGACTGGGGTTGGCGATCACCAAGTCGGCCACGTATTTCCACCCCTACGAGTTGGCTCGCATCTTCGCCAGCCTCGATCACCTCACCCGCGGCCGGGTGGCCTGGAACATCGTCACCTCGCTGACCCAGGGCGAGGCGCAGAACTTCGGCCACGACGACCATCTCGGGCACGAGTTCCGCTACGAACGCGCAGACGAGTTCGTCCGCACCGCGGTGGAACTGTGGTCGAGCTGGCAGCCCGACGCCTTGGTGCTCGACAAGGAATCGGGAGTGTTCGCCGA
Source organism: Mycobacterium sp. shizuoka-1 (assembly GCF_002723835.1). Lineage (GTDB taxonomy): Bacteria > Actinomycetota > Actinomycetes > Mycobacteriales > Mycobacteriaceae > Mycobacterium. The sequence continues at coordinate 32,578 of NZ_BEWG01000070.1, read as the reverse complement.
TCCCAGCCGCATAAGGCACGTCAACCACCACGGCCAATACTTCCGGTCCCGAGGCCCGCTGAACGTGCCGCACTCCCCGCAGAGCCGACCGGTGCTGATTCAAGCCGGCTCGTCGAACACCGGGAAGGACTTCGCCGCCCGCTGGGCGGAGGCGATCTTCGAGATCGACCCCACTGCTGAGGGCCGGCGCGCATATTACGACGACATCAAGTCGCGGGCCGTGAACTTCGGCCGCGACCCGGACAAGGTCCTGATCTTCCCGGCATTCATCCCGTTCATCGGCGAGACCGAATCCATCGCTCGCGAAAAGCAGGCCTACCACAACGAGCTCGCGGATCCGATCTCCGGACTGATCACGTTGAGCGTGCACACCGACCACGACTTCTCCGGTTACGACCTGGACGCTCCGGTCGAGGACGTCCAAGTCAGCGGCACCCAAGGGCTTTTCGACGCCGTACGCCGGGTAGCCAACCGGGACAGCCTGACTTTGCGAGATGTCGGCGCATGGTATGCGCAGGGTGTGCTGCTCCCCCAGTTCGTCGGTACCGCCGCGCAAGTGGCCGACCAGATCGAGGAATCGTTCCGCGCCGGCGAGGCCGACGGGTTCATGGTGTCGTCGGCGACGACACCGGGGACCTTCAACGACTTCGTCGACGCGGTGGTGCCGGAGTTGCAGCGGCGTGGCCTGTTCCGCACCGAATACACCGGAACGACGCTGCGTGACCACCTCGGACTGGGCGACGTCGCCGACTCGAAGGTCGGTGCCCACTCCGTGCCGCTGTCCGCCTGAACCTGAGCCTCTGTGATTTCGGCGCGCAAACCGTCGCTCAGCGAACGTGTGCGCGCCGAAATCGCAGAGAAAGGCCCCAGTGTTAGGGGAGAAAGTCCTCAACCAGCCGCGGGATATTCTGTCGATGAGGTCTCCGTCGTACGTTTGGTGACGGAGCATCATGACCGAATTCATGCGCAACACAGACGCCTTCACCTGGTCGATGGAGGCCGATCCACGGCTGCGATCCACCGTGGTGACAGTCATCCTTCTCGACCGGTCGCCCGACTGGGACCTGGTGCGGGCACGATTCGATCTGGTCAGCCGGGAGCTGCCGATGTTCCGCCAGCGGGTGGTGAACTCACCGCCACCCGCGCCGCCGCGCTGGGAGTACGCCCCGGATTTCGATCTGGACTACCATATGCGCCGGGTTTCCGCGCCCGAGCCGGGCAATCTCGACGGTGTGCTCGAGATGGCCCGGCTGGCGGCAATGGCCGATTTCGACCGAGCCCGCCCGCTGTGGGAGGCCACGCTCATCGACGGACTCGACGACGGCGGCGCGGCGGTGCTGTGCAAGTTCCACCACGCTCTGACCGACGGGGTCGGCGGGGTCCAGATCGCGATGACGCTGTTCGACCTCACCGAGGATCCGCGTGCGATGGGCGCCGTCCCGGACGAGCCGGTGGCGCCTGCCGCCGAGCCGCTGGCGGGTTATCGCGACGCGCTGCGCTACAACGCAGGCCTGGTCGGCAAGGTGGTGGCCGAATCTGTGAAGATCGCGCCGCGGTTGCTGCTCAACACGATTCGACAACCACTGCAGACCGCGGAGTCGGCAGGCGAGCTGGCCGCCTCGGTGTACCGGACCGTTCGTCCGGTCAACACCACGGGCTCGCCGTTGATGAAGAACCGCACCCTGATTCGTCGGCTCGGGGTACTCGACGTCCCGATGCCGCGGCTCCGTGAGGCCGCGCATCGCAGCGGCGGGGCGCTCAACGATGCGTTCGTCGCGGGGGTGGCGGGCGGCCTGCGCCGCTACCACGACAAGCACGGCGTCGGCGTCGGCGATCTGCACTTGACGATGCCGATCAGCCTGCGCAGCGACGGTGACGACATGGGCGGCAATCGGATCACCCTGATGCGCTTCGACGTCCCGGTCGGGGTGGCCGATCCGGCCGCGCGCATCAGCGGCATCCACGAACGTACCGGCCGGGTGCGCCACGAGAAGTCGTTGCCCTACACGCAGTTGATCGCGGGCGCCCTCAACATGATGCCGCGCTGGTACATCGGGTCGATCCTGCGTCACGTCGACTTCCTGTGCAGCGATGTGCCGGGCGTTCCGGTGCAGGTGTATCTCGGCGGCGCCCGGGTGCGCGGTCAGTACGCGTTCGGCCCGACCATCGGCTCGGCAGTCAACGTCACGCTGTTGACCTACGTGGACACCTGCTCGCTCGGGATCGATGTCGACACCGGCGCGATCCCGGACTTCGAGGAGTTCTACGACTGCCTGGCAGCGGGTTTCGACGAAGTCCTGGCGCTGGCGGACTAGTACTGCCCGCTCAGGCGGTCAGCTCGATGACGTGGGCGTCCTGCACTCCTAAGTAGCGGGTCGGAGTACAGGTCAGCACAATCACCTGGCCGTGGTCTCCGACGGTGTCGAACACCGCACCCATCTTCGTCAGCCGCTCGGGATCGGTGAAACCCAGGGCGTCATCGATGACCACCGGCACCGAGTCCTCCTTGGCCACCAGCGCGGCTCCAGCCAGCCGGGCCAGGATGCCGAGTTGTTCCTTCGCGCCGCCCGACAGCGATTCGTAGGGCACGGTGCGGCCGTCCACCGTGCGGTTGCAGATGCGCAGGTCGCTGTCGACCTCGACTTCGAATGTCGGCCCGAACACCGGCCGGCCGAGTCGTTCGATCTCGGCACGGAACGGCGCGACGTAGCGCTGCCGGGTGGTGTCCCGGTGCCGGGCCATGACCGAGCGCAACAACTGCGCGGCCCGCGCCCGCCGCGACACCCGCGCATGCTCGGCCATGGCGTGCTCACGGGCGATCTGGGCGAGGTCCAGGCTGCCCTTGCGCCCCTCGGTGCCCATCACCCCCAGTTCGACGGTGATGTCGTTGAGCGCCTGCCCCACCGCGGCGTGCTCGCGCTCCAGGTTCGCGGCGGCATCCTTCGCCGAAGCCAGCTCCGCGTGTACGGCAGCGGGATCCGCGGCCGCGTACCGCTGTGCCAGCGCGGCGACCGCGAGGTCGGCCTGCTGCTGCGCCTCGGCGTCGGCCACCGAGCGGGCGGCGATCTCCTGGTCACCGACGTCCGCGCGCAGCGTGGCCAGACGCTGTGTGGCGGTGTCGAGCTCACCGGTGGCGTCGGCCAGCTTCGCCCGCAAAACTGTTGTCGCCGTGTGCTTCTGCGTGAGCAGGGCGCTGGCCTCGGCCGCCGCGCGCTCGTGCAGATCGGCCTGGGCGCGGGCGTTCTCCCGGGCCGCGATGGCGGCGACGAACGCCGCGCGCGCCGCAGCGTTGTCGATGCCGCCGGTGAGCAGTTCGGGGGTGATCGCCGCGCGCAGCGCAGCCAGCCGACCGCGCATCTCGCTGACCCCGTCGCCGTCGCACAGCCCGGCCAGCGTCGCCGCCACCTGATCGCGGTCGGCGGTGAGTTCGCGGCGGCGCCGCTCGACCGTCCGCGCACCTTCGAGGTCGGCGGCGCCGCCCTGTTGCAGCGCTTCGGCCAAAACGCGTTGCGCGGCATCGAGTTTGGCGCGCGCACTGGACGTGGTCGCGCCGGGATCGATGCGCACCCTCAGCAGCCCCGGCAGTTCGACCGTGGTCGACGACGAACTCGCCGGCGCCCAGCGCTGCCCGGCAGACAAGCCGACGGTGTGCTCCCCCACCGTCAGCTCGAGGTCGGCGACCGCGGTGAACTCCACCGTGGTCGCGGTCAGCGCGAGTTGCGCTTCGATCCGCTCGACCAGGGCCGCAGCCGATTCGATGTCGGCCATCACCTCCGCGGTCAGCGCGATCTCGGCAAGCTGACGGGTCAGCTCGCGCAGCTCCCGCTCGGCGGTCTCGATCCGCTCGAGCCGGGCCGTCAGCCGCTGGGCTTCCGCGCTACTGGCCAGGGCATCGACCACCCGGCGCGCCTCATCGGCCGCAGCGTCGGCGGCGGCCACCGCCGCGGCCGACTCCGCCGCTGCCGCAGCGGCCAGTTCGGCGACCTCAGCGGCGGTGGACTCGGCCTCCAGCGCGTCACGAAGCTGTGCTTGGACCTCGCCGAGCGCCGCGGTGCGCGCGGCCACCTCGTCGCGCAGCCGGAGCCGTTCGGCCTGCGCGGCGCTCGACGCGGCGCAGGTGCCCTGCGCCGCGGCGGCGACGAGCTCGGCCTGCCGCAGCTCGGCGGCGAGCTCAGCCAGTGCGTCGGCCGCCGCCTGCGCGGCGGCCACCCGACCCGCGACGTCCCGCCGTCGATCGGCCAGGCCGGAAAGCCGTTCCGCCAGTTCGGCATGCCGGTGCACCCGCTGGTCCACTTCAGCGACCGCGGCGGCGCACCGCGCCACCTCCTCCTCGGCACTGCGCAGCTGGGCGAGCGCCGCCGCCCACTCGCCCGTCGGCCTGCCGGTCGCGGTGAAATACCGGCCGTACTCGGTGTCGATGCGCTCGATCAGGAGCGGTTCGCTGCCCGACAGCGCCGCATCGTCACCGGCAGCCAGGTCCAGCGCACGCGAGAGCGCATCGCAGCCGGACAGATCCACCGCCGCGGTCGAGCTGGTCTGCAACACCCGCTGCGCATGCCACAGGCCGGTGTCCACCGTCTCGGACAGCATCGCCAGCACGCGGTCGTGAGCCTCGTCGCCGGTCAGCTGTTCGCGGCGCGGCGCCAGAACTGTCAGCTCGGTCTCACACTTCTTGTGGAACCGCTTGCGGTACACGAAACGGTATGGGCCCGTGCTGATCTCGGCGGTCACCTCCGAACCGACGTCGGCGTGGGTCGGTTTGACCTGCTTGACTTCCTTTTTGGTCGACCGGTCCTTGGACTCGAGCAGCAGGTCGAGCGCCTCGATCATCGAGGTCTTGCCGATCTCGTTGGCGCCGCAGACGACCACCACGCCGTGCTCGGGAAATTCGATGTCGCGGTGTGCGATTCCGCGGTAGTTGGTCAAGACAAGCCGGTGCAGTTTCACGCCGCACTCCCGCCGGCCAGCCGCAGCAGCAGCCCCAGCGCACCCTGGGCGTCTTGGGCCGCATCACCGTCACCGCTACGGGCGGTGCTGACCAGTTCCTCGACCGCAGCTGCCGCGAACCCGCCGATCCCGAGATCGTCGAATTCCCCGTCGGCAGGCATCACCGCGATGCTGGTGTGCCGCTCCCAGGTCCCCAGCCAGGCGAACAGCCGCGCGTACTTGTCCAGGCAGGCGTCCAGCGCGGCGCGGTCGGTGACGGTGAGCGAGCCGGTCAGTCCCAGCCGCACGACCGTGCGCTCCTTGTCCGGCAACAGGTCGAGGTTGAGGTCCAGATCGGCGATGTCGCGGCTGTCGTCGACCTGGCGGTGCAGCGTGACGAACCGCCACCGGCCGACGTGCTGCGCCTCGACGGTCACCGGATGGGCGGGCTGCGCCTCGTCGATGTCGACCACCAGCACATGACCCGGGTCGGCCTCGACGTCGTCGAAATTGGTCACCTCGGGCGAACCCGAGTACCAGACCCGTCCACTGTCGCCGACGCAGGTGCGAGAGTGCTTGTCCCCCAACGCGACATAGTGCACCGCACCGCGGCCTACGGCATCGGTCAGATTGGCCATCGCGATCAGCGAGGGCTTGCCCGGATCCGGATCGAGCACGTCCACCCCGCCATGGGCCACCAGGATGCGGATGGTCCCGTCGGCGGGCAGGTCGGCCAGCACCGCCGCCGTCAGGTCGACCGTCGGCGCCTTGGTCCGCCAGGGGGCGACGACCAGCTGCACGCCCGGACGCACCTCCCACACCCCCTCGCGGTCCAGGACGATCACATTGTCCGGGCACTCCGCCGCGAACAGCGCGCTGGTGTACACCGACGAGGCGTCCAACGGATCATGGTTGCCGGGCAGCAGATACACCGGAACGCCGATGGCTCGCATAGCTTCCAAGGACTGACTGATCACCTTCGGGGCGAGCTGATTGTGCTCGAAGACGTCGCCGGCCACGACGACGAACTCCGCCGAGGTCTGGGCGGCCAGCGCCCCGAGACCGGCCACCGCGTCGCGGCGGGCCGCCGAGTAGCGCGGCTGGGCTTCACCTTCCAGGAAGTGTCGGGTCATGCCGAGCTGCCAATCGGCGGTGTGCAGAAATCGCATCCCGGGGCCTCCTTCCCGTCTCCTCGGACAGTGTTGCGGCGAGTGTATGGCGCGGCGCCGACAAGTCCGCGGACCTCGACCGGCATGTGCGCGAACGTTCTAGCCTTTAGTGCGTGACTGCCGCCAAACGGACCCTGATACTGATGCGCCACGCCAAGTCGGACTACCCCGGCGGGGTGGCCGACCACGACCGGCCGCTGGCGGCCCGCGGTATCCGGGAGGCCGGTCTGGCCGGCGACTGGCTGCGGGCCAACCTCCCGGCGATCGACCTGGTGCTGTGCTCCTCGGCGACCAGGACGCGGCAGACCCTCGACCGCACCGGGATCGACGCGCCGGTGACCTACTCCGAGCGGCTCTACGGCGCCACCGCGGGAACGATGATCGACGAGATCAACCAGGTCGCCGACGAGATCGCGACGCTGCTGGTGGTCGGTCACGAACCCACGGTGAGCCACGTGGCGCTCGGCCTGGCCGAACCGAACCGGTCCGACCGCGCAGCCGCCGAGCGCATCTCGATGAAGTTCCCGACGTCGGCCATGGCCGTGCTGGGCGTGCCCGGCGGTTGGCCCGGCCTGCAATTGGGCAGCGCCGAACTGACCTCGTTCCACGTACCGCGCTGAGCCGGCCTAGGAGTTCGTGGCGAGCGTCAGCTCCATCAGCTTGATCGCCTGCCCGCACGCGTCGATACCCGGCGCCTGCGGGTTGACCCACCATCCGACGACGCCGCCCGCATCAGAGGCCACCCCGCAGCCGCCGTTGGGGTCGGATGTCCGCATCACGATCGACGGCACACCGGCGATCGAGCGGTTCTCGATCTGGTACTTCAGGAACTGGCCGACCGCCCGCTCGTTGTCGAGGCTGCCCTGCTCGTACCAGAACCGGGTGATGTCGACCAGACCGGCCGGGTTGGCGGCCTGCCAGCGGCAGACCGCGCCGACGAACGTGCTCTGGATGTCGAGCGGATCGGCGCCCACGGTCTTGGCCAGGATGTCGGTGGTCAGGACGTCGCACTCTTTGAGCAGGTTCGGGTACTGCTGCGCGGAGTTGTCATTGCGCGGGACGGTGCCCGAGCCCGACTTCGCCGCAGTTCCGTCGACCGTGCGCGCACAACCGCTGACCACGGCCAGCGCGGAGAGCACCGCGAGCACCGCGGCAGCCGAGCGGCGGGGGCTCATTTGGCGTTCACGATCGATTGCCGGGTCAGTTCCTTGGCCACGTCGCAGGCCGGCGGAAAGGGCTTCTCGGCGAAGCTGACCGACCACTCGATGAAGTCGTCGTCGAACTGGATGCCGACCTCGCACAGGTTGTCCCCCAGAGTCGGATCGGTGCCGACCGCGATGAATCCGCTGTGGCCCTCGATGTTGATGTCTTCGACGCTGGTCCGCGACAGCTCCTCGGTCTTGCGTTCACGCCCGATCGGGCTGCCCCGGTACCAAGTGAAGGAGAAGTGCGGCCCCAGGATGCCGCCGCCGGCCAGCCATTGGCAGCCCACCGAGTTCTTCGCCGTGTTCACCAACCCGGTGACCCGGGTCTGCTCGGCCATCGTCTGGTCGGTGATGCCCCCGCACTCGGGGAACATCGGGCCGTGCTTGGCGTTGCCGGCCTGCGGCGCCGGGGCCGCAGTGGGTGCCGGCTGACCCGGGCCGCTCCCCGAGTCCGAGGAGCATGCGCCCAGCGCCGGAATCGCCACGGCGATGGCCACGGCCCCCGCGGCCACCGTGAGTTTGCGCGTCGCTGTCATGCGCACCTGCTGCGTGTCACAGCATGCACTGTAGCGGCCACCCCTTGCCGCAACCACCGACATGCCGGTTGACCTGCCGCTTTGCCACACATTCCCGGGATGGCGGCCGACAGGGCGCGGCCCGTGGAGACCGATGGCGGCGCGTCGGTATGCGACAGTAGCGACATGCTCCTGGGACTGCTGCGACAGTATGTCCGGCCGTACCGGTGGCTGGTCGCGGCGGTGATGGCGCTGCAGACCATCAGCACACTGGCGTCCTTATATCTGCCCACCGTCAATGCCGCGATCATCGACGACGGTGTGGCCAAGGGCGACACCGGCCTGATCGCCGAATTGGGCCTGGTCATGCTGGCCGTGACCGGACTGCAGGTGGTGTGTGCGGTCGGCGCGGTCTATTTCGGTTCGCGCACCGGCATGGGGTTCGGCCGCGACCTGCGCTCGGCGATGTTCCACCACGTCACCACGTTCTCCGAACGCGAGACGGCGCGCTTCGGTGCGCCGTCGCTGCTGACCCGGACCACCAACGACGTCCAGCAGATCCAGGTGCTGATCCAGATGACCACCACCGTGCTGGTGACCGCGCCCATCATGTGCGTCGGCGGCATCATCATGGCGATCCACCAGGACGCCGGGCTGGCCTGGCTGCTACTGGTCAGCGTTCCGGTGCTGGCCGGTTCCAACTACTGGATCGTGACGCGGATGCTGCCCATCTTCCGCGGGATGCAACGCCTCATCGACGGCATCAACCGGGTGATGCGCGAACAGCTCTCCGGTATCCGGGTGATCCGGGCCTTCGCCCGCGAGTCCTTCGAGCGCAACCGGTTCGCGGTCGCCAACCGGGCGGTCTCCGACACCGCGCTGGCCGCCGGACGCTGGCAGGCGCTGATGCTGCCGGTCACCACGCTGACGATCAACATCTCCAGCGTCGCGCTGATCTGGTTCGGCGGCCTGCGGATCGACACCGGGCACATGCAGGTCGGCTCGCTGATCGCGTTCCTGTCCTATTTCATGCAGATCCTGATGGCGGTGTTGATGGCCACCCTCATCCTGGTGATGCTGCCCCGCGCGGCGGTGTGCGCCGAGCGGATCACCGAGGTGCTGGGCACCCAGACCGCGATCGGCCCTCCGGCGGCGCCGCAGCGTCCCGACGGCCCCGCGCGCGGTGTCGTCGCTCTGGACGCCGCGACGTTCTGCTACCCAGGGGCCCAGCGCCCGGTCCTGGAGGGCGTGTCGTTCACCGCCGAGCCCGGGACGACGACCGCGATCGTCGGCAGCACCGGTTCCGGCAAGTCGACGCTGATCGCGCTGATCTGCCGGCTCTATGACGTCACCGACGGCGCGGTTCGGGTCGATGGCGTCGACGTCCGCGACTACGACCCCGAAACCCTGTGGTCGACGCTGGGCCTGGTCCCGCAGCGGGGCTATCTGTTCTCCGGCACCGTCGCCGAGAACGTGCGGATGGGTGCGGCGCCGGGACAGCTCGTCAGCGACGACGACATCTGGTCGGCGCTGCAGGTGGCCGCCGCCGACGACTTCGTGCGGGCCCACCGCGACGGGCTGAACATGCGGGTGGCCCAGGGCGGCATCAACTTCTCCGGCGGCCAGCGCCAGCGGCTGGCGATCGCCCGGGCGGTGGTCCGGCACCCGGCCATCTACCTGTTCGACGACGCGTTCTCGGCACTGGACGTCCACACCGATGCGCGGGTGCGCGCCGCACTTGCAGAGGTCTCCGCAGACGCGACCGTGATCATTGTTTCCCAACGCATTTCGACGGTGATGCAGGCCGACAACATCGTGGTGATCGACGGTGGCCGGGTGGTCGGCGCAGGCACCCACGACGAGCTGCTGGCCGAATGCGACACCTATCGCGAGTTCGCCGATTCCCAATCCGTCGGGGTCGGGGGCACGCCGTGACCGGTCCGGCGATGCGCGGCGGCGGGATGCGCACGCTGGCCCAGGACCCCCGGCAGGCCCGCTCGCGCGACTTCACCGGATCCGCGCTCCGGTTGCTCCGCCGACTCACGCCGCAACGGTGGCCGACGGCGGCGGTGATCGCGTTGTCGGTCGCCGGAATCGCCTTGGGCGTCATCGGTCCCCGCATCCTCGGGCACGCCACCGATCTGTTGTTCAACGGCATCCTCGGCAGGCAGTTGCCAGCCGGCATCACCAAGGAACAGGCCGTCGCCGCCGCCCGAGCCCGCGGCGACAACACTTTCGCCGACCTGCTGTCGGGAACGAACGTGGTGCCCGGCCGCGGTGTCGACTTCACCGCGGTGGGCCACACGCTGCTGCTCGCGCTGGGACTGTACATCGTTGCCGCACTGTTGGTCTGGGGCCAAGCTCGGCTGCTCAACGTGATCGTGCAACGCACCGTCACCGCGCTCCGCGCCGAAGTCGAGGACAAGGTTCACCGGCTGCCATTGTCCTACTTCGACTCCCGCCAGCGTGGCGAGCTGTTGAGCCGGGTCACCAACGACGTGGACAACATTCAGTCGTCGGTGTCGCTGACGATCAGTCAGCTGCTGACGTCGGTGCTGACCGTGGTGGCGGTCCTGGCGATGATGCTGAGCATCTCACCTCTACTCGCGTTGATCACCGTGGCGACGGTTCCGTTGTCGCTGTGGGCGACTCGGGTGATCGCGCGACGGTCGCAGCGGATGTTCGTCGCGCAGTGGACCAACACCGGCCGGCTCAACGCGCACATCGAAGAGACCTACAGCGGCTTCACCGTGGTCAAGACGTTCGGACATCGCGCCGCCGCCCAGCAGAAGTTCCGCGACTTCAACGACGACGTCTATCACGCCAGTTTCGGCGCACAGTTCCTCTCCGGGCTGGTGTCCCCGGCGACGACGTTCATCGGCAACCTCAGCTATGTCGCGGTGGCGGTGGTCGGCGGCTACCAGGTCGCCACCGGCCAGATCACACTCGGCAGTATCCAGGCCTTCATCCAGTACGTCCGCCAGTTCAACCAGCCGCTGACCCAGGTGGCCGGCATGTACAACTCGCTGCAGTCTGGGGTGGCCAGCGCGGAACGGGTTTTCGACTTCCTCGACGAACCCGAAGAATCTCCGGACGCACCACACGCCGTTCCCGGCGATGCCCGCGGGCGGGTCGAGTTCCAGAACGTCTGGTTCAGCTACCTACCCGGGACGCCCGTGATCGAAGACCTGTCGCTGGTCGCCGAACCGGGCGCCACGGTGGCCATCGTCGGACCGACCGGCGCCGGCAAGACCACCTTGGTCAACCTGTTGATGCGGTTCTACGACGTGGACTCCGGGCGGATCACGCTCGACGGAATCGACATCACCGATGTCAGCCGGGAGTCGCTGCGCGCGCGGATCGGCATGGTGCTCCAGGACACCTGGCTGTTCGGCGGCACCATCGCCGAGAACATCGCCTACGGCAAACCGGACGCGACAGAGGACGAAGTGATCGAGGCGGCGCAGGCGGCCTACGTCGACCGGTTCGTCCACACCCTGCCTGACGGCTATCAGACCAGAGTCAGCGACGACGGCGGCAACATCAGCGCCGGCGAGAAGCAGTTGATCACCATCGCCCGGGCCTTCCTGGCCCGTCCCCAGCTGCTGATCCTCGACGAGGCGACCAGTTCGGTGGACACCAGGACCGAACTGCTAATCCAGCACGCGATGACCGAATTGCGCCGGGAACGAACCAGTTTCATCATCGCCCACCGCCTCTCGACGATCCGCGACGCCGACAACATCCTGGTGATGGAGGCTGGTCGGATCGTCGAGACAGGAAGCCACGCGGAGTTGCTCGCGCGCCGCGGGCGCTATTACGCGATGACCCAGGCCTAGCTGTCCGCGCCGCCGGCGCCCGCCCGGCTCGGGACTGGGCGGCCGCCGTGGGAGCGCACGTGTCGGCGACCGGAGGAACCGACCCCCGACGGCCGGGCCCCGGTCGGGTCTGTGGCCTTCGGGGCCCCGGTCGGCGTGCCCTTGCGCACCGTACGCGGCGAGCGCCCGGTCGCGCGGATGCCCGCCGGTACCCGGACGGCCGATGCCCTGGCTGGGGCGCTGACCGCCGGGACGGCCCCGACCGGCGGCGCCGCCGCGGGCGTGGCCACCCCGATATCGCGGAGGGCGGCGTCGACGCCGCTGCGCACGGCCGAGACCAGATCGAAAGCGACTGTGGCCGGGTCGATGTCGGGGAACAGCCCGAACTTGGCCGGCCGGCCGTACGGCACGCTGCGGTCGTAGCCGAGTTCGACGAGAACCCGCAGCGTCGGCTCGATCAGATCGGCCAGCGGTGTGGTGAGCATCGACAGACCGCTCCATTTGCCGAACGACCGCAGCGGGACCACCAGCGGAAGGTGCTTGGCCGGGATCGTGATGTACACGGTGTCGCCGTAGATCTGCTGATTGGCCGGTGACTGATTGGCGCTGTCGAGTTCCTGCTCGGTGTATCCGACCGGCCCGGTGATGTAGCTGCTGTGAATCGCGGCACCGGCAACCAGGTTCAGCATCGCGAACACATTCAGCGGATATCGCGGGAAGTCGGCGATTCCATCGTATTGGCAGGCGATGTCGATCGTCTTGATACCGGCATCGGTTGCGGTGGCGCCACTGCCGGAGAGACCGATGACCGGGATGGTGAACGGTGCGATGCGCTCGAGCAGACCGCCGTTGGGTCGGTTCGGGTTTGCCACCAGCACGAAGACCAGCCGCTTCTTCTGGGCGTCCGACAATGCCGACAGGCGGTCCTTCTCCAGCGACAGGATGGTCGAGCTCTGTGAATCACCGAAGACCACGACCGGCTCGGAGTCGGCGGAAAGATGGTGCAGCAGAGCATCGTCGACGATATCGAGACCGCGTGAAATCGACTGATCGATCGTCATGTCCCGCCAGCCCGACAGCGGCCAAAACTGTTCTGGAGTCCGCACCGGAGCGACCGTGCACGGCTGCGTGCCACACAACGTGGTCGGTTTGACGAAGAATTCCATGGCGCCGCGGACATATTTCGGCTGCGCCGAATCAGGGATGAACGTGGTCCCGAGAACGATCGCCGTCGCCGCCCGCACCGGCTGCGCCACCGATACCCCGATCACACCGAGTACGGCCGCAACGACGGCGGCGAACACTGCCGACGACCCTCTGCGCGCGCACTGTCGACTACTGAACACAGCCGGCCCCTCCCCCCGAAGCAGCTCTCAGGCAGAACTATCGCTCGGGTGGAAGTGGCGCAAAGCAGTAGTGCGCTACTGCATTTCCGGGTCGGGCTACAGACCGGGCCCCTCGGCACGCAGGTTGTCGACCTCGCTCATCGCCGAACGCAACTTGGCCAACCACTCTTCGGCGTGTTCGCCGACCAAACGCACGCTCCAGGCGAGCGCGTCCGACCGGGACCGCGCGACACCGGCGTCGACCAACGTGTCGAGCACCTGCCGCTCGGGTTGCTTGAGTCTGGTCATCACCGGAACGGCGATGTGGGTGAACAGGATTCGCTCGGGATTCGCCGGGTCACCGACCTCCACTCCCCAGGACACCTTGCGGCCGTACTTGTCTTGAGCTTCCTCAGCGATCCGAATCCGATCGGACCGGGTGTCCTCCCGGAACCGCGACGCCCGGCCCGACGCACGCGCCTCGCTGGCCGGCGTGTCGGTGGGTTCCGGCAGCCGCCCGATGACGGTGATCTCTTCCCGGTCGACGATGACCGTGGGGTCACCGACGAACCAGCCGTCGGGAAGTCGGCCGGCGAACCATTCGCCGGCATCGGACGCGTCGGGCTGGTCGGCCTGCTGCCACCCGCCGGGGCGACCGGGCCGACGATGCATGTACTGATGTTTCATGTATTACATGATTACACCATTACACCGTATGTCAGCGGTCCTTCGCTGAGGGTGAACGGTGTTCAGCAAGTGGCGGCGGTTCTCCTCAGGTCCGGCGACACGGACCGTGTTCGGACGATCCCCAGCTCATGGTCGGCGACGTCGACACCGTCATCTGGTGCCACGATCAGCGCTGAAACCCCGACCGCTCAGGGGTTTTCGGAGCGACGGGCGCGAAAGAGCTTGACCTCGTCCTCGATGCCCTTGAGGTGGCGTGCCCGGGCAAACGACCACCGGAAGGAATCGTCGTCACCGATCGCCTCCCGAGCCGCCTCGGACACCAGCACCGAACCCGGGCGGGCTGCCGAGGTGACCCGGCTGGCCAGGTTGACCGGGCTGCCGAACCAGTCGCCGGCGCGGCTCACCGCCGGCCCGTAGGAAACGCCCACCCGCAGCTGCGGCAGCGCCTCGTCCGCCTCGGTGGCCTCCACGAGGGTCAACATCGCATCGAGCAGCGCCGACGCATTCGTCGACACCAGCATCACCGCGTCCCCGATGGTCTTGACGAACCGCACCGGTCGCACCGCGACGTCGCGGGCGGCGTCGCCCAGCCGGTTGGCGAGTTGCTCGAGCTCCTCGGGCGGAACGATCTCGCCGAGCCTGGTGAACCCGACGAGGTCGGCGAAGGCCACCGCCACCAGACGGGCACCGGGCAGCGGAGCGCCGGCGGCCCGCTCGTTGGCGTTGACCGCCTCGGTCTCCATCGCGTGCCGCAGCTGCAGCGCCAGCATGTCCTGGACCATCGGCCCGAGCAGCGGAGCCGCGGCGGCGACCAGCTCCTTCGCACCGCGGGCCATCTCGAGTTCGGTCGTCCCCGGGTGTCGCATCGTCGTCGCCACCGCGGTGTAGCGCATCGCCTCGGCCGCGTGCGAAAGCCCTTCGGCCAGCAATCGGACCACCGTGAGCAGCTGATCGGCGTCGATACCGAGATCGAGAAAACGCTTGATGTGCACCGCCGTCTCGGCGTCGGGGCGCAGGAACACCGCCGCGTCCGGGTCGTCGACGGTCGACAGCCCGCTGGCACGTTGGAAGCGGGTGAGCAGATCGATGTCCAAACCGGTGCTCTCACTGATCTGGCGGGCTGACAGGCGGGTGCCGTCGTCACCGAAAATCCGGCGTCCGGGCAGCAGCATCGGCGCGAACGAAGCCCGGATCTCCTCGACGGTGATGCCCTGCTCGAGCAGCCAGACGATCAGCTCGGCACGCTGGGCGCGGGCGTCGCCCGTCAACCCGTCGAGCAGCCCAGCAGTCTCCGGGTCGACGGCGTCGGTCACCGACCCAACGTATACCGTCGGTGCCGATGCCACGATCCCCGCTGCTGCACGGTCTGCCGCCGATCGGCTCGCCGACTGCACGGGTGCTGATCCTCGGCAACATGCCCAGCGCGCTGTCGCTGGCCGGCGGGCAGTACTACGGCAACCCCCGAAATGCGTTCTGGCGCATCATCGCCGACCTGTTCGGCGGCACCCCCGACGCGCCGTACGACCAGCGGATCGCGGTCCTCAACCGGCACGGCATCGCTGTCTGGGACGTGCTCAAGCACTGCAGACGGGTCGGCAGCCTGGACTCCGCAATCGAACCGGACAGCATGGTGGCCAACGACTTCGGCGCATTCTTCGCCGCCCAGCGTCACGTCGAAGAGGTGTACTTCAACGGCGCAGCCGCCGAAGCAAACTTCACCAGGCTAAACCTCGACCTGCCCGTGCGCGGGCACCGGCTGCCGTCGACGAGTCCGGCCCACACCATGGCCTATGCCGACAAGCTGGCGGCCTGGCGAGTGGTGGCCTCCGGCGTCCGATAAGCCGTCGGCACGGCGCGCACCCGCCTATTCTCGTTGAGTGGGGGTCGAATCGACGACGTGCCGATCATGCGGCGCCCACCCGCGCGCCGGCGCACGATTCTGCGACTCGTGCGGTGCACCACTGATCGACGCCGATCTGCCTGCCGAGTACAAGCAGGTCACGGTGCTGTTCGCCGATGTGGTGCGGTCCATGGACATCGCCGCGGCGCTGGGGGCCGAGCGGCTGCGAGAGATCATGACCGGCCTGGTCCTGCGGGCCACCGCGGTGGTGACCCGCTACGGCGGAACCGTCGACAAATTCACCGGCGACGGCATCATGGCGGTCTTCGGTGCACCCGCGGCCCTCGAAGACCATGCGCTGCGCGCCTGCCTGGCGGCGTTGGACATGCAGAAGCAGGCGCGGGAGCTGGCCGCCGAGATCGAGCGGGTCGACGGGCTGCCGTTTCAGCTGCGGGTCGGCCTGAACTCGGGCCAGGTGATCACCGGTGACATCACGTCGAGCCCAACAAGTTACACCGCGGTCGGTGAACAGGTGGGGCTCGCGCAGCGGATGGAGTCGGTCGCCCCGCCCGGCGGGGTGATGGTCAGCGAATCCACCGCAAATCTGGTGGCGGACATCGTCGATCTCGCCGATCCCGAACTGGTTCACGTCAAGGGCGCCCATGCGCCGATGACCGCCCGACGCCTACTGGGGGCGTCGGGCCGGC